>NZ_JADMKB010000114.1 GCF_018780075.1 Hydrogenophaga sp.
GTACATCCTGCGCGACGAGTCCATGCACTGCAACTTCGGCATCGACCTGATCAACGCGATCAAGATGGAGAACCCGATGCTGTGGACGCCCGAGTTCAAGGCCGAGATCAAGGCGTTGTTCGTCAAGGCCGTCGAACTCGAATACCGATACGCAGAAGACACCATGCCACGTGGCGTGCTCGGTATGAACGCCTCGATGTTCAAGGGCTACTTGCGTTACATCGCCAATCGGCGCGCCACACAGATCGGTCTCGAACCGATGTTCCCGAACGAGGAGAATCCGTTCCCCTGGATGAGCGAGATGATCGACCTCAAAAAGGAACGCAATTTCTTCGAGACCCGCGTCATCGAGTACCAGTCGGGCGGCGCCTTGTCCTGGGACTGAAGTCTTCGGACGTTTGTTCATTCATGTACCCCCATTCATCAAAACCCTGCTTTCGGCGCTGTGGCGCACGGTGCGGGGTTTTGTCACAGGATTCAATGTCTTGCGGTCCACAGTGGATGCATCCACACGACCTCAGGGCCTTGAATCACTTCCACGAAATCTCTTCGTGTGAAGTGCTCTTTGCAACTTGATCAAGGAGAAAACAATGGCAACTGCGAAAAAAGCCCCGGCCAAAAAGGCCGCTCCGGCAAAGAAGGCCGCCGCCCCTAAGAAGGCAGCACCTGTGAAGAAAGCCGCTGCACCTGCGAAGAAGGCTGCACCTGCGAAGAAGGCCGCTCCGGCCAAGAAGGCAGCGCCTGCGAAGAAGGCTGCACCTGCGAAGAAGGCCGCTCCGGCCAAGAAGGCTGCACCTGCGAAGAAGGCTGCACCGGCCAAGAAGGCTGCACCTGCGAAGAAGGCTGCACCGGCCAAGAAGGCTGCACCTGCTAAGAAGGCTGCTCCGGCCAAGAAGGCTGCACCTGCTAAGAAGGTTGCTCCTGCGAAGAAAGCCGCTCCTGCCAAAAAGGCCGCCGTGAAAAAGGCAGCCCCAGCAAAAAAAGCTGAGCCGGCCAAGAAGCCGGCAGCCCCAGCGGCACCCGCAGCTCAAACCAAGCTGAACCCTCAGGCTGCCTGGCCGTTTCCAACGTCCAGCAAGCCCTGAAGTCGTCCTTGCGATGACGCCTGGCCCGACGTGAAAGCGTCGGGCTTTTTTTTGCCCAGGATCCCGTGGGTCAGTCCACGCTGTTGAAGCGGTAGTTCTGCCCGCCGCGGCTGGCAATTTTGGTGGCACCGATGCGGTTGCCCAGATCGGCGCACCGCACCAACGCCCAGCCCTGAGCCAGGCCGTGCAACAACGCGGCACGGAAGGCGTCTCCGCACCCGGTGGGATCGATGACCTCGGTCGCGGTCACGCCGGGCACCAAGGTCTTGCGGCCCTGCTCCCAGACCTCGCACCCTTGCGCACCCAGGGTCACCATCAGGCCATTGACCTGTGCCGCAATGGCTTCAAAGCTCAAACCGGTGCGATCACACAGCATCTGACCTTCGTAGTCGTTGACCGTGACCCAGCTCGCGAGCTCGATGAAATGCGTCAACTCTTCACCGTTGAACATGGGCAGGCCCTGGCCCGGATCGAACACGAACGGAATGCCCGCGGCGTGCAGTTGCTCAGCGTGCGAGAGCATGGCGTCGCGCCCATCGGGGGACACGATGGCAAGGCGGACGCCGGCATCGGTCGGGACCACATTCGCATGGGCATCGGACATGGCGCCCGGGTGAAACGCGGTGATCTGGTTGTTGTCGCGGTCGGTCATGATCATGGCCTGTGCGGTGTAGTTGTCCGACGTCGTGCCGATGAAGCGCGTGTCCACGCCGAGACCTTGCAGTCGCTTCAGATAGTCCTGCGCATCGTTGCCCACCATGGCCAGCGGCACGGCGGGTGATCCGAGTTGGCGCAGGCCGTAGGCGATGTTGCCCGCACACCCCCCGTATTCGCGGCGCAAACCGGGCACCAGGAACGACACGTTGAGGATGTGCAGCTGGCTCGGCAGGATCTGCTCGGCGAAGCGCCCCTCAAACGTCATGATGGTGTCGAAGGCCAGGGAGCCGCAAATGAGGATGGACATGGAGGAGGATGAGGTTCAGGGGTAAAAGACGAGCGCGCGGTAGCCCGTCATGGACGAAACACCGCTGTCGGCAATGGACAAGCGCAGGCTCATGGACAAAGAGCCCTGGGGTGGCAGCAGCACAGGTGCACCGGGCAATTCGTCGGGCAAGAATACCCGACGCGAAATGACCGCATCCCGCGTGTCGGTCAGGCTCAACTCCAATGCCGGCACAGCCACCGCCATTGGCGCGCTGTTCTTGAGCACCAGATCGAAAGAATAGAAATTGCCCAGGCGCCGCACGAGATTGGAACTGTCGATGACCACCGACTCGATGCGGCGCACAGGTCCCACCTGGCAGTCAAACGGGCGGCACAGGCTGGTCAACAAAGGCACCGCAGCCGGGTATTGGGCGGCGAGCCGGTCGCGGTCCTGGACCGCCCATTGCATCGCCAGCAGCACCGCCAGCAGCACTGCCACCGACGCCAGCAGGGTGCGCATCAACGGCGAACGCCAGAAGGCCTTGCGGCGCGCCTGACGGACAAAACCGGGCTCGGGCGCCACCGGGGTCGAGGGTTCCGCCGACACCACCCGGGGCGACGTGGCGGGCACCGGGATGGCCGCTGGAGCGGTCTCACTCACGGCAGCAACGGGCACCGCCAACGGTCTGGTGTCGGGCTCGTTGGACACCACCTGGCCCTTGGACGCACCACTGGCGAACTGCTTGAGCTCATGCTCGAACTCGGGCGACAGTTTCAGCCCCTCGGGAGAGACTGGCGCCAACGGATCATCCGGGGCGTCCACCGGCTCGGACACAGGGAGCATGGCCTTCGTGTCGGACGCAACGCGGCCGTCAAGGAACCCCTCCAGCGCCTTGAACTCGGCCGTCGTCCAGGCCTCGGCCGGGTCGGGCTCCGAGCGCCAGGGATTGGGTTCCAGCAACCAGTCGCCCTCACCCTCCTCGTTCAAGGCGTGCGGCTGCACCATCGGAGCGGGGTCAGGCACCACTGAAGGTGTGGGCACCGTGGACACCGGAGGAGCAGGCACCGATGCCGATGCCGTTACCGGAGTGGCCTCTCCCTCCAGGTACAAGGTGGCGTCGAACACATCGGCGCAATGACCACAACGCACCCAGCCGTCGGAAATCTTGAGCTGGTCGGGAACGACCTTGAACATCGTTCCGCAGGCCGGGCAGCGGGTGGTGTAACTCATGCGCCGATTATTGCAGGCGGCCCAGCGCGGTCCGCGCCCGCCCACCCGCTCAGGGCTTCTCGGCCGTCATCAGGATCCAGCCGTCCTCTTCGTCGCTGACCGAGAGGGACACCCACGGCGCGTAGGCCTCTTTCAGCTCGTCGGCCTGGCGCGACAGGATGCCCGCCATCACCAAACGACCACCGGCGCGCACATGGTCACACAGCAACGGTGCGAGCACTTTGAGCGGTGTGGCCAGGATGTTGGCCAGCACGATGTCGAACTGCCCCTTGGCCTGATCGGGCAAGCCGGATTGCAGGCTCACATGGTTGGCGCTGGCGTTGAGTCGCGTCGATTCCACAGCGGCCGGGTCGATGTCGACCGCCACGATGTCCGCCGCACCGAACTTGGCCGCGCCGATCGCCAGGATCCCCGAGCCACAACCGTAGTCCAGCACACGCTGGCCCTGGACGCCGTGTTGGGCGGTCCAGCGCAGGCACATGCGTGTGGTCGGATGGGTCCCGGTGCCAAACGCCAGCCCCGGATCCAGCCGGATCACCTCGCGCGCGGCGGCCGGCGGTTCGTGCCAGGTGGGCACGATCCAGAACGTGGGGGTGATCTCCACCGGATCGAACTGGGACTGGGTCAGGCGCACCCAGTCCTGCTCGGCCACGGCCTGCACACCCAGCACCTCGCAGCCTTCAAAAAAATCCTGAAACACCAGCAGCGCCGCGGCTTCGCGTGCACCGGCTTCGGAGGGGAACAGCGCCACCACACGCGAGCGGTTCCAGCCCGCCTTCGGCGCGGGCATGCCCGGCTCACCAAACAGGGCCTGCTCGGACGGCGTCAGCGCATCGGCGTCTTCCACCGAGACGCTCAGGGCATCGAGCTCGACCAGCGCATCACTGACCGGCTCGACGCCGGCCTCGGGAACCAGCAGGACCAATTCAAAAAGAGACCCAGCGGACGGCTGGGTCTGGGAGGCAAGATCAGCGTTCACGTTGGGAGAGCCACTCTTCCAGGTAATGGATGTTGGTGCCACCGGCCACGAAGCTGGCGTCCACCATCAGCTCGCGGTGCAGCGGGATGTTGGTCTTGATGCCCTCCACCACCGCCTCGGCCAGCGCCGTGCGCATGCGGGCCAAGGCCTGCTCGCGCGTGTCGCCGTGCACGATCAGCTTTCCGATCATGGAGTCGTAGTTGGGCGGCACGAAGTAGTTGGTGTAGGCATGCGAGTCCACACGCACCCCCGGGCCACCGGGCATGTGCCAGGTCGTGATGCGGCCGGGCGAAGGCGTGAACTTGTAGGCGTCTTCCGCGTTGATGCGGCACTCGATGGCGTGGCCGCGCAACTGCACCTGGCGCTGCGTGAACGGCAGCTTTTCGCCGGCGGCCACCGCGATCTGTGTGCGCACGATGTCCACACCAGTGATCCACTCCGTCACCGGGTGCTCCACCTGCACGCGGGTGTTCATCTCGATGAAATAGAACTCGCCGTTCTCGAACAGGAACTCGAAAGTGCCCGCCCCGCGGTAGCCGATCTTCTTGCACGCCGCCGCGCAGCGCTCGCCGATCTTCTCGATCAGGCGGCGCGGAATGCCCGGCGCCGGCGCTTCTTCGATCACCTTTTGGTGGCGCCGCTGCATGGAGCAGTCGCGCTCGCCGAGGTACACCGCGTTGCGGTGCGTGTCGGCCATGATCTGGATCTCAATGTGGCGCGGGTTCTGGAGAAACTTCTCCATGTACACCTCGGGATTGCCAAAGGCAGCCCCGGCTTCGGCCTTGGTGGTCTGCACCGCGTGCAGCAGGGCCGCTTCGGTGTGCACCACACGCATGCCGCGACCACCGCCACCACCCGCCGCCTTGATGATGACCGGGTAGCCGATCGTCTTGGCGGTGCGCTTGATCACCACCGGGTCGACCGGCAAAGCGCCTTCCGAGCCGGGCACGCAGGGCACGCCAGCACGGATCATGGCCTGCTTGGCCGAAACCTTGTCGCCCATCAGGCGGATCGACTCGGGCGTGGGGCCGATGAAGGTGAAGCCGCTTTGCTCCACGCGTTCGGCGAAGTCGGCGTTTTCGGACAGGAACCCGTAGCCAGGGTGAATCGCCTCGGCGTCCGTGACTTCGGCGGCCGAGATGATGGCGGGCATGCTGAGGTAGCTCTGCGCCGACTGCGCCGGGCCAATGCAGACGGCCTCGTCCGCGAGCTTCACGTATTTGGCGTCGCGGTCGGCTTCGGAGTAGACCATGACGGCCTTGATGCCCATTTCGCGGCAGGCGCGTTGCACCCGGAGGGCAATCTCGCCGCGGTTGGCGATCAGGATTTTCTTGAACATGGGCGTTCGGTCGCTTATTCGATCACGTACAGCGGCTGGCCATACTCCACCGCCTGGCCGTTCTCCACCAGGATCTGGGTGACGGTGCCGCTCTTGTCGGCCTCGATCTCGTTGAGGATCTTCATCGCCTCGACGATGCAGATCGTTTCGCCTTCCTTGATGCTGTCACCAATTTCCACGAAGGGTTTCGCACCGGGGCTGGACGCGCGGTAGAACGTGCCGACCATGGGCGACTTGACGGTGTGACCCACCGGTCCGGCCGGTGCAGCGGCCACAGGAGCCGCATCAGCCGGCGCGGCAGCCACCAACGGGGCAGCGGGCGCGGCCACTGGGGCCATGGCGTAGGTGACCGGGGCGGCCATGCCCACGGGCGCGCTCTTCACGATGCGCACTTTGCCTTCCGCTTCGGTGATTTCCAGCTCGGACACGTTCGATTCGGACACCAGATCGATCAGCGTCTTCAGTTTTCTCAAATCCATGATTTCTCCAACGAAATGCGGTCAAATTGATTCAACTTCACTCAATTTCATTGAAATCAAGGCTGAACAATCCGCCGGGGTGCGCAGTGTACACGAGGGTTGCGCCGGGTGGCGCGCCGTTCATCACCCTCGGCCACCCACGTTCGGCGGGCCATTGGAGCAACACACGGACACAAGTTGAAAGAACTTTAACCGCTTTTCAACGCGGTTCACCACCCCAAACGAGCATGTCAACGGCCTCGCCGACCGTTGCCTCTCAGACCAGCCCCGCCCACAGCGAGAGGTCCGACCCGCTCAGCTTGCCCAGCTTGCGGTGCATCACGGCACCATCGGCACCGAACACCACGGTGAACGGCAGCCCCCCACTGGCATTGCCCAGACTGCGACCCAACTCGGTGCCCGCCAGCCCGGCCAAGGCGACGGGGAAATCCAGGGGCAAACGCTGAAGAAAGCTGCGCACGGGCGTCGCCTGATCCACCGCCAGACCCAGCACCTGCCAGCCGGCCGGGGCGTTGGCGCGGTAGAAGGCATTGACCATGGGCAGCTCTTCGACACACGGCGGGCACCAGGTGGCCCAGAAATTCACGAGCAGGGGCCGGCCCAGAAACCGTTTCAATGCGACGGTGTCGCCCTGCAAGCCCGGCAACTCCGTGGCCCAGAAAGCCGCCTCCGCGCCCGACAGGGGTTCGCCCGGCCGCAGGCGCCACCAGGCGACGCCCGCACCGGCGGCCATGGCACCGGCCGCCACCCCGCTCATCCAGAGGCGCCGTTGCATCATGCGGCGTGCCCCTGCCCAGCCGTCGCCGACAAGAGCGCCCTCAAGCCGTTCGCGTCGCCGCGCGGACGCCGGCCCTGGGCGTCCGGCTTGAGCGCCCCCCGCACATCGTCGCGGTCCTGCACCAGCAGGTGCACCAGCGCCCACTGCCCCAGGGCCTCGCACCGGCATCGCACGGTCAGGGCATCCACGGGCTCTCCCTTCCAGCCGTTGACCGAGCCAGGGTGGTACTCCACCCCATGGTCCAGCAAGGTCCATTCGGCGGACTTGGCATCGTCGCAATACAGCTGAATGTAGATGTCGCTGTGCCGCGTGGCGGTGCCGTGCCAAACCGCCCCGCCCACATGGGGGCGAAACACGGCAAGCCGCTCCATCCAGACCAAGGCCAGCTCGCGCAGGGCCTGCAACTCCGCGGGCTGGGTGTCGGCGCAGAACAGGTGAATGTATTCACGCACAGCGGCGTCCATCGCGGCGTTGTCGGGCCAGGGCGCACGCGTGGACAAGCCCATTTGTTTGCCCGCACGCCGCTTGGCCGCGGCGTACTCCAGTCCCTCTTCCACCACGAAGCGCGCCGCCACGGCGGCGATCTCGTCGGTCTGATCTGCTCGAAACACGTCCATGCCGCGATTGTGCCTCGCGGGCGGCCCCAGGGCGCTCTGGCGTGCCCCTGCCCCCTCAGGGGCCAGGGCCAGGCCCCGCCTAAAATCGCCGCATGCATATACACATCCTGGGCATTTGCGGCACTTTCATGGGCGGCCTGGCCGCGCTCGCCCGCGAAGCGGGCCACCGCGTGACCGGCTGCGACGCCGGGGTCTATCCGCCCATGAGCGACCAGCTGCGGGCGCTCGGCATCGACCTGATCGAGGGTTTTGCCGCCGACCAGATGGACCTTCAACCCGACATGTACGTGGTGGGCAACGTGGTCAGCCGCGCCCGCCTGTCCGATGGCACGCCGAAGTTCCCCCTCATGGAAGCCATCCTGGAGGCGGGCGCGCCCTACACCAGCGGCCCGCAGTGGCTGGCCGAACACGTGCTGCACGGACGGCACGTGCTGGCGGTGGCCGGCACCCACGGCAAAACCACCACCACCGCCATGCTGGCCTGGGTGCTGGAATCGGCCGGCCTGCAACCGGGCTTTCTCGTGGGCGGCGTGCCGATGAATTTTGGCGTGTCGGCAAGACTTGGCGCCCCCACGCGCCCCGCTTCGCGGGGTTCGCTGCCCCCCGAGGGGGCTGTTTCGCCTTGGGGCGGCCCGGCGGCGAAACAGGCGACGGCGCCTGTGTTCGTGATTGAAGCCGACGAATACGACACCGCATTCTTCGACAAGCGCAGCAAGTTCGTGCACTACCGCCCTCGCACAGCGGTGTTGAACAACCTGGAGTTCGACCACGCCGACATCTTCGACAACCTGGCGGCCATCGAACGGCAGTTTCACCACCTGCTGCGCACCGTGCCACCCACGGGGCGGGTCGTCGTCAACGGCCTGGAAGAGAGCCTGGACCGGGTGCTGCACCAAGGCGTCTGGAGCGAGGTGCGCAGCTTTGGCGCGGCGGTCAGCGACTTCACCGCCCTGGGCGAGCCCCACGCATTCGACGTGCTGGAGCGCGGCCAGCGGGTCGCCCGGGTGGAGTGGGCGCTCACCGGCGTGCACAACCAGCTCAACGCCTTGGCGGCGATCGCGGCGGCCCAACACGTGGGCGTGGCGCCCGCCGATGCCGCTGCGGCGCTGGGCGGGTTCGTGAACGTGCGGCGCCGCATGGAGGTGCGTGGCACCGCGGTGCGCGACGGGTTGCCGATCACGGTGTACGACGATTTCGCCCACCACCCCACGGCGATCCGCACCACGCTCGACGGCCTGCGGCGCCGGCTCGGGGCTTCGGGCGGGCGCATCCTGGCGGTGTTCGAACCGCGCAGCAACACCATGAAGCTGGGCACGATGAAATCGCAGCTGCCCTGGAGCCTGGAAGCGGCCGACTTGGCGTTCTGTCACGCCGGCGGGCTCGACTGGGACGCTGCGGACGCGCTGCTGCCCATGGGAGAAAAATCAAATGTCGCCCAAACCATCGACGAGCTGGTGGGCCAGGTGGTGTCGGCCGCGCGCGGCGGCGATCACATCGTCTGCATGAGCAACGGCGGCTTCGGCGGGGTGCACGCCCGCCTGCTGACGGCGTTGCGCTGACGCGCTGGGGTCAGTAACCCAGCGACATCGTCGCCAGATCCACCACCACCACCGGCTTGGCCAGCGCCGCGCTGGCGGCACGGGCAAAACCCATGGCCCATTCGCGATGGGCGGGCTCGCGGAAGTGATCCTGGCCCACCGCCTGCGCGACCGCCAGAATCTTGTCGGCGGTCAGCACCTTGCCGGTCAGGCGGATGGGCTCGCAGTCCAGCGCGGTGAACTGTTCATCCAGCCAGGCCCGGGCCTGGTCGTGCGGCATGGGCTGGACCTCGTCGAGATCAAAACGGTGGGTGGATGACTCACCCCAGGTCACGGTGACTTGACTGCGCATTTGGAAACTCCTTGGACACGGCGTGATATCGGTATCACGGACAACAAGATCGAAGGTGCGGAAACACCGCGGCGGAGGGACGGCTTCAGGGCCCGCGAACACTGTCCAGCCCGGTTTTGCCGGTGGACACGCGCAAGGGCGAATGCACCGCCTCGCGCAAGATGCTGGAGGGACCCATCATTTCCGATTGTCCGTGGTGGGTTTGCAGTTCGGATTCGCGGTCGGCCTGGTCAAACTGCAGGGCCACCATGGCACGGCGGGTTTCTGTTTCGGCCCGACGCGCACTGTCGGGGTCGGTGGTCAGCCCCCCCGCATGGTAGAGCGCGCCAATGTGGCGTGCCAGTTCGTGTTCGGGCCAGCCGGTGCGCTCCAGCAACTGGGAGACAGTGGCCGGACGGGCAATGAGTTCGCGCATCAGGGAGAGGTGAATCTCGTCAAACCAATGCGCGGGCAGGCGCGGCACCCGCCGCAGGTACAGGCGCTGCTCGCGGTATCGCCCCGGCAGCACGTCGCGCCGGGTGCGCACCGCGTAGGTCCACATCACACGGTGCAACGGCAAACGGATGAACGAGGGCGGGACGTCTTTGGACAAGGAGGGCCCATGCACCCACTCGGCCATCGACAGGTCGACCGGACGGGCGGGAATCAGCAACGCGGCCTGCCAGCGCTGGATGTCGATCACGGCGAGCAGCTTGCCGGAAAGGGTCACGTGCACCACGCCCCCCGAACGGTAGTCGCCCAGCCGCTCCAACAGTTGCGCCCCTAAGGCGAACTGGCTGCGCAGCGGTCGCAACCAGCCCTCGAAGCGCTGCAGCCGCTGGCGCACACTGGTTTCGCTGTCGGCCTCGAAAAACTCAGCCGACGCAAAACCTTCAGGCAGCGGTGCCGCAAAAGCCAGCGGACGGTCCACCTCGGCGCGGTTGAGCGTCAGGCGTTCGTCGCTGCCGTGCGGATGGCGGATCACCACCTCGTCGCGCCCCAGCACCTCCACCGCGTCACCGGCGATCATCCAGGCGTCGGCCAGGTGTGGGTCGCAGGTGCGCCACTCGGGCCACCCGGCGGGCGCCTGGGCCGCCCAGGCCTGGAGGCGCACGCCCACCGACTCGGAAAAACCCAACAGACCCAAACCCAGAACTGGCTGCTCCACACTGACTCCCAATGGCAACGCGTCAGCGCACTGGACTGCAACCCACGCAGCCTGGCGCCCATCCATTAGAACATCGGCATCCGGGCCGGAATATCAAGCGCGGGGCACACGTCGCCCCGACGTCCGCCCAGCCCTCCCCCCGGCCCGGTCAGCGCCCCGCTCGCGAACGCTGCACCGCCTGCGACAGCACCTCCAGCGCCTGCACCGAATCGCCCCAGCCCAGACAGGCATCGGTGATGCTCTGACCGTAGGCCAGCTTGTTCACATCGTCCTTGCCGGGCGTGAATTTTTGCGCGCCGGCCTCGATGTGGCTTTCAATCATCACGCCGAACACGCTCTTCGAGCCGCCTTCGATCTGGCCCGCGATGTCGCGCGCCACATCGAGCTGCTTCTCGTGCTGCTTGCTGCTGTTGGCGTGGCTGCAGTCCACCATCAGGCGCGGCGTGAGCTTGGCGACCTCCAGATCCTTGACCGCGGCCGCCACATGGGTGGCGTCGTAGTTCGGCGCCTTGCCGCCGCGCAGAATGACGTGGCAGTCCTTGTTGCCATTGGTCTGCACGATGGCGACCTGGCCGTTCTTGTGCACCGACAGGAAATGGTGCCCGCGCGCGGCCGCCTGGATGGCGTCGGTCGCGATGCGGATGTTGCCATCGGTGCCGTTCTTGAAACCGATCGGCGCCGACAGCCCCGAGGCCAGCTCGCGGTGCACCTGGCTCTCGGTCGTGCGCGCACCGATGGCGCCCCAGGCGATCAGGTCGCCAATGTATTGCGGCGAGATCACGTCCAGGAACTCGCTGCCGGCCGGCAAGCCGATGCGGTTGATGTCGATCAGCAACTGGCGCGCGATGCGCAGGCCTTCGTCGATGCGGTAGCTCTCGTCCAGGTAGGGGTCGTTGATCAGGCCCTTCCAGCCCACCGTGGTGCGCGGCTTTTCGAAGTAGACACGCATCACGATCTCGAGCGTGTCGGCGTACTGGTCACGCAGCGGCTTGAGGCGGCGCGCGTAGTCCAGCGCAGCGGCCGGGTCGTGGATCGAGCACGGACCGATGACCACCAGCAGGCGGTCGTCCTTGCCGCGCAAGATGTTGTGGATGGCTTGGCGGGTCTGGCTGATGAGGCCTTCCACCGGCGTGCCGCCGATGGGAAAGAAGCGGATCAGGTGTTCGGGAGGCGGGAGCACGGTGATGTCCTTGATGCGTTCGTCGTCGGTCTGGCTGGTTTTATCGACAGAACGTGCATGCCAGGCATCGGCGCTGACGGGGGTGGCTTTGGCGGTCATCACGGAACTCCTCGGGTTGGCAAAAAAGAAGGTGGCAAAAAAAAAACCGCCGGGCGTCGGGCCCGGCGGTTTTGGGAGGTTCGGTTGCGTTGCGCTTACACCGTGGCCTCTCGTCCGCCGGGGACTGAGAACCAAAAATAAAAGCCAAAAAAGATGGCGGAGCGCGTTGGCATAGAGGCGCAATGTAGCACAGGGGCCATGACAAACACCTTACGCGTTAACCCCATAGAGGCTGCGCCAGGCCCAGCCCGCCAATGCACAAGCCACGATCACCCGGATCACGCCCTGCTTGAAACGGATCAGCGCCATCGCGGCAAACGCCACCAGGACCAGCGCCGCCCAGTCCGGGCGCGACCATCCGGTGGCCATGCCCGACGGGTAGGCCACATGGACCAGGAAGAACAGCGCCAGGCTCGCGATCACCCCCACCACCGCCGCCGTGATCGCGGTCAGCGGCGCGGTGAAATGCAGCTTGCCGTGGGTGCTCTCCACCAGCGGGCCGCCCGCGAGAATGAGGATGAACGAGGGCAGGAAGGTGAACCAGGTCACCACCAGCGCCGCCAGCGCCGCGCCCAGAAACAGCGCGTCCGGCCCCAGCACCTGCTGGCCCCAACCGCCCAGGAAAGCCACAAAGGCCACCACCATGATCAGCGGCCCCGGCGTGGTTTCGCCCAGGGCGAGGCCATCGATCATCTGCGGACCGAGCAGCCAGCCGTGCTCCACCACCGCGCCCTGGTACACATAGGGCAGCACCGCGTAGGCGCCGCCGAAGGTGAGCAATGCCGCCTTGGTGAAGAACCAGCCCATGGCAGCGAGCGTGCCCGTCCAGCCCTTCCAGGCCACCAATGCGGCCATCGGCAGCGCCCACAACACCGCACCGCCCGACAACACCCGCAGCAGGCGCGCGCGGCTGAAGTGTGCGTGTTCCGGGGTGGGCGTGTGGTCGTCGATCACGGCGGGCTGATGCACAGCGGCAGCAGCCGCGGACGGATGCCCGCCACCGGAGCGGGCAAACTGGTCCGGCATCCAGCGCCCACCCAGCCAGCCCACCAAGGCGGCCACCAGCACGACCACGGGAAATGGCACCGCAATCACGGCCAGGGCCACAAAACTGCCCACGGCCACAGCCCACAGCAGCGGCGCACGGTGCGGACTCCGCAGCGTCTTGCTGCCCATGCGGTGCACCGCCTGCAAGACCAGCGCCGCCACCGCAGGTTTGATGCCGTACAGCAGACCCGCGACCCAGGCCACCTGGCCATGGACCACATAGACCCAGCTCAGGCCGATCAGGATCAGCAGCGACGGCAACACGAACAGCACCCCGGCCACCACACCGCCCCAGGTGCGGTGCAGAAGCCAGCCGATGTAGGTGGCGAGCTGCTGCGCCTCCGGCCCGGGCAGCAGCATGCAGTAGTTCAGCGCGTGCAGGAAACGCTGCTCGCTGATCCAGCGTTTCTGCTCCACCAGCTCTCGGTGCATGACGGCAATCTGGCCGGCCGGGCCGCCGAAGCTGATGAAGCCCAGCTTGAGCCAGAAGCGCAGGGCTTCCCAGAAATCCACGTGGCGCGGCGCTGTCATTGAGGTCTCCAGTTGTGGGTTTCGGCATGACCACCGACCTGATCCACGCACCAGGCGTAGAAGGCGTCGTACACCGGCATCATGGCTTCCAGCATGGCGTGGTCGTTGTCGGCGTGCCGTCGCGACATGCCCAGCGACACCGCCAGCAAACCCGCAGCGGGCGCGGCCAGGTCCAGCCGGTCGGTGTCGGCCCCGCGCACGATACCGGCCAACAGGTCCAGCGCAGGCAGGCTCAGGCCGAACGCGTCCAGCAAGGTGTCGAAGCTGCAGCGCTCGCCCTCGTGCGAGATCGGCGCCCCGGGGATGTCGAAAGCCACGGCCTGGCGCTGCCCGGCCCGTTTCAGCACCTCGGCGGTGGGCACATAGAAGAACGTGGCCTCTCGGTCGATGAAACGGCGGACCAGCCAGGGGCAGGCGATGCGGTCGATCTTGGGGCGCTCCCGTGTGATCCACCGGGAGCCGCCGGCACCGGTGACGCCCAGGTCGGGGCGCTTGCGCATCAGCGGCACCGGCAATGCACCCAGCGCCTGCAGCAGCTCAGGGCTGTCCACGCCAGGCTCGCCGCCCTCGATGCCGCCCAGCAGGTAGCGCGCATCCCAGCCCGCGTCGCGCAACCGGGCGGCGGCACGCTGGCTGACCTCGTGGCCGTGCACGCAGCACACGACGGCCGCTTGCGGGGGACGGTCGCCCAGCCAGGCGCCCAGGTTGTCAGGGGCCACGTGCAACGCCAAAGGCAACAGTGACGGGCTCAAGTCAAAGCGCTCGGTGCGGCGCACATCCAGGATCAGGGGGGTGTCGGGCTGGCCCAGGAGCGCCGCGAAGGCGCTGGGGCTGATGGCGTGGTTCGGATTCAATTCAACGGTTTCCATGGTTGGCGCTCCACATCAGGTGGTGGCCAGCACTTGGACGGAAACCGTCTATTCCCCAAGGAACTCGGGAGGCTGTGTTCCCGATGGAAGGATGCTATCCGATCTCAGGCCGTGCCACCAACGGTCAGGCCGTCGATGCGCAGCGTCGGCTGGCCCACGCCCACGGGCACGCTCTGGCCTTCCTTGCCACAGGTGCCCACGCCGCTGTCCAGCCGCATGTCGTTGCCGATCATGCTGATTTTTTTGAGCGACTCGGGGCCGCTGCCCACCAGCGTGGCGCCCTTGACGGGGTACTGGATCTTCCCGTTCTCGACCCAGTAGGCCTGGCTGGCCGAAAACACGAACTTGCCGCTGGTGATGTCGACCTGGCCGCCGCCGAAGTTGGTGGCGTACAGCCCCTTCTTCATGCTGGCCACGATTTCATCGGCACTCTTGTCGCCGCCCAGCATGTAGGTGTTGGTCATGCGCGGCATCGGCACGTGCGCGTAGCTCTCGCGACGGCCGTTGCCGGTGGGCTTGACGCCCATCAGGCGCGCGTTCATGGCGTCCTGGATGTAGCCACGCAGGATGCCGTCTTCGATCAGCACGTTCTTCTGGGACGTGTGACCTTCGTCATCGACGTTGAGCGAGCCACGGCGGTCGGCGATGGTGCCATCGTCGAGCACGGTCACACCCTTGGCCGCCACGCGCTGGCCGATGCGGCCGGCGAACGCGCTGGAGCCCTTGCGGTTGAAGTCACCTTCCAGGCCATGGCCCACCGCTTCGTGCAGCAGGATGCCGGGCCAGCCCGGGCCGAGCACCACGGTCATCTCGCCGGCGGGCGCGGGGCGGGCGTCGAGGTTGGTCAGGGCCGACGACACGGCTTCGTCCACGTAGGACTGCACCATGGCGTCGTCAAAATAAGCGAGCCCGAAACGCCCACCGCCACCGGAACTGCCCACCTCGCGGCGGCCATTCTGCTCGGCGATCACCGTGACCGACAGGCGGATCAGCGGCCGCACGTCGGCGGCCAGGGTGCCGTCGGCGCGGGCAATCAGCACCACGTCGTGTTCGGCGGCCAGACCGGCCATGACCTGCACCACGCGCGGGTCTTTGGCCTTGGCGAGCTTTTCCACCTTTTCCAGCAGCGCCACCTTGGCGGTGCTGTCGAGGGTGGCGATCGGGTCCAGACCGGGATAGAGCGAGCGCGACTTCGACACCTTCGCCGCCGGGCTGCGGACCTTGCGGCTCTGGCCCTGGCCGGAAATGGAGCGCACGGTGCGGGCCGCGTCGATCAGCGAGTCCCAGGACAGGTCGTCCGAGTAGGCAAAGGCGGTCTTCTCGCCGCTGACGGCGCGCACGCCGACGCCCTGGTCGATGCTGAAGCTGCCGGTCTTGACGATGCCCTCTTCCAGGCTCCAGCCCTCGCTGCGCGTGGTCTGGAAATAGAGGTCGGCGTCGTCGACGCCGTGCGACATGATTTCACCCAGCGCCTTGTGCAGCAGGGAGGTGTTCAGTCCGTAGGGCGTGAGCAGCAGGTTTTCGGCGGTGGCCAGTCGGGCAAGGGTGGGTTCGCGAGCAATCATGGGGGCCATTGTATGAAGGGTGGGGTCCACGCGCTGGGCGCGTGGTCTTGGTGGCCGGGGAGCCGGGCGCGGCGCGCGGATCAGCGGCCGGTCTGCCGCAGCAGGGGCAGCAAGACAGCGTCGTCCAGATCGGCCATGCCTGCCGCGTGGGCCTGGGCAAAAACACCGGCCGCCGAGGCGCCCAGCGGGCCGTGGAACCCGGCCGCGCGGGCCGCCGCCACCGCAAGCCGGGTGTCTTTTTCGAGCAGGGTCACGTGGGCGCGCGGTGCGAGGTCGCCCGCGATCGCCCGGCGCATGCGGTCGGAACCGATCCAGCTCTGGCCACTGGATTGTTCGATCACGTCCAGCGTCGTGCCCAGGTCCAGCCCCAGGCGGTCGGCCAGCGCCAGCACCTCGGCCGCCCCCACCAGGTTGATGCCCGCCAGCAGGTTGTTGACCAGCTTGGTGCGCGCGCCGTCGCCCACGCGCTCGCCGAGGCGAAACACCTTCGACGACAGCGCGTCCAGCAGGGCGGCGTGGCGCGCCAGCAGCGCCGTGGGCGCGGCCACCATCAGGCTCATGCTGCCGTCGCGTGCCCTGGCCGGGCCGCCGGACATCGGGGCATCGATGCAGCCGATGCCCCGCTCGGCAAGGGCGGCGGCCAGCGCTTCGGTGTCCTGTGGGGCGATGGTGGGGCACAGCATCACCGCTTGGCCGGGTTGCAGCACCGGGCCCGCGCCGTGCTCGCTGAACAACACCTGTTGCGACTGGCTGGCATCGACCACGCAGACGATCAGCACGCCGTCCGCCGAGAGTGCGCGCGCGGCGGTCTCGGGCGTGTCGGCGAGATGGGCACCGGCCTCCAGCGCCTGCTGCTGACGCGAGGGTTCGATGTCGCAGACCACCACGGTCCAACCCAGCTCGCACAGCCGCGCGACCATCGCGCCGCCCATGTTGCCGGCGCCGATCACCGCAACCTGGACCGCAGGCAGCGACCCGAGCAGCGGTGGAGCCACGGATTCACCCCGCAGGGAGGAAGACACTTGGGGGCCCGATGTCATGACTGCATCAGCCGCTTGGACTTGGCGATGGACATCAGGATGCCCAACCCCACGCCCATGGTCACCATGGCGGTGCCGCCGTAGCTGACGAACGGCAGTGGAACGCCCACCACCGGCAGGATGCCGCTGACCATGCCCATGTTCACGAAGGCGTAGACAAAGATGTTGAGCGTCATGGCCCCGGCGAGCAGGCGGGCAAACAGGGTCGGCGCCTCCAGCGCAATCGTCAGCCCGCGCACGATGAGGAAGATGAACGCCAGCATCAGCGCGAGCGTGCCGACCAGCCCGAACTCTTCGGAAAAAGCGGCGTAGATGAAGTCGGTGGTGCGCTCGGGAATGAACTCCAGGTGGGTCTGCGTGCCCTGCATGAAGCCCTTGCCCCAGACCCCGCCGGAGCCGATGGCGATCATGCCCTGGATGATGTGGAAACCCTTGCCGAGCGGGTCCTTGGACGGATCGAGCAGCGTGCAGATGCGCTGGCGCTGGTACTCGTGCAGCACCTTCCAGTCCACATCGGGCGCGCACCATTGCGGCTCCATCGCGATCAGCACCACGACACCGACCACTGCGATCAGCACCGGCGGAATGATGAGCTTCCAGCTCAGTCCGGCGAAAAAGATCACCGCCAGGCCCGAGGCCAACACCAGCAGGGTCGTGCCCAGATCGGGCTGCTTGAGGATGAGCGCCGCCGGCACCGCCAGCAACAGCGCCGCCACCGCGAAGTCCAGCGGCGACAACTGTCCCTCCCGGCGCTGGAACCACCAGGCCAGCATCAGCGGCATGGCGATCTTCATCAGTTCGCTGGGCTGGATCACGACACCCACGTTGAGCCAGCGCTGCGCGCCCTTCTTCTGGATGCCGAAAAGAAACACCGCGGTCAGCAGCACCACCCCGAGGGTGTAGGTGGGCACCGCCAGCGCCATCAGCCGCTGCGGCGGCACCTGGGCCACGAAGAACAGGACGAAGGCGGCCAGCATCATGTTGCGGCCGTGGTTGACGAACCGCGTGCCGTGGTCAAAGCCGACCGAGTACATGGTCATCAGGCCCGCGCCCGCCAGGATCAGCACGGCCAGCGCGAGCAGCCCGTCGAACCCCTGAAAGATCGGGGTGATGCGTTGCAACAGGGTGGGTTTGTCGAATACGGCGGCCATGAGCATCCGATTATCCTTCGCCCATGACCCGTCCGACCACCTCTCCTGCCGCCACCACCCACCTGCTGTACCTGCATGGCTTTCGTTCGTCGCCCCGGTCGGCCAAGGCGCAGCAGGTCGCGGCGCGGATGGCCGAACAGCACCCGGGCGTGGTCTGGTGCTGTCCGCAACTGCCGCCATCGCCCCGCGAGGCCGCGCGGGGGCTGCAGCAACTGGTCGCCGGCTGGCCGCGCCAGGGCATGGCGGTGGTCGGCTCTTCGCTGGGCGGGTTCTATGCGCGCTGGCTGGCGCTGCAGACGGGTTGCCGGGCCGCCCTGCTCAACCCGGCGGCGTTTCCGCAGCGTGATCTGGCGCGCCACATCGGCGAGCACAGCGCCTGGCACGATCCCGAACAGCGTTTCTATTTCCAGCCAGAGTTCGTGGACGAGCTGTCGGCGCTGGCGGACGACATCACCCGCCTGCGCCCCCTGTCGCCGACCACGCCGCAGAACCTGTATGCCATCGTCTCGCGGGACGACGAGGTGCTTGACTGGCGCGAGATGCTCGATTTCTGCGCCGGCGGTGATGTGAAGCTGCTGCCGGGCGGCGATCACGCGATCAGTGATTTTGACCAGCACATCGACGGGCTGTTCCGTTTCCTCTTCCCCGCAGGCTGAAACCCGGGGCGCCCTGCCCCGCATGGGACAATCCCGCCCATGCACATCCTGTTTGATGAAGCCGGCAAATTGATGACCGGTCGCCTCATGTCCGAGGCGGAAAGCTCCATGCAAGTGGAGCTGGACACCGGCAAACGCCTCAAGGTCAAAGCCGCGAACGCCCTGCTTCGTTTTGAAAAGCCCGCCCCGGCCCAGCTGATGCCCGCCGCCACCGCGCTGGCCGGGACCATGGAGCTGGAGCTGGCCTACGAATTTGCCGCCGAAGACGAGTTCGGCTTCGCCGACCTGGCCCGCGAGTACTTCAGCGCCAACGCCACCACCGAACAGCAGGTCGCGACCCTGATCTGCCTGCAGGGCGCGCCACACTACTTCCGCCGCGCCGGCAAGGGCCGCTACAAGAAGGCGCCGGCCGAGATCCTGGCCCAGGCGCTGGCCGCGATCGAGAAGAAGAAACAGGTGCAGGCACAGATCGACGCCTGGGCCGCCGAACTGGTGGCCGGCAGCTGCCCGCCGCCCGTGCGCCAGCAGCTCTACAAGATCCTGTTCAAGCCCGACAAGAACGCGCCCGAGTACAAGGCCGTGGTCGAGGCCGCGCGCAACAGCCACACCGCACCGCTGCCCTTGCTGCAAAAAGCCGGCGCCATCACCAGCGCGTACCAGTTCCACTGGCAGCGCTTCCTGTTCGACCAGTTCCCCAAGGGCACGGGTTTCCCGGCGCTGCAGGCGCCGGTGATCGCCGACGAGCTGCCGCTGGCCGCCGTGCAGGCCTTTTCCATCGACGACTCGCAGACCACCGAGATCGACGACGCGCTCTCGCTGCAGGGCCTGGGCTCGGGCACCTTCACCTTGGGCATCCACATCGCCGCACCCGGCCTGGCCGTGCTGCCCGATGGCGCCATCGACCAGGTGGCGCGCCAGCGCCTGTCCACGGTCTACATGCCGGGCCACAAGATCACCATGCTGCCCGATGAGGTGGTGCAGGCCTACACCCTGATGGCCGGGCGCGACTGCCCCGCCGTGTCGCTCTACGTCACGTTCGACGAAACCACGCTGGAGCAGAAGGACAGCCGCACCGCGCTGGAACGCGTGCCGATCGCGCTGAACCTGCGCCACGACCAGCTGGACACCGTGATCACCGAAGACTGGCTGGCCGACGGTGCCGCCGCAGACGGTGCAGCCCCCGAGATCGCCGCGCTGCAGCCCACGCTGGCCCTCATCTTCCGCCTCGCCCGCCACCTCAAGGCGCAGCGCGAGGTGGTGCGAGGCAAGCCGGAAAACTTCAACCGGCCCGACTACACCTTCAAGCTCGAGGGCGTGGGCGGCGCCGAGCCCGACGGCAGCGAGACGGTGGTCATCGGCACGCGGCAGCGCGGCGCACCGCTCGACCTGATGGTGGCCGAGGCCATGATCCTGGCCAACAGCAGCTGGGGCCAGTGGCTCGCCGAGTGCGGTGTGCCCGGCATCTACCGCAGCCAGGCCAGCCTCGCGCCCGGCGTGAAGGTGCGCATGGGCACCAAGGCCCAGCCGCACGCCGGCATTGGCGTCAAGAGCTACGCCTGGAGCACCTCGCCCCTGCGCCGCTACGTGGACATGGTCAACCAGTGGCAGATCATTGCCTGCGCCCGCCACGGCAAGACCGCCGCGCTCGCCGCGCCGTTCAAACCCAAGGACGCGAACCTGTTTGCCGTGATCAGCGGCTTCGATGCGGCCTACACCGCCTACAACGGTTTCCAGAACGGCATGGAACGTTTCTGGACGCTCAAGCATTTGGGGCAGGCGGGCATCACCGAGCTGACCGCCACGCTGATCAAAGACAACCTGGTGCGCGCCGACCAGCTGCCGCTGGTGCTGCCGGTGATGGGCGCCGAGGGCCTGCCGCGCGGTGCCCACGTGCGCGTGCGCCTGGGCGCCGTGGACGAGATGGCGCTGGACGTGTCGGGCACGGTGATCGAGCGCCTGGACCTGCCGGTGGACAACGTGGACGACGGTGCCGAGGCCGAAGACGGCGAAGAAGACGCGCTGGCGACGCCGCTGGCGCTGGCCATCGACGTGAACGAGGCCGACGCACCGGCCGCCGACACGGCCGCACCCTGACACAGCACCGATAATCGCCGCCGTGAATCCGGTTCTGAAGTTCCTCCGGCAACGGACCACCCTGCAGCTCGCGCTCGGGGTGTCCGTGGCCGTGCACGCCGCCTTGCTGACCGTGCGTTTCGTCGACCCCGAACGTTTCAACCGGGTGTTCCAGGACACGCCGCTGGAGGTCATCCTCGTCAACGCCAAGAGCGACGAAAAACCGGAGAAGGCGCGGGCCATCGCGCAGGCCTCGCTGGCCGGTGGCGGCGATGCCGAAAAAGGCAGGGCCACCTCGCCGCTGCCCCCCGTGACACAGGCCCGGCTGGGGGACACACCGGAAGAAGACGAGCGCATGATCGAAGCGCTGAAGGAGCGGCAGAACCAGATCCTGGCCCAGGTGCGCCAGCAACTGGCCACCCTGCCCCCGCCCGACCTGCAGGCTGTCAATCCGAGCCCGGACGCGGCCGAGCGGGAGAAAAAGCGCCAGGCACTGGTGAAGATCCTGGCCGAAATCGAGAAGCGCATCAACGAAGAAAACGCGCGCCCCAAGAAGCGCTACATCAGCCCGGCCACGCGCGAAGAGGTCTATGCCATTTACTACGACGAGCTGCGCCGCAAGATCGAAGACCGGGGCACCACCAACTTCCCCGAGGCGGCCGGCCGCAAGCTCTATGGCGAGCTGACCATGGTGATCACGGTGAACCACACCGGCGCGGTGATCGACACCGAAATCGTCCAGACCTCGGGCAACACCACGCTCGACCGCCGCGCGCAGTCGATCGTGCGCAGCCTCGGCTTCGGGCGGTTCAACGACAACATGCGCCGGCGCGCCGACCAGATCGTGGTGGTCTCGCGCTTCCGCTTCACGCGCGACGCCACCTTGCAAACGCAATTGAGTTCGCAGTAGATGAACACCCCCGCCGCGCTGCGCGCGACCCCCTCAAGGGGGCAACACCAGCGGCCCGGCGAAGCCGGTTCCGCGGTGTTCTTGGCGGGCTTCCCCTCTTTCCTCCCGTTCCTTCCATGAGAACTTTCGGCCGCTGGTTGTTGTGGGTGCTGCTGGCCTGTCTGGGCCTGCAGCTGTTCTTCGTGCTGCGCATCGCGCTGATGGTGGTGGTCGATCCGCAGAGCACGGCGTTCATGCGCTCCGAGGCCTGGCGCATCGCGGGACAAAGCATCACCCAGACCGACAAGTCATGGCGCTGGTCGTCGCAGTGGGTGGACTACGCCGAGATCAGCCCCCACCTGAAACGCGCGGTGATGGCGTCGGAAGACGCCGGGTTCGTCGAGCACGGCGGCGTGGACTGGGACGCCATCCAGTCCGCCTGGAGCAAGAACGAGCGGCGCCAGGAACTGGTCGAGAAGCGCACCGAGCAGCTGGAGAAGCGGCTGGCGAAGAAGCCCGAGGCTGTCGAGGCCGCGATCAAGGCCATCAAGCCGCCCAAGATCCTCGGCGGCTCGACCATCACCCAGCAGCTCGCCAAGAACCTGCTGCTGTCGGGCGAACGCAACCTGCTGCGCAAAGGCCAGGAGCTGATGCTCACGCTCACGCTCGAGGCGCTGCTGAGCAAGGAGCGCATCCTGGAGATCTACCTCAACAGCGTCGAATGGGGCGAAGGCGTGTTCGGCGCCGAGGCGGCCGCGCAGCGCTACTTCAAGAAGCCCGCGTCCAAGCTCAGCCCGCACGAGGCCGCGCGTCTGGCGGTGATGCTGCCCAGCCCCAAATTCTTCGAAACCCGCCCGGGTTCGGCGTACCTGGCGCGACGCACCAGCACCATCGTCGCCCGCATGGGCGACGTGCAGGCGCCTTGAGCATGGTCCCCCCTGTGCCGCTTCGCGGCTTCCCCCCAGGGGGACGACACCAGCGGCCGGGCCAAGCCCGTTCCGCGGTGTCTCTGGGTTTGGGCATCGCGCTCGTGGCCTGGACAGCCCCATGAACTGGCGAGCCCAGGCCATGGGCCTGTTCCTGCTGGGGCTGGTCCGGGCGCTCACGGGCGCACAGGCCCGCTGGTACGGCTGCCCGCCCAAGGCCGAGCAGCGCATCTATTTCGCGAACCACCAGAGCCACGCCGACCTGGTGCTGATGTGGGCCGCCTTGCCCGAGGAATTGCGCAGCATCACCCGCCCCATCGCGGCCAAGGACTACTGGACCGCGTCGACCTTCAAACGCTGGATCACCACCGCCGTCTTCAACGCGGTGTATGTGGAGCGGGAGCGCAAGGGCGAAGAAGACCCGTTGCAGCCCCTGATCGACGCGCTCGACAGCGGCGATTCGCTGATCCTGTTCCCTGAGGGCACGCGCGGCCACGAGGAAGATCCGCAGCCGTTCAAATCCGGCCTGTACAACCTGGCCCACCGTTTCCCCCGCGTGGTGCTGGTGCCCGCCTGGATCCACAACGTGCAGCGCGTGATGCCCAAGGGCGAGGTGATTCCGGTTCCGGTGCTGTGCTCGGTCACCTTTGGCGAACCCCTGGCACTGGGGCCGGACGAAGCCCGCGCCGACTTCCTGCGCCGCGCGCGCGAGGCCGTGATGGCGCTGCGGGACGTCTGAACATGCCCATCCACGCACCCCACCGGGCCACCGCCGCATGACCTCCTTCCTGCGCAGCCTCAGCGCCGAGCAACAGGTCAGCCTGGTGTTCGTGGTCCTGTTCGGCCTGCTGGTGCTGGCCAGCGGTGTGGCCCTGCTGCTCTCGTTGCGCGAGCGCAAGAAGGCCGATCCGGTGCCCGACCGCCACCAGCGGCTGCAGGACTACCAGGCCCTGCTGCGCAATTCTTGGCTCATGGCGCTGGTGTTCTGGGTGGGCTGGGCGGCCGGCGACGGCGTGGCCATCGTGCTGTTCGGCTTCGTGTCGTTCTTCATCCTGCGCGAGTTCATCAGCCTCTCACCCACACGGCGCGGCGACCACCGCAGCCTGGTGCTCGCCTTCTTCATCGTGCTGCCGTTGCAGTACGCGCTGGTCTGGAACCGCGAGTTCAACCTGTTCACCGTGTTCATCCCGGTCTACGTGTTCCTCGCGATTCCGGTGGTGAGCGCGCTGGGCAACGACCCGCAGCGGTTTCTGGAGCGCAACGCCAAGCTGCAGTGGGGCATCATGGTCTGCGTCTACGGCATGAGCCATGTGCCGGCCCTGCTGCTGCTGAACTTCCCGCGGTTCGCCGGCAAGACCGCCTTCCTGGTGTTTTTCCTCGTGCTGGTGGTGCAGACCTGCATGCTGGTGCAGCATGTCGTGGCGTGGCGCCTGAACCGGCCGGTGGCGCCCGCCATCAGCCAGAGTTTTCAGTGGCGCAGCTGGGGCGCCGGGCTGCTGGCCGGCGGTCTGCTGGGCGCGGCGCTGGCAGGCTTGACGCCGTTCAAGCCCCTGCCCGCGCTGGCCATGGCCCTGATCGCCTGCGCCGCCGGCTCGCTCGGCCACCTGGTGATGAAGGCCATCAAGCGCGACCGGGGCATCACCCACTGGGGCTCGGCCGGTCGCTCGGTCACCGGCACCAGCGGCCTGCTCGACCGGGTGGACGCCCTGTGTTTTGCGGCCCCGGTGTTCTTCCACTCGGTGCGCTGGAACTTCAACCTCTGAGGCACCGATCACCATGCGCATCCTTGGCATCGACCCCGGACTGCAGTGCACCGGCTTTGGCGTGGTCGACACCGAAGGCGCCGACCTGCACTACGTGGCCAGCGGCACGATTCAGACCAGTCCGAAGGACGGCGCCCTGCTGCCGGAGCGGCTAAAAATCCTGTTCGACGGCATCAGCGAGGTGGTGAAACGTTACCAGCCCGAGGTCTCGGCCTGTGAGATCGTGTTCGTCAACGTCAACCCCCAGGCCACCCTGCTGCTGGGTCAGGCACGCGGCTGCTGCCTGACCGCGCTGGTGGCCAACGGCTTGACGGTGGCCGAGTACACCGCGTTGCAGCTGAAAAAAGCCGTGGTCGGCTACGGCCGTGCCGACAAGGCGCAGATGCAGGAGATGGTGAAGCGGCTGCTGAAGCTGCCCGGCCTGCCCGGCAAGGACGCGGCCGACGCGCTGGGCCTGTGCATCACCCACGCGCAGGTGGCGCGCTCGGTGGCGGCGATCAACAAGGTGTCGCCACTGCAGGCGCGGACACACGCGGCCTACAAGGGCGGTCGGAGTTACTGACTCCGCTTTTTTCGCCCAGGTTTCTCATCGTTTCACCCTTCGGGACACGGTCCGCGTGGGCAGGGGCAGGAGGCCCGGGTGTTCGTTCTCCGTCCCACCTCTCGGGCGGCTGCCCGTGCGCTCTGCCGTTGCTTCATCAACACGGTTGTAGCGAACCACCGCGTGCGCAACCGCGAATGGGGCCTCCGCCCGCCCACCCAACCCACCTGCCCCCAAAGTGATGTGCGAGCGAACCAGCTGGCTCGCCGACATGTCTTTGGGGACGGTGGTGGCTCCCCCGGGCGCAGGCACCATTCGCCGTTACCACAGAGGCGGTTCACCAGACCAGTGTTGACGAGGGAACGGCTGTGCGCCCAATCACCCGACGGCGAGCGTGGGCCGGAGAACGGGGGTGACGCCATCGGCCCGCGCGAGGTACATGCGCGAAAACCAGGCACTCCAAAAACCGTTCAAAGAGGACGCGGAAACTCAGAGCAAACGCTCAAGCACCAGGATGCCGAAGAACCCCAGCGCAGCAAACAGGGCCACCTTGAGAACCACCCAGCCCCAATGCAGGTAGCGTGGGTTGCGGGTGACGGCGTAGGCCGCGAAGCACACGCCCGAGACGATCAGCAGCAGAACCAGCGCGAAGCGCAGCAACAGCATGGTCTGGGTCGCTCGGGCTGGGCCTACCAGGCCGGGGCCAGCTGAGCGAAACCGCTGGGGGCCTCGCGCTCGTGGTCGAAGCTCACGACCTCGTAGGCCTCGGGCTGCGCCAGCAGCGCGCGCAACAGCAGGTTGTTCAGCGCGTGGCCGCTGCGGAAGGCGCTGTAGGCGGCCAGCAGCGGCTTGCCGATGATGTAGAGGTCGCCGATGGCATCAAGGATCTTGTGTTTGACGAACTCGTCCTGGTAACGCAGGCCGTCGGCGTTGAGCACCTTGACGTCGTCCATCACAATGGCGTTGTCCAGCCCACCGCCGAGCGCCAGGCCGTGGGACCGCATCATCTCGACATCACGGGTGAACCCGAAGGTGCGGGCCCGGGCGATCTCGCGCGCATAACGCCCGCTGCCCATGTCGAACTCCACGCGCTGGCCGCTGGAGTTCACCGCCGGGTGATCGAACTCGATCTCGAAGGCCAGTTTGTAGCCATGGAACGGGTCCAACCGCGCCCATTTGAGCGAGCGGCCCTCACCCTCTCGCACCTCCACCGGCCGCTTGAGCCGGATGAACCGCTTGGGCGCCTTCTGCATGGCGATGCCGGCGCTCTGGAGCAGGTAAACAAACGAGGCCGAGGAGCCGTCGAGGATGGGGACCTCTTCGGCCGTGATGTCCACGTACAGGTTGTCCAGACCGAGCCCGGCGGCGGCGCTCATGATGTGCTCGATGGTCTGCACCTTGACGCCACCGTTGGAGATCGTCGAGGCCATGCGCGTGTCGGACACGGCATCGGCATTGACCGGAATCTCCACCGGCTCGGGCAGATCGACGCGGCGGAACACGATGCCGGTGTCGGGCGCGGCCGGCCGCAGCGTCAGCTCCACGCGCTGACCGCTGTGCAGACCGACGCCAACCGCCTTGGTGAGAGATTTCAGGGTGCGTTGAGCGAGCATCCAGTGATTTTAGTTTTGTGGACGAAAACGCGCTGACCAGAAAAACTATCCCGGCGATTGGACTTCTCCCCAACCAGCCCAGCGAGGTTCGCCAGCGCCCCTGCGAGCGAGCGCCGGGAACGCCGTGGAACCGGCTTTGCCGGGCCACCAGCGTTGTCCCCCCTCCGGGGGGAAGCGGCGCAGCCGCGCAGGGGGGAATCCTCTCAATCCGCCTGCTTCCGCAGGAAAGCCGGGATCTCGAAGTCGTCCATCCCGCCCGACGCCAGCGCATCCACCTTGGCCGCGGCCTGGGTGCGGTTGGTGCGCCACACGCTGGGCACGGCCATCGAGTGGTAGTCGGGCTGGGCGGCGCCAGCACCACCCACCACCGCGTTCACCGTGGGCACATTGAACGGCGTGTTGTCGGTGCCGGTGCGCAGCACCTGCAGCGGGGGCGCGGTGCGGCGAACACCCTGGCGGCTCAGGCCGGTGGCGACCACGGTGACGCGCATTCCGTCGCCCAGCTCGTCGTCGTAGGCGGCACCGTAGATCACGTGCGCGTCCGGCGAAGCGTAGGCGCGGATCGTGTTCATGGCCAGCTTCGATTCCGACAGCTTGAGTGAGCCCTTCGCGGCAGTGACGAGCACCAGCACGCCCTTGGCGCCCGAGAGGTCGATGCCTTCGAGCAGCGGGCAGGCCACGGCCTGCTCGGCGGCGATGCGCGCGCGGTCCGGGCCGGCGGCCACGGCGGTGCCCATCATGGCCTTGCCGGGTTCGCCCATCACGGTGCGCACGTCTTCGAAGTCGACGTTCACGTTGCCGTACTCGTTGATGATCTCGGCGATGCCGCCCACGGCGTTTTTCAGCACGTCGTTGGCGTGGGCAAAGGCCTCGTCCTGCGTCACGTCGTCGCCCAGCACCTCGAGCAGCTTGTCGTTGAGCACCACGATCAGCGAGTCCACATTGGCTTCGAGTTCGGCCAGGCCCGCGTCGGCGTTCTGCATGCGCTTGCCGCCTTCGAAATCGAAGGGTTTGGTGACCACGCCCACGGTCAGGATGCCCATTTCCTTGGCCACTCGGGCGATCACGGGCGCGGCACCCGTGCCAGTGCCCCCGCCCATGCCGGCGGTGATGAAGAGCATGTGCGCGCCGTCGATGGCGGTGCGGATTTCGTCGATCGCGAGTTCGGCGGCCTCGCGGCCCTTTTCGGGCTTGCTGCCCGCGCCCAGGCCGCTGGCACCGAGCTGGATGGTGCGACCGGCGGCGCTGCGGGTGAGCGCCTGCGCATCGGTGTTGGCGCAGATGAACTCCACGCCCTGCACGTGGCGGGAAATCATGTGGTCCACCGCGTTGCCACCGCCACCGCCGACGCCGATCACCTTGATCTGCGTGCCTGCGTTGAATTCCTCGACTTCAATCATTTCGATGCTCATGTTGCTCTCCTGGGTGTGCCCTTGACCGCTGGGTTCCGGGCGTTGTTTCAATTCAAAAAATCGGATTCGGTTCGTCGTGCTGTGGGGCGCCTCAGCCAGGCGGTCCGGTGCAATCGGCGCATCGGGATCGGGGAAGAGGCCGGGTCCGAGCCGACAAGGGCAGCGTCGATCTGGCTCCGCCAGTCGACAGGTGCCGCCCCCTTGAGGGGGTGACGCGCGACAAGCGCGGCGCAGGGGTGATCAATGGCGTCATCAGAATGTCCCCACAAACCAGTTTTTCATGCGGTCCAGTGCGCTCTGCATGGAGCCCGCCTTCTGCGCCACCTTGTGGCCGCGCACCCGGGCGATCCGTGCCTCTTCCAGCAGGCCCATGACCGTCGCTGCGCGCGGCTGGGCCACCATGTCGGACAGCGCAGAGGCGTAGTGCGGCATGCCCCGGCGAACGGGCTTGAGGAAGATGTCCTCCCCGAGCTCGACCATGCCCGGCATGACCGCGCTGCCGCCCGTGAGCACGATGCCCGACGACAGCACCTCTTCAAACCCCGAGTCGCGGATCACCTGCTGCACCAGCGCAAAGATCTCTTCCACCCGCGGCTCGATCACGCCCGCCAGCGCCTGGCGGCTGAGCATGCGTGGGCCGCGATCGCCCAGGCCGGGCACTTCCACCTGCTGGTCCGGGTCGGCCAGCAACTGCTTGGCGCAACCGTGTTCGACCTTGATGTCTTCGGCGTCTTTGGTGGGCGTGCGCAACGCCATGGCAATGTCGCTGGTGATCAGGTCGCCCGCGATCGGGATCACGGCCGTGTGGCGGATCGCACCGCCCGCGAAGATCGCGACGTCGGTGGTGCCGGCGCCGATGTCCACCAGCGCCACGCCGAGTTCTTTCTCGTCGTCGGTCAGCACGGCCTGGCTGGAAGCCAGCGGGTTGAGCATGAGCTGGTCCACCTCCAGCCCGCAGCGGCGCACGCACTTGATGATGTTCTCGGCCGCGCTCTGCGCACCGGTCACGATGTGCACCTTGGCCTCCAGGCGGATGCCGCTCATGCCGATGGGCTCTTTCACTTCCTGACCGTCGATCACAAACTCTTGCGGCTCGACCAGCAGCAGGCGCTGGTCGGTGGAAATGTTGATGGCCTTGGCGGTCTCGATCACCCGCGCCACGTCGGCCTGGGTGACCTCGCGGTCCTTGATGGCCACCATGCCGCTGCTGTTGATGCCGCGGATGTGGCTGCCGGTGATGCCGGTGTAGACGCGGGCGATGCGGCAGTCGGCCATCAGCTCGGCCTCTTTCAGCGCCTGCTGGATGCTCTGCACCGTGGCGTCGATGTTGACCACCACGCCGCGCTTGAGGCCGTGGCTGGCCGACACGCCCAGGCCGGCGAGCTTGAGTTCACCCGTGGCCTGGACCTCGGCCACCACCACCATGATCTTGGCGGTGCCAATGTCCAGTCCCACCACCAAATCCTTGTATTCCTTGGCCATGATCGTTTTCTGTTCAGCGGGTTGGTGTTGGTTTCTTGGGGTCGTCTTCGGTCACCGTGGTCACGCCCTGCACACGCAGCGCGTAGCCATTGGGGTAACGCAGGTCCACGGTCTGCAGCGCGCCGGGGTAGCGCTGGGTCAGCTGGCCCAGGGTGGCGGTGAAGCGGCGGGTGCGCTCCAGCAGGTCTTCGGGGGTGCCACGGCCCAGCTCGATGTGGGCGCCGTTGTCGAGTTCGGCCCGCCAGTTGCCGCGCTCGTTGAGCTCCAGCCGCACCAGGCCCATCTCGAGGCGGCCCAGTTCGGCCGACAGCGTCTGGTACAGCGCCCACACCTGCGGCGCCTGCTCCACCGGGCCCGCCAGCTCGGGCAGGCCATCGCCGTCGTCGGGGCTGGCCTCGAACACCTCGCCCAGGCGGCTGACCAGCTGGCCCGACCCGGCCTGACCCCACCACGCCACCGCCTGGTGCTCTTCGAGCGTGACCCGCAGGCGGTTCGGAAACTCGCGCTGCACCCGCGCCTCGCGCACCCAGGGCACGGTCTGGAACAGGGCCCGCACCAGCTGCAGATCGACGGTGAGGAAGCTGGCGCTCAGCTGCTTGCGCATCTGGGCCGCCAGCTGGGCACGCAGCCCCACGGCGTTCTGGTGGGACACCTCGCCCTGCACAGTGATGGCGCGCAGGTTCCAGACCGGATGGCGGGCGATCCAGGTGCCGACCACCCCCAGGCACAGGACAACAAACACCATCACCAGGCCACGGGTGACCAGGGTCATGAGCTTGACGTCCAGGGGCAGATCGGCGCGGTCCATGGTGTGGGTCTCAGCCGGGTTTGGCCGGGTTGTCCAGCGACGCGCTGGCGAGCAGCGTGAGGCACAGGTCTTCGTACGACAGGCCGGCCGCCCGCGCCGACATGGGCACCAGCGAATGGCCGGTCATGCCGGGCGAGGTGTTGATCTCCAGCAGGTAGGGCTTGCGGGTCTTCGCGTCGATCATCACGTCGGCCCGCGCCCAGCCACGGCAGTCCAGCGTGAGGAAGGCCTGCAGCACCAGCGCCTGGATGGCGGTCTCCTCGCCTTCCGGCAGGCCGCAGGGCACGAGGTATTTCGTGTCGTCGGTGAAGTACTTGTGCTGGTAGTCGTAGTTGCCGTCGGGTGCCACGATGCGGATCACCGGCAGGGCGCGGGCGGCGGCGCCGGTGCCGAGCACGGGGATCGTCACCTCGTCGCCGGCGATGAACTGCTCGCACATCACCATCGGGTCCTGGCCCGAGGCGAGCGCGTAGGCGGCGTCGCACTGCTCCAGCGTGGTGACCTTGGTCAGACCGATGGTGGACCCCTCGCGCACGGGCTTGACGATCATGGGCGAGCCCAGCGCGGCGAACGCGGCGCGGGTGTCGGCGGCGCTCTTCACCTGGCGCCAGGCCGGGGTGGACAGGCCTTCGGCGATCCAGATGCGCTTGGTCATGAGCTTGTCCATGGCCACGGCCGAGGCCATGACGCCGGGGCCGGTGTAGGGAATGCCCATCAGCTCCAGCGCGCCCTGCACCGTGCCGTCTTCACCGAAACGGCCGTGCAGCGCGATGAAGCAGCGGTCGAAGCCCTCGCGCTTGAGCTCGGACAGATCGCGCTCGGACGGGTCGAACGCGTGGGCGTCCACCCCCTTGCTTTTCAACGCGGCCAGCACGCCGCTGCCCGACATCAGCGAGACCTCGCGCTCAGCGGAACGCCCGCCCAGCAGCACCGCCACCTTGCCCATGCTGTTTGCATCCACTGTTGCGCTCATTGGCGGCCTCCCTGTGCCATCTCGATCACCTGTCCCGACACCGCGCCGATGGTGCCGGCGCCCATGCACAGCACCACATCACCATCGCGCGCGTTGTCCATCACCGCCTGCGCCATGTCCGCGATGTCGTCCACGAACACCGGCTCCAGCTTGCCCGCCACGCGCAGCGCGCGCGCCAGCGAGCGGCCGTCGGCGGCCACGATGGGGGTCTCTCCGGCGGGGTACACCTCGGCCAGCAACACGGCGTCGGCATGGCCGATGACCTTCACAAAATCCTCAAAACAGTCGCGGGTGCGGCTGTAGCGGTGCGGCTGGAAGGCCAGCACCAGGCGGCGGCCCGGGAAGGCCCCGCGCGCGGCAGCCAGCGTGGCCGCCATCTCCACCGGGTGGTGACCGTAGTCGTCCACGATGGTCGCCCGGCCGCCGGAGGGCAGCGCCGCTTCGCCATACAGTTGGAAGCGACGCCCCACGCCCTTGAACTCGGCCAGCGCCTGCTGCACCGCCGCGTCGGGCACGCCGAGTTCGTCGGCGATGCCGATCGCCGCGAGCGCGTTGAGCACGTTGTGCTGGCCCGGCAGGTTGAGCACCACCTCCAGCGGCGGTTGCTCGCCGCCGTTGTTGCGCAGCACGGTGAAGTGCATCTGGCCATCCACGGCGCGCACGTCCACCGCGCGCATCTGGGCGTCCTCCGAGAAGCCGTATCCGGTGATGGGGCGGGCGATCTGCGGCAGGATCTCGCGGATCGCCGGGTCGTCCACGCACACCACCGCCGCGCCGTAGAACGGCATGCGGTGCAGGAACTCGATGAACGCCCCCTTGAGCCGGCCGAAGTCGTGGCCGTAGGTGTCCATGTGGTCGGCGTCGATGTTGGTCACGACCGAGAGCACCGGCAACAGGTTGAGGAACGAGGCGTCCGACTCATCGGCCTCGACCACGATGTACTCGCCCGAGCCCAGCTGAGCATTGGCGCCCGCGCTGTTGAGGCGTCCACCGATCACGAAGGTGGGGTCCAGCCCGGCGGCGGCGAGCACGCTGGCCACGAGGCTGGTGGTCGTGGTCTTGCCGTGCGTGCCCGCGATGGCCACACCCTTTTTCATGCGCATCAGCTCGGCCAGCATCACCGCGCGCGGCACCACCGGCACCAGCTTCGCGTGCGCGGCCACCACCTCGGGGTTGTCTTCCTTCACCGCGGTGGAGGTGACGATGGCATCGGCGCCCTCGATGTAGGCCGCGTCGTGGCCGACATGCACCTGTGCGCCCATGGATTCCAGGCGGCGCGTCGCGGCGTTCTCGCCGAGGTCGCTGCCGGTGATGCGGAACCCCTGGTTCAGCAACACCTCGGCGATGCCGCTCATGCCCGAGCCACCGATGCCAACGAAGTGAATGTGTCGAATGGCGTGTTTCATGCTGTTTTGACTTTCGCGAGTTGCTCGCACGCGGCCACCACCGCCGCCACGGCACCGGTCTTCTGCACCTGTTGGGCCTGGGTGGCCATGGCCAGGAGTTGCTGGCGGTCCAGGCCCTGCAAGGTCTGAGCGAGCGAGGCCGGCGTGAACGCGGTTTGCGGCACCAGCCAGGCCCCACCGGCCTCCACCAGGAAGCGGGCGTTGGTGGTCTGGTGGTCGTCCACGGCGTGCGGGAAGGGAACAAACAGGGCCGCCGCGCCCACCGCCGCGATCTCCGTCACCGTGCTGGCGCCAGCGCGGCAGACGATGAGGTCGGCCTCGGCGAAGGCGCTGGCCGTGTCCTGGATGAAAGGGGTCAGCTCGGCCTGCACACCTGCGGCTTCGTAGTTGGCGCGCAGGGCGTCGATCTGCTTTTCGCCGCTCTGGTGGATCACCTGCGGTCGCTGCTCCGCGGGCATCAGCGCCAGCGCCTGCGGCACGGTGTCGTTGAGCGCCTTGGCCCCCAGGCTGCCACCGACCACCAGCAGGCGCAACGGGCCACGGCGACCGGCGAAGCGTTCGGCGGGCGGTGCCTGCCGCAGAAACTCGGCGCGCAACGGGTTGCCCACCCACTCGGCTTTGTTGAACACGTTGGGGAACGCGGTGAACACCCGGTCGGCGATGCCGGCCAGCACCTTGTTGGCCATGCCGGCGACCGAGTTCTGTTCGTGCAGCACCAGCGGCTTGCCGCGCAACACGCCCATCATGCCGCCGGGGAAGGTGATGTAGCCACCGAGCCCGACCAGCACATCCGGCTTCACGCGGCCCACCACGCCCAGGGCCTGCCAGAAGGCGCGGAGCAGGCGCAGCGGCAGCAGGAACAGGGTCTTGAGACCCTTGCCACGCACGCCGCCAAAGTCGATCAGCTCCAGCGCAAAACCGCGCGGGGGCACCAGGCGGCTTTCCATGCTGCCGGGCGAGCCCAGCCAGTGCACGCGCCAGCCTTTGTCGCGCAAGGCCTCGGCCACGGCCAGACCGGGGAAGATGTGGCCGCCGGTGCCACCGGCCATGATGAGGGCGCAGGGTTGACGCTGTGTCATGCGCACCCTCCCTTCATCAGCGATGCGTGCCGCATCCGCAGCCGCTGCGCGCCTGCCTGGCTGTTTTGAAGAAACCGCCTGTTGATCACGACCGCCCACCCTTCATCAGCTGGCGGTTTTCATGGTCCACCCGCAGCACGATGGCCAGCGCGACCAGTTCGAGCAGGATGGCCGAGCCGCCGTAGCTCATCAATGGCAGCGTCAGGCCCTTGGTGGGCAGGGCGCCGAGGTTCACGCCGATGTTGATGAAGGCCTGGAAGCCGATCCACAGACCCACACCCTGCGCCACCAGCCCCGCAAACACCTGATCGAGCGCGATGGCCTGGCGGCCGATGTGCATGATGCGGCGGATCATCCACATGAAGATGCCGATCACGGTCAGCACGCCGATCAGGCCGAACTCTTCGCCGATGACCGCGAGCAGGAAGTCGGTGTGGGCTTCGGGCAGCCAGTGCAGCTTTTCCACGCTGCCCCCCAGCCCCACGCCAAAAATTTCACCGCGCCCGAACGCGATCAAAGAGTGCGACAGCTGGTAGCCCTTGCCCAGCGCGTACTGCTCGCTCCAGGGATCGAGGTAGGCAAAGATGCGCTCGCGCCGCCACTCGCTCATCATGACCATCAGGGCAAACGCCCCCACCACGACCAGCGCGATCAGGAAGAACATGCGCGCGTTCACCCCGCCCAGGAACAGGATGCCCATGGCGATCACGACGATCACCATGAAGGCGCCCATGTCCGGTTCGGCCAGCAGCAGCATGCCGACCACCGCCAGGGCCACCGCCATCGGCGCCACGGCGCGGAAGAAGCGCTCCTTCACGTCCATCTTGCGCACCATGTAGTCGGCGGCATACAGCAGGATGGTGAGCTTGGCCAGCTCCGACGGCTGGAAGCTGATGATGCCCAGCGAGAACCAGCGCCGCGCGCCGTTGACGCCCTTGCCGATGAACGGCACCAGCACCAGCACCAGCAGCAGCAGGGCGAACGCAAACAGCCAGGGCGCGAACCGCTCCCAGGTCTGCATCGGCACCTGGAACACCATCAGCGAGCCGATCAGGCCGATCAGGATGAACAGGCCATGGCGCACCACAAAGTGGGTGGGCGCGTAGTTGGCGAAGCGCGGGTTGTCGGGAAGCGCAATCGAGGCGGAGTACACCATCACCAGGCCCCAGGCCATCAGGGCCATCACGACCCACAGCAAGGGCTGGTCAAAGCCCAGCTCGCGCACCTGGCCTTGCCGGGTGCCGGCGTAGGTCCGGTTGGACAGGCGCACGGGCAGTCCGTCAGCGCCGATCGCGTTGCCCAGGCCCACCACGCGAGGCAGCAGGGCGCCAAGGCGAGCGCGCAATTTGCCCAAACCAGGGTTCAGCGCGGCCATCATGACGCGCCCTCCAGGCTCACACCCTGCTCGTCGGCCAGCGCACGCACCGCTTCGACGAACACGTCGGCGCGATGTTTGTAGTCGCGAAACATGTCCATGCTGGCACAGGCGGGCGAGAGCAGGACCGCATCGCCGCCGTGCGCCTGGGCCGCGCACAGGGCGACCGCTTCGGACAGGCTCGCGGCGTCGAGCAGTGGCACACCGGCGAGTTCGGCGGCGGCCTGCACCTGTTCACGGATGCGCAAGGCGTCGCGGCCGATCAGCACCGCCGCGCGCGCGTGGCGCGCCAGGGGCTCGGCCAGCGGGGCGAAGTCCTGCCCCTTGCCGTCACCGCCCAGGATCACGACCAGGCGGCGGTCGGCGCCCAGCCCACGGATGGCCGCGAGCGTGGCGCCCACGTTGGTGCCCTTGCTGTCGTCGAAGTACTCGACCTCGTTGAGGATGCCGATGGGCTCGACCCGGTGCGGCTCACCCCGGTATTCGCGCAGGCCGTGCAACATGGGGGCCAGCAAGGCCCCGGTGGAATTCGCCAGTGCCAGCGCCGCCAGCGCGTTGGCGGCGTTGTGCCGCCCACGGATGCGCAGGGCATCCGCCGGCATCAGGCGCTGGAAGTAGATCTCTTCCTCTTCATCGCTGGCGCGGCCCCGCTTGCGGGTTTCGTCCAGCGCGAGCGCACGCACCAGCCAGTCCATGCCGTTCATGGATTCGATGCCCCAGTCACCGGCGCGCTTCGGCGCATCCAGCCCGAAGGTGGCCCAAGGCCGCGCGGGCTGCTGGCGGTTGCGGCCGCCGATCTTCACCGTCACGTTGGCGGGCTTCATCGCCATGACCTGCGCATCATCGCGGTTGAGCAGCATCAGGGCCTGCGTGCCGAACACGGCCGCCTTCGCCTGGGCGTAGGCGGCCATGGAACCGTGCCAGTCGAGGTGGTCTTCGGTGATGTTGAGCACGGTGGCCGCCGTCGGCACGCCATCCCAGGCGCCACCGGCGGTGCCGTCGAGCTGGAAGCTGGAGAGTTCGAGCACCCAGGCCGCGGGCAGGTGCGGTGGCGGCAGGGGTTCGATGGGTGGCGGCACCCGCAACACGGGGGCCTCACCGTCGTCCTCGGGCGCGGGCAGGAGCTCGTCTTCGTCGGCCGGCAGCAGCTCGCCCTGTGCATCGGCGACCGGCGTTTCCACCTCTTCCACGGCGGGCTCAGCTGCCACCGGTGCGGCGACAGGAGCCAGTGCCGCATCGGCTTCGGCCTGCGCCGCGGCGTCCGCTTCGGCCCGGGCTTCAGCGTCCAGCGCCGCACCCAGCACGTCCAGCAAAGCGGGACCGATGTTGCCGGCCACGGCCACGTTCCAGCCACAACGCTCCAGCAGCAGGCCGGTGAGCGAGGTCACGGTGGTCTTGCCGTTGGTGCCGGTGATGGCCAGCACCTTCGGCTTGTAGGGCAGGCGCTCGCGCAATGACAGGTCCTGCAGGGCCTGCGCGAACAGGTCGAGTTCGCCCACGAAGGCGGCGCCCTGTTGCTGCGCCCAGGCCCGGGCCGGGGCCAGTTGCTCGGGCGGCAGGCCCGGGCTGCGCGCGATCACGTTCCAGGGCTGTCGCGCCAGCAGGCTGTCATCGAACGGCCCCGCCACGAACGCCGTCTGCGGACACTCGGCGCGCAGGGCGGCCAGCGAGGGCGGGGCCTCGCGCGTGTCGGCCACGGTCACCACCGCGCCATGGCGCACACACCAGCGCGCCATCGACAGCCCGGAGATGCCCAGGCCGAGGATGAGAACGTGTTGGTCTTGAAGGGCGTTCATCGTGGATTCAACGCAGCTTCAGGGTGGACAGGCCCACGAGGCACAGCAGCATGGTGATGATCCAGAAGCGGACCACGACCTGCGTTTCCTTCCAGCCCTTCTTCTCGAAGTGGTGGTGCAGCGGCGCCATCTGGAACAGGCGCTGACCCTGGCCGTAGCGGCGCTTGGTGTACTTGAAGTAGGTCACCTGCAGCATCACCGACAGGGCTTCCACCACGAAGATGCCGCCCATGATGGCGAGCACGATTTCCTGGCGCACGATGACGGCGATGGTGCCCAGCGCACCGCCCAGCGCGAGCGCGCCCACGTCACCCATGAACACCTGGGCGGGGTGGGTGTTGAACCACAGAAAGGCCAGGCCCGCACCGGCCATGGCCGCGCAGAAGATCAGCAGCTCGCCCGCGCCAGGGATGTGCGGCAGCAGCAGGTAGCGCGAGAACACGGCGCTGCCGGTCACGTAGGCGAACACGCCCAGCGCCGAACCGACCATCACCACCGGCATGATCGCCAGACCGTCCAGGCCATCGGTGAGGTTGACCGCGTTGCTCGATCCGACGATCACCAGGTAGGTCATCACCACGAAGCCGAACACGCCCAGCGGGTAGCTGACTTCCTTGAAGAACGGCACCATCAGGCCCGCCTGCGGCGGCAGCTCCACGGTGAAGCCCGACAGCACCCACTGGAAGAACAGCTCGATCACGCGCAGGTTGCTCGTGCCCGAGACGCTGAACACCAGGTAGAACGCGGCGACCAGCCCGATCAGCGATTGCCAGAGGTACTTCTCGCGCGAGGGCATGCCCTCGGGGTCCTTGCGCACCACCTTGCGCCAGTCGTCCGCCCAGCCGATGGCGCCAAACCCCAGCGTCACCCACAGCACGATCCACACGAAGCGGTTGGACATGTCGAACCACAGCAGGGTGGACAGCGCGATCGAAAACAGGATCAGCACACCGCCCATGGTCGGCGTGCCGCCCTTGCTGATGTGGGTCTGCATCGCGTACTCACGGATCGGCTGGCCGATCTTGAGCGCGGCCAGCCGGCGGATGAAATAGGGGCCGGCGACCAGCCCGACGATGAGCGCCGTCAGCGCGGCCATCACCGCGCGGAAGGTCAGGTACTGAAACACCCGGAGGAACCCGAATTCGGGTCCCAGGCTTTGCAGCCACAGGGCCAGGCTAAGCAGCATGTGAGGGGTCCTTGTGTTCTTTTGTTTCGACGGTGTCCAAGGCCTGAAGGGCCTGCACCACACGCTCCATGCGCATGAAGCGCGAGCCCTTCACCAACACACTGCGCACCGCCGTTGGCGAGCCGGCGGCCACGGTCTGGCTGATGTGCGCCATCAGGCTGGACATGTCGATCCAGTGCCGTGGTGTGGGCTCACCCGCCGCGGTCATGGCGGCCACCGCCTGCGCCATCCAGTCGCCGGTGCAGTGCACCGTCTCGATGCCCGAGGCCATGGCCTGGCGCAGCACCTCCAGGTGGAAGTCCAGCCCCTGTTCACCGACCTCACCCATGTCACCCAGCACCAGCACGCGGGGCGCCGGCAGCTCGGCCAGCACGCGGATGGCCGCGACCACGGAATCGGGGTTGGCGTTGTAGGTGTCGTCGATCAGGGTGACGGCACGGCCGGGCAAGGGCAGCGACAGCGCGCGCGAGCGGCCGCCGACCGGCTCAAAGCTGTCAAGCCCGCGAACGACGTCCGCGAGCGCCACCCCAGCGGCCAGCGCGCAGGCGGCCGCGGCCAGGGCGTTGCGCACGTTGTGTCGACCGGCAATGTGGAGGCGGCAATGGCTTTCGCCCGCCGGCGTGGCGAAGCGCAGCGCCCAGGCGCCGTCCAGCCACTCGGCGCTCAGGGCATGCACATCGGCCCCGGGATCGCTGTCGCTGAACGTGAGGGTGCGCCGGGTGGCCGCCAGTTCGCGCCACACGAACGTGTAGGCGTCGTCACTGGGGAACACGGCCACGCCGTCGGCGCGCAAGGCCGCGATGACCTCGCCGTTTTCGCGCGCCACGGCCTCGACCGTGCCCATGAACTCCTGGTGTTCACGCTGGGCGTTGTTCACCAGCGCCACCGTGGCCTGGGTAATGGCGGCGAGCCAGGCGATCTCGCCCGGGTGGTTCATGCCCAGCTCGATCACCGCGAGCCGGTGCTCCGCGCGCAGGCGCAACAGCGTGAGCGGCACACCGATGTCGTTGTTCAGGTTGCCCTGCGTGGCGTGCGATGCGGCGCCCGCTGCCGCGCGCAGGATGGACGCGACCATCTGCGTCACCGTGGTCTTGCCGTTGCTGCCGGTCACGGCGATCAGCGGCAGGTTGAACTGTTCGCGCCACAGACGGGCCAGCTCGCCCAGCGCCAGGCGCGTGTCGGGCACTTCCACACCGGGCAGGCCGGCTTCGTGCAGCCCGCCGTGGGCGATGGCGGCCACGGCGCCCTGGGCCTTCGCCTGCGGCAGGAACGCGTGGGCGTCAAACCGTTCGCCCTTGAGGGCCACGAACAGGTCGCCGGGCTGCAGGCTGCGGGTGTCGGTGTGCACGCGGCTCACCTCGGCATCCGGCGTGCCGACCGCGCGTGCCCCCGTGAGGCGGGCCATGAGCGGGAACAGGCCGTTCATGCGGCGGCTCCCTGCTGGGCGCGGCGAAGGCCGAGCGCCTCGCGTGCCTGCACCACATCGGAAAACGGTCGCTTCACGCCCATCACGTCCTGGTAGTCCTCGTGCCCCTTGCCGGCGATCAGCACCACGTCGCGGGCGTCCGCGCGTTGCACGGCAAGCGCGATGGCCGCCGCGCGATCCGCTTCGACCAGGGCGTTCGCGGGCTGCGCCAGACCGGCCACCATCTGCCCCAGGATCGCCTGCGGGTCTTCGCTGCGCGGGTTGTCGCTGGTGAGCACCACCCGCCGGGCTTCGCGTTCGGCCACAGCCGCCATGAGCGGGCGCTTGCTGGCGTCGCGGTCGCCACCACAACCGGCCACGGCCCAGATCGCGCCGCCGCGCTGTTGCGCCAGGGGCTGCAGGGCCTGCAAGGCCTTTTCGAGCGCGTCGGGTGTATGGGCGTAATCGACCAGGACCAGCGGCAGACCGTCCGCCACGGCCACCTGCTCCATGCGCCCGGGCACGGGGGTGAGCGCGCCGCAGGCCGCGACCGCGTCCACCAGCGGCACACCGAGCGCGCGGGCCGAGGCCAGCACGCCCAGCAGGTTGGACACGTTGTAGCGGCCCACCAGGGGCAGGTTCATGGCGCGAGATTCGACCACCTGCCCCGACGGGTCGCACTCCTGCACGACCCAGCGCATGCCGCTGTCGGTGAAGCCGATGTCGAGCGCACACAGCCGGGGCGCCAGCGTCTGCGTGCCCTCTTCCAGACCGAAGGTCCAGAGGTCCAGGCCGCGACCAGCCAGAGAGACGGCCAGCGCCAGCCCCTGGGCATCGTCGAGGTTCACCACCGCGTGCGCCAGCCCAGGCCAGTCGAACAGCGCGGCCTTGGCCGCCCAGTAGTCGGCCATGCTGCCGTGGAAATCCAGGTGGTCCTGGGTGAAATTCGTGAACACCGCGACCTGGATCTGGGTGGCGTTGAGCCGGCCTTCGATCAGGCCGATGGACGAGGCCTCGATGGCACAGGCCTGGATGCCCGCGTCCACCATGCCGCGCAGACGCGCCTGCAACAGCACCGGGTCGGGCGTGGTCAGGCCGGTGGGCACGAGGGGTTGGCCCGGCTGTCCGGCCAAGGGCGGTTGACCGATGCCCAGCGTGCCCACCAGCGCACAGGGCCGCCCCACCGAGGACAACAGCTGCGCCATCCACCAGGCGCTGGAGGTTTTGCCGTTGGTGCCGGTGAAGGCGATCACGTCCAGCGCGTGGCTGGGGTGGCGCTGGTAAGCGCTCGCGATGAAACCGGCCTGCGCCTTGAGGCTCGGCACGGCGACCACCCGGTCGTCCTGGAAATCGAACGGCTCCACACCGTCGCGCTCGACCAGCGCCGCCACCGCCCCGGCCTGCAGCGCGCCCGCCACGTAGCGCCGGCCGTCGGTCGCGGCACCCGGCCAGGCGACAAAGGCATCGCCGGCGTGCACCCGACGGCTGTCGCACTGCAGGTCGCCGCGCACGCGCTCGCGCAGCCAGTCGGCCACGGTCTGGGGATGTTGCATGACCTGCATCAGAACGACTCTTCCACCGCTTCGGTCACGATCTGCGGCTTGACGTTCATGTCGGGCTGCACCCCCAGCACGCGCAGGCTCTGCTGCACCGTTTCGCTGAACACGGGCGCGGCCACGAGGCCGCCAAAGTACTCACCGTTGGACGGCTCGTCGATCATCACGGCGACCACGATGCGCGGCGCCTCCACCGGCGCCAGACCGACAAAGAACGAGCGGTACTTCCTGTCGGCGTAGCCCTTGCCTTCCTGCTTGTGTGCGGTGCCGGTCTTGCCACCGACCGAGTAACCCATGGTCTGGGCCTTGGGGGCGGTGCCACCCGGCCCGGCGGCCAGCTCCAGCATCTTGCGCACCGACACCGTGTTCTTCTCGCTGAACACCCGGACCCCGGTGGCCAGCGTCTCGGACTTGAGCATGCTCACCGGGATCAACTCACCGTCGCGGGCAAAGATCGTGTAGGACTGCGCCAGCTGGAACAGCGACACGGACAGACCGTAGCCGTAGCTCATCGTCGCCTGCTCGATCGGGCGCCAGCTCTTGTAGGGGCGCAGGCGCCCCGTGACCGCGCCCGGGAACGGCACCTGCGGCTTCTGCCCGAAACCGGCCTGGGCAAAGGTCTCCCACATCTCGCGCGGGTGCATCTGCATCGCCATCTTCACCGTGCCGACGTTGCTCGACTTCTGGATGATCTCGTTGACCGTGAGTATTCCGTGCGGATGCGAGTCACCGATGGACGAGCCCCCGATGCTGATGCGCCCCGGCGCGGTCTGGATCTGCGTGGTGGGCCTGACCAGCCCTTTGTCCAGTGCCAGCGCCGCGATGAAGGGCTTCATCGTCGAACCCGGCTCGAAGCTGTCGGTCAGCACGCGGTTGCGCAGCTGTTCGCCGGTCAGGTTGAGGCGTTTGTTCGGGTTGTAGCTGGGGTAGTTGGCCAGCGCGAGCACCTCGCCCGTCTGGACATCGAGCACGATCACGCTGCCCGCCTTGGCCTTGTGGCTTTTCACCGCATCGCGCAACTTCTCGTAGGCGAAGTACTGCACCTTGCTGTCGATGGAGAGCTGGAGGTCGGGTCCGTCCACCGGTGGAATGACGTCGCGCACGTCCTCGATCACCCGGCCCAGCCGGTCCTTGATCACCCGGCGCGACCCGGCCTTGCCGGAGAGCTGCTGGTTGAAGGCCAGCTCCACGCCTTCCTGGCCACGGTCCTCGACGTTGGTGAAACCCACCACGTGCGCTGCTGCCTCACCCTCGGGGTACTGGCGCTTGTACTCGCGGCGCTGGTAGATGCCCTTGATGCCCAGGGCGGCGATCTCCTTGGCGATCGGCTCATCGACCTGGCGCTTGACCCAGACAAAGGTCTTGTCCTCGTTGGCCAGCCGCTTCCTCAGCTCCGGCAGCGGCATCTCCAGCAACCTGGCCAGCTGCTTGAGTTTGGGGTCGGTCTTGTCGACGTCCTCCGGGATCGCCCAGATGCTTTGAGCGACCACGCTCGACGCCAGGATCAAGCCGTTGCGGTCCAGCACGCGACCCCGGTTGGCGGGCAGCTCCAGCGTGCGGGCGAAACGCACCTCTCCCTGGCGCTGGAAGAAGTCGTTGCCAAACACCTGCACGTAGGCGGCGCGTGCGCCCAGCCCCACGAAGGCCAGCGCCAGCGCGGCGACGATGAACTTGCTGCGCCAGACCGGCGTCTTGCTGGCCAGCAGCGGGCTGGCGCTGTAGTTGATGGCGCGGCTGCGGGGCTTGCTCATCGCTCCACCTCCGGTGCGGGCTGTGCCGGCAGCGTCACGTACTGCGTGATGCCCGGGCTGACCGGCCGCATCTGCAACTGCCGGGCGGCCAGCTGCTGGACGCGCGCCGGGGTCGCCTGCTCGCGTTTCTGAACCTGCAGCTGTTCGTGATCCGCCTCCAGCCGGTGCGACTGGGCCCGGGACTTGTCGATGGCCGTGTACAGGCGGCGCGACTCGTACTGGGTGTGCACCAGGTAGAACGCGCTGACGAGCACCGCCAGCAACAGCATCAGGTTCAGGCGGATCATGGCAAGCCACCCATCTTTGGCGCTGCACTCATGCCGGCTCCTCCGTGCGCGTGGCCACGCGCATCACCGCGCTGCGCGAGCGCGGGTTGGCCTGGACCTCGGCGTCCGAGGGCATCACGCGCCGCACCGCGGTCAGGGGCATCGCCTGGGGCTCGGCGAACGGCACGCGGCGGTCCACCACAGCGCGCGAGTGGCGCGCCATGAACTGCTTGACCATGCGGTCTTCCAGCGAATGGAAGCTGATCACGACCAGTTGACCTCCAGGACGCAAGACATGCAAAGCGGCCTCTAGCGCTTGTTGCAGCTCTTCAAGCTCGGCGTTGATGAAAATCCGAAAAGCCTGAAATGTGCGCGTTGCAGGGTCCTTGCCCGGCTCGCGGGTTTTGACCGCGCCAGCCACGACTTCGGCCAGCTCGCGGGTGGTTCGAAAAGGGCCCCGTTCCTGTCGGCGACGATCAATCGCCTTTGCAACCTGTTGAGCAAACCGTTCTTCGCCATATTCACGGATGACCTCCGACAGGGTGGATACATCGGCCGTTTCCAGCCACTGAGCCACGCTCTGGCCGCGCGTGGTATCCATGCGCATGTCCAGAGGACCATCGTGGCGAAAAGAAAAACCCCTCTCGGGGTCGTCGATCTGGGGCGAACTCACACCCAGGTCCATCAACACCCCGTCCGCGCTCGCCCTCCCCAGCTCGCCCAGGTGGCAGAAGCCCTGGTGACGAATGCCAAAGCGCGGGTCGCCCGCCGCCAGCGACTCGGCGGCCGCCACCGCCTGCGGGTCCTTGTCGAACGCCGTCAGCCGCCCGGCCGACGACAGCCCCTGCAGAATGAGCGCCGAGTGACCGCCGCGGCCAAACGTGGCATCGACGTAATGTCCATCCGGGTTGATCGCCAGTGCTTGCACGGCTTCGTTCAACAGGACGGTGTGGTGTTTCCATGCGCCTTGCACCATCGTCCTCAGAAAGAGAAGTCCTTGAGCACATCGGGCATCGGCTTCTGCATCTCCTCGGCCTCCTTGGCGGCGTAGGACGGGGCATCCCACAGTTCGAGGTAAGAGCCCATACCGAGCAGCACAGCGTCCTTCGTGATGCCGGCCGCAGCGCGCAGCTCGGGCGAGACCAGCAGGCGCCCGGAACCGTCCATCTCCACGTCCATCGCATTGCCCAAGAAGATGCGGCGCCACCATTGGGCATCCATCGGCAGCGAGGCAATGCGATCACGGAACTTCACCCACTCGTCGCGAGGGAATACCATCAGGCAGCCGTGGGGGTGTTTGGTGATGGTGAGCTGGCCCGCCGCGGTGCTCAGGGCGTCACGGTGCCGGGTCGGCATCGAAAGCCGCCCCTTGGCATCAAGACTGAGAGAGGAAGCACCCTGAAACACCGCGATCGATCCTTGAAAAACACTTTTCACCACTTAATGGCACTTTTTTCCACTTTATCAGGAAAAGGGTGGTGCGCCATGGGGTTGGCAGAAGTTTTTCAATGAAATCAATCACTTAGAACACATTTTGAAGCAATTGAAAGCTTCAAAAATGCAGCAAAAGCAAGCACTTACACAAGGCACTGCAAGTGATGCTTGAAACCCTGTTACATTCCGGGCCCGGCACCCGACCCGACGAATGGCCAGCGGCACACCCGGACTGTTCAGAAAAAAGCCTCGCCCACCGTGGCCGGATGGGCGAGGCTTGGGTCCCGAGGGGCCTTTTTCAGAGGATGTAGCGCGACAGATCCTCGTTGCGGCTGAGCTCGGCCAGCCGCCCGTCGACATACGCTGCGTCGATCGAGACGGTCTGCCCTTCCAGCGCCGTGGCGCCAAAACTGACTTCGTCGAGCAGGTGTTCCATGACGGTGGCCAGGCGGCGTGCGCCGATGTTCTCGGTGCGCTCGTTGACATCGCAGGCGATCTGCGCGAGCTGCCGGATCCCGCTGGGCTGGAATTCCAGCGTCACACCTTCCGCCGCGAGAAGGGCCTGGTACTGGCGCACCAGTGAGGCGTGGGTCTGGGTCAGGATCGCCTCGAAATCGTCCACCGACAGGGATTGCAGCTCGACGCGGATGGGGAACCGACCCTGCAGCTCCGGAATCAGGTCGCTCGGCTTGGCCAGGTGAAACGCCCCGCTGGCGATGAACAGGATGTGGTCGGTCTTGATCATGCCGTACTTGGTGGACACGGTGGTGCCTTCGACCAGCGGCAGCAGATCGCGCTGCACCCCCTGGCGCGACACCTCGGGGCTGCCCGTGTCGCTGCGGGAAGCCACCTTGTCGATCTCGTCGATGAAGACGATGCCGTTCTGTTCGGCCGACTGCAGTGCGCGGCTGCGCACCTCTTCTTCGTTCACAAGTTTGCCCGCCTCTTCTTCCACCAGCAGCTTCATCGCTTCGGCGATCGGCAGCTTGCGCGTGCGCCGTTTGCCCTGCCCCATCTGCCCGAACATGCCCTTGAGCTGTTCGGCCATGTCCTCCATGCCCGCGGGGCCCATGATCTCCATCGTCGGGCGCGCTTCGACCAGGTCCAGCTCGATCTCTCGATCGTTCAACAGCCCCTCGCGCAGCTTCTTGCGGAACGCCTGGCGCGCCGCGCCGTCCGGCGAAGGCACCGGCTCGGCACCCACGCTGCGGGGCGGCGGGATCAGGACATCGAGGATGCGGTCCTCGGCCGCGTCTTCGGCGCGCATCCGCTGCTGGCGCATCGCCTGCTCGCGTCCCTGCTTGACCGCGATTTCCACCAGGTCCCGGATGATGCTGTCGACATCCTTGCCCACGTAACCCACCTCGGTGAATTTGGTGGCTTCGACCTTGATGAAAGGGGCGTCGGCCAGCCGCGCCAGTCGGCGCGCGATCTCGGTCTTGCCCACGCCGGTGGGGCCGATCATCAGGATGTTCTTGGGCGTGATCTCGGGCCGCAGCGCTTCGTCCACCTGCTGACGCCGCCAGCGGTTGCGCAAGGCAATGGCGACAGCGCGTTTGGCGGCCCTCTGCCCGATGATGAAACGGTCGAGTTCGGAGACGATCTCCTGCGGGGTCATCGAAGACATGGTGCCCCCACGCTCGTCACTTCGTGAATTTCGCTGCCCCCCGAGGGGGTGCGAGCTTGCTTGGGGCGGCCCTGCGCTGCGCTCATGGTGTCAGTCCAGTGTTTCAACGGTGTGGTTCATGTTGGTGTAGATGCAGATCTCGCCCGCGATGGCCAGCGACTGCCTCACCACGTCTTCCGCGCTGAGCGAGGTGTGCTGCGTCAGCGCACGGGCGGCGGCCTGCGCATAAGCGCCACCCGAGCCGATGGCCACCACGCCATGCTCGGGCTCCAGCACGTCGCCGTTGCCGGTGATGATCAGCGCGGCGCTGCGGTCGGCCACCGCCAGCATCGCCTCCAGGCGCCTCAACACGCGGTCGGTGCGCCAGTCGCGGGTGAGCTCGATCGCCGCACGCACCAGGTGACCCTGGTGCTTTTCCAGCTTGGCTTCAAAGCGCTCGAACAGGGTGAAGGCGTCGGCGGTGGCACCGGCGAAGCCCGCCAGCACCCTGTCGTGGTGGAGCTTGCGCACCTTGCGCGCGGTGCCCTTGACGACGATGTGCCCCAGCGTGACCTGGCCGTCGCCACCGATGGCGACCTGAACGCCCTCGGGCGTCTCGCGACGCACACAGACGATGGTGGTTCCGTGAAATGTTTCCATAAGAGCATGAGATGGGGATGAACGGGTCGGCATCAAGCCCGATCGCGGAGCGAAGGGCGTTTGCCAAGGGGGTGCGGCGGAACCGGCTCTGCGGGGCCGCCAGGGCCACCTCCTTGAGGGGGTCGCGTGCAGCGCGGTGGGGGAGGGTCAGACCTCAGCGGCGCGGGGGGTCAATCGTTTCTCACGACCACTTTGGCGTATTCGGTGATGCCGATCACGTGGAAAAACGCCGACACCAGGCGGTGGGCGTCCACGAACTGGACCAGGCGACCACTGTTGTGGTGGCTGGTGACCCAGTTCAGCAAGGTGCCCGCCGCAGAAAAATCCACACGGATCAGGTTGCGGCACGAAATGATCAACACATCCGCCCCCTGCAGACGTTGCTCCAGGTCTTCCAGCGTGGCCTGCGGATCACCGCGGATCTCGCCGGACAGCTCCACCAGCCCGAGTTGGTTGAACTCGCTGCCCGGCCCATCGACGCCCGAATCCCCACCCGAGAAACCGGACGGCACCTGCTCCATCACCACATCGCTCAACACCGAGCTGCCTTCGTCGGGGTCTGGCACCCCGCCGGAAAGGGCCTGGAAATGACAGCGTGGTCGCTCCCATCCGGGGGGCGACACCTCGTAGGTGACACAAAAATCCAGGGCGGTGAGCTCAAACTCGTCGGGCCGGTTCATGACGCGCAGGGCGCCCATGCGAAGCTCCCACCACAGCTGCTCAATGTCGCGTCGACCGGAGGGCGTGACCTGCTTGAGCAACTCGCGCAGGCGCGTTGCACCCAGGAAACACAGTTCCACGTCCTGATCGCCCCACAGCGTGAACATGCCCAGCAGGGCTCGCGCGGCCTTGACGTCAATGGACTCGATCTCCGTCCAGTCCAGCACCCACGGCTGGTTGACACGAAGCAACACGTTTTGCAGCGTACCGACGGCGTGCGCGTCGAGCTCGCGATCACAGGCCCAGACGGTCCTGGCAGACGAGGTGGACGGCTTGTACACCTTGCCGGTCATCGCCGACACCAGCTCCGGCATGTCGTACCACTGGGGCGCCGAACGGCCGAAACGGTTCACGAAGTCGACCGCCTGGCTCTCGAACGGCGCCAACTGCCCGGTCGCTCGGTAGAGATCGAACAGGGCAAGCCAGTCATCCAGCTGGTTTTCGCGCGGGCCCCCTTCGGCGATCGTTTCCTTGAGCCCCTGCTCTGCACCGGCATCGTCACCGTTGGCGAACCGGATGGCGGCCTCTTCCACCTCCGGATCCTGGGCAATTTCATGGACGTCAAGCGCATAGAAGTGCGAAGCCGAAAACGCCGGACCCGAGCGCCCTCCCCCTCCCGCCACCGCGCCGTGCTGGGTGGGCGCCATCAGACCGGTGCGTGCCGTGACGGGGGGCATCACCGATTCCGGGCCGCCCTTGGAAGACGGCACCGATTCGCGCAGCGTCGGAATCCGGGCCGAAGCGGGTGAAACCGCCGGTGCCGAGGCCTTCTTTGGCTCGGGCTCGGTGTCCAGCAGTTCCCCGTCGTGCAGGGGCGACGCTTCGGTCTCGTTGTACTGGGCGTTGACGCGCTGGACATCGGACGCGGCGGCCGCTCTGGACTTGGCGGCCTTGCGATCCAGCGGGGTGCCGCCCGTCGAGTGCGCACCCGAGCTGAGGCTGGATCCGGTGGTGGCCAAGGAGTCGGGGCCCTTGGTCTTCCACCACTGCATGGACATCTGGGCCTCGATCTCGTCGATCTTCTTGAGCGTCATGGCCCGATCGTCGGGCTTGGAAGGCAGGCTGCTCTGGAAAAACGAGGGGCGGACCCGTTGTCCGGTCTCGCCCGACGCTTCGCGGCTGCGAATCTTGCGCAGCATGTCGAACTCGCGCTTGCGCACGAAGTCGTTGCGCCGCTTGCGCTCGATCATCTCCTTGAGCGCTGCCTTGCTGTACTCGCTTTCGCCGTCGGCGCTGCGCGTGTCCAGGTCCGACCAGCTCGTGGTCGGATGGCGCACGAACTTCACCACCTTGGACAGGAAGCCGCGGTTGGAGTCGTCCTTGGACATGGATGCGCTGTGTCGTGAGTTGGATCAGGAGGTGCCCGGGTCAGTCCCCAAACATCTTCTGCTTCAGCTCTCGCCGTTGCTGCGCTTCCAGCGACAGGCTGGCGGTGGGGCGGGCCATCAAACGGCCCACACCGATGGCTTCACCGGTCTCCTCGCAATAACCGTAGTCGCCCGAGTCGATACGGGTGATCGCCTGCTCGATTTTCTTGAGCAGTTTGCGCTCGCGGTCACGTGTGCGCAGCTCCAGCGCATGCTCTTCCTCGATGGTCGCGCGGTCGGCCGGATCGGGCACCACCACCGTGTCTTCACGCAAGTGCTCGGTGGTCTCTCCGGCATTGGCCAGCATGTCGTCCTTGAGCAGCGTGAGCTTGCGGCGGAAAAATGCGAGCTGGATGTCGTTCATGTACTCGGCGTCGGGCATCGCCTGCACGTCCTGGTCGGTGAGTTGTTCGACGGACATGGACTTCCAGTTGTTCGCCCGCTTGGGGTCTTTCTGGATGGAGGAGGGCACGGGAGGGGTCATTACGCGTTCATTCGAGGTGAAAAATGTCGCTTTCGCGGCATCGGGGGCATGGGTCGGAACCACCGCCGCCTGGGTCATTTGCTCCATCATGACCTTCTTGGCCGCGCGTTTGCCCAGAGGGCGGGGCGTCGGCTCGACAACGATGGGGGCTGGTTTGGGCACAGCCACGGGTTTGGTCGCTCCCGAGGGGGACGCTGGTTTGCCGGTCTTGACCGCTGGAAGCGGCGTCGGCTTGGGCTTGACCACCACGGGGGCTTTGGTGCCCGATTTTGCAGCGGATTTGGCCGGAGGTGCGGGTGCGCGCGGGGCGGCTTTGGCCGGCGCCTTCTGAACCACCGCCTTCGCGGCCGGCTTGGGAGCCGCCTTGACCACGGTGGTCTTGGACACCTGGGCGGGTTTTTTCACCGGCACGGCCTTCTTTGCTGGAACGGATTTCCCGGCAACGGCCTTGGACGCGGGCTTTGCCGCGGCCTTGACCGTCAATGGGGTGGCTGCCGCGACCGGTGAATTCCGCACTTTGCCGGCGCTGGGCGCGGGCTTTTTGTTCTTTGCGGTGGGGGTGGCCGGGGCTTTCACAAGGGGTCTCCTCTCAGTGCCTGACGATGCCTGTTCCTGGGGCGGTGCGCTCCCTCGGGCAAGCCCCCGAGGCGCGTCACGAAGCTCGGTCGAGACCGGCTGGTCTGTTGTTATACCCCGTTTGCGGACCGCGACGGTTCCCCGCTCGACATGCACGCGGGCAACAGGCCCGGCCGGATCACCGGCACCCGACTTGGGGGGCGATTGTAACGACGCGCGCGAAGGCGCCACCGACTGGGGGTCGGATTGAAAGCCGAGGCGTTGGAGAAGCGAGACAAAGAACACGGTCGGGTCTGATTCTGATGTGAAGGAGCCGACCTGGGGATCAGACCAGCGACTGGTCAAGCCCCTGGACCAGGATGTCCTTGGGCAGATCCAGACCGATGAACACCATCTTGCTCACGCGCGGCTCGCCTTCGGCCCAGGCCGGACCAAGGTCGCTGCCCATGAGCTGGTGCACGCCCTGGAAGATGACCTTGCGGTCGGTGCCCTGCATGTCGAGCACGCCTTTGTAGCGCAGCATGCGCGGGCCGTACACCTGCACGATGGCGCCCAGGAAGTCTTCCAGCTTGGCCGGGTTGAACGGCCGGGTGGCACGGTAGACGAAGCTTTTCACATCGTCGTCGTGATGGTGGTGGTGGCCATGGCCTTCGTGACCGTGCTGGTGAGAAGGGTGGTTGCAGGCTTCGCCGGGCGCGTGATCGTGGTGCTCGTGGCCATGATCGTGTTCATGGTCATGGTCGTCATCGGCCTTGAGGAAGTCCGGGTCGATGTCGAGCTTGGCGTTCAGGTTGAATCCGCGCAGGTCGAACACCTCGCTCAGCGCCACCTCGCCGAAATGCACCGGGCGCATGGGCGCACGCGGGTTCATGTGTTTCAGGCGGTGGGTGAGCGCGTCCAGCTCGTCCTGATCCACCAGATCGGCCTTGCTGATGAAGATCTGGTCGGCAAAGCCCACCTGGCGGCGGGCTTCCTGGCGGTCGTTGAGCTGCTGGGCGGCGTGTTTGGCGTCCACCAGGGTCAGGATGGAGTCCAGCAGGTACTGCTCGGCGACCTCGTCGTCCATGAAGAAGGTCTGGGCCACCGGGCCGGGATCGGCCAGGCCGGTGGTCTCGATCACCACACGCTCAAAATCCAGCTCGCCCTTGCGCTTCTTTTCGGCCAGGTCCTGCAGCGTGGCGCGCAGGTCGTCGCGGATGGTGCAGCAGATGCAGCCGTTGCTCATCTGGATGATGTTTTCCTGCGTGTCGGCCACCAGGATTTCGTTGTCGATGTTTTCTTCGCCGAATTCGTTCTCGATCACCGCGATCTTCTGGCCGTGGGCCTCGGTCAGCACGCGCTTGAGCAGCGTGGTTTTTCCCGACCCGAGGAAGCCGGTGAGGATGGTGGCGGGAATCAGTGACATGGCAGGAAAACTCCAGCAAAAAGCGGTCGGGAACGGTACAGCGGGGGCAGTGTATGCGACGCGTGGGCGCAGCCACCGGATTACGCCTTTTTCATCACCACCAATCCCTTGAGGTATTCGCCCTCGGGGAAGTTGATGGTCATCGGGTGGTCGCAGGCGCCGCCCAGGCGCTGCAGGATCGCGCCGTCCACGCCCGCGTCCAGCCCGGCCGAGGCCACGATCTTGTGGAACAGCTCCACGCCGATGCCGCCCGAGCACGAGAAGGTGAACAGCACGCCGCCGGGGGTGAGCAGCTTGAAGGCCTGGCGGTTCAGGTCCTTGTACGCGCGTGCGGCGCGCTCGGCGTGGGCCGCCGTGGGTGCGAACTTGGGCGGATCGAGCACGATGGCGTCGAAACTGCGGCCCTCGGCCACGAACTGGCGCAGCGAGGCGTTGACGTCCGCGTCCATGAAGCTCGCCTGCGCCGGGTCCAGCCCGTTCAGCAACAGGTTGGCGCGCGCCTGCTCCAACGCCGGGCCGGACGAGTCGATGCTGGTCACGTGCCCCGCCCCGCCGGCCAGCGCGGCCACACTGAAGCCGCCGGTGTAGCTGAAGCAGTTGAGCACCTGCGCGAACCCCAGGCGCTTCGTGTACTGGTACAGGGCCAGGCGGCTGTCACGCTGATCCAGGTAATAGCCGGTCTTGTGGCCCTGGGCGATGTCCAGCCCGAGGCGCCAGCCGTGTTCCAGCAGTTCGAACGCCGTTTCGCCACTGCCACGCAGCCAGCCCGTGACTTCCGGCAGGCCTTCGAGTTTGCGGCTGCTGGTGTCGGAGCGTTCGTACAGGCGAGGGCAACCGGTGAGCTCGATCAGCGCGTCGGCAATGGCGTCCTTCCAGCGCTCCACCCCACAGGCGGTGAACTGGGCCACCAGCGTGTCGCCATAGCGGTCCACGATCAGGCCCGGCAGGCCGTCGGACTCGCCGTGCACCAGGCGGATGCCGTTGCTTTCAATCCCCAAACGCGAGCGCAGCGCAATGGCGCGGGCCAGCGTGTCCCGAAAGAAAGCGGCGTCGATGCGCTGGGCCTCGTCGAAGCTCCAGGCCCGCACACGGATGCGCGAAGCCGGGGAGAACGCGCCCCAGGCCAGGAACTGGCCCTCATGGCTTTCGACGCGCACGGTCTCGCCCGCATCACCGCCGCCCCGGGCCACGGCCCCGTCGAACACCCAGGGGTGGCGGCGTTGCAGGGAGCGTTCTTTGCCGGGCTTGAGTCGAATGATTTTCATCTGGATATTGTCCCCCCTGCGCCGCCTGCGGCGTCACCCCCCAGGGGGCGGCACTGGCCGTCCGGCAAAGCCGGCCCGGCGGTGCCCTGGGTTCAACTTCCCCTCGTCCAATCCATCACCGCTCCGGCGCGAAGTGCATGGCGCCAGGATGCGGCGGAACCGGCTTCGCCGGGCCGCTCGCATCGCCCCCTTTGAGGGGGTCGCGCGCAGCGCGGCGGGGGTGTTTCTTTCTACGGCCGCAGGTAGACAAACCCTTCGCGCGCCTGCAGCCGGGCCACCTCGGCCACGCCCGACGGCACGATCTTGGCTTCCATCGCGACCTTGCTGGCGTCGATCTTGCGCGAGACCAGGGTGTTGTTGCAGACCCGGAACTCCACGCCCTTGGCCGCGAGTTCGCCGATGGCGCCCGAGAAGGGCTGCTCCATCTGGTTGGTGGCGCCATCCAGCAGGAAGTCGATGCCCAGGCCATGGGTCACGACCACGATCTTGGCTTTGGGGTCGGCCGCCAGGTGATTGCGGATGTTGTTGATCGCGCGCGAGGCCTGGGGAATGCCTTCGCTCATGTGATAGACCGTCTTGATCACGTCATCGGCCGCCTGCGCCGACAGCGAGGTCGACAACACCGCCGCGAGCAGCAAAGACTTGAACACCACAAAGAACTTGAACATGGGGATCTCCTTAAATTAAAAGCGAATGCTTATAAAGCGATTGTCAAGCCTGGGCTGGCGGTGCCTACAGGGATAACCCGGCCCCGCGGCCTGCCCGCTGACACCCCGTGGACCTCGCCGGTCAGCCCCTGGTCTTGGGCGCCGGTGGCGTGTCCCCAGCGGACGGGTCGGCGGGGCCCACGTCGCCCGCCCCCGGGGCTCGGGCCAGCGCCCTCGGGTGTGCCGCGTCGTACACCTTGGCGAGGTGCTGAAAATCCAGCCGCGTGTAGACCTGTGTGGTGCTGATGCTGGCGTGGCCCAGCAGCTCCTGCACGGCGCGCAAGTCCCCGCTGGACTGCAGCACGTGGCTGGCGAACGAGTGGCGCAGCATGTGGGGGTGCACCGGCGTGGCCAGCCCGGCCAGTTGCGAACGGCGTTTGAGGCGAACGCGGATGTGCTGCGGCGTGAGGCGCTGGCCGCGGCTGCCGATGAAGAGCGCCGGGTCGTCCCGGCCCCAGGCCGCGCGCTGCACCAGCCAGCGCTCCAGAGCGGCCAGCGCCGCGCGGCCCACCGGCACGCTGCGGCGCTTGGATCCTTTGCCCAGCACGTGGGCTTCACCGGCCTCGGCGTCGATCCAGCCGCGCGCCCCCGGCCCCGCCCGCACGTCCAGCCCCACCAGTTCGCCGATGCGCAGCCCACAGCCGTAGAGCAACTCGGTGATGCAGGCATCCCGGGCCTCCAGCGAGGGGTGGTCGGCCTCCTCCACATGGGAGGCGAGCTGCACCGACTCGTCCACCCCCAGCGCCTTGGGCAGGGGCTTGCCCGCCTTGGGCGCGCGAACGTCCTGCACCGGGTTGTGGTCTATCAAGCCTTGCCGACCGAGCCAGACATAGAAGCCCCGCCAGCCCGACAGGATGAGCGCGATGCCTCGGGCGCTGCGCCCGGCGCCGTGCATCTGCGCCACCCAGCGGCGGATGTGGGCGCTGTGCACCTGGCGCAGCGCCAGCGAGGCCTGCGCAGCCTGTTGCGAGAGGCGCTGCAGGTCCAGGGTGTAGAGCTCGACCGTGCGCGTGGCGAGGCGCTTCTCCACCCGCACGTGGGTGAGGTAGGCCTGGATCAGGGCGGCGTCGTTGGCGTCCTGTGGCGTTTCAGGGGGTGAGCCGCCCATGGCGGTCATCCGCGGTCATGGGCGCAGGCGCGAGAGCGCCGCGCTGGTGAGTTCACCCATGCGCTCCAGGAAGTCGGTGCCCATGTCGGCGGCGAAGCGCTGGGCGTCGGGCGAGCCCAGCACCAGCAGGCCAAAGGCCGGTTGCCCGTCCGCGACCCGCAGCGGGATCAACGCCATCGAGGCCACCGCCTTGGGATCGTCCAGCCAGCCGGCGGCCTCCAGCCCCGGGTTGCTGCCGCAGTAGGGGCGGCTGAGCGAGCTGGAAAACGCCTTCACGTCTTCGCTGGCCCCATGGGCACAGGCGAGGGTCATGAACGCGGGCGCCACGTCCCAGACCTTGATCGCCACCTGCGGCACCAGCAGCTGGGTGGCAATTTCCCGGGCGGCGACCTCTGGCAGATCACGGGCTTCGCGGGTCCGCAACAGTTCGCGGGTCCAGCGCTGCAGGCGGTCGGCGATGGCGGAGTTGTCCTGGCCGTGGCGGATCATGTCGGCCGCCTTGAGCTCCAGCCCCTTGATCTTGTCGCGCAGCAACTCGGCCTGCCGTTCCTGAAGGCTCACGGCGCGTTGACCGTGCGGGCTGCTGAGCTGGACCGCCGCCAGCACACTGGCGTGCCGGTCAAAGAAGTCCGGCGTGTTGGCCAAGTAGTTGGCGATGTCGTCTTCGGTGATGGGGGGGATGAAGGGATCGGTCATGGTCTGGGGAGCATATAGGAGGGGGACCAGAGGCTGAGCGTTTTTCGGGCGTGAACGAAAGACTCACAGCCTCTTAGGCCAGCTCGGGCACCTCGATCTCGCCCTCGAAGACGGTGGTGGCGGGGCCGGTCATGAACACCGGCGCGTCGTGCGCGGGGGTGTCCTGCCATTGAATGGTGAGCACGCCGCCGCGGGTGTGCACATCGACCGTCGAGTCCAGCAGGCCCAGGCGGATGCCGGCCACGACGGCCGCGCAGGCGCCGGTGCCGCAGGCCAGCGTTTCGCCGGCGCCGCGCTCGTACACGCGCAGGCGCACCTGGCCGCGGTTCACGATCTGCAGGAAGCCGGCGTTCACGCGCGCCGGGAAGCGCGGGTGCCATTCGATCTGCGGGCCCTGGCTCAAGACGGGGGCGGTGTCCACGTCGTCCACCAGCTGCACCGCGTGCGGGTTGCCCATTGACAGCACCGAAACCAGCGCCTCGCCACCATCCGGCAAGGCCAGCTGCCAGCGCTCGAAGTTGCCCATGGTGGTTGGCATCAGGCCCGCCGCGTCGAACGGCACACGGTCCAGCGCGAACACGGGTGCGCCCATGTCCACGGTCACGCGACCGTCGTCGTTCAGCGCCAGACTGATCTCGCCCTGCTTCACCTTCACCCGCACCGGGTTGGCGGTGGTCAGGCCCTTGTCGCGCACGTAGCGCACGAAACAGCGCGCACCGTTGCCACAGTGTTCGACCTCGCCACCGTCGGCGTTGTGGATCACGTATTCAAAGTCGAGCCCCGGGCCGGGCGAAGGCCGCACGCTCAGGATCTGGTCGGCGCCGACACCGAAGTGGCGATCGGCCAGCCAGCGGTACTGCGCATGGGTCAGGCCCAGGCGTCCGCGCGTCTCGTCGAGCACGACAAAATCGTTGCCCGCGCCCTGCATTTTGGTGAACCGGATGTGCATCGCTGGATTATCCGTCCAGAGCGGTGCGCACCGGCAACACGCAGCGCCGCCGCGTGGTGCGCTTCACACCGGTGCGCACGCACCGCAACCGCCCTGCACCCTTTGCTCAAACCACTTTGCGCACAAAACTTGTGCCACTTTGTATGCAATCCGGTGCACTTTGCATACAAAACGGCTGGCACGGTTGATGCAGAGCTGGAGGCATGGACGACCCCACCCCCACGCCCGCCGCCATCGAACTCATCGCGCTGACCAAACGCTACGCCCAGGGCAGCGTGGCAGTGGACAGCATCAACCTGCGCATCGCCAGCGGCAGCTACTGCTGCCTGCTCGGTCCGTCGGGCTGCGGCAAGAGCACCACGCTGCGCATGATCGCCGGCCACGAGAGCACCACCAGCGGCGACATCCTGCTGGAGAACCGCAACATCACCGCCCTGCCCGCGGCCGATCGCGGCACGGCCATGATGTTCCAGAGCTTCGCGCTGTTCCCGCACCTCACCGCGCTGGACAACGTGGCCTTCAGCCTGAAGATGAAAGGCGTGGACAAGGCCACCCGCCAGCGCCAGGCGCAGGACCTGCTGGAGCGCGTGGCCATGGGCCACCTGGCGCAGCGCAAGCCGGGCGAACTCTCGGGCGGCCAGCAGCAGCGTGTGGCGCTCGCCCGCGCGCTCATCACCCAGCCGCGCGTGCTGCTGCTGGACGAGCCGCTGTCCGCGCTCGACCCCTTCCTGCGCATCCAGATGCGCGCCGAGCTGCGCCACTGGCAACGCGAACTCGGCCTGACCTTCATCCACGTCACGCACTCGCAGGAAGAGGCGATGGCCCTGGCCGACACCATGGTGGTGATGAACCACGGCCGCATCGAGCAGGTGGGCGCGCCGCGCGATGTCTACAACCGGCCGGCCAGCGAATTCGTCGCGCGTTTCATGGGCGGCCACAACGTGCTCGCCACCACGCAGGGCAAGGTGGCCGTGCGCAACGACCACATCCAGCTCGCCCCCGCCCACACCGGCGCGAGCGGCTGGCCCGCCACAGTGAGCGACGTCGAGTACCAGGGCACCTATGTGCTGCTGGGCCTGAAGCTGATCGCGGGCGACAGCACGGACGACAACAGCGTGTCCGTGATGCTGCCCGAGGCCACCTTCGTGCAGCAGCCCTACGCCCCTGGCGATGCGGTGAGCCTGAGCTGGGCGCCCTGGCAGGCGCACGCGTTCCCGCCCGTGCTCGACGTCCCCGCCGCCGCCTGACATCGCATCCCGTTTTTCTTTGCCCGTTCCCTCCCCGAAACCTTCCTCACTGGAGCTCGACCCATGTCAGATTCGATCAAAGACACCCCCGCCGACACAGCTGGCCTCTCGCGCCGCAGCCTGCTGCAGGGCACCGCCGGCATGGCCGGCATCCTGGCCAGCGGCATCTCGCCGGCCATCGGCCAGGAGAAGATCACCCTGCGTTACCTCGGCACCGCGGTGAACCAGGACAAGGCCATCGGTGACAAGTTCGAAAAAGACACCGGCATCAAGATCCAGTACGTGGCCGTGACCACCGACGACGTGACCAAGCGCGCGGTGACCGCCCCCAACAGCTTCGACCTGATCGACACCGAGTACTTCTCGCTCAAGAAGATCGTGCCCACCGGCAACCTCAAGGGCATCGACGTCAAGAAGATCAAGAACGCCGACAAGATCACCCCGCTGTTCACCACCGGCACCGTGGCCGGCAAGGCGGTCGGCGACCAGGGCACCGCACCCAAGAAGGTGATCTACCTCGAAGGCGAAAAGAGCAAGGTCTTCGCCAAGAGCCCGACCCAGTTCATGAGCCTGATCCCCACGGTCTACAACGCCGACACGCTGGGCATCCGCCCCGACCTGATCAAGCGCCCGATCTCTTCGTGGGCTGAGTTGCTGAACCCCGAGTTCAAGGGCAAGGCCGCGATCCTGAACATCCCGTCCATCGGCATCATGGACGCCGCCATGGTGGTGGAAGCCATGGGCATCCACAAGTACCCCGACAAGGGCAACATGACCAAGAAGGAAATTGATCTCACGATCAAGACCCTGATCGAAGCCAAGAAGGCCGGCCAGTTCCGCGCATTGTGGAAGGACTTCAACGAGTCGGTGAACCTGATGGCCTCGGGCGAGGTGGTGATCCAGTCCATGTGGAGCCCGGCCGTGACCGCCGTGCGCACCAAGGGCATCGCCTGCAACTTCCAGCCGCTCAAGGAAGGCTACCGCGCCTGGGCCGCCGGCTTCGGCCTGCCCGCCACGCTCTCGGGCAAGAAGCTCGACGGCGCCTACGAGTTCATCAACTGGTTCCTCGACGGCTGGGCCGGCGCCTACCTCAACCGCCAGGGCTACTACAGCGCCGTGCTGGACACCGCCAAGGCCAAGATGGACGCCTACGAATGGGCCTACTGGATGGAAGGCAAACCCGCCGCGCAAGACATCAAGAGCCCGAACGGCGATGTGCTGGCCAAGGCCGGCGCGGTGCGCGACGGCGGAAGCTATGAAGCGCGCATGGGCGGCATCGCCTGCTGGAACGCGGTGATGGATGAGAACGAGTACATGGTCAGGAAGTGGAATGAATTCGTAGCCGCCTGAAGGCGGCCCCCCCGCGCCGCCTGCGGCGTCACCCCCCGGAGGGGGGCGCCACTGGCGGCCCGGCAAAGCCGGTTCCGCGGTGGCCTGGAGGGGGCTTCGCTGCGCTCGCCGCGAGGGCTCATCCCGCCCTCCTCCGCTTTCATTTGATTGATCTTTCCCATGAGCAGCACATCCACCGCCACCGCCGGACCTGTCGCCGACAGCCCGAACCGCACGCTGCACGCCTGGTGGCAGGCGGCGCCGTTCACGTTGGTGTTTGTGCTGTTCTTCCTGATTCCGCTGGGGCTGATCGTGATGGTCAGTTTCTGGGATTTCAACGAGTACGAGCTGCTGCCGGCGTTCACGCTGCGCAACTACGCCGCCATTTTTGAGGGCTGCTCGACGCTCACCGAACACGGTGATTTCTGTGTCTCGCTCTCCACCTATTTGTCCACGCTGAAGTTCAGCCTGCTGGTCTGGGGCATCACCCTGGTGCTGGGTTTTGCGGTGGCGTATTTCCTCGCGTTTCATGTGCGGTCTTCGGGCATGCAGACGGCGCTGTTCATCCTGTGCACCGTGCCGTTCTGGACCTCGAACGTGATCCGCATGATCTCGTGGGTGCCGCTGCTGGGGCGCAACGGTCTGGTGAACCAGTCGCTGCAGGGCATGGGGTTGATTGAGACTCCCATCGAGTGGCTGCTGTTCTCCGACTTTTCGGTCGTTCTGGCCTTCGTGCACCTCTACACCATGTTCATGATCGTGCCCATCTTCAACAGCATGATGCGCATCGACCGCAGCCTGCTCGAAGCCGCCAACGACGCCGGCGCCAGCGGCTGGCAGACGCTGTGGAACGTGGTCGTGCCGCTGTGCAAGACCGGCATCATCATCGGCTCGATCTTCGTCATCACCATCGTCATGGGCGACTTCGTCACCATCGGCGTCATGGGCGGACAACAGATCGCTTCGGTCGGCAAGATCATCCAGGTACAGACCAGCTACCTGCAGTTCCCGCTCGCAGCCGCCAACGCCGTGATCCTGCTCGCGGTGGTGCTCATGATCATCTGGGGCCTCACGCGGCTCGTGGACATCCGGAAGGAACTCTGACCATGACCCACGCCACCGAATCGCGCGCCGCGGGCTTCTGGCCGCTGGCTTTCGTCTTCGCGCTCTTCGTGCTGTTCATGTACGGCCCGATGTTCGTCATCTTCGTGCTCTCGTTCCAGGGCCCAGAGGGCGGCCTCACCTTCCCGCTGCGGGGTCTGTCGCTGCACTGGTTCCGCCAGCTCGCCGAAGGCCTGGGCACGGTGGACATCGGCGCGGCCTTCCTGCGCTCGCTCATGCTCGGCGGCGTGGTGATGCTGCTGACCGTGCTGCTGTCGGTGCTGGCCGGCCTGGCGTTCCGCAAAAAGCTCGGCGGTGGCAATGCGCTGTTCTACGTGACCGTGGCCAGCCTGATCATGCCGTCCATCATCGTGTCGCTGGGCATCGGCCTGCAGTTCCGCCTGCTCGACGGCGGTCTCAAGTGGCTGCTCGAAGCGGTGGGCGCCACCAGCACGCTGGAGGAATACGGCACCGCACTCGGCCTGTTCACCTCGGCGCTCGGCGCCCACCTCACCTGGACCCTGCCGTTTGGCCTGCTGATCATGTTCGCCGTGTTCAACCGCTTCAACCCGGCCTACGAAGAAGCCGCGCGCGACCTCGGCGCCACGCCCTGGCAGACCTTCCGCCACGTGGTGCTGCCGCTGATCGGCCCCTCGGTGGTGGGCATCGGCATGTTCGGCTTCACGCTCAGCTGGGACGAGATCGCCCGCACCTCGCAGGCCATCGGCGACGTCAACACGCTGCCGCTGGAGCTGCAGGGCCTCACCTCCACCGTCACCACACCGGCCATTTACGCGCTGGGCACGGTGACCACCGTGGTGTCCTTCGCCGTCATCGGCATCACCGTGGGCCTGGCCATGCTGCTGGGCCGACAGAAAAAAGGCCGAACAGCATGACCCCCCTGCGCCGCTTCGCGACTTCCCCCCTGCGAGGGGGGACCACACCAGTGGCCGGGCAGAGCCCGTTCCACGGTGTGTGCTGAGCTTGGCGCCGGAAAAGCCACCGACATGACCAGCCCAAAAACCCGTCGACCGACCGCAGCAGAAGGCCCGGCGTCGCTGACGGACAACGACATCTACGAGCGCATGGTCTCGGCCATCCTCGACCACCAGCTCCCACCCGGCACCAAGCTGGTCGAAGACCGGCTGGCCGAGGCCTTCGGTGTCTCGCGCACGCGCATCCGGCCGGTGCTGGTGCGGCTGGCCAACGAGCAGGTGGTCACGCTCACGCCCAACCGCGGCGCGTCCATCGCCCAGCCCACCGAGCAGGAGGCGCGCGAGGTGTTCGAGGTGCGGCGCCTGATCGAGCCGACCCTGGTCGAGCGTTTCGTGGCGGTGGCCACCCCCGCCCACCTCCAGACCCTCACCCGCTGCATCCGCGACGAAGAGGCCGCGCGCGCCGCGGGCGACATGCGCCGGGCGATCCGCCTCTCCGGCGACTTCCACCTGCACATCGCCGACCACGCCGGCCACGCCACGCTGGGTCGCATCCTGCGCGAGCTGGTCTCGCGCACCTCGCTGATCCTCATGACCTACAGCGCGCCGCACAGCCAGGCGCGCGACGACGCCACCGCCTGCGGCTGCCAGGAACACCGCGCCCTGCTCGCCGCGCTCAAGCTGCGCGATGCGCGCGAAGCGGCGCGCCTGATGCGCGAGCACCTGGAGCGGCTGGAGTCGCAGCTGAGCTTTTCGCCATCGCCCGACGCGGCGCCCAATCTGCTGCAACTGTTTGCTGCCTGAATGCCCGGCATGCGCAACTTGCTCGTCATCAACCCCAACACCTCGGAGCGAGTGAGCGCGCTGCTGCAGACCCATGTGCAGGCCGCTGCCGGCCTGCATGTGCAGGTGCGCACCGTGACCGCGCGCTTCGGCGCGCCCTACATTGCCGACGAGGCGAGCTACGCCGTGGCCGGCCACGCCGCGCTCGACGCCTGGGCCGCCGCGCTGGCCAGCCCCGAACCGGCGCCCGACGCGGTGCTGATCGGCTGCTTCGGCGACCCGGGCCTGATGGCGCTGCGCGAGTCCAGCCCGGCGCCGGTCACCGGCCTGGCCGAGGCCGCCTTCATCGAGGCCGCGCGCCACGGCCGCTACGCCATCGTCACCGGTGGCGAGCGCTGGGGCCCGATGCTGCAGCGCCTGGCGCAGGCGCTCGGCCAGGCCCAGCAGCTCGCCGGCATCCACACCGTGGTGCCCACCGGCGCCCAGCTCGCCGCCGACCCGGCCGCCGCCCACCGCCTGCTGGCCCAGGCCTGCCGCGACGCCGCCCACCAGCTCGGCGTGCAGGCCGTGATCCTGGGTGGCGCGGGTCTGGCCGGCATGGCCGCCGCCATCCAGGGCGATGTGCCCGTGCCGGTGATCGACAGCGTGACCGCCGGCACCCACTGGGCGCTGCGCACGCCACCGCTGCCGCCGGCGCGCCGCACCCCGGGCTTCGACATCGCCTGGCAAGGTTTGTCGACTGAGATGACCGCACTGGCGCCGACCTCAGCAACCTGATCCGGCCCCGTGAAGGCGACAGCCGGGATGCTTAGGCTGTCGCACAATGGCCGGATGGTCCGCCCCACCCAACTGCTCCACCCCGCCCGCACGCCCGCTGCCGTGCGCCCCGCCGCCACCGTGCTGCTGCTGCGCGACGGCGCCGACGGCGTCGAAGTGCTCATGACGCGCCGCTCCATGACGGCGAGCTTCGCGCCCGGCGCCTACGTGTTCCCCGGCGGCGGCATTGACGCTGCCGACGCACAAGCGCACGGCCAGTCCACGCGCCGCGCGACGCAGAGCGACCTGCACCTCACCCAGGCGATTGCTGCCATCCGTGAAAGTTTCGAAGAGCTGGGCATCCTGCTCGCACGGCGCGCCGACGGCTCGCACCTGGGCACCGCTGACATCGCCCGTCTCGACCGCAAGGCGCCGTTCGCCGAGCAATGCGCCTCTCAGGACCTGACACTGTCCGGCGCGGAGGTCTTCGTGCTCGCGCACTGGATCACCGACCGCGACCTGCCGCGCCGCTTCGACGTGCCCTTTCTGGTGGCGCGCATGCCCGAGGGCCAGGAGCCGGTGGCCGACGAATCCGAACAGTTCGAGCCGGTCTGGGTGCGCCCGGCCGACGCGCTGGCCCGCCACGCCGCCGGCCAGTTCTTCATCATCTTCCCGACCATCCGCACGCTGGAGCGGCTGCAGGCCTACCCCTCGGTTCAGGCCGTTCTCGAAGCCTGTGCGGTCAACGACGAACCGCTGTTCACCAGCTGCCCGCGCGCCGGCCTGATGAACGGCCACGAGTCGCGCCACATGGAGCACGAACAACCCTTTGGCGAACTGGCGATGGTCTGCCCGGGCGGCCAGATCGTTCACGAGCTGGCCTGGCAGACCGAGCGCCCGGTGCCGCTGCTGAAGAACGTGCAACGCCTTACGGCGCCCAACCCCGGTTTCATGACCGGCCCCGGCACCAACAGCTACGTCGTCGGAGATCCCTCCACCGGCCACACCGTGATCGACCCAGGACCGGACGATGCCGGCCACATCGAGCGCCTGTGGCGCGCGGCGGGCGGCGACATCCGTGCCATCGTCTGCACCCACTCGCACCCCGACCATTCGCCCGGCGCGGTGCGGCTGCAGGCGCTGTGCGTCGCCGCCGACCTGGGAAAGCCGCCCATCCTGGGCCTGCCCAGCGCCCCCACGTCGCGCGAAAACAGCCGCTTCACGCCCGAGCGTTCGCTGGCCGACGGCGAACGGCTGGTGCTGGTCGGGGCCGACGGGGACCGGCTCAGCAACCACACGCTGCAGGTGGTGCACACGCCGGGTCACGCCGCCAACCACCTGTGCCTGCTGCTGGAAGAAGACGGCCTGCTGTTCAGCGGCGACCACATCCTCAACGGCAGCACCACGGTGATCGATCCGCCCGACGGCCACATGGGCGACTACCTCGATTCGCTCGACAAGCTCGACCGCCTGTGCGCGCAGCACGGCGTGGACTTCATCCTGCCGGCCCACGGTTACGTGCTCGGCGACCTGGCGCAAACGCCCGACAACCCGAGCGCCCCGGAGCACGGCGGCGCCCGTGCGGCCATCGCCCACCTGAAGGCCCACCGCCTGGCACGCGAGGCCAAGGTGGCGCGCGCCATGCAGGCGCGGCCCGAGGGCACGGTGGACGACTGGGTGAAACTGGCCTACGACGACGTGCCCGAGCGGCTCTGGCCGGTGGCCAAACGCTCGATGCAGGCGCACGTCGAGCGCATCCAGAGCCTGGGGGGGTTCAACGCATGACGCACCGTGTCCGTGCCGTTTCCCTGGCGCTGGTGCTGGCCGCCGGCGCCCTTCCTCTGGCCGCCCGGGCCAGCATGAACCTGGCCCTCGACAAAGGCTGCCTGAACTGCCACGGCACGCCGCCGCGCGGCAAAGCCCCGACCATCGCCGACCTGGCCGCGCGAATGGCGTCAGCCAAGGGCAACGACGCCGAGACAGCGAGGTTGTCGGAGCGCTTGCGTGAACACCACCTGTTCGGTGGCGTGCCCGCCCACGAGCGGCTGAGCGCCGAAGAGGCCGATCACTTCGTGCGCTGGCTGGTGGACGGTGGTCGCTGAAAGCCCAGACCATGCGCCTTGCGTTCGTCTCGGACATCCACGGCAATCTGGCGGCCCTGGAGGCCGTCATGGAAGACATGGTGGGCCGACAGGTGGACCAGGTGGTCAACCTGGGCGACACCGTCAGCGGCCCCCTGTTGCCACGGGAAACCGCCCAGCGCCTGAGCGCCCTGCCCTGGCTGCACGTTGCGGGCAACCACGAACGGCAGGTCCTTCGCCTGCCCCTGCCGCAACAGATCGCGTCTGACGCCTACACCAGCGGCCAGCTGACCGACGCCGACAAGCGCTGGCTGGCCAGCCACCCGGACCCCTGCGACCCGCGTCTGCACCGCGGCGAGATGTGGCCCGAGCGGCTGGGCCGCGACGTGGCCCTGTGCCACGGCAGCCCGCGCAGCGACATCGAGTACCTGCTGGAGACGCCGGTGGGCGAAGCCGCGCGGCTGGCCACGGTGGCTGAAATCGACGAGCGACTGGATGGGCGCATTCCGCCCCACATCCGCCTGCTGGCCTGCGGGCATTCGCACGTCCCACGGTCGGTGCGCACCGCCACCGGCCTGCTGATCGTCAACCCCGGCAGCGTGGGCCAGCCCGCCTACGACGACGACCACCCCTACCCGCACTCAAGTTACCACCGCATCGAAACCGGCAGCCCCGATGCGCGCTACGCGGTGGTGGAAGAAAGGAATGGCCACTGGACCTGCGATCTGATCAGCGTGGCCTACGACTTTGAATCCATGGCCTCGCTGGGCGATCAGCGGGGTCGACCCGACTGGTCACACGCGCTGCGCACGGGTCACATGCCCAGACCCTGAGTCAAACCGTTCAACGACGACCCCCATGCAAAACACCAGCTGGTACTCGCGCTTCGCCAAGGCCGCCTCGCATTTCTGCGGACGGCCGCGAGTGTTCACGTTGGCCGTCGCGGTGATCGCCGTGTGGCTGGTCACCGGGCCACTGTTCGGCTTCAGCGACACCTGGCAGCTCGTCATCAACACCGGCACCACCATCGTCACCTTCCTGATGGTGTTCCTGATCCAGAACACACAGAACCGCGACACCGAGGCGATCCAGGTGAAGCTGGACGAGCTCATCCGCGCCACCAAAGGCGCGCACAACGCCCTGCTGGACCTGGAAGAACTGGAAGAAGACAACCTGGACGCGTTTCGAGCGAAGTACCAGGCCCTGGCCGCTGCCGCCCGCGCCCAGCTGGATCAGGGGTTCAAGGACACCGACACACCGGACACGTGAAGTGACACCCCCGCGCCGCTTCGCGTCTCCCCCAGGGGCGGCACGGGCCGTCCGGCACAGCCGGCCCGGCGGGGCCCTGGGCCGCACCGCTTCACGCGTCGAGGTGGCGCTCCGGCCGCATGGAAACGGAACCGGTGGGGAGGCAACCGAGGGCGGTTCTATTCCCTGACCTGCTGGTGGCAACCGCACGAGCGCCGGGCCAGCTGCTCGCGGTCCCGCAGGGTGATGCCGCGCTCGCCGCGTGAAATCGCCCCCGCGGCGATCCATTGCTCGGTGGCCTGTGCCACGGCCTTGGGCGCCGCCCCCAGCCAGGCGCTCAGGGCCTCGGGTTCGATGTGCAAGGTGGTGTCGGGCATGCGCTCGAAAGCGTCCTGCAGCCAGCGCCCCATGCGCTGGTGAGGGGTGTGCTGAAGCCGGCAGAGGGCGGCCTGGGCCATTTGCGCATTCAGCGCCTGCAGGTAGCGCAACACCACCGGCAACAGGCCTTTGCCCGGCGAAGGATGGGTGCTCAGCAGCGCCACCGGCAAACGCCACGCGGCGCCCGGGTGCAACACCTCCGCTCGCATGCGCTGGTCGGCGGCACCCAGCAGCGGGGCGATGCCCACCACCCCATCGTCGCCGACCAGGGCCACCGGCGCCTCCGTGCCGTCCGACCCGCCCGCATGCCACAGGCCCACGAGGGCGCCCTCGGGAAAGACCATGAAGTCGATCGGTGTGCGGGGCGCCAGCAGCGTGTGCCCCGGAAGCAGGTCGACCCGCTCCAGGTGCGGCCGCCAATGCTCGCGATCCCCATGGGCCAGCGCGGCCAGAACCCGGTTGGTCGGGTGTTCGACGGTCAAGTTCGGTGCTCCCGCCCAGGGGGCGTTCAGAAGAAAGAGGGGGGTTGCCGAAGCGGGGATGCCGTCGGTGGGCCAGTGTAGGCGCAAAGCACCCGGACACTGTTCGGTACCGTACAAAAGGCGCCTGGCCGCGGTCCGCGAGCCCGTGCGGTGAGCGACAGACCAGGCCGACAGCCCCCGGTGACAACGGCGCGGGCCACGTACACTGCAGCGCAGCGGGCGCCGGTCCGCCACAGAGACATGGCCCGACGGCTCTCGTCGAAATGTGGTCTTTCAACCATGAACGGGCGCTGGATTGAACTTGTTGCACAACGGCCTGGTGGCGCAACTGCCACCCGCCGATCAGGGCCTGCTCCTGCGTCGATGTGAGCCGGTGGCGCTCAAGGCAGGTGACATCCTTTCAGCTCCCGGTACGACCAGCGGCCACGTCTACTTCCTGTTGAGCGGCGCCAGCGTGGCGCTGGTGATGCGCAATGGCGGTGGCGTGGGACTGGCGGTCGGGCTCGCGGGCTGGGAGGGCGCGGTGGGTCTGCAATTTGCGCTGGGTCTGGGTGCTGGCCATTTCACCTTGCAGGTTCAAAGCAGCGGCCCGGCCTTTCGCGCCGACGGCGCTGCGCTGCAACGCCTGTCGGACCGGCGCCTGAGCATGCTGCGGACGTTTGCGGGTTACCTCTGGGGGATTTCACAGGAGGTGGCCGAACTGGCCGCGTCGGCCCAGGTGCAGGACATCCAGGCGCGGCTGGCCCGCTGGATCCTGCTCAGCCAGGCGCGAACGCACCAGGCCGAACTGCAGCTCACGCACATTCACCTCGCCGACATGCTGGGGGTGCGCCGGGCGGGCATCACGCAGGCGGCGAAAAACCTGAAAGACATGGGCCTGGTGGACTACCGCCGTGGGCGCATCCAGATCCTGGATCTGGCAGGACTGACCGCCATGGCGCACGTCCCGCAGGGCGCCCCAGTCGGGCCGGATGGCGACAAAGAATAAGTGTGAAGCGCGCCGATACGCCGGATTTTGTGCGTTCCGAACCCCCTTGCGGGGGCCCTGAACGTGACCGTCATTCCTCTGGGCCGGGGGTCACCCACCCGGCTCGGTGCTACCTACCCGCCAGCTCCGCGGAACCACATCAACGCTGGCCTATTTGGTATTGCTGCGCGCAGAGATTGCCCGTTTCACCCGAACTGAATCGGCTCGTCTCTGTTGCTCTGATCCTCACCTTAGGGCCCTTTGAGCGAACTCATCGAGCTTGTCGGTGGAGAGGTGTTACCTCCTGCGCTGTCCTGTGCAGTCCGGACGTTCCTCCAGCACACCCTTTCGGGTCTCGTGCCAGCGACGGCCTGGCGCGCTTCACATGGCGATTATCCAATGGAAAAGCCCCCACGCTCCGCCGCTGCGCGGGTCGCTGCCCCCCGAGGGGGCTGGGCCTGCCTTGGGGGCGGCCCGGCGACTGGCCCGTTTCCCCCACGCTCCGCCGCTGCGCAGGTCGCTGCCCTCACACCAGGCGCTCGATCTTTTTGAAGCGCCACACCAGCTGGTGGTAGCCGGTCTGCAGCGCCAGCATGGCCGCGTAGGTGACCGGGAAGGCCATCCACACGCCCTCCAGCCCGAAGCGCTGGTTCAGCCCGTAGGCCACCGGCAGCTGCACCACCAGGATGCAGGCGACGGAGATTGCCACCGGCACCAGCACCACGCCGCTGGCGCGCATGATGCCGCCCACCACCGACTGGAAGCCGAACAACAACATGCTCCACAACATGATGTGTAGCAGGTGCTCGGCCTGGGCCAGCACCTCGGGCTGCGTGAGGAACAGGCCCAGCATCCCGTGCGACAGCGCGTAGCCCAGCAGCACCAGCGAGCCAGTCACGCACACGTTCATCCACAGCCCTGTGCGCAGGATCGCGCCCAGGCGCTCCACCCGGCCCGCGCCGATGGCCTGCGCGCCGAGGATGGAGGCGGTGATGGCGATGGAGAGCGCGGGGAACTGCACGTAGTTGACGATCTGCGTGACCGCGCCGTAGGCCGCCGTGGCCTGCGAGCCGTGGCCGTTGACCAGCGACAGGATCACCAGCTCCGAGATCGAAATCACCACCATCTGCAGGCCGGTGGGCAGGCCGATGCGCATCACCTGGGCCAGGATCGCGCCGTCCAGCCGAAGCGACTTGAGCAGCGCCCGGTCCGGCGCGAGCACACTGGCCTTGCGCCGCAGGCGCCACACCAGGAAACACAGCGACGCCGCCTGCGACACAAAGCCCGCCAGCGCCGCGCTCTGGATGCCCATGGGCGGCAGCCCCAGCCAGCCTTTGATGAGCGAAGGCGTCAGCAGCAGGCCCAGGCCGGTGGACAGCAGCAAGGCCAGCAGCGGCGTCACGGTGTCGCTCACGCCGCGCAGCAGTTGCGTGTAGAGGATGACCAGCAGCAGCAGCGGCATCAGCAACATCATCATCCGCGCGTAGGCGGTGGCGTCGTCGAGCACGTCGGCCGGTGTGCCCAGCGCTTGCAGCCCCTCGCGGGCGAACACGCTGCCCAGCAGTGCGGCAACGATGCCGATCAAGGCGCCCAGCGCCAGCGCCGAGCCCGCGATGGCCTTGACCTTCTCGGGTTCGCGCGCGCCCCAGGCCTGGCCGATCAGCACCGAAGCGCCCGCGCCCAGGCCGATCACCAGCGAGATGAAGAAAAAGAACACCGGGAACATGCCCGACACCGCCGCCAGCGCGTGGGTGCCGAGCATCTGGCCGATGAAGATGCCGTTGAGCGTGCCCGAGAAGCTTTGCAAAAAGTTGGACAGCACCATGGGGGCGAGAAACATCAGGTAGATGCGCCAGAGGGCTTGGGGTGGTCCGGAAGGTTGGGGTGGCATGGTCGGAAGCTGAAAAAAGGGAATGGGTGGAAGGGCAGCGCTCAGGCGGTGCGGGTGGCCACGATCGGTGCGGTGGCGAAGGCGTCGCGCGCCAGCCAGGCGAGGTGGTCCCTGACGTCGGCAGGCCAGTGCGCCGTGCGGTGGGCGAAGGCCGCGCCGTCCTGTGCGAACAATGCCCGCGAGGCCTCCTCGAAGCCGGGCAGACCGCCGCCGATGGCGCTCATGAAGCGGTAGACGCGCTCCTTGGCCAGGCGTTGCGCGTCCTGGTCGCCCTGGCTGCGCCGGGCCTCTTCCACCAGCCGGCGCAGCGCCGCGGAGGCGCCACCGCGCTGTTGCGCGAGCCACTCCCAATGGCGCGGCAGCAGCGTGACCTCGCGCGCCACCACGCCCAGGCGCGGACGGCCCACGCCGGGCGCCGCGGCCTCTGGAGGCGCGTCGGCCGGCGACTCGGCGGGCTGGGCCGGCGCGTGACCCGGCGGCCAGGGGTGGTCCACGAGGGCGCCGCTGGTGTCGTCGAACACCAGCAGGCCGCCCACGCTCAGGTCCAGCGCGCGCAGCGCCGTGTCCACCTCGGCGTAGGGGCCGTGGGCAACGCGATGGTGGCCAAGAAAAGCGGTGCAGGTGCACACAGTGATGGGGTTCATGTGGTCAATTCTACACGGGTTTTATTATTTTACCCGGGTTTATTTGAACCCACCCACCCAAGACACCGCGCACCACCAGCCGGCCCGCGGCTTTGACGACAATAGGCACCCCCTGCTTGATAAACACAAGCCCTCTGACCATGATCCGACTCTCCGAACTCAAGCTCCCGCTGGCCGACGTCCCGGCCGAACACCGCCGCGCGTCCGACGCCCCCACCGAAACCGACGCGGACCGCACACCGCCGCCACACCCGGTGGACGCGCTCACCCGCCTCGCCGCGCAGGCGCTGGGCATCGCGCCCGAGGGCATCGCCCACCTGCACGTCTTCAAGCGCAGCTTCGACGCGCGCAAGGCCGACCTGCTGGCGGTGTACATCGTCGATGTGACGCTGGCCGACCCGGCGCTGGAGCCCGGCCTGCTGGCGCAGCACGACAAACACCCGCACATCCAGCCCACGCCCGACATGGCCTGGCGCGCGCCGGGCCACGCGCCGGCCGGCTGGCCGGCGAGCGAGGCACAGCGCCCGGTGGTGATCGGCCTCGGGCCCTGCGGCCTGTTCACCGCGCTGGCGCTGGCGCAGATGGGTCTGAAACCCATCGTGCTGGAGCGTGGCAAACCGGTGCGCGAACGCACCAAGGACACCTGGGGCCTTTGGCGCAAGAAGCTGCTGAACCCGCAGAGCAACGTGCAATACGGCGAGGGCGGCGCCGGCCTGTTTTCCGACGGCAAGCTCTACAGCCAGATCAAGGACCCGCGCTTCCTCGGCCGCAAGGTGATGAGCGAGTTCGTGGACGCGGGCGCGCCGCCCGAGATCCTGTACCAGGCGCACCCGCACATCGGCACCTTCAAGCTGGTCAAGGTGGTCGAGGCCATGCGCGAGAAGATCATCGCGCTGGGCGGCGAGATCCGCTTCCAGCAGCAGGTGGTGGGCCTCACGCTCGCGCCCGCGGGCGAGGGTCAGCAGCAGCTCACCGGCCTGCGCGTGTTGCACCTGGACAGCGGCGCCACCACCGAGCTGCCCGCGCAACGCGCCGTGCTCGCGCTCGGCCACAGCTCGCGCGACACCTTTGCCCTCTTGTTTGATGCGGGCGTGTTCCTCGAAGCCAAACCGTTTTCGGTGGGCTTTCGCATCGAGCACCCGCAGAGCGTGATCGACCGCGCGCGCTGGGGCCGCCACGCCGGCCACCCGCTGCTGGGCGCGGCCGACTACAAGCTGGTGCACCACGCGAAGAACGGCCGCGCGGTCTACAGCTTCTGCATGTGCCCGGGCGGCACCGTGGTGGCCGCCACCTGCGAGCCCGGCCGCGTGGTCACCAACGGCATGAGCCAGTACTCGCGCAACGAGCGCAACGCCAACGCCGGCATGGTGGTCGGCATCGACGTGGGCGATTTTCCGCAGACCTTCCCGCAAGACACGCCGCTGTGGACCGCCGCCTTCGGCGACACCGACGGCACGCGCTACGCCACACAGGCCGAGGCCATGACCGCACAGGGCCAGACACACCCGCTCGCCGGCATCGTGCTGCAGCGCCAGCTGGAGGCGCGCGCCTACGCGCTCGGCGGCGGCACCTACGAAGCCCCCGGCCAGCTGGTGGGCGACTTCGTGGCACAGACACCGTCCACCACGCTGGGCGCGGTGGAGCCTTCGTACAAGCCGGGCGTGAAGCTCGGCGACCTGTCGCCCGCCCTGCCCGCCTACGCCATCGAGGCCATGCGCGAGGCCATTCCCGTGTTCGGCCGCAAGATCAAGGGCTACGACATGGCCGACGCCGTGCTGACCGGCGTGGAGACGCGCACCTCGGCGCCGCTGCGCATCACGCGCGGCGACGACCTGCAGAGCCTGAACACGCGCGGCCTGTACCCGGCCGGCGAAGGCGCGGGCTACGCGGGCGGCATCCTCTCGGCCGGGGTGGACGGCCTCAAGGTGGCCGAGGCGCTCGCCAAAGACCTGCTGGGCCTTCCGGTCGCGCGCTGAAGACACGGGGTGTTACACCTGTCCGCGCAGCTTTACACAGGGTGCGGACAGGCTTGACACACGGCCCGCACGATGGAGGCTCCTATCCACCAAGGAGCTTTCCATGAAGTCCCCTGACCGTTCCCTCCTGATTCCCGTCCTCACCGGCGTGATCGCCCTGGCCGCCGCTTCCACCGCCCAGGCGCAGGGCGAACGTGGCCGCGTGCTCAGCACCACCCCGATCATTCAGCAGGTGGCCGTGCCGCGCGAGGTCTGCCAGAACGTGACCGTGCGCGAACCCGCCCACCGCTCGGGCGCCGGCGCCCTGCTCGGTGCCGTGGCCGGCGGCGCCGCAGGCAACGCCATCGGGGGCGGCTCGGGTCGCGCGGCCGCCACCGCCCTCGGCATCTTCGGCGGCGCCATCCTGGGCAACCACATCGAAGGCCGGGGCGAGTCCCGCACCCGCACCGTGCAGGAATGCAGCACGCAGAACACCTATGAAAACCGCACCGTGGCCTACAACGTGGTCTACGAATACGCCGGCCGCGAATACAGCATGCAGATGGACCGGGCCCCAGGCCGCTACGTGCCCCTGAGCGTGCAGCCGGTGGGCGTGGCCTCCGTGCAGCCAGCCCAGGGCTACTACCAGCCGCAGCCCGAGCGCGACATCGTGCGCATCGGCGGTCAGCGCCCCGGTGGCTACTACCGCGACGACGACCGCCGCTATCAGGATGGCGGTCGCCGTTACCGCGACGAAAACCAGTGGGACCGCAACTGGAGGTAACCCCCTCCCCCCGCGCCGCCTGCGGCGTCACCCCCCGAGGGGGCAACGCAAGCGGCCCGGCGAAGCCGGTTCCGCCGCGTTCTGGGTTGAGACCCTCGCACCGGAGCTGTGTTTGCAAATGAAAAGAGCGACCCACAAGGTCGCTCTTTCTATTGGGTGGTCTCACCGGAACGCGTGCCTCCGGCCCACCCAGGATGCGGTGGAACCGGCTCCGCCGGGCCACTCGCATCGCCCCCTGGGGGGTGACGCGCCCTTAGGCGCGGCGCGGGGGGGTCACAATTTCTGGAGAGCCGCGATGCGGTCCTCCATCGGCGGGTGGGTCGAGAACAGCTTGCCCAGGCCGCCGGCGATGCCCATGGCCTGCATGGTCTTGGGCAGCTCGCCGGGGGTGAGGCCGCCCAGGCGGGCCAGCGCGTTGATCATGGGCTGCTTGCGGCCCATGTAGTTGGCGGCGCCTGCGTCGGCGCGGAACTCGCGCTGGCGGCTGAACCAGGCCACGATGATGGCGGCCACGAAACCGAGCAGGATGTCCAGCACGATGGTGGTGACCATGTAGCCGATGCCCGGGCCGGAGTTGCTGTCGCTGCCACGGCGCAGGAAGCTGTCCACCGCGTAGCCGATCACGCGGCTGAGGAACACCACGAAGGTGTTCATCACGCCCTGGATCAGCGTCATGGTGACCATGTCGCCGTTGGCCACGTGGGCCACCTCGTGACCGATCACGGCCTCGACCTCTTCCCGGGTCATGCTCTGCAACAGGCCGGTGGACACCGCGACCAGGGCCGAGTTCTTGAAGGCGCCGGTGGCGAACGCGTTGGGCGCGCCGTCGTAGATCGCGACTTCGGGCATGCCGATGCCGGCCTTGTCGGCGAATTTCTGCACCGTCTGCACGATCCAGGCCTCGTCGGCATTGCGCGGCTGGGTGATCACCTGCGCGCCGGTGCTGGCCTTGGCCATGGTCTTGCTCATGAGCAGCGAGATGATCGCGCCACCAAAACCCATCACCAGCGAGAAGCCCGCGAGCGCGGTCATGTTCAGCCCGTTGGCCGTGAGGTAACGGTCCACGCCCAGCAGGCGCGTGGTGACCATCAGCACCGCCATCACGGCGAAGTTGGTCAGGACAAACAGGAAGATGCGTTTCATGGGGGCTCCGGGGAAAGAAACAACGGACGGATCATAGTGGGGGCGGCCTGCCGCGAATTCAAGCCGCAGCCCCGTTTCAAGTTCAGACCTGAGGCAGCAGGTAACGCCGCTCCCAGGCGCTGATTTCATTCAGGTAGTGGTCGTGCTCCAGCGCTTTCACCGCCAGGTAGCCGCGCACAAAGCGCTCTCCCAACAGGCGCGGCGCGTGGGCACTCGCTGCCATTTGTGCATGGGCGGCGTCAAAAGTTCGCGGCAGACCGCGCGCCTGGTGATAACCGTTGCCCTCCACCGGCGCCGTGGGTGGCCGCTGATCCTCCATGCCCGCCAGACCGGCGGCCAGCGTGGCGGCCATGGCCAGGTAGGGATTGGCGTCGGCGCCGGCCAGGCGGTTCTCCACTCGGCGCGCGGCCGGCGCGCCGACCGGCACGCGCAGGCCGGCGGTGCGGTTGTCGTAACCCCACTGCACATTGGTCGGCGCCTGGCTGCCGGCCACGTAGCGGCGGTAGCTGTTGACCGTGGGGGCGTAGATGAGCATCAGGTCGGGCGTGTAGGTCTGCAGGCCACCGATGTAGTGAAAGAAAGCCTCGCTGGCCGAGCCGTCGGCGTTGCTGAACACGTTGCGGCCCTGCGCGTCCACCACGCTCTGGTGCAGGTGCATGGAACTGCCGGCCTGCCCGGCGATGGGCTTGGCCATGAAAACGGCGTTCAGCCCGTGCTGCAGCGCGATCTCGCGCGCCGCGGTCTTGAACAGAAAAGCCTGGTCGGCCACCGCCACCGGGTCGCCGTGCAGCAGGTTGATCTCGTACTGGTT
>NZ_JADMKB010000093.1 GCF_018780075.1 Hydrogenophaga sp.
CTATCACGACTTGATCGACTACCTGTCGTTTCTCGGTGCCAGGTTCGATATCGACATGCCTGCGCGCCAGCCATGGCGAACAGGGGCACGGTCCCGCGGTGGTGAGGCTGAAAGAATGCCGGTGATCGCAGCCGCTTCCCTTTGGGTCAAACCGTTGCCGGGCGACATTTGCGTGCTCGTGGTCGTTCCGGCCGGAAGAAGCCCAACCGATCGCGGCCTGCAAGTTGGGTTCGGCCAGTTCCGGCGGGCTGGCCGAGATGAAGTGTTGGCCCTTTCTGCAGGCGTTGCGCCTGAAGCCCTGCCTCCGTTCGGGTGGCCATACCTTCCGGGCGTCGCCAAAGTTGTGGTCGATCGTGAGATCGTCGAGGCACAGCTTGTCGTGTTCAATGCGGCGACGCTTGACCACAAGATGTTCATGACAGGACATGAATTCAAGGCAGCACTGGGGGCATTCGAACTTCTCGGCGCTTCGCCGCCACTTGCTTAAGCAGCCGAGTGCGCACTGGCAGGCGCCAGACCCATCAGCCGCGCCAGAAACCCGGCCAGCACCTCCCTGCGCTTGCACCGGTACAGCCAGTTGGGCACCCACCGGTATTCCTCGCGCACCTGCGCGTCGTACTCGGCAAAGCGCGCCGGGTCGGCACCCAGGATCGCGAGGTCGATGTCGACCAGCCGCCGCGCGTCGTCGCCCTCGGGCTCGGCGTCGTGGCAGGTCGCCATGATCAGCGCGCGCACCCGCTGCTGCACTGCGCTGCCCGCACCGGCTGGTGCGAGCGCGTCACAGGCCCCGTCGGCGCTGCGCGCTTCGTTGTCCTTGACTTGCGGGTCGTAGACCGCGCCGTGGAACGTTGGCCGTGCCCTGCCCGGGGTGCGCGCGGCGGTGGGTTTCGGTCAGGCCCAGCCGTTTGAGCGCATCGATCTCGGGCCCATCGCGCTCGATGAAGATAAAGACGTGGTCGATCATCACGGGGGCATCATGGGTGCCAGGTGGCCGACGCGCCGGGTGGCCGTTGGGACGCGGGCCGGCGCGCGCCCGCGATGGCGTAGGACAACTCGTTGGCCGCCGTCATCACGGTCTGTGCCAGCTCCAGCAGACGCGCCTCCGGCAGGCGCGCCGTCGGCCCCGAAATGCACACCGACCCCAGCAGCCGCCAGTGCAGCCCGAACACCGGCGCCGACACGCTGGACACCTCGGCCTCGCGCTCGCCCATGGACAGGTGGAAACCGCGTCGCCGGATCGACTCGTAAGGCTCGCCCGGCTCGCCGGAGAACGCCAGGATGACGCGCCCAGGCGCACCCAACTCCAGCGGCAGGCCGATGCCCACGCGCACGTGGTGGCGGATGGTCTGCGGTCCGTCCACCCGCGCCAGGCACTGGCGCTGCTGGCCTTCGCGCACGTAGAACGAGGCGCTTTCGCCGGTCTGCACGGTGAGCGCCCGCAGCACCGGCTCCACCACCTCGTGCACGTCGAACACGGCCTGGTAACACGCGCCCAGCCAGCCGGCCGCGCGACCCAGCCGCCAGCTGCCGTCTTCTTTCTGCACCAGGTAGTTGTCGGCCGCCAGCGTGCGCGCCAGGCGCAGCGTGGTGGTCTTGTGCATGCCGGTGCGACGGCTCATCTCGGCCAGTGTGAGCTGCGGGTCGTCCATGCCGAAGCTTTCCAGCACGCGCAGCGCCCGCGTCACGGCGGTCACGCTGCCGGTGCTGGCCTCGGTGTCCGCTGCTTCGGGCGTCGCCGCAGGGGATGTGGCGGGCTGTCTGGGTGGTTTCATGCCTCGGCCTCCGTTTCGACTATCGAAACTGCATTGTATTGAATGAAACACGCTCGTACAGTCCGCCCCAGCCGCCACACACAGCGAAGCGGCCCACTGTCCAGCACTGAAACATGGAGACAAACATGACCCTTTCCCGCCGCCACGCCCTTGCCGCCGCCAGCCTGATGCTGGCCGCCGGCGCCGCCCTCGCCCAGGCCTACCCCGCCAAACCCATCAAGGTCATCGTGCCCTTCCCCGCCGGCGGCGGCACCGACCTGATTGCCCGCGAAGTGACCAACAAGATCCAGACCACCAAGGGCTGGACCTTCGTGATCGAGAACCGCCCGGGCACTGGCGGCAACATCGGCATCGACGCCACCGCCAAGTCGCCGGCCGACGGCTACACGATTGGCCTGGGCCAGACCAGCAACCTGGCCATCAACCCCACGCTGTACGCGAAGATGCCGTACGACTCGGTCAAGGACCTGACCCCGATCAGCCTGGTGGCCAGCGCGCCGCTGGTCATGGTGGTGGGCGAGACCTCGCCCTTCAAGACCCTGGCCGAGGTGGTGGCGGCTTCCAAGGCCAAACCGGGTTCGCTGAACATGGCCTTCGCCGGCAACGGCACGGTGGCGCACCTGGCCAGCGTGCTGTTCCAGAAGTCGGCCAACGTCGATTTCATCCACGTGCCCTACAAGGGCGCCGCCCAGGCGTCCACCGACGTGGTCAGCGGCCGCGTGGAGCTGTACCTGTCCTCGGTGCCGACCCTGATCGGCCACATCAAGAACGGCAAGATGCGCCCGCTGGCCGTGACCTCGCTCAAGCGCGTGGACGACCTGCCCCAGGTGCCGACCATTGCCGAGTCGGGCGTCAAGGACTTCGAAGCGGTCACCTGGTTCGGCTTCGTGGCCCCGGCCGGCACGCCCAAGGAGATCGTCACCCTGCTCAACGCCGAGATCAACAAGGCGCTGCAGTCGGCCGACGTGAAGAAGAAGCTCAGCGACCAGGGCGCCGACGTGCTGGGTGGCCCCCCCGAAGCTTTCGGCAGCCTGATCAAGAGCGACCTCGCCCGCTGGGCGCCCATCGTCAAGGCCTCGGGCGCCACTTTGGATTGACACCCCCTGCGCCGATGGATCGGCTTCCCCCTCCGTGGCGCGCCTGCGGCGCTTCGAGGGGGACGCGCCCTGCGGCCCGTCCTGAGCTTGTCGAAGGGCGGTTCCGCGGGTGTCCTGGAACCAGTCACCTCGCTCATCACGGTCACGCGCCGGCTGGGTGACGCACTGCCCCTTTCACTTTCACTGAGAGCACCCACCATGTCCCAGCCCGACATCATCAAAGACATCCGGCGCACCACGCCCGACCTGGTGGCGCAGGCCGCCAAATACCAGCCGGCGATCTTCTCCGACATCAACGGCCGCCGCGGTGCGCTGCACGGCCGCATCCAGGCCCTGCGCCCGCGCATGAAGCTGGCCGGACCGGCCTTCACCGTCGAGGTGCGCCCCGGCGACAACCTCATGATCCACGCCGCCATGGCGCTGGCGAAACCCGGCGACGTGCTGGTGATCGACGGCAAGGGCGACCAGACCTCGGCCCTCATGGGCACCATCATGATGACCGCCTGCCGCCAGCTCGGCCTGGCCGGCGTGGTGA
>NZ_JADMKB010000174.1 GCF_018780075.1 Hydrogenophaga sp.
TTGCGGTCGCGGCCCTGCTTGGCGGAGCCGCCGGCGGAGTCACCCTCGACGATGTAGATCTCGCACAGCGCCGGGTCTTTTTCCTGGCAGTCGGCCAGTTTGCCGGGCAGGCCCATGCCGTCGAGCACGCCCTTGCGGCGCGTCATTTCGCGCGCCTTGCGGGCGGCTTCGCGGGCGCGGGCGGCTTCCACGATCTTGCCGCAGATGATCTTGGCGTCGTTCGGGCGCTCTTGCAGGTAGTCGGCCAGCAGGCGGGACACGATGTCTTCCACCGGGCCGCGCACTTCGCTGGAGACCAGCTTGTCCTTGGTCTGGCTGGAGAACTTGGGCTCGGGCACCTTCACGCTCAGCACGCAGCACAGGCCTTCGCGCATGTCGTCGCCGGTGACTTCCACCTTGGCTTTTTTGGCCAGTTCGCTGTCGTCGATGTATTTGTTGATGACGCGCGTCATCGCGGCGCGCAGGCCGGTCAGGTGGGTGCCGCCGTCGCGCTGCGGGATGTTGTTGGTGAAGCAGAGCACCTGCTCGTTGTAGCCGCTGTTCCACTGCATGGCCACTTCAACGCCGATGTTGGTGCCCTGGTCGCTCGCGCGGTCGCCCAGCGCGTGGAACACGTTGGGGTGCAGAACCGTCTTGCCCTTGTTGATGAAATCCACGAAACCCTTGACGCCGCCGGCACCGGAGAAGTCGTCTTCCTTGCCGCTGCGTTCGTCCTTCAGGCGGATGCGCACGCCGTTGTTCAGGAAGCTCAGTTCGCGCAGGCGCTTGCTGAGGATCTCGTAGTGGAAATCGCTGTTCTCTTTGAAGATCTCGTAGTCGGGCAGGAAGTGCACTTCCGTGCCGCGCTTCTCGGTGTCACCGGCCACCTTCATGGGCGAGATTTCGATGCCGTCGGCGTTCTTCTCGACGATGCGGTTCTGCACGAAGCCGCGTGCAAAGTCGATCTGGTGCATCTTGCCTTCGCGGCGCACCGTGAGGCGCAGCCACTGGCTGAGCGCGTTCACGCAGGACACGCCCACACCGTGCAGGCCGCCCGACACCTTGTAGCTGTTCTGGTTGAACTTGCCGCCCGCGTGCAGCTCGGTCAGCGCGATCTCGGCCGCCGAGCGCTTGGGCTCGTGCTTGTCGTCCATCTTCACGCCGGTGGGGATGCCGCGGCCGTTGTCGGTGACGCTGATCGAGTTGTCGCTGTGGATGGTGACAACGATGTCGTCACAATGACCGGCCAGGGCTTCGTCGATCGAGTTGTCCACCACCTCGAACACCAGGTGGTGCAGGCCGGTGCCATCCGATGTGTCGCCGATGTACATGCCCGGGCGCTTGCGCACCGCTTCCAGGCCTTCCAGGATCTGGATGGCACCTTCGCCATACCCCTCGCTCGCGCCAGCCTGGTGGGCGTCGATGGTGGGCTGGAAATTGGAGCTGGCGGCCCCTGCTTCACCGGTGTTGACGGCTTCGGAACCGGGTTCTGCGGGCTGGTTGGCTTCGGACATGGTGAACTTTTCTCAATCGCTAGAAAGGCCAAACCCGCTGTGCAGCGGGTCGGGCTTGGGGGAGCAGGATCGCTGAACGATCAAATCCGCATCGGCATGACAACGTACTTGAACGCGTTGTCGTCGGGGTTGGTGACGAGCGCGGAGCTGTTGCCGTCGGCCAGCTCGATGCGAACCATCTCCTGGCTCATGTTCTGCAGCGCGTCGATCAGGTAGGTGACGTTGAAGCCGATCTCGATCGTGTCGCCACCGTAGTCGATGTCGAGTTCGTCCACGGCTTCTTCCTGCTCGGCGTTGCTCGACGCAACGCGCAGCGCGCCGGGTTCGACGTTCAGGCGCACGCCCTTGAACTTCTCGCTCGTCATGATGGCGGTGCGCTGCAGGCTGGCCAGCAGCGGCGCGCGACCCAGCGTGACGATGTTCTTGTGGTTCTTCGGGATCACGCGGTTGTAGTCGGGGAACTTGCCCTCGACCAGCTTGGTGACGAACTCCATGCCGTCGAAGCTGAACTTGGCCTGGTTGGCGGCGAACTGCATCTCGATCGCGCCTTCCTTGTCGGACAGCAGGCGCTGCAGCTCGATCACGGTCTTGCGCGGCAGGATCACCTCCTGTTTGGGCACTTCCACGTCCAGCTCGGCGCTGGCAAACGCCAGGCGGTGGCCGTCGGTAGCGACCAGGCTGAGCTTCTTGCCCTCGGCCACGAAGAGGATGCCGTTGAGGTAATAGCGGATGTCGTGCACGGCCATGGCAAACGACACCTGGCCGAGCAGGCTCTTGAGCGTCTTCTGCGGCACCGAGAACACGGGGCCGAAGCTGGCGGATTCCTGCACCAGCGGGAAGTCTTCGGGTGGCATGCTTTGCAGCGTGAAGCGGCTCTTGCCGCCTTTGAGCACCAGCTTGCCGCCGGTGTTTTCCAGGCTGACGGTCTGATCCGATGGCATGGTGCGCAGGATGTCGATCAGCTTGCGCGCGCCCAGGGTGGTGGCGAAGTTGCCGTCGTCGCCGTCGAGCTGGGCCGTGGTGCGGATCTGGATCTCCAGGTCGCTGGTGGTCAGCTGCACGGACGAGCCCGTCTTGCGCAGCAGCACATTGGCCAGGATCGGCAGGGTGTGCCGGCGCTCCACGATGCCCGCGACCGACTGCAGCGCAGCCAACACCTTGTCCTGGGTGGATTTCAAAACGATCATGTCAGACTCTTTCGTCTTTGGTTGACTGGTGGCGCTCCGCTCCGGCGCACTCCTCGGGCTTGCTACAGGGCCTCCTCAGAGCCCAAAACTCGCCTATTTTCACCTTTTTGCCAGGGCCTCCCGCAAACCATGGCCCTCAGCCCTTGAGCGTCTGTTCCAGCACGTGCAGCTGTTGGTTCAGCTCGCTGTTCTGCTGGCGCTCGGCGCCGATCTTGCGCACCGCGTGCAGCACCGTGGTGTGGTCCCTGCCCCCGAACAGCTCGCCGATTTCCGGCAGGCTTTTTTGCGTCAGTTCCTTGGCGATGAACATGGCAATCTGGCGCGGGCGGGCGATGCTGGCCGGGCGCTTCTTGCTGTACATGTCCGCGACCTTGATCTTGTAGTAGTCGGCCACGGTCTTCTGGATGTTCTCGACCGAAATCTGACGGTTCTGGATCGACAGCAGGTCTTTCAGCGCGTCGCGCGCCAGCTGGATCGATATTTCCTTCTGGTTGAAGCGCGAATAGGCCAGGATTTTCCGCAGCGCACCCTCGAGTTCGCGCACGTTGGAGCGCACGTTCTTGGCCACGAAGAACGCGACTTCCTCAGGCATGACGGCGTTCTCCACCGCCGCCTTGTTGATCAGGATGGCCACGCGCATTTCGAGCTCAGGCGGCTCGATGGCGACCGTCAGGCCCGAGTCGAAGCGCGAGACCAGCCGTTCGTGGATGTCGGCCAGGCCCTTGGGGTAGGTGTCGCTGGTCAGCACGATGTGGCTCTTGCGGGCCAGCAGCGCCTCGAAGGCGTTGAAGAATTCTTCCTGCGTGCGTTCCTTGTTGGCGAAGAACTGCACATCGTCGATCAGCAGCAGATCGAGCGAGTGGTAACGCTCCTTGAACTCGTCAAAAGTCTTGCGCTGGTAGGACTTGACCACATCCGAGACGAACTGCTCGGCGTGGATGTACAAAACCTTGGCCTGAGGGCGGTCCGCCAGCAGGTGGTTGCCGATGGCGTGCACCAGGTGGGTCTTGCCCAGGCCGACGCCACCGTAGATGAACAGCGGGTTGTAGAGCTGGCCCAGGCTGCCGGCGACGTGCATCGCCGCGGCGCGCGCCATGCGGTTGGCCGAGCCCTCGACGAGGGTGGAAAAGGTCAGCGCCGGGTTCAGCCGGGTGCGCGGGCCGGTGGGGTTGTTGGCTTCGGCCGGCGCCACATCGGGCAACTCGGCCAGCACCTGATCCTGCACCGTGCGCGGCGCAGGCGACGTGCGGCTGGGGCCTTCACGAGGAGCGAGCACCAACTCCAGGATGACAGGCGCCTGGTGGATGCTTTCCAGCAACGCGGCGATGCGGGCCGAATACTGGGCACGTATCCAGTCCATCTTGAACCGGTTGGCCACGGCGATCGTGACTTTGGAGGCGTCCGCCGCGACCACCGCCGAGAGCGGCCGGATCCAGGTGTTGAACTGTTGTTCGGGAATTTCCTGCGCCAGGCGATCGACGCAGGTCGACCAGAGCGACGGGATGTCGCTGGCGGCATTCAATGGGGGGGTGCCCTCGATCATGTAGACGGAAAAGGAAACTGTTCTTGTGGACAAATGGCTCGGGGCTGGCTGGGCATTGTACGGTGCCCGCGGACTTATCCACACGCTGGGGTTGCTCCCCTGACCGTGACCCGGGTGCTTGGTCGAGATGAGGTGTTGCAGCGGTTAAAAACGCCAAGTGCTTGCCGCGCATGGGGTTTTCTTGCGATAATCTCGGGTTTCCCTTTAACTTGAATGCCCACGGTCAAAGCCTGGGTCCACTGCCATGGCAATGAAACGCACCTACCAGCCTTCCAAGATCAAGCGCGCCCGTACCCACGGCTTCCTCGTGCGCATGAAGACCCGCGGCGGCCGTGCCGTGATCAACGCCCGCCGCGCCAAGGGCCGCAAGCGCCTGGCCGTCTGAGCCTGCTCGCGCCTGCAGCCCATGCCGGTCGGGTCGATGCTGTTCAGCATGCCTGCCACCCGGTTCGGCTGATGCAGCGCATCCGGTCCCGGCCGCAGTTCCAGGCCGTCATGGCGGGTGCCCTCGTGGCCAAGACCCCCCACTTTGCCCTCCACCGGCTGGCGCTGCCCAGCCCGGACGAGGGCCGCGCGCTGTTTCCTGTGGCCGACACCTGGCTGGGTGTGATGCTGCCCAAACGCTGGGCCCGTCGCGCGGTCACGCGCAACACCATCCGCCGCCAGATCTATGAGGTCTCCCGCGTGGCCGGGTCGGCGTTGCCGCAGGCGGCGTTGGTGGTGCGCTTGCGCAGCGAGTTCAGCCGCAAGCAGTTTGTGAGCGCCACGTCGGACGCCCTCAAGGCCGCTGTGCGCGCCGAGCTGACCCAGCTGATGGGCCGTGTTGCCGTGAAGGCTGCGCCTGCCGAGGCCGCGCCATGTTGAGCGGCTGGCCGCGCCGTGCTCTGATCGGTCTGGTCAAGGGCTACCGTTTGCTGCTGAGTCCATGGCTCGGCAATGGCTGCCGTTTCGAGCCCACCTGTTCGGTCTACGCCATCGGTGCGCTGGACCGACACGGTGCCCTGGCCGGTACCTACCTCATGCTGCACCGCATCGGTCGCTGCCAGCCCTGGTGCCAGGGCGGTCACGACCCGGTGCCCGAGCGGGCGCCGCGCCTGTTTTCGCGTCTGATCCCTTCGTCCCCTGAAAAGAAGATCCCGTCATGAACGACATCCGCCGCTCCATCCTCTGGGTGGTTTTTGGTTTTTCGATGGTCCTGATCTGGGACAAGTGGCAGATCCACAACGGCAAGGCGCCCACCTTTTTCCCATCGTCTGCGGTGACGGCGCCCAAGGCCGTTGGCGCGGCCGCGCCAACGGCTGGCGGCAACGCTGCTGTGCCCGCAGCAACAACGGCGGCTGCCGGCGTCGCAGCAGCACCCGGCGGCGCGCCCGCACCGGTGGCCCAGCGCATCGATGCCAGCACCGACGTGCTGAAGCTGACCTTCAACAGCGAAGGCGGCTCCCTGATCGGCGCCACGCTGCTCAAGCACGCCAGTCAGCAACTCGGCTCCGAGCCGCTGCAGCTGCTGGCCCAGAACGACAAGCACACCTATGTGGCGCAGACCGGTCTGATCGGCGGCAGCTTTCCCACCCACAAGACCCCGATGACGCTGGTCGCGGGCCCGACGTCGCTGGCCGAGGGCCAGAACGAGCTGGCATTGCGCTTCGAATCGGCCGACGTCGGCGGTGTGAAGCTGGCCAAGACCTACACGCTGCAGCGCGGCAGCTATGTGATTGGCGTGAGCCATGAGGTGGTCAACGCCGGCGCGGCGGCGGTCACCCCGCAGCTGTACCTGCAGCTGGTGCGCGACGGCAACAAGACCGACAGCGAAACGCCCTTCTATTCCACCTTCACCGGCCCGGCGATCTACACCGGCGCCCAGAAGTACCAGAAGGTCGAGTTCAAGGACATTGACGCGGGCAAGAACAATTTCGAGAAGACCTCGAATGACGGCTACGTCGCCATGGTGCAGCACTACTTTGCCTCGGCCTGGCTGCTGGGCGATGGCACCGCGCGCGAGAACTTCGCCCGCAAGGTCGACAACAGCCTGTACTCGGTCGGTTCGATCGCGACGCTGCCCGCTGTGGCCCCCGGGCAGAGCCAGAAACTCGATGCGCGCCTGTTCATTGGCCCGCAACAGGAGACGGTGCTCGAAACCGTGGCCCCGGGCCTGGAACTGGTGAAGGACTACGGCTGGTTGACCATCCTGGCCAAGCCGCTGTACTGGCTGCTGGAGAAGATCCACGGCTTCGTGGCCAACTGGGGCTGGTCGATCGTGCTGCTGGTGGTGTTGCTCAAGGCGGCTTTCTACTGGCTCAACGCCAGCGCCTACCGCAGCATGGCCAAGATGAAGGCCATCAACCCGAAGGTCGCCGAGATGCGCGAGCGTCTCAAAGGCAACCCGCAGTTGATGCAGCAGGAAATGATGAAGATGTACCGGGAAGAAAAAGTCAACCCGCTGGGTGGCTGCTTCCCCATCATGATCCAGATCCCCGTGTTCATCGCGCTGTACTGGGTGCTGCTGTCGTCGGTGGAAATGCGCAACGCGCCCTGGATGGGCTGGATCACCGACCTGTCCACCAAAGACCCGTACTTTGTGTTGCCCTTCATCATGACGCTGACCACGATCATTCAGACCGCGCTCAACCCGCTGCCGCCCGATCCGCTGCAGGCCAAGATGATGTGGCTGATGCCGCTGATGTTCTCGGTCATGTTCTTCTTCTTCCCGGCCGGCCTGGTGCTGTACTGGATCACGAACAACGTGTTGACGATCGCCCAGCAGTCCTTCATCAACAAGCGCATGGGTGTGCCGCTGAAGATCACGAACCCGTTCGAACTTTTTAGGAAGTAACCCCCTGCGCCGCTTCGCGGCTCCCCCCTCAAAGGGGGGCGACACCAGAGGCCCGGCAAAGCCGGTTCCTCGGTGTCTCTGGAAAGGACACTTCACGCCATCGGGCCTGCAACTGCAGGCCCTTTGTTTTTCCGCTTTATCCTCTCGCTTCATGCTCGCTGCTTCCCGAGACCCCATCGTTGCCATCGCCACCGCGCCCGGTCGTGGCGCCGTGGGCATCGTGCGGGTGTCGGGCAAGGGACTGGCGGGTTTCGTGCAGACCCTGCTTTGCCGCGCGCTCAAGCCGCGTGAGGCCACCTACCTGCCGTTTCTCGATGCAGCCGGTCAGTCGATTGACCATGGCCTGGCGCTGTGGTTTCCGGGACCGCACTCGTACACGGGCGAAGACGTGCTGGAGCTGCAGGGGCATGGCGGACCGGTGGTGTTGCAGTTGCTGCTGGCGCGCTGCCTGCAAGTCGCGCAGTCCGCCGATGCCAATGGCCTGCCGCTGCTGAGCGGTCTGCGGCCCGCGCGCGCGGGCGAGTTCACCGAACGCGCCTTCCTGAACGACAAGCTCGACCTGGCCCAGGCCGAGGCCGTGGCCGACCTGATCGACGCCAGCACCGAGGCCGCTGCCCGCAGCGCCAGTCGCTCATTGGCGGGCGTGTTTTCCGAACGCATCCACGCGCTGCGCGATGCGCTGATCAACCTGCGCATGCTGGTGGAAGCCACGCTGGACTTCCCCGAGGAAGAGATCGACTTCCTGAAAAAGGCCGACGCCGAGGGGCAGCTCGCCCGCTTGCGCACCGCGTTGACCGATGTGCAGGCCCAGGCGCGCCAGGGCGCCTTGCTGCGCGACGGCCTCAAGGTCGTGATCGCCGGCCAACCCAACGCGGGCAAAAGCTCGCTGCTCAACGCGCTCGCTGGTGCCGAGCTGGCCATCGTGACGTCCATTGCCGGCACCACGCGCGACGTGGTACAGCAGACCATCCAGATCGAAGGTGTGCCGCTGCACGTGATCGACACCGCCGGGCTGCGCGAAGGCGCCGACGTGGACGAGGTCGAAAAAATCGGCATCGAGCGCGCCTGGGGCCAGATCGAAGGGGCCGATGCGGTGCTTTTCCTGCACGACCTGACCCGGTGCGAAAGCGCCGACTACCAGGCGGCGGACGCCGCCATCGCGGCTGCATTGCCGATGGGGGTGACGGTGCTGCAGGTCTGGAACAAGCTGGATCAGAGCGGGGCCCCTCAACAGGCGGCGCTCGCTGACCGTTTGCGGGCCGGTGATCTGGCGATTTCGGCCAAGAGTGGTGATGGCATCGAAGGCCTGCGACAGGGTTTGCTCACCCTGGCCGGCTGGCAGCACGCGGGCGATGGCCTGTTCATGGCGCGCGAGCGGCACCTTCAGGCCCTGCGCCGCGTGGCCGAGCACCTGGGCAGCGCGCAGACCTGTCTGGAGGCCCGCGCCGAGCACCTGGACCTGCTGGCGGAGGAGCTGCGTCTGGCGCAAAACAGCCTGAGCGAGATCACCGGCGAGTTCAGCGCCGACGACCTGCTGGGTGAGATCTTCTCCCGCTTCTGCATCGGCAAGTGATGCCTGGCCCGGGTCGCCGCGCAGACCGGACGATCGCTTGCAGAATGTCACATTTGACCGATGGAGCCGCAGAACGTCATGGACACCGCCGTGCAACCGGTCGAAGCCTTCAACTGGCGTCAGGCTGACGCCATCGTTTTCACCGCCGATGCCGATGCGCAGCGCGCGATCGACGGGATCGGGCGCACCGAGGATGTGCATTTCTCCCCGGACAACCAGCGCTTGGCACTGGTGGGCCACCTGGACAACCGCCTGCTGGTGCTGGGGGTGTGCTTCACCGGGGATGGGGCCACGCCAGCGGTTCATCTGCACAGCCCCCAGGAGGTGGTGTCTGACGCCTTCTCCTACCCGCACGGGGTCTTCTGGATCGACGATGAGACCCTGATCGTGGCGAACCGGCAAGGGGATGCGCCCATCCTTCGGGTGCCTCGGGCATCGCCGATCACGGCGGTCCTCCAGCTCGAACCGCTGGCGCGTTTGCGGTCCGACGGGACCGAACAGCTGGTGCACACCCCCGGGTCGGTGAGCGTGGCCGCTCTGGATGGGGGCTGGCTGGAGGTCCTGCTCTGCAACAACTACGCGAACCAGGTGTCGCAGCACCTGCTGGACGCGCGGAACGGTTATGCGGTGCTCGGTGGCTCCCGGCTGCTGGCCGCCGGACTCCAGATCCCCGACGGCGTGGCCCACAGCCGGGACCAGCACTGGATCGCCGTGAGCAACCACGACGAACACTGCGTGTTCGTGTACGAAAACACCGCCACACTGGGTCCGTCCAGCCCACCTGCGGCGGTGCTGCGCGGGATGAACTACCCGCACGGGCTGCGCTGGACCCGGGACAGCCGGTTCCTGCTGGTGGCCGATGCGGGACTGCCGCTTGTCCATGTCTATCGGTGCGAGGCCGGGGGCTGGCAAGGCGAGTGCCTCCCGATCGAACGCATGCGGGTGCTGGACGAAGAGCGCTTTCGGCGCGGGCAGTACAACCCACAGGAGGGAGGGCCCAAGGGCATGGACCTCGCGGCCAACGACCGGGTGCTGGTCACCACCACGCAGGAGCAGGCGCTGGCCTTTTTTGCCTTGGCGCCGGTGCTGGGGCCTCGCGACCAACCCGGCACGGACGCAGACCGACCGGCATCCACCGCATCCACGTTGGCCCGTCACGTCCAGGGCCAGGCCAGAACACTGAGTGCCCTGGCGCAACGGTGGCGGGACGAGCGCATTCGCCACGAGGCGGCGATGGCCGAAGCGGGAGGCGTGTTGGCACAGGCACAGTGCCTGGTCGACCAGCAGCAACAGCACATCCAGCGGGTGGCCACCAGCCGCTCCTGGCGTCTGACGGCGCCGTACCGTTGGTTGGGCCAAAGCCTTCGCGATCTCTTCCGGGCCCACACGGGCTGACGCCCATGGCCAGGGTTCGGGGCTTGGTGTTGCCGCTGAGTGACACTTTGCGACCGTCGGGAGCTCAACTGTAAGCAGCCGTAAATGGTTGGCCTGCATGGGCTTGTGTCTGCGGGTACAGGGCGGTTAATGTGCGCCATGACTCTCGGCCAGCACCCCCCTCTTCGTTCTGACATTCAAGGTCTTGCCCAGGCCATGAAGCTCAGCAGCGCGCTGGATGCTGTGCCTCTGAACCTCTCGGCAGACCAGTGGCAAACGCTGGCCGACTACCTGCAGCCGGTGGTGTTGAAACAGGGGCAGGTGTTGATCGAGCAGGGCGTGAAGGACCGGACGGTCTACTTCGTCGAAAGTGGCAGCCTCACCGTGCATTACGAAGACGACAAGGACCGCGTGCGCATCGCAATGGTGGGCGCCGGGTCCATCCTGGGCGAAGGGGCTTTTTTCAGCCACCTGCCGCGCAGTGCCACCGTGAATGCCGGCAGTCACGCCAGGTTGTGGTGCATGACACCGTTGCGTTTCCGTGAGCTGTCGACCCGCTTTCCTTCCATTGCGCTGGACCTCACCGTCGCCATGGCGGCGGTGCTGTCCCGTCGCATGTACCACAAGCCCAAACGCGTGGCCGTCACCTGATGGGGCCCCTGTTGTCCAGTTGTAACGATTCGCCGGGTGATTGCGGCACTTTTTCTCATTCCAACCCATTGTCCTGAAGGCATACTCCGGCCATGTCCCTGTTGCGCTGGCTACAAGCCAAAAAATCCGATGCAGGCGGGAGCGGTGGCCGGAGCAAACCCCGCCGCTCTTTCAGCCAGACGACCTTGCCCCTGATCTCGCCGCGGCGCGGTCGGCGTGTCCTGCGCCGAGAGCAGTTGTTCTCCGTGGTTCGCGAGTCTTTGATCCGCGCTGGCGTGCTGTCCACCAGCTACGACTTCAAGGTGCTCGCCCTCGACACCAGCGGCGACGGCTTTCTGGTGCTGGTGGATCTGGCGTTGCCCGCCGAAGCCATGCCTGATGAGTACCTGCTGGAGATCGAACGCTGGATCCAGAGCAGCGCCCGCTCGCGTCATTCGATGCAGGTGGAGGCGGTGTATTGGCGGCGCAAGGCGGCCCACGACCAGCGCGGCATGGCCTTGAAGGCGGCGGTGTCGGCGCAGACCCAGCGCGAGGCGGCCCTCAGCGGCACGGCCATTCCTGCGCCCGACACGCCGTTGTCCAACGGACGTGTGCAGTCCGTGGCGCCTGAAGAGGTGAGTGCCTTTCGCCAGGCCTTGCAGCAACCTGCGATGCCAGCGCACCGCATGGAGCTGCCACCCGATGCGCCCGAGCCGGAGTCGCACAGCGGTTTTTCCGAGCTGAGCGAGACCCAGTACGGCAAGCTCTGAGGCAGGTCCGGTGGGGCGGTCGGGTGTCGGAGTCGGACCCAGGGGGCGTCAATGCCCAGCGAAATCGACCAGCGTGAACAGAGGCAGCCCCGATGCTCGCAGCTTGTCCGAACCCCCCAGTTCGGGCAGGTCGACGATGGCCGCACCTTCCATCACCTCGGCACCGAGCTTTTCCAGCAGCCGCCGCCCCGCCATCATCGTGCCACCGGTGGCGATCAGGTCGTCGATCAGCAGCACGCGGTCCCCTGCCTTGACGGCGTCGGTGTGCAGCTCGACCGTCGCGCTGCCGTATTCCAGTTCGTAGGTTTCCTCCACCGTGGTGAAGGGCAGCTTGCCCTTCTTCCGGATCGGCACAAAGCCCACGCCCAGCTCGTAGGCCACCACCGAGCCGATGATGAAGCCGCGCGCGTCCAGCCCGGCCACCACGGTGGGGCGGAGCGCAGGGTCCATGTAGCGATGCACAAAGGTGTCGATCAGAACGCGGAACACCTTGGGGTCCTGCAGCAGCGGCGTGATGTCACGGAACTGCACACCCGGTGCCGGCCAGTCGGGCACGGTGCGGATGTGCGAGCGGAGGTAAGCGGCGTTGTCCATGTGCGGGATTATCCCTCTCACACCCGAAACACAGCACCGGGGCGAGGCCCGATCAGGACAGGGGTTTTGGCCGATGTTCAGCGGCCGCTGAGCAACTTCTCTTCGGCCAGCGCCAGCGCAGGGGCCTTGCCGCTGAGCACCAGGGTGTCGCCGCCCTGGAGCACGGTCAGGTCGTCAAATGGCGCGTTCTGCCCACCCACACGCCGCAGGTTGGCCACGCGCACGCCCATGGCGTCGAGCGCGGCGCTGCCGAGGGTCTTGCCCACCTTGCGCCCGCCCGGCGGGATGGTGACCGTGGACAGGCGCTCGTGATCGGCTTCTTCGATGCCGTCGTCGTCCGCGCCGTGAAAGTAGCCCTTGAGCAGGTTGTAGCGCGCATCGCGCTGGTCCTGCACCACGCGGATCACACGCCGCATCGGCACGCCCACCAGCGCCAGCGCGTGGCTGGCCAGCATCAGGCTGGCCTCGATGGCCTCGGGCACCACCTCGGTCGCGCCGGCCTGGCGCAGCCTGGCGTCGTCCGTGTCGTCGATGGTGCGCACCACCACCGGCACCTGCGGCGCGTGTTCGTGGGTGTGGTGCAAGACCTTGAGCGCACTCGTGGTTTCGATGTAGGTGATCACGACCGCGCTGGCACGGTGCAGGCCGGCCGCCATCAAGGCCTGCAGCCGCGCGGCGTCGCCGAACACCACCGAGTGCCCGGCCGCTGCGGCCTGGCGCACCCGGTCGGGGTCGAGGTCCAGCGCCATGTAGGGAATGCCTTCGGCTTCGAGCAGGCGCGCCAGGTTCTGGCCGCAGCGGCCGTAACCGCAGATGATCACGTGCTTGTCGGCGTTGATGGCCTTGCGCGCGATGGTCGTCATCTGCACCGACTGCATGAGCCAGTCGCTGCCCACCACGCGGGTGACGATGTCGTTGGTGTACATGATCAGGAACGGCGTGGCGAGCATGGAGATGACCATGCTCGCCAGGATGGGGTTGAACAGCTGCGGCGGCACCAGCTGGTACTGGCCGGCCAGCGTCAGCAGCACGAGACCGAACTCACCCCCCTGGCAGAGGTACAGGCCGGTGCGCAGCGCGGTGCCCATCGGCGCGCCGAAGGCACGCGTGAGGCCCGAGATCATGGCGATCTTGAAACCCAGCGAGAGCGTGAGCAACAGCAGCACGAGAGGCCAGCGCTCCAGCACAAGGCGCCAGTCCAGCATCATGCCGATGGTGATGAAGAACAGGCCCAGCAGCACGTCGTGAAACGGGCGGATGTCGGTCTCCACCTGGTGCTTGTATTCGGTCTCGGAAATCAGCATGCCCGCCACGAACGCACCGAGCGCGAGCGACAGGCCAGCGTGTTCCGTCAGCCAGGCCAGGCCCAGCGTGATCAGCAGCAGGTTGAGCATGAACAGCTCTTCGCTTTTGCGCCGCGCCACCAGCGTGAGCCACCACCGCATCACCTTCTGGCCCCCGGTGAGCAGCACGCCGAGCAGCACCACCGCCTTGACCAGGGCCAGGCCCAGGGCGGGCAGCAGGTCTTCCGGCGCGGAGCCCAGCGCGGGAATCAGCACCAGCAGTGGCACCACGGCCAAATCCTGAAACAGCAGGATGCCCACCACGCGCTTGCCATGCTCCGACTCCAGCTCCAGCCGCTCGACCACGAGCTTGATCACGATGGCGGTGCTGCTCATGGCCATCACGCCGCCCAGCGACAACGCCATTTGCCACGAGAGCTTCCACCAGTTGGGCAGCAGCACGCCCATGGCCAGCGAGGCCAGCGTGGTCAGCAGCACGGTGAGCACGACCTGGGACAGTCCCAGACCGAACACGTGCCGCTTCATGGTCCTGAGCTTGGGCAGTGAAAACTCCAGCCCGATCACGAACATCAGGAACACCACGCCGAATTCGGCGAGGTGTCTCAGACCGGCCGAGTCCTGCGCGAGCGCGAGCGCGTTCGGGCCGATCACCACGCCCACCACCAGGTAACCGAGCATCGGCGGCAGCTTGAGCATGCGGCAACCGACCACGCCCAACACGGCGGCCAGCAGGTAAAGCAGCGTGATGTCGAGCGAATTCATGTCCTGATGTTAATCGGGTGAATCTCGGTGCGAAGTCGCCGTTCGGTGGCTGCGGCGATAATCATTTGATGAGTCTGCCCCCCACCCTGGATCCCGTTCGCACGACCAACCTGGCGCGCGAAGCCTTGGACATTGAGGCCCAGGCGGTGCTCTCCATGGCCGGTCGGCTGGACGACCGTTTTGTGCGTGCGGTCGGCCTGCTGCTGTCGTGCAAGGGGCGCGTGGTGGTCATGGGCATGGGCAAGAGTGGCCACATCGGACGCAAGATCACCGCCACCCTGGCTTCCACCGGAACGCCCTCGATGTTCGTTCACCCGGCCGAGGCCAGCCATGGCGACCTGGGCATGATCACCGCCACCGATGTGGTGCTCGGCATCAGCAACAGCGGCGAAAGCGAGGAGCTCACCGCCATCCTTCCACTGATCAAGCGCATGGGTGTGCCGCTGGTCGCGTTCACCGGCCGGGCGTCGTCCACCCTGGGGCGACACGCCGACGTGGTGCTCGACACCTCGGTCGAAAAAGAGGCCTGCCCGCACAACCTGGCCCCCACCGCCAGCACCACCGCGCAACTCGCGCTGGGTGACGCGCTCGCCGTGGCGTTGCTCGACGCCCGGGGGTTCAAGGCCGACGACTTTGCCCGTTCGCACCCCGGTGGCGCCCTGGGTCGCAAGCTCCTCACGCTCGTGAGCGACGTGATGCGCAGCGGTGATGATGTACCGCGCGTGTCGGCACAGACCAGTTTGATGGAGCTGATGCGCGTGGTCAGCGCCAAGGGGCTGGGCATGAGTGCCATCGTCGATGCGGACGATCAGGTGCTGGGCATCTTCACGGACGGTGACCTGCGCCGCCTGATCGAGAAAACCGGCAGCGGTGCCGATCTGCGTGCACTCTCTGCCGCCGAGGTGATGCACCCCAACCCGCGCACGGTGCGCGCCGATGTGCTGGCGGTGGTGGCCGCCGACCTGATGGAGGCCGGTTGCATCACCAGCGTGCTGGTGGTGGATGACGCGGGGCGGCTGTGTGGTGCGCTCAACAGCAACGACCTGATGCGTGCGAAGGTCATTTGATCCTCCAGCGCCGCGCTGCGCACGTCACTCCCCGGGGACGACGCTGACGGCCCGGCAAAGCCGGTTCCGCTGCGCCCTGGGTTTGGGGTGCTTCACCCGTTGCTGGTGTGCTCCCCGGTTAGCATTGCGCCATGTCTTCTGATCTTCCGCCGCTGCGTCCCACGCTGAACTTCGACCCCGAGCTGTTGCTTCGCGCTCAGCCGGTGCGCGTGGTGTTCTTCGATGTGGACGGCGTGTTGACCGACGGGGGCCTGTATTTCAGCAAAGCCGGCGAGACGCTCAAACGGTTTCACACGCTCGATGGCCACGGCATCAAGCTGCTGCAGCGCGCGGGCATCACGCCTGCGGTGATCAGCGGGCGCGATGCGCCTGCACTGCGCACGCGCCTGGGCGCGCTGGGGGTGACCCACCTGCGCCTCGGCACCGAAGACAAACGACCGGCGGCCGAATCGATCCTGGCCGAACTGGGGCTGGGATGGTCGCAAGCCGCGGCGATGGGAGACGATTGGCCCGATTTGCCCATGCTGCGCCGTGCGGCGCTGGTGTGTGTGCCGCCAACGGCCCATGCCGAGGCGCTGGCTTTGGCGCACCATGTCACCGTGCGCGCGCCAGGCATGGGTGCGGTGCGGGAGCTCTGTGACTTGTTGCTGGTGGCGAGCGGCCGCTACGCGGTCGAGCTGGAGATGGCCGCGAGATGAGCACGGCAGTGAGCACGGCAGTTCCCCTTGTGTCCCCTGGCGCGGCGCCCGTCCGCAAGTTCGGCTTCGGCCGCTGGTGGGACAGGATGTCGATCTACCTGCCGGTGCTGCTCATGATGCTGCTGGCGCTGGCGTCCTACTGGTTGTTGCGCGCCACCCCGGAGCCCGAGCAACCCGCCGCCGAGCAGCCTGTGACGCACGAGCCCGACTATTTCATGAAGCGCTTTTCGGTCAAGGTGTTCGAGGCCGGAGGCGCACTCAAGACCGAGCTTTTCGGGACCGAAGCGCGGCACCACCCCGACACTGGCACCCTGGTCGTGGACGCTGCGCGCATCCGTTCGTTCAACCCCCAGCGCCAGCTCTCCACGGCCACCGCCAAGACGATCACCAGCAACGACGCCGGCACGGTGTTTGTGCTCGAAGGCGATGCCGCCGTGGTGCGCCAGGCGGGGCGCAGTCCGAGCGGACAACCGTTGGCCCGTATGGAGTTCCATGGCGAGTACCTGCGTGTGTCGGTGGACCCCGATCACGTCATGTCCGACCAGCCGGTCCTGCTGGTGCGCGACAAGGACCAGATCACCGCCAACACGCTGGACTACCAGGGAGACACCCGGGTCGCGGTGATGACCGGCCAGGTGCGAGCCCGGTTCGCGCCGCGTTGATGCCATGACCGTCGCCCGCTCCGACAGCGTCGCCGACCGTCCCCTCGTCTTCATCACCGGTGCCTCCAGCGGCATCGGACAGGCGCTGTCGTTGCGTTATGCGCGGGCCGGCTACCGGCTGGCACTGGTGGCCCGGCGCAGTGAGGCGTTGCAGGCCTGGGCGGATGCGCAGGGCTGGGATGGTCAGCGCTGCCGGGTGTACCGGGCGGATGTGGCCGAGACGGACAGCATCGTCGAAGCGGGCCAGCGCTGCCTGGCTGAACAGGGCTTGCCCGATGTGGTGATCGCCAGCGCGGGCGTCAGCATCGGCATGGACACCGCCCAGCGCGAAGACCTGGATGTGATGGCCCGCACCTTCGCGCTCAACAACACCGGCCTGGCCGCCACCTTCCACCCCTTTGTGAGCGCCATGGTCGCGCGTGGCAGCGGCCGGCTGGTGGGCATCGCCAGCGTGGCTGCCATTCGCGGCCTGCCCGGTCATGGGGCCTATTGCGCCAGCAAGGCCGCCGTGGTGGCGTACTGCGAAAGCCTGCGTGGTGAACTGCGCCGCAGCGGGGTCGGCGTGGTCACCCTGTTGCCAGGCTATGTGGACACACCGCTGACGCAGCAGAACCGATACGCCATGCCGTTTCTGCTGAGCCCCTCGGCGTTTGCCGACCGTGCTTTCGACGCCATCCAGGCCGGAACAGGTTACCGCGTCATCCCATGGCAGATGGGGGTGGTGGCCAAGCTGCTGAGGATGATGCCCAACCCTTTGTACGATCGATTGTTGACCGGTCGTGCGCGCAAGCACCGACAGGGAGAGGGCCGGTCAGCCGGTTGAGGCGCGCCCGGCGCACATGGATCGGCTGCAGGGTTGAGCCACTGTGAGCGGGGCTCCAAAAAATCCGAGCACCAACAAAAAAGCCCCTCGGCACGCCGGGGGGCTTTTGCATTTCCGGCCTCAAGGGACCGGGAATGGCTGAGGGGTCGGACGATCAGTAACCGCCGCGGCCACCACCGCCACCGCCTTCACGACGGCCACCGCCGCCGTAGGGGCTGCGGAAGCCGCCTTCGCCGCCACCACCGAAGCCGCCGCCACCACCGCGGGGGCCACCGAAGCCGCCGCCGCCGGTACGGGGGGGACGGGCTTCCATCGGACGGGCTTCGTTCACGACGAGGCTGCGACCACCCAGGGACTGACCGTTCATGCCTTCAACGGCGGCGAGCGCTTCTGCGTCGCTGCCCATTTCGACAAAGCCGAAACCTTTGGAGCGGCCGGTGTCACGTTCCATCATGACCTTGGCGCTGTTGACAGAGCCGTAGGCGCTGAAAGCTTGCTGAAGGTCTTCGTCACGCACGGTGTAGGGCAGGTTGCCCACGTACAGTTTGTTGCCCATGGTTGGGACTCCTAATAACACTGA
>NZ_JADMKB010000154.1 GCF_018780075.1 Hydrogenophaga sp.
AGTGCATCGGCTGCCACACCTGTTCGGTCACCTGCAAGAACGTCTGGACCAGCCGCCCCGGTGTGGAATACGCCTGGTTCAACAACGTCGAGACCAAGCCCGGCATCGGTTACCCCAAGGAGTGGGAAAACCAGGACAAGTGGAACGGGGGCTGGGTCCGCAAGGCCGACGGCTCCATCGTGCCCAAGCAGGGCGGCAAGTGGTCGCTGCTGATGAAGATCTTCAGCAACCCCAACCTGCCGCAGATCGACGACTACTACGAGCCCTTCACCTTCGACTACGACCACCTGCAGTCGGCGCCGGAGATGAAGCACGCGCCCACCGCGCGCCCGCGTTCGCTGATCACCGGCAAGCGCATGGAGAAGATCGAGTGGGGTCCGAACTGGGAAGAAATTCTCGGTGGCGAGTTCAGCAAGCGCAGCAAAGACGCGAACATGGACGGTTTCGAGCAGGCCCAGAAAGACATGATGGGTCAGTTCGAGAACACCTTCATGATGTACCTGCCGCGCCTGTGCGAGCACTGCCTGAACCCGGCGTGTGTGGCCTCGTGCCCCTCGGGCTCGATCTACAAGCGCGAGGAAGACGGCATCGTGCTGATCGACCAGGACAAGTGCCGCGGCTGGCGCATGTGCGTGAGCGGCTGCCCCTACAAGAAGATCTACTACAACTGGAAGAGCGGCAAGGCCGAGAAGTGCATCTTCTGCTACCCGCGCATCGAGGCCGGCCAGCCCACCGTGTGCAGCGAAACCTGCGTGGGCCGCATCCGTTACCTGGGCGTGCTGCTGTACGACGCGGACCGCATCCAGGAAGCCGCCAGCGTGCCCAACGAGATGGATCTTTACAAGGCGCAGATCGATCTCTTCATGGACCCGCACGACCCGGCGGTGATCGCGCAGGCGCGCGCCGACGGCATCCCTGACAACTGGCTGGAGGCCGCGCGCCACAGCCCGGTCTACAAGATGGCGGTGGACTGGAAGGTGGCGCTGCCGCTGCACCCCGAGTACCGCACGCTGCCCATGGTCTGGTACGTGCCGCCGCTCTCGCCCATCACCGCCGCGGCCAACGCCGGGCACCTGGGCGACAACGGCGAGATCCCGGACGTGAGCCAGCTGCGCATCCCGGTGAAATACCTCGCCAACCTGCTGACCGCCGGTGACACGATCCCCGTGGTGCGTGCGCTCGAACGCATGCTGGCCATGCGCAGCTACCAGCGTGCCAAGCATGTGGACGGCGTGATCAACCAGGACGTGCTCGACCAGGTGCGCTTGAGCGTGCGTGAGGTTGAAGACATGTACCAGACCATGGCGATCGCCAACTACGAGGACCGTTTCGTGATCCCCACCACCCACCGCGAATACGCCGAGAACACCTTCAACATCAAGGGCGGCTGCGGCTTCAGCTTCGGCAACGGTTGCTCGGAAGGGCAGACGGAAACGAGCCTGTTCGGCAGCGAGAAGAAGCGCACCATCCCGATCAAGGCAGGGGTCTGACATGGCATTTTTCTCATCTCCCCAAAAGCCCGCCGTGCACACGTTGCGCGTGCTCGCCCACCTGCTGCGTTACCCCACCGCCGAGCTGCGTGCGCACGCCGGTGAACTGCGCGATGCATTGCGCACCGAAGCCGCCTTGCCGGCCACGCGGCTGGTTGAACTCGACGCGCTGCTGGTGCACCTGAGTCAACAACCTGCGCTGGATGTCGAAGCCGACTACGTCGAGCTGTTCGACCGCGGGCGCAGCACCGCGCTGCACCTGTTCGAGCATGTGCTGGGCGACTCGCGCGACCGTGGCCCGGCCATGATCGACCTGATCCAGACCTACGAAAAGGCCGGGCTGTTTCTCGGCCCCAACGAGCTGCCCGACTACCTGCCGGTGGTGCTGGAGTTCGCCTCCACCCAGCCGCCGCCGCAGGCGCGTGAGTTCATGGGCGAGATCGCGCACATCGTGCGCGTGATCTTCAGCGCACTGGCCGGTCGCCAGAGCCCCTACGCCAGCGTGCTGGCCGCGGTGCTGGAACTGGCGGGCGAAAAAGCCGAAGCCGTGGCCGTCGCGCCCGAGCCGGAAATGGACGAGAGCTGGGCCGAGCCCGAGGTGTTTGGTGGCTGCTCGACCGAAGGCCAGGCCAAACCGAACCAGCCGCAACCGATCCAGATCGTCAGAAAGTCTCCCCAACCTTCTCAAGGAGCGCAGGCATGAACTCGCTGCACAACTTCCTCTTCAGCATCTACCCCTACATCTGCCTGTCGGTGTTCCTCATGGGCAGCCTGGCGCGCTTCGATCGCGACCAGTACACCTGGAAAAGCGATTCGTCGCAGCTGCTGCGCAAGGGCCAGCTGCGCTGGGGCAGCAACCTGTTCCACATTGGCATCCTGTTCCTGTTCGGCGGCCACACGGTGGGTCTGCTCACGCCGCACTTCATGTACGAGCCCTTCATCACCGCCGAACAGAAGCAGCTGGTGGCCGTGACCGCGGGCGGCATCGCCGGCGTGATCTGCTTCATCGGCCTGACGCTGCTGCTGCACCGCCGCATCTTCGACGAGCGCATCCGCCTCACCAGCCACCGCACCGACCTCGGCATCCTGATCATCCTGTGGGTGCAGCTGGTGCTGGGCCTGATCACCCTGCCCTATTCGTTCGGCCACAAGGACGCGGGCGTGATGCTGGCGCTGGCCGACTGGGCGCAGCGCATCGTGACCTTCAGGCCCGACGCCGCCGGCCTGGTGGCGCTGGACTGGCCCTACAAGGTGCACCTGGTGCTGGGCATGACGATCTTCCTGCTCTTCCCCTTCTCGCGCCTGGTGCACGTGTGGAGCGGCTTCGGCACACTGGCCTACATCGTTCGCCCCTACCAGGTGGTGCGCAGCCGCAAGCTGGGCCTGACGCCCGATTCCACCCGCCAGCGCTGAGTGAACCCGCCATGAACCAGGACACCACCATGAGCCCATCTTCCTCCGTCGGTTGCGGCAGCAGCAGCTGCGCCTGCGCCGGCCTGGCCCAACCCCAGGTGGCCAGCATCAACGGCATCGCCCTGCACGAACCCGGTGAGGAGCTCGACGCCCAGACCCTGCGCGAGCGCGCCTACACCGAGCTGCTGATGCAGCAAGCGGTGAAGCAGGGCCTGCTGCCGCGCTACCGCGGGCTGGTCGCGCAGCAGCCGGACGAGGCACAGCGCCAGGTCATCGAGACCATGCTCGACCAGGCCGTCACCTCGCCCGACCCCACCGAAGACGAATGCCGCCGCCACTACGAGGCGCAGAAAAACCGGCTGATCGTCGGGCAGGCGCTGCATGTGCGGCACATCCTGTTCGCGGTGACACCGGGCGTGAACGTGCATGCGCTGTCGCAGCGCGCCGAAACGGCGCTGCTGGAGCTGTCGCGCAAGGATGTGCCTGCGGGTCGCTTCGCACAAATGGCCGCCGAGCTGTCGAACTGCCCCTCGGGCGCCCAGGGCGGCGACCTGGGCTGGGTGACGCCGGAAGCCTGCGCCCCCGAGCTGGCGAACGAGCTGTTTTTCCAGACCGACTCGCGCTGGGGCATGGGCGTGCACCCGCGCCTCGTGCACACGCGCTTCGGCCTGCACATCATCGAGGTTCTGGGCCGCAAGAAAGGCGTGTTGCCCGAGTTCGAGCAGGTCCGCGACCAGATCGCCAGCCGGCTCGCGCTGCAGTCGCGCAGCACCGCGCTGCGCCAGTACATGCAGCTGCTGGTGGGACAGGCCCAGGTGGAGGGCGTCGAGCTGGAGGGCGCCGACAGCCCGCTCGTCCAGTAGGACCGAGGCCGACATGCCCGACGAGCTGCTGCTGCGCCTGCGCGATTTCCACGAGGACTATTTCCCGTTGCACCAGCAGCGGTTTCAGGACCTCGTGGCGCAGGGGCAGCACCCCAAGACGCTGTTCATCGGGTGCTCCGATTCGCGCCTCGTGCCGTACCTGCTCACGGGCGCGGCGCCGGGCGAGCTGTTCCTGGTGCGCAACGTGGGCGCGCTGGTGCCGCCCTACGACCAGTCGCATGGTTTGCACGGCACCATGGCAGCGATCGAATACGCGGTGCTCACCCTGCAGGTGGAGCGCATCATCGTGTGTGGTCACAGCCACTGTGGCGCGGTTCGAACCGCCTACGACGGAGCGCCCGAAGAGGCGGTGGCGCTGCGCTCATGGCTCCGGCTGATGGACGAGGCCTTGCTGCCGGTGCAGCCCAGTGCCGAAGCGCTGTGCCGCACCGAACAGCGCGCCGTGGTGCTGCAGCTGGAGCGCCTCATGGGCTACCCCATGGTGCGGCGCGAGGTGGAGGCGGGGCGCCTCACCCTGCACGGCTGGCACTACGTGATCGAAGACGGCGAGGTGCATGTGTTCGACGCCCAGCAGGGTGACTTCGTGCCCGCCTCGGTGTCCACCCACAGCGGCACCGGCCCCTACCAGCCCTATGTCGAACACGACGGACAGATCATTGAACCCTGAAGCGCACCACCTGCTTCGCCCCTCTTTTCTGAAATGGCCAGGACACCATGAACATCGCCACCTTTGACGACCTGTTGAGCGCCGCGCGCGCACAAGCCCAGCCGCAGCGGCTGCTGTTCGTGTTCGCCGGCATCGAGCTGCCCGACGACGCGAGCCCCGCCGAACGCGCGGGTTTCGAGCGTGGCGAGGGCGGTGCGCTGGTGCCTCAGATGTGCGTGGACAAAACCCCGGACGAGATCGTGTCGTTCGAGCAGTTCAAACAGGAAGCCCGCCAGATGGGGCCGGACTGGGGCATGGTCTTCGCAGCGGCCCTGTCGGGCCGCTCGGGCCGCGCGCCCACCAGCGAAGACGCGGAAAAGCCGTTGCAGGACATGGTGGAGGCGATCCGCCTGGGGCGCCTGCAGGCGTTCATCCCCTTCAACCCCGAGGGCGAGGCGGTGCAGCTCGGCTGAGCCGCACCACCGCCGCCACCCCGCCGGGTCAGAACTTGTAGCCGACGCCGACGGTGAAGCCCTTGAGGGTGACGTCGTCCTTGTCGTGGTACGTCATGTAGTCGGCGTTGACCGAGAGCTGGCTGTTGATGTGGTAGCTCGCGCCGAGACCGTAGGCGATGGAGGTGTCGCTCGCGTTCTCGCTGCCGATGGACAGCTTGGCCCGCGTGGCACCGAGGCGACCGAACACTTCAAGGCCCTCGCCGACATGGACCTTGGGCTTGACGAACACACCGACCATGTTGTCCACCTCGGCCTTGCCGCCCGAGTTGAAACCGCCCACCTTCACGGCGGAGTCGCGCAGGCCGAGGCTGAGCATGCTCTCGACGGCGAGGTTGTCGTTCAGCTCGTAGCCGATGATGCCGCGCACGTTGGACGGCTTGGACGTCACGCCCACACCAGAGACCTTGCCTTCGAGCTTCAGGGGGGTGTAGCCGAGTTCACCGTACAGGCCCTGGGCGTTCGCCGCCACCGAGGCGGTGGCGAGCGTGGCGATGGCAACGAGGGGAATGAGACGCTTCATGAAAACTCCTTGGGGTGTTGCAAAGGTCGCCAGTCTAGGGACGAATCCAGCCCCAAACCCCAGGTGTTGAGAAGCGTTACCCGCTTTACCGGAGCGACGCACTTTGCAACCGCCGCGCGACGGGACAGCTTCGCGGTGCGTTCAGTCGTCGTGCGAAGGCATGCGTGCCCCCACATGCAACTCACCCCGCACCTCGGCCAGCTCCACCTGGCGCTGGCGCTCGGCCAGCCGCGCTTTCTCTTTGGGGCTGCGCAGGTCGTGGCAATGCGGGCAGCTCACGCCCTTCACGTACAGCGGCGATGCCTTCTCGGCCTCGCCCAGCGGCCAGCGGCACGAGCGGCACAGCTCGTGGGGACCGGGCCGCAGCCCGTGGCCCACGCTCACTCGCTCGTCGAACACGAAGCACTCCCCCTCCCAGGTGCTCTGCTCGGGCGGCACCTCTTCGAGGTACTTGAGGATGCCGCCTTCGAGGTGGTAAACCTCGTCGAAGCCGCGCATCTTCATCAACGCGGTCGACTTCTCGCAGCGGATGCCGCCGGTGCAAAACATCGCCACCTTGGGCTTCCTGCCGTCCTGCAGCGCGGGCTGCGCATCGAGCCAGGCCGGCAGCTCGGTGAAGGTCTTGATGTCGGGGTTGATCGCGCCCTTGAAGCTGCCGATGGCCACCTCGTAGTCGTTGCGCGTGTCGATCACGAGCACATCGGGATCGGCCAGCAGCGCGTTCCAGTCCTGCGGTTTCACGTACTGGCCCACGGTGCGGCTGGGGTCGAGCTCGGGCACGCCGAGGGTGACGATCTCTTTCTTCAGCCGCACCTTCATGCGCAGGAACGGCGGTTTGTCCGACCACGAGGCCTTGTGGCCCAGCGTGGCCAGGCGCGGGTCCGCGTGCAGGAACGCCAGCACCGCCCGCACGCCCGCCTCGGGGCCGGCGATGGTGCCGTTGATGCCCTCGCGCGCGAGCAGCAGCGTGCCCTTGACCTGGTGGGCCTCGCACACCGCGAGCAGGGGGTCGCGCAGCGCGGCGAAGTCGGGCAGATCGACGAATTTGTAGAGAGCAGCGGTGAGGAAACGGGGCATCGCCCGATTATCGGCGCCTCCCTCCGGTCTGCCGTCTTTGTGCATGAACACCCACACCCCGTTGTCGAGCCACACGGCAACGGGGACGGCGTCGTCCTCAGCGCCCGTAGGTGGCTTGCAGCGTCACGCTGCCCAGCCTTTGACCCGAGATCATGAACCCGATCAGGGCCGCCGAGGCATCGGCAGGCACCTCCAGGCGATCGGTCTTGAGCGCGTGCAAGGTGAACCGGTAGCGGTGCGGCTTGTCGCCCACGGGTGGGCAGGCACCGCCAAAGCCGGCGACACCGTAATCGCTGCGGCCCTGCTGGGCGCCCGCAGGCAGGCGCGAGCCATCGACGCGGCCAGCGTCTTCGGGCAATGCGCTGACGGCAGCCGGGATGTTGTAGACCACCCAGTGCCACCACCCCGAGCCCGTGGGCGCGTCGGGGTCGTAGGTGGTGAGCGCAAAGCTGCGCGTGCCCGCAGGCGGGTTCTGCCACGCGAGCGCCGGCGACACATTGCCACCCGAGCAGCCAAAACCGTTGAACACCTGGGGGGCACCCAGCGTGCCATTGGGTTTCACCGTGGGGCTGGTCAGGGTGAAGTCGGCGGCACCGGCGGCACCGGCCAGGCTGGCAAGAAGAAAAAAGAGGGCGGGTTTCAAATGCAAGCTCCATGAAGGTGTGAACAGAGCTCGATGCTCGCCCCTTCTCGGGCCGCGCGCTGCCCGGTTTCCGTCAATCGCTGTGCGCGACCGGTCAATGTCGAACGACGGAAGGCGGCACACCCCAGCGCTCGCGGAACGCCGCACTGAAGCGGCTGTGCGATGCCCAGCCACAGCGCTGTGCCACCTCGCCCACCGACAAGGCCGAGGTTTGCAAGAGGCCCAAGGCGGTCTCCAGCCGCACCTCTCGCACCAGCGCCGCCAGCGAGAGGTCTTCGCTTTGCAGGCGGCGGCGCAAGGTGGATTCGCTCAGGTGAAACGCGTCGGCGAGCGCAGCCACATTCCAGTCGGCGTCGGGACGCTGAGACACCAGCCGACGCACCCGCTCGCCCCAGTCCAGCCCGAGGGTGGACACCAGCCGATGCCCACGCTCGGCCAGGAGCAACAGAACCTCCTTCGCCCGGTGGCGCACCAAGGCATCGGACAGCGTGGCGTTCGGCGCGGGCAGACAGCGGCGCACCGCACCGTCCAGCTCGTCGTCCACGGCGACCACCCTGGCGCCCACCATGGCAGCGGCTTCTTTCGTGTGCGCGAGCGCCTCGATATCGCGCACCATGTCGTCGTCGAAAGCCAGCACCAGGGCCTCATAGCAAGCTTGCCCGCGTGGGTCATTGACCACGTCCCACTGCGAGCCCCGCGCGATCAGCACCGCCTGCCCTGGACCGGCATCGAAACGTTGCCCTGGCGCATGCAGTGACTTGCGGCCCCTGAGCACGAGGATGAGCGCATCCGACCGCAGGGTGAGCGTGCTCAGCCGGTAGCGCTGGGCCGCAAAAATGCGCACCCCGGCGCTCACAGCGCCTCCACTCGCGACAGGTCGGGCCGCTCCAGCCATTGCGCGAACTCGTCGGCGATTTGCACGGCGGCGGCCGTGGCCGCGCTCCAGGCCTGCACGCGCGCCGCCAGGTTCTGGCCGTGGCGCGTGAAATCGCTGCGGTCGGGCAGGCGGCCGTGGGGCAGGGTCCTGACCCAGTCCGGGTCGGGCGCGACCACCAGCATGCGGTCCAGCGCGGGGCTGGCCACGTGGCGGCCGGTCCAGCGCTTGTCGAGCCAGCCGGGCACCACCGCGCGCTGGAAATGCGGGTACAGCACCAGCGGCGCGGTGTCGGGCGTCTGGTACTGCAGGTGCAGGTGGTAGTCGGTGATGCCGCCGTCCCAATAGGGGCCGGGCGGCGCGCCGGCGATGGCGTGCACCGGGCGCAGCACAAAGGGAATGGAGCAACTGGCCTGCAGCGCGTCCATGAAGTTGCTCGCGTTCAGCGGAATCTGGCGGGTGCGGAAGTCCTGCGTGCCAAAGGGCAGCGCGGCGGGCACTGCGCCGTGCAGCGAGGAGAACACCACCCGCTCCAGCCAGGCGCCCAGGGCCTTGCGCCCCATGGCGTTGGCCACGAAGGCACCGAGGTACCCGAGCGGTGTGCGCAGCGCACCGTCGCGCGCGAGCACATGGCGCCCGCGCGAGGTGACGAGGTGCAGGCGGTAGCGCGGGTGGCGCAGCAGCTCGTCGATGCGCCCGCCGTAGAAGACCTGGAGGTTGCGGGCGAACTGGCGGCTGACCTGCTCGGCGGTGGGGCGCTTCTGGCCCTGCGGCAGCTCGAAGTGCTGGGCGATGTAATCGCGCTCCAGCCGCATCAACGAAGCGACGGGGTCGTCCAGGCAGGCCGTGGCCATGCGCCAGGCGCCGATCGATGCGCCGATCAGGTCCACGGGCTGCTGGCTGCGCGGCAACCACTCACCAAAAATGAAGCGGTCGAGCGGCCCGAGGATCAGGCCCTTGGGGCCACCGGCCGCGGCGGGGATGGCGCCCACGTCCTGCGGGCGCAGGCCGTGGCGTTCGATGTGGGAGCGGGCCGCAGGACCGGCATAGAGGCGCAGAGCAGGCATGACAACGCGGTGCGGATGGACAGAAAGGATGAACGGTGGCGCAGGGTCGGCAGACGGAGCCCGCTGACAGCCGACTGACAGCTGGCGTCTCTGTAATGGAGTTCCGATTGGAACCGATACACAAGGGGGTCAGCACATGGATCGAAGAAGCTTGCTCGCGGCAGGTGGCGCTGGCGCCTGCCTGTTGGGCATGGGGCCCGCCGCGTTCGCCCAGACACCCGCCGCAGGGCCGGCCCCCACCCGCCTGCCCGAGCTGCACATCTACATCCCCGGCGGTGCCGGTGGCGGCTGGGACCAGACCGGGCGCGCGCTGGGCACGGCCATCCAGGCCGCCGGCCTGGCCGATCGGGTGACCTACGAGAACAAGGGCGGCAAGGGCGGCACCGTCGGGCTGGCCGACTTCGTCGCGCGCCACGACCGCAACCCGGCGGCGCTGATGGTCGGTGGCATGGTGATGCTGGGCGCGATCGCGCTCGGGCAGTCGAAAGCCACGCTGGACCAGGTCAGCCCCATCGCGCGGCTGACCAACGACTTCATGGTCCTGGTGTCAAAAACAGGGCAGCAGCCGGACTCCGTGGCCGCGCTGACCCAGGCCATGCGCACCAACCTGGCCGAGGTGCGGTTCACCGGCGGTTCGGCCGGCGGGGTCGACCATGTGCTCGCCGGCATGATCGCCCTCCAGCTGCGGCAGGACGTGACGAAGCTCCAGTACCTGCCCACCAGCAGCGGCCCCGAAGCCGCGGCGTTGCTGGAGAAGGCTCAGGCGCAGGTGGCGATCTCGAGCTACAGCGAATTCCAGCCCGGCATTGAAAAGAACCAGCTCACGCCGCTGGCGATGTCTTCCCGCCGGGCGCTCTACGGGGTGCCCTCCCTGCACGAACAAGGCCTGCAGACCGACCTGAGCAACTGGCGCGCGGTGTTCGCCCCCGGGCGCATCGACGCGGCGCAACGCGAGAACCTGCGCCGCATTGTGGTCCTGGCCACCCAGCACCCCGCCTGGGCGCAGGCGCTGGAGAAGAACAAGTGGTTCAACGCGCTGCTGCACGGGCAGGACTTCGCCGGCCGGCTGGTCGTCGAGCAGGGCATGGCCAGCGCCATGGCGATGATGCTCAAACTCAAGGCCTGAGGCCTGCAACCGGGCGCGGGCCACGGCGCCCCCGCCTCCGCCGGACCTCGGGTTCTCCCGGGGGCGACTGACAGGCAATTGACAGCCTTCCCCGTTCGAATGGGATTCCCCACCTTCATTCGACGAGGCACCGCCCATGATCCGCAGAAATTGGCTGAAGACCTGTGGCGCGGTCGGCGCGCTGTGGGCCACCCATCCCCTGTCGTTCGCCCAGAAGGCGGCCCCTGTGGTGGCCCGCCCCGCGAACGCACCCGCGCCGCTCGCGAAGCTGACCGTCTACATCCCGGGGGGCGCCGGCGGCGGCTGGGACCAGACCGGGCGCGCCCTCGGTGCCGCGATCCAGTCGGCCGGTCTGGCGCAGCAGGTGGTCTATGAAAACAAGGGCGGCAAAGGCGGCACCATCGGCCTGACCGACTTCGTGGAACGCTTCAACCGCGACCCCTCGGCGCTGCTGATCGGCGGCATGGTCATGCTGGGTGCCATCGCGGTGAACCGCCCGGCGGTCACGCTGTCGCAGGTCAGCCCCATCGCCCGCCTGACCAACGATTTCATGGTGCTGGTGACCCCCACCGGGGGCCGCTTCCCCGACATGAACGCGCTGAAGGAAGCGATGCGCAAAGACCTGTCGTCGGTGGCGTTCACCGGGGGCTCGGCGGGCGGGGTCGATCACATGCTCGCCGGCATGATCGCGCGCCAGCTGCGCCTCGACGCCGGCCAGCTGAAGTACCTGCCCACGAGCAGCGGCCGCGAGGCCGTGGCCTTGCTGGAGAAGGGCGACGCCCAGGTCGCCATCTCCAGCTACAGCGAATTCCAGGCGGGCATCGACAGCAAGAGCCTCACGCCCCTGGCCGTGTCGGCGCGCAAGTCGCTGCACGGCATCCCGTCGCTCAACGAACTGGGCGTCAACACCGACCTCGGCAACTGGCGGGCGGTGTTCGGCCCGGGCCAGATCTCGGAGGCCGAGCGCACCCAGCTGCGCAACATCGTGGTCGCCGCCACCCAGACGCCGGCGTGGAAGCAGTCGCTGCGCACGGAAAAGTGGACCGACGCGCTGATGCACGGCGAGGAGTTCACCAAGGTGCTGATGATCGAGCAGGCCATGGCCAGCGCCGTGGCCATGATGCTCAAACTCAAGGCCTGAACCGCCTTTCACAGCGCCGGAGCACCACGAGGCCTGAAGCGGTGCCGCCCCCTTCCGCCGGTCGCGCGCAGCGCGGCGGGGGTGTTCAGGTCAAACCGTGACCGGGGTCTCGGACTTTTCCGTGTGGCGGGTCAGGGAAGGGATCTCTTCGCTGATCACGGTGTCGGGGTCGATGCCCAGCACCAGGCCGATGGGGTCGGGGTAGGTGTTGATCAGGCCCTCGCTGCCGATCGACAGTTCCTCGGCGCGGGAGCGCCAGGACGCGATGTGGATCACCCCGGCGATGGGTTCGTAGACCTCGTTGTCGAACGGCGCTGTGTGGTGTTCGATGGCGTTGATCATCTTCTGGGGGAAGCGCCATTCACGGGCCAGTGCCGCCCCCACTTCGGCGTAGCTGTAGCCAAACAGGCCCCTTTCGGCGCGGGCGCGTTTGAGGTCGAGCATGGGCACGCTGCGGTCGAGATCGATCATGGCCTCGGGCATGCCCACGTGCATGACCAGCTCGCCGATGCCGTGCACGAGACCGGCCGTGAACGCCGTGTTTTCGTCGATCTTGATCGGCAGGGCGATGTAGCGCGAGAGGTTGGCCGAGTTGAGGCTGTAGCGCCAGAACTGGTTGAGGTTGACGCCGCCCAGGCGGTGAAAACCGTCGCCCAGCGCCGCCGCGATCACCAGCGCGCGGACCTTGATCAGGCCCATCATGTTCATGGCCTCGCGGGCGTTGGTCACGCTGCGGTGCAAGCCGAAAAAGGCCGAGTTGGCGGTCTTGATCAGCTTGGCGGTCAACACCGGGTCGGACTCGATCAGGTCGGCGGCGTACAGCAGATCCACCTCTTCCCGGTCGAAGGTGTCCATGAGCTTTCGAACGACCTTGGGCGCCGAAGGCAGCGCATGGGGCTGTTTGAGGAGTTTGTCGAGCTGCATGGTGATTTCCCGGTGGATGGAAAACAGGTGGGGGGTTTGAGGTTCATCGTCCACCGCGTGGGGGACTTGAGGCCCGGCGCCGGATTCACTCGACGAAAGCGGCCAGGGCCTGGCTGAAAGACCACTCGGCGGGGTCCTTGCCCAGCACGCTGTCGAGGTCCAGCCCGAGCGTGAGCCCGACCATGTCGGGGAAGGTCGCGGCCATGCCGTTGTTGTCGAGCTGCAGCTCCTCGGCGCGGGCGCGCCAGGAGGCCAGGTGCAGCAACCCGGCGAGCGGGTCGTAGGCTTCGCCCTCAAAGGGGGTGAGCTGGTTGGTCAGGGCCGACACCATTTCGTTCGGGAACTGCCATTTCTCCACCATGCCGGCGCCCACCTGGGCGTAGCTGTAGCCGAACATCGCCTGTTCGGCGACGGCCCGGTCCAGGTCCAGCGGCTGGGTGCTGATGTTGAGCGCCAGCATGCGGTCGGGCATGGCGATGTGCATCACCAGCACGCCGATGGCGTGGATCAGGCCCGCGGTGAACGCGTTGCCCTGGTTCTGGTGCAGCACACCGGCCAGCGAGCGCGCGATGTCGCCCGCCCGCAGGCTGTAGCGCCAGAACTGTTTGAGGTCGATGCCGGGCACGTTCTTGAAGCTCGCGCCCAGGGCCGCCGCCATCACCAGCGAACGCACATGGGTCATGCCCAACAGAGCCACGGCCTCGTCGGCGCTGCCGATCTTGCGGCTGACGCGGAAAAAGGCCGAGTTCGAGAGGCGCAGCACGCGCGTGGTCAGGGCCGGGTCGCGCCCGATCAGTTCCCCCACCCGTTTGGGGCTGGGGTCTTCCAGGTTCATCTCGGCCAGCAGGTCCGAGACGGTGCGTGGCATGGCCGGCAAGGCACGGGGGTAATTGAGCAGAGCTTCGAGTTGCATGGGCTGAAGTCCGAAGGTCGTGACAAAGGGCGGGGTGACACCAGCTTTATCGACCCGACCGACGGCAACTTGAGGCTCGCCGCACCGCCCGGCAGGGCCTCGGGCCCGCCCGCTCCAGACCCCGCGAAACGGACCGCGTCCGTCCCGCGAATCCGCCGGTCAGCGTTTGCCCACGCCCTGCAGCTTGGCGAAGGCCGAGGCCATGGCGCCGGCCGGTTCGGGCTGGCGCGGGCCACCGCCCTGCCCGCCCGCGCGCGGCCCGCCACGGACCGGCTCGAAGCGGTTGTCGCGCGGGGCGCCGGCTGCGCGTTGGGCCGGCGTGGCGTCCAGCCGCATCGACAGGCCGATGCGCTTGCGCGCCACGTCGACCTCCATCACCTTGACCTTCACGATGTCGCCGGTCTTGACGATCTCGCGCGCGTCGTTGACGAACTTGTTGGCCAGCTGGCTCACGTGCACCAGACCGTCCTGGTGCACGCCGAGGTCGATGAAAGCGCCGAATTGCGCGACGTTGGACACCGTTCCTTCGAGGATCATGCCTTCGCGCAGGTCGCTGATGTCTTCGACGCCGTCGTTGAAGCGCGCCACCGCAAAGTCCGGGCGCGGGTCGCGGCCGGGTTTCTCCAGCTCGGTCAGGATGTCCTTGACCGTGATCACCCCGAACTTCTCGTTGGCGAACAGCTCCGGGCGCAGGGTCTTGAGCATGTCGGCGCGGCCCATGAGCGTGGCCACCGGCTGGCCGGTCTTCGCGATGATCTGCTCGACGACGGGGTAGGTTTCCGGGTGCACGCCGGTCATGTCCAGCGGGTTGTCGCCGCCCCGGATGCGCAGGAAACCCGCCGCCTGCTCGAAGGTCTTGGCGCCCAGGCCCGACACTTCCAGCAGCTGCTGGCGGCTCTTGAACGCACCGTGCGCCTCGCGCCAGCGCACCACCGACTTCGCCACCGTGGCCGACAGGCCCGACACCTTGGAGAGCAGCGGCACGCTGGCGGTGTTCAGGTCCACGCCCACGCCGTTCACGCAGTCTTCCACCACCGCGTCCAGCGTGCGGGCGAGCTCGCTCTGGTTCACGTCGTGCTGGTACTGGCCCACGCCGATGCTCTTGGGGTCGATCTTCACCAGCTCGGCCAGCGGGTCCTGCAGGCGCCGGGCGATGGAGGCCGCGCCGCGCAGGCTCACGTCCACGTCGGGCATTTCCTGCGAGGCGAATTCACTCGCGGAGTACACCGAGGCGCCGGCCTCGCTGACCACCACCTTCTGCAGGCCGTGGCAGGGGTGGTCGGGCGCGGCGCCCTTCTGGATCAGCTTGATCAGGTCGGCGGCCAGCTTGTCGGTCTCGCGGCTGGCGGTGCCGTTGCCGATGGCGATCAGGTTCACGCCGTGTTTGTCGCACAGGCGCACCAGCGTGTGCAGCGAGCCGTCCCAGTCGCGCTTGGGCTCGTGCGGGTACACGGTCGCGGTGTCCACCAGCTTGCCGGTCGCGTCGACCACGGCCACCTTCACGCCGGTGCGGATGCCCGGGTCCAGCCCCATGACCACGCGCGGGCCGGCCGGCGCGGCCAGCAGCAGGTCGCGCAGGTTGTCGGCAAACACCTTGATCGCCACCGCCTCGGCGCTCTCGCGCAGGCGGGCGAACAGGTCGCGCTCGCTGGACAGGCTGAGCTTCACGCGCCAGGTCCAGGCCACGCACTTGCGCAGCAGGTCGTCGGCCTTGCGGCCCTTGTGGCTCCAGCCCAGGTGCAGGGCGATGCGGCCCTCGGCCAGCGACACGGTGGGCGCGGGCTTGCCGGTGGTCGCGCTCACGGCCGCCTCGGGCTCGGGCAACACCAGCTTGGCGTCCAGAATCTCCAGCGCCCGGCCGCGGAACACAGCCAGCGCGCGGTGCGAGGGCACGCGGCCGATCGGCTCGTCGTAATCAAAGTAGTCGCGGAACTTCGCCACGTCGGGGTGGTTTTCATCCTTGCCGGCCACCAGCTTGCTCTGCAGCAGGCCCTCGGTCCACAGCCACTCACGCAGGCTCTGCAGCAGCGCGGCGTCTTCGGCCCAGCGCTCGGAGAGGATGTCGCGCACGCCGTCGAGCACGGCCGGCACGGTGGAGAAGTCCGCCCCCGGTTTGCCGTCGTCCAGCACCTCGGCGGGCTTGGTGAACGCGGCGGCTTCGGCGGCCGGGTCCAGCGTCGGGTCGGCAAACAGCTTGTCGGCCAGCGGCTCAATGCCGAACTCGCGCGCGATCTGGCCCTTGGTGCGGCGCTTGAGCTTGAAGGGCAGGTACAGGTCTTCCAGCTCCTGCTTGGTCGGCGCCTGGGCGATGGCCACGCGCAGCGCGTCGGTCAGCTTCCCCTGCTCGTCGATGGCCTTGAGCACCGCGCCCCGGCGGTCTTCCAGCTCACGCAGGTAGCTGAGGCGGGCCTCCAGCTCGCGCAACTGGATGTCGTCCAGCCCGTCGGTGGCTTCCTTGCGGTAGCGGGCGATGAAGGGCACGGTGGCGCCGCCGTCCAGCAACTCCACGGCGGCCTTGACCTGGTGAACGCCGACCCGGATTTCCTGCGCAAGCTGCGCGATGATTTTTTGCATGTCCCTCGGGGCCACGACGACCCGTTTTCATACGAAGCGGGCGAGTTTGCCACAGGGGTGGGAGGGTCCGGCCAAGTCGACCGGCGGGCCGCTCAAGCGCCAAACAGCCGGTCGGCCAAGGCCTTGGCGCGCGCCATGCCTTCAGGCGTCAGACGGACCGACTCGGTCCGCCCCTTGGGGTCTGAGATCAGACCCTGATCGGCCAGGGACTGCATCACGTCGAAATCGAACCGCTTCCAGGCCCGACCGTTATCGAATTCTAAAGCGCCCAACAATGCCAAAACCGCCTCTTCGATTTCGATTGGTTCGTGCATGGCCATATTGGAACGATTTGGCAATTAACGCTTGACATCAACTAGAGCCCAAGCGCGCGACGGATTTCTTGAATGATGAAAGTTCGCCCTTCAGGCGAATTGATCATCTGTCCGGTTGCTTTGACCAACTTGTTGCCGGTGATCTTTGCCCAAAGGCCTTTCGGATAGGCGCGAGCGCTATTCTTGAACTCTGCCAGTTCCCGCTGAAGAGTGTCGAGCTGCTGCTTTGTGAGTGAATACTGATCACGAAGTTTTGTAATCTCCTCGAACAGCTGATCGAACCGCTTGTCGACGACCGCAAGTTCGTCGGTGTCGAAGTACTCATCGGGTTTATCAACCAGAGTGTCAAGATTCTTCTGCAGTTGTTCACGAAGGGCTGCAAGCGGATCGTTCTTTGGGGCTGCTGCATAAAGATCTGAGCGAATGTTGTCGCACCACTTTGGAATGTGCTCAATCAAATCGCCAACGTTCCCGACTTCAATCTCGTCTTCCGTTTTGTACTTTCCAGGAACGACTTTGACCGTAAAGATTGTTTCTTCGACTGTCTGGCTTCTTGAGGTCATTGCGTATCGTTGCTCGACCTTTACTTCTTCTCGCTTTGTGTCCTCGAACATGCAGAGGAAGTACTCGGTCTTGTACGCGAAGGTGATCTTTGCCAGCGTCCTGCCAGACTTAGGAAATTCAAGCTTGAAGTCATCGCTGGTGAATCTTGATGCCTCAAGTGCGCCTCTTATTTCGGCGATGAACGAAGGTTTGAGCTGAGACACACAATCTCCTTTGATGTCTAACGTTTGAGATGAGAGGCATGCCCCGGCCTGCCGGGGGCATGCCTCTCAATTGAAGGGATAGGCGTCACTGGCGACCAAGGATGGGGTTGTGCTTGTCCCGCAGCGCTGCTTCCAGCTTGGGCATGATGAGATCGTAATTTTCGACCTCGACCCGTATTGTGCTCAGCCTAAAACGCTGATTCACCATGTTGAGGCGCTGCCCGATCTTCATACCGGTTGTGGGTTGTTCTAGCTTCAAATGGATGTGCTCCCACACGCGGCCTGCGATGTACTTCGACTTTCCGATGTAGAGCGGAACCCATTCCGCAAGCTCGGTGTGGGCTGAGAGGCGCTTCTTCTTTGGATTCGGTACGTGCATTCGCTCGTACTCAGGTCTGACCCACTCTCCATGAAACCATGATGCCCACGCCTTGAAGGAAGCGTGACTTTCCAGAACTTTGATCTCGATCATGTAGATCCCCGGGTACTGCTGCGCTGCTATGGCATTTGCGTCATCCAGTTCGCAGATCGGATTGAAGTTGAGTTCATCCGCGTAGGCAGAGAAGCCTTTGAAGAGAGTACTCAGTGTGAGATCAAGCGTTTCTATTGGGTTCATGGAGAACTGTGAAGAAGTGAACCGTGACGCATAACGTTTGAAATGAGAGGCACGGCTTGCCGGGGCATGCCCTCTCGATTGAAGGGTTAGATACCGTCTTGAAAGTCAAGCGAGTTGCCAAGAAATTGAGCGTTGAACATGACACGGGTCTTCAGAACTCCGTAGATGAATC
>NZ_JADMKB010000069.1 GCF_018780075.1 Hydrogenophaga sp.
ATCATCGGCGTGCTGGCCGCGCTGATCGTGCCCAACGTGCTGGACCGCGCCGACGACGCGCGCGTGACCGCCGCCAGGACCGACGTCAACAACCTGATGCAGGCGCTCAAGCTGTACCGCCTGGACAACCAGCGCTACCCCAGCGGCGAACAGGGCCTGACCGCGCTGGTGGCCAAGCCCACGGCGGCACCGGTGCCGCCGAACTGGCGGCCCTACCTGGAGAAGCTGCCGGCCGACCCCTGGAGCCGCCCCTACCAGTACCTGAACCCGGGCCTGCACGCCGAAGTCGATGTGCTGTCACTGGGCGCGGACGGCCAGACCGGTGGCGAGGGCAAGGACGCCGACGTGGGCAGCTGGCAGTGACTGGCTCCCCCCTGCGCCGCTGCGCGGCGTCCCCCCAGGGGGACGGTGCCCTTCGACCGGCGGAGCCGGATCGTCGGCACCCGCTGGGTGAAGGCATTTCGCGCCGTTGGTTTCTCTGGTTACCGTGAATGGTCAAGAACCCCTTGCCCCCCTTGCGTGCGAGCCAGGGCTTCACCTTGCTGGAGTTGCTGGTGGTGGTCTCCATCGTGGCGCTGGCGACGGCGGGGGTGAGCCTGTCGCTGCGTGACGCCGGTGCCAAGGAGCTGGAGAGCGAAGCGATCCGCCTGGCCGCGCTGCTCGAGTCGGGGCGGGCGCAGTCGCGCAGCAGCGGTGTGCAGGTGCGCTGGCTCGCCAACGACGAGGGTTTCGAATTTCAGGGCATCAGCACCCGCGCCGAGGCGCGTGACTCGCTGGCCCGGCCTCGCACCTGGCTGAGCACCGAGACCCGTGCGCGGGTGACCCAGCCGCCCGGCGCCGACGGGCTGGTGCTTGGGCCAGAGCCCTTGATCGCGGCGCAGCGCCTGGAGCTCATTCAGGGCGACCGGCGGCTGACCCTCGCCACCGATGGCCTCGCGCCCTTTGCGGTCGTCGCGGCGCCCCTCACGCCATGACCCCGCGCCCAGGCTCACGCGGTTTCACGCTGATTGAAATTCTGGTGGCGCTGGCGGTGGTGGCCGTGGCGCTCGCTGCCGGCTCGCAGGCCACCGGCGCGCTCACCCGCGCGGCGGCACGCCAGAGCGACCAGTGGCTGGCCCAGCTGTGCGCCGAAAACGAGTTGATCCGGCTGCGGCTGACGCGCCAGTTGCCCAGCGTGGGCGACAGCACCAGCGAGTGCCAGCAGGCCGGACGCACCTTGCAGGTGAGGCTGTCCGTGGTGCCCACACCCAACCCCAACTTCCGCCGCGTGGACGCGCTGGTCGAATCGAGGGTGGACGGCGTGGACGTGCGGCTCTTGAGCCTTTCCACCATCATGGGGCGGTATTGATGGGCCCCCACACTCCACCGCTGTGCGGCTCGTTGCCCCCCGAGGGGGCTGTTTCGCCTTGGGGCGGCCCGGCGGCGGATCGAGGCCCCCACACTCCACCGCTTCGCGGCTCGTTGCCCCCCGAGGGGGCTGTTTCGCCTTGGGGCGGCCCGGCGGCGAAACGCGGTTTCTGGCACCGCTGCCGCCGTCAGGCGGGTTTCACGCTGATCGAGCTGCTGGTGGCGCTGGCGGTGATGTCCATGCTGGCCATCCTGAGCTGGCGCTCCATCGATGGCATGAACCGCACCCAGACCCTGACCCAGCAGCGCGCCGACGAGCTGCTGCGCCTGCAGGCGGCGCTGGGCCAATGGCACGCGGACCTCGACGCATTGGTCTACACCGATGAGCTCAATCCCCTCGAATTCGACGGCAAGCTGCTGCGCATGACCCGCCGGGACAGCGGGGACAACGGCCTGAACAGCGCGGGTGTGCGCGTGGTCGCGTGGAGCCGCCTCGGCCGCGCCGACGCGCCCGGCGCGCAATGGATGCGCTGGCAATCGGCCCCGGTGCAGCGCCGCGACGAACTGGCCGAGGTCTGGCAACGGGCGGCCGAGTGGGCCGAGTCGGGCGCTGCGGACGGCCGCGACAGCGCCGTGGCGCTCGCAGGCATCGACCAGTGGCAGCTCTTCTACCACCGGGGTGAAACCTGGGGCAACTCGCTGTCCTCGGTCGGCAATGAAAGCGCAGGCGTGCTCACCGTCTCGGAGGGCAGCATCCCCAACGGCGTGCGCCTGGTCCTCACCCTCACGCCCGGGCAGGGACTCGCGGGCACCCTGGTGCGCGACTGGGTGCGCCCGACGCTGCAGGCCGGAAGGACATGAGGACATGAAACACCCCCCGCGCCGCTTCGCGTCACCCCCCTCAAGGGGGGCGGCACTGGCCGTCCGGCAAAGCCGGCCCGGCGGTGCCCTGGGGCTGGCTCCCTTCGCGCGCTGCGGATCGGTTGACGCTGGGGGGCTTGCGACATGAGTCCCCAAAAGACCGCCCGGCGCATGTGCCTCACGAACGAGGGGAAGTCCCCCCAGGGCACCGCCGGGCCGGCTTTGCCGGACGGCCAGTGCCGCCCCCCTGGGGGGGTGACGCGAAGCGGCGCGGGGGGGCGCCAACAGGGCGCAGCCCTCCTCCTCGCCATGCTCACCGTCGCGCTCGTGGCCACGCTGGCCTCGGCGGCGCTGTGGCAGCAATGGCGTTCGGCCGAGGTGGAAGCGGCCGAGCGGCAGCGCCTGCAGGCGAGCTGGATCCTCGTCGGTGCGCTGGACTGGGCGCGCCTGATCCTGCGCGAAGACGCGCGCAGCAACCAGAACACCGGTGCGGCCGATCACCTGGGCGAACCCTGGGCGACGCCACTGGAAGAAGCCCGCCTCTCCAGCTTTCTGGCGGCCGACAAGAACAACAGCGCCGAAGAACTGATGCCGGCCTTTCTGTCGGGCGAGATGATCGACCAGCAGTCGCGTCTGAACTTCCGCAACCTGATCAGGATCACCGGCACCGGGCCACAGGCCAAGGCGGAGCTGTCGGCGCCGGATGTGGCCACGTTCACCCGGCTGTACGCGCTGCTCGACCTGCCCCCCGCCGAATTGACGGCCGCGGCCGCCAACCTGCTGCGCACCACCGAGCGTGCGCTCGACGACCCCGAGCCGTCCTCTTCGCCCCTGGTGCCCAAGCGCTACGCCCAGCTGGGCTGGCTGGGCCTGAGCCGGGCCAGCCTCGCGGCCCTGGAAAAACACGTCACGGTCCTGCCCGAGCGCAGCCGGCTCAACCTCAACACCGCCAGCGCCGAGGCCCTGAGCGCGAGCGTGCCGGGCCTGGACCTGGCCATGGCCCAGCAGGTGCTCACCAGCCGCGCCAGCAACCCGTTCACCAAGCTGGAGGACGCTGTGGCCCGCATCCCGGGCGCCACCGCCGAAACGGTGACCGTCGCGAACCACGACGTGCGCAGCCGGTTCTTCGAGGCGCGTGTGCGGCTGCGCCTGGACGACACCCTGATCGAAGAGCACTCGCTGATCCAGCGCAACGGCCTGACCACCCTGGTGCTGTGGCGCGAACGGGTGGCGGCACCGTGACCCGGCGCGACTCGCCTGTCCGGGGTTATCTCACTAGAATGAAAGACTGTCCGGCGTGCCCCGCACGCTGCCGCCGCCTCACGACGTGCTGATCCTCACCCCGACCGAATTCTCCACCGCCGCCGCCAGCCCGACCTCGGTGCTGGACTGGGCCCGTTCGCCCAACGGCCAGCTGCTGGCGGACCACGGCACTTGCGCCGCGGCCCTGTTGCCGGCGGACGACGATGTGGTGCTGGTGCTGCCGCCTCGCACCGTGTCCTGGCACCGGGTGGCGCTGCCCAAGGTGGCTGCGGCTCGGCTGCGGGCCGCACTGGACGGCGTGCTGGAGGACCGGCTGCTGAACGACCCGGCCGAACTGCACTTCGCGCTGGAGCCGGGCGGCCGTCCCGGGCAGACGCTCTGGGTGGCGGCCTGTCACAAGGCCTGGCTGAAGTCCTGGTTGCAGGTGCTCGAGACTGCGGGCCGCCCGGTCTCGCGCATCGTGCCCGCCCTCTGGCCCACATCGGCGGGGGGCGGAGATCGCAGCGAAACCGTGCACTGGGCCCACGACGAAGGCGACTGCGTCTGGCTGACCACGGCCAACCCGCTGGGCGTGCGCAGCGTCCCGCTGCGTGAAAGCAGCACCAGCACCTTCGGCCCCACCAGCACCTTCGGCGATTCGAGCTTCGGGGACCTCGGACCCACGGCCAGCGGCGCCACCGGGCACCTGCCGACAGCCTCCGATCCGGCCACCACACGCTGGTTTGCCGACCCCTCGATCACCGCGCTGGCCGAACATGCGTGCAACCAGCGCTTCGACCTGATGCCACCGCCGGCCTGGTTGCTGCGCTGCGCCCAGTCCGACTGGAACCTCGCGCAGTTCGACCTCAGCCTCTCCAGCGGCGCGCGGCGCAACCAGCGCCTGCGCCAGTCGCTGCGCCAGTTCCGCAGCGCCCCGGCCTGGCGCCCCGCGCGCTGGGGCCTCGCGGCGCTGCTGCTGTCGCTGATGGGGGGCATCAACGCCATGGCCTGGATGGAGCGCAGCGCCATGACCGCCAAGCAAGCCGCCATGACGCAGGCCCTGCGAGAGACCTTCCCCGGTGAAACGCTGGTGATGGACGCGCCGCTGCAGATGCGGCGCGCGCTGGCCCGCCTGCAACAGGCCAGCGGCACGCTCTCCACCAGCGATCTGGAGGCCATGCTGGCGGCGATCGCGGCCGCGGCCCCCGACGCCGCGCCCACCGCGCTCGACTTCTCCGCCGGTGACGCCCGGCTGGGCGCCTGGAACGTCCCCGAGCCCCAACTCCTGGCCCTGCAGCAAGCGCTCAACGAACGCGGCTGGGCGGCCAGCGTCGAAGGTGGCTCGCTGCGCATCCGACCGAAAGCCCCCTGATGGCCGCACCCGATCAAGCCCTGAGGGCCTCCGCCCTGACCCGCCTCGGTCAGCGCCTTGGCACCACGCTGCAGGCCATGTCGCCCCGCGAGCAACGCGCGGTGCACATCGCCGCCTGGGTCGTGGGGCTGGGTCTCTTGTGGTGGGTGGGCCTGGCGCCCGCGCTCAAGACCTTGCAGCAAGCCCCCGCGAAACAGGCCCAGCTCGACCAGGCACTGAGCCAGATGCAAGACCTGGCCGCCAGCGCCGAGGTGCTGCGCAAGCAGAACGCCACCCCGCCGCCCGGCCGCGACGCGGCTTTGCGCGCGCTCGAAGACGCGACCCGCGCGCTCGGTGCCAGTGCGCAGATGGCGCTGCAGGGCGACCGTGCCACGGTGACCCTGCGCAGCACACCCCCGCGCGCGCTGGCGCAGTGGCTCCACCAGGTGCGCGTCAACGCCCGGCTGCTGCCGGTGCAGGCGCAGATGCAGCGCGGCGGCAACCCCGACGGCTGGACGGGCCAGATCGTGCTCTCCGGCCCCGGTCTGGGAACCGGCAACTGATGGCACGCCCCAATACCGTCCGCTGGGCCTGGCTGGGTGCTGGCCTGGGCCTGCTGACCGCTGTGCTGGTCTTTGCGCCCGCGCGCTGGCTGGGCATGGCACTGGACAGCGCCTCCGGTGGCCGGGTGCAACTGGTCAATGCCCGGGGCACCGTGTGGAACGGTCGGGGCGACCTGCTGCTCAGCGGCGGCGAGGGCAGCCGCGGCCAGACCGCGCTGCCGCAAGGCGTGCACTGGACGCTGGCGCCGGGTTGGCAACAAGGGCCGGTCCTGAAAGCCCGACTGAGTTCACCCTGCTGCACCGAGCAGCCCATCGGCATCACGGTGCGCCCGGGCATGGGCAGCGCCGACCTGGTGTTCTCTGCCTTCAGCAGCCGCTGGCCCGCCGCGTTGCTGGTCGGGCTGGGCACGCCCTGGAACACCCTGCGCCTGGACGGCCAGTTGCTGTTCCAGTCGCCCGGCTTCACGGTGGCCTGGCACAGCGGGCGACCTCAACTGAAGGGGCTGCTCGTGATCGAAGCGCGCGACCTCGCCACCCGCGTGTCCACGCTGCGCCCGCTGGGCAGCTACCGCGTCGAACTGCGGGCCAGGCCCGAAGGCGACCAGGCCACGCTCGCGCTCACCACGCTCAACGGCGGCCTGCAACTCCAGGGCAACGGCCAGTGGGTGGGCGGGCGGCTGCGCTTTCGCGGCGACGCACAGGCCGCGCCCGGCAACGAGACCGCGCTGGCCAACCTGCTCAGCATCATCGGGCGGCGCGAAGGCGTGCGCTCGCTGCTTACGTTCGGATAAGTTTGCGCGCCGGACTTCGCGATAGGATCAAAACATGAAACCGACCTTCTCTCCCGCCGCGCTCGCACTGGCCATGGGCCTCGTGCTCGGCCCGCTGGCCGCGCCCCTGGCGCAGGCCCAGCAGCGCCGCAATGCCGAGCCGGTGGTGCTCAATTTCGTGGGCGCCGAGATCGAGGCCGTGGCCCGCACCATGGCCACCATCACCGGGCGCAACGTGGTCGTGGACCCGCGCGTCAAAGGCACGATGAACCTCGCCACCGACAAGCCGGTGCCGCCCGCCGTGGCACTCAACCAGTTCGGTGCCGCACTGCGCCTGCAGGGCTTCACGCTGGTGGACACCGGCGGCATCTACAAGATCGTGCCCGAGGCCGATGCCAAGCTCCAGGGCAACCCGGTGAACGCCGGCCCGGTCAGCCAGCTCGCGTCGTCGAACCAGATCGTGACCCAGATCTTCCGGCTCAACCACGAGAACGCCAACAACCTGGTGCCGGTGCTGCGCCCCTTGATCGGGCCCAACAACACCATCAACGTCAACCCCGGCAACAACTCGCTGATCATCACCGACTACGCCGACAACCTGCAGCGCATCGGCCGCATCATCACGGCGCTGGACGTGTCCGGCGCCACCGATGTCGAGATCATTCCGCTGCAACACGCCATCGCGGTCGATCTGGCGCCGCTGGTGCTGAGGCTGATCGAACCCGCGGGCGCCGCCGCTGGTCAGGCCGGTGACCCCTCGTACAAAACCACGCTGGTGGCCGAGCCGCGCAGCAACAGCCTGATTCTGCGCGCGGCCAACCCGGCCCGGCTGGCGCTGGCGCGTTCGCTCGTGGCCCAGCTGGACCGCCCCAGCGCCGCCAATGCGGCAGGCAACATCCACGTCGTTTACCTGAAAAACGCCGACGCCACCGCGCTGGCCACCACGTTGCGCGCGGCCATGGCCGGCGAAGGCAGCAGCGGCGCGAGCGCCGGTGCGTCGGGCAGCACCACGGTGCGCAGCGCCAGCGGGGCCGCCACCACCACCACGACCACGTCCAACCCCGCCACCGCGCCGGTGAGCGGCAGCGCCGCGCCCTCGACCGGCGGCCAGATCCAGGCCGACCCGGCGACCAACGCGCTCATCATCACCGCGCCCGAGCCGCAGTACCGCCAGCTGCGCGCCGTGATCGACCAGCTCGACTCGCGCCGCGCGCAGGTGTATGTGGAAAGTCTGATCGCCGAGGTCAACGCCGACAAGGCGGCCGAGTTCGGCATCCAGTGGCAAGGCCCGCTGGGCAACTTCGGCGAGAACACGGTGGGCCTGCTGGGCACCAACTTCGGCACCGGCGGCAACAACATCCTGACCAACACACTGCCCATCGCGCAGGGCAGCGTGTCCGACATCACCGCACCGGGCACCGGCCTCAACCTGGGCATGGCTTCGCGGCGCAACGGCGTGTACCTGCTGGGCTTCCTCGCTCGGTTCCTGCAGGAAAACGGCGACGGCAACATCCTCTCCACCCCCAACCTGCTGACGCTGGACAACGAAGAGGCCAAGATCGTGATCGGCCAGAACGTGCCCTTCGTCACCGGCCAGTACACCAACAGCGGCAGCGGCTCTTCGTCCGACGGCTCGGTCAACCCGTTCCAGACCATCGAGCGCAAGGACGTGGGCCTGACCCTGCGCGTGAAACCACAGATCAGCGAAAACGGCACCATCAAGATGGTGATCTTCCAGGAGGTCAGCAGCGTGCAGGCCTCGTCGCTGAACTCGACCACGGGCCTGATCACCAACAAACGCACCATCGAATCGACCGTGCTGGTCAACGACGGCGCCATCGTCGTGCTGGGTGGCTTGCTGCAGGACGAGTACGCGGGCAACCAGGAAAAGGTGCCCGGGCTGGGCGACATCCCGTTCTTCGGCAACCTGTTCAAGAGCGAAACCCGCAACCGCAAGAAAACCAACCTCATGGTCTTCCTGCGTCCGGTGGTGCTGCGCGACGCGCGCGCCACGACCAGCTTCTCGCTCGACCGCTACGAGCTGATGCGCTCGCTGCAGAAAGACGCCCAGCCCGACCCCAATGTGTTGCTGCGGGTCAACGAAGGCCCGGTGATGCCGCCGCAGCGCGCAACGGAGGCAGTGCCTGGTCAGGTGGCACCTGCGTCACTGGCGGCGCCCGAGACCGCCAAGCCATGAAGCACCCGCTGCCCTACGCCTTCGCGCGCGAGCACCTCTGGCTGCTGGAGGAAGACGCCGGGCGCCTGACCCTGTGCGGCAGCAGCACGGCCGCGTCCGACGAGGCCGCGCAGACGCGGCGCCTCTCGGCCCTGAGCGAAATCCTGCGCTGCCACGACGTGAGCGAGATGCAGTGGGAGCCCGGCGAGGTGCTGACCCAGCGCATCAGCGCGGCCTACGCGCAGGGCGAATCGAGCGCGGCGGCGGTGGTGAGCGAGGTGCAGAGCGACGCCGACCTGAGCCGCATGATGCAGGACCTGCCGGCGATCGAAGACCTGCTGGAGACCGCCGACGACGCGCCCATCATCCGCATGCTCAACGCCCTGCTCACGCAGGCCGCGCGCGACGGCGCGAGCGACATCCACATCGAGCCCTACGAGCGGCATTCGAGCGTGCGCTTCCGCGTCGACGGCACGCTGCGCGAGGTGGTGCAGCCCAACCGCGCGCTGCACGCCGCGCTGATCTCGCGCCTGAAGATCATGGCCGAGCTCGACATCTCCGAAAAACGCCTGCCGCAGGACGGCCGCATCTCGCTGCGCATCGGCACGCGCGCGGTCGATGTGCGCGTCTCCACCCTGCCCAGCGCCCACGGCGAACGCGCCGTGCTGCGCCTGCTGGACAAGAGCGAGAGCCGCCTGACGCTGGAAGCCGTGGGCATGCAGGGCGATGTGCTCGGGCGCTTCGAGAAGCTGGTGCACCAGCCGCACGGCATCATCCTCGTGACCGGCCCCACCGGCTCCGGCAAGACCACCACGCTCTACGCCGCGCTGCAGCGCCTGGACGCGGCCCAGCAGAACATCATGACGGTGGAAGACCCGATCGAATACGAGCTGCCCGGCGTGGGCCAGACCCAGGTCAACGCCAAGATCGACCTCGATTTCGCCAAGGCCCTGCGCGCCATCCTGCGCCAGGACCCGGACGTGATCATGATCGGCGAGATCCGCGACTTCGAGACCGCGCAGATCGCCATCCAGGCCTCGCTCACCGGCCACCTGGTGCTGGCCACGCTGCACACCAACGACGCGCCGTCGGCAGTGACCCGACTGACCGACATGGGCGTCGAGCCCTTCCTGCTCTCCAGTTCGCTGCTGGGCGTGCTCGCGCAGCGGCTGGTGCGCAAGCTCTGCCCCCAATGCTCACGCCGTGACGGCGAAGGCCGTTGGCAACCGGTGGGCTGCGCGCACTGCAACCAGACCGGCTACAAGGGCCGCACCGGCATCTACGAACTGCTGGTCACCGACGACGCCATCCGCGCCTTGGTGCACAACCGAGCGGCCGAGAGCGAGCTGATCGCGGCGGCGACCGCGCAGGGCCTGCGCTCGATGCGCGCCGACGGGCAGCGGTTGATCGCTGAGGGCATCACCTCGGAAGCGGAAGTTCTGAGCGTGACCCGAGACTGATCGCGTCATGCCCGCCTATTCCTTCGAAGCCATCGACGCCCAGGGCGCCACGCAAAAAGGCCTGATCGACGCCGACACGGCCAAGGCCGCGCGCGGGCTGCTGCGCGCGCGCGCGCTGGTGCCGCTGGCGGTGGAGCCGGCGGTGAACGTGGGCGCCGACGGCAAGGGCAAGGGGCTGAACACCACGCTCTGGGGCGGCCGCGTGTTCAACGCCACCGGCCTCGCGGTCTGGACGCGCCAGATCGCCGGCCTGGTGGCGGCGGGCCTGCCGCTGGAGCGCGCGCTCTCGGCGCTGTCGGAAGAAGCGGAAAAAGACGAAGAGCGCCGCCTGGTGGCTTCGCTGCGTGCCGAGGTCAACGCGGGCGCCCCCTTCGCGCGCGCGCTCGGCCAGCACCCGCGCGAGTTTTCGGCCATCTACACCGGCGTGATCGCGGCCGGCGAGCAGAGCGGCCAGCTCGGCAGCGTGCTGGAGCGCCTGGCCGACGACCTGGAGACGCGCGAGGCGCTCAAGAACAAACTGATCGGCGCCTCGCTCTACCCCGCCATCGTGACCCTGGTCGCGATCGTGATCGTGGTGTTCCTCGTGAGCTACGTGGTGCCGCAGGTCGCGGGCGTGTTCGCGGGCAGCAAGCGCGCCCTGCCCTTCCTCACCGTGGCCATGCTGGCCATCAGCGACTTCGTGCGCAGCTACGGCTGGTTGATGCTGGGTCTGCTGGTGCTCGGGGGCTTCGCGCTGGCGATGGCGCGCAAGCAGCCGGCGCTGCGCCAGCGCATGGACGCGGCCTGGCTGCGCCTGCCGCTGGTGGGGCGGCTGGCGCGCGGCTACAACGCGGCGCGTTTCGCCGCCACGCTGGCCATGCTCGCCTCGGCCGGCGTGCCGATCTTGCGGGCGCTGCAGACCGCCGCCGAAACCCTGAGCAACCAGGCCATGCGCGCTGACGCGCTGGACGCGCTGGTGCTGGTGCGCGAGGGCGCACCGCTGGCTTCGGCGCTGGCGAGCAAGAAGCGTTTTCCACCGCTGGTCGCGATGTTCGCCCGGCTGGGCGAACAGACCGGGCAGCTGCCCGTGATGCTGCAGCGCGCGGCCAACCAGCTCGGTGCCGAGGTGCAGCGCCGCGCCATGCACCTGGCCACCATCCTGGAGCCGTTGCTGATCGTGGTCATGGGCGCGGTGGTGATGCTGATCGTGCTGGCGGTGCTGATGCCGATCATCCAGCTGAACCAACTCGTGAAGTAACCCCCCGCGCCGCGCCTAAGGGCGCGTCACCCCCAAGGGGGGCAACGCGAGTGGCCCGGCGAAGCCGGTTCCACCGCGTTCCCGGTGGGACGGACTCCCCTGCTACCCTGCCGCTGCCTCGCAATTGGGCTACGCTTCGCGCTTCTCTTGTTTGTTTGCGGAGACCTTTCCCCATGCCTGTGACGCTTGACGGCCAGCTTGTTGTTGCGATTTCTTCGCGGGCGCTGTTCGACTTTGAAGAAGAGAACCACCTGTTTGAAACCGGGGACGACCGGGCTTACATGAAGCTGCAGCTGGACCGGCTGGAGGTGCCGGCGATGCCGGGGGTGGCGTTTTCGCTGGTGAAGAAGCTGCTGGCCTTCAACGACGCCACCACGCAGCGGGTCGAGGTCGTGATCCTCTCGCGCAACGACCCCGTCTCGGGCATGCGCGTGTTCCGCTCGGCGCAGCACTACGGCCTGCCGATCCAGCGCGGCAGCTTCACGCGCGGGCAGCCGCCCTGGCGTTACCTGCGCCCGCTGCGTGCCAACCTCTTCCTCTCGACCCACCTGGCCGACGTGCGCGCCGCGCTCGACGCGGGCGTGCCCGCCGCGCAGGTGTACCCGTTGTCGGTGCACGCGAGCGACGCGCACCCGAACGAGGTGCGCATCGCCTTCGACGGCGACGCCGTGCTGTTCTCCGACGAGGCCGAGCGCGTGTACCAAAGCGAAGGCCTCTCGGCCTTTCAGGCCCACGAAGCGAGCCACGCCGGCCAGCCGCTGGCGGGCGGGCCGTTCAAGCCGCTGCTCGAAGCCCTGCACCGCCTGCAGGCCGAGGGCACGAGCGCCATGCACGTGCGCACCGCCTTGGTCACGGCGCGCAGCGCCCCGGCGCACGAGCGCGCGATCCGCACGCTGATGGACTGGAACATCGAGGTGGACGAGGCCATGTTCCTCGGTGGCCTGCCCAAGGGCGAGTTCCTGCGCGAGTTCGAGCCCGACTTCTTCTTCGACGACCAGACCGGGCACATCGAGTCGGCCTCGCTGCACGTGCCCGCCGGTCATGTGGCCAGCGGCATTTCGAACAGATGAACCACCCCTGCGCCGCGCTGCGCGCGTCTTCCCCTCAAGGGGACGCTGCGAGTGGCCCGGCAAAGCCGGTTCCACCGCAGCCTGTTTTCAAGACACTTCGCTCCACCTGTTGAGAGATCTTTGATGACCCAGCAACTCTCCAAACTTCAAAACTTCCGAGCCTTCACAGGCAAGGTGGTCGCCCTCGCCCTGCCTTACTTCAACTCCGAAGAAAAGTGGAAGGCGCGCGGCCTGCTCGCGGCCATCATCGCGCTCAACCTGGCCGCGGTGTACATGCTGGTGCTGCTCAACGAGTGGAACCGCGTGTTCTACGACGCACTGCAGAACAAGGACCAGGTGGTGTTCTGGCGCGAGCTGGGGCGCTTCACCTACCTCGCCTTCGGCTTCATCATCATCGCGGTCTACCGCTTCTACCTGCGGCAGCTGCTGGAGATGCGCTGGCGCGCCTGGATGACGGCGCACTACCTCGACCGCTGGCTCGGCAACCAGGCCTTCTACCACCTCGAACTCACCCGCTTCGCCCAGGGCGCCGACACACCGCCCGACAACCCCGACCAGCGCATCGCCGAAGACCTGAACCTCTTCACCAGCGCCACGCTCGGCCTCTCGATGGGGCTGCTCAACGCGGTGGTCACGCTGGTGAGCTTCGTGGGCATTCTCTGGACGCTGTCGGGCAGCTTCGCCTTCGATTTCAACGGCGGCTCGCACACCATCCCCGGCTTCATGGTCTGGATGGCCGTGCTCTATTGCGCCATCGGCAGCGTGCTCGCGCACTACATCGGCCGCCCGCAGATCCGGCTCAACTTCCAGCAGCAGCGGGTGGAGGCCGACTTCCGCAACCACCTGATGCGGGTGCGCGAATACAGCGAATCGATCGCGCTCGACCGGGGCGAGCCGGTGGAACGCCAGCAGCTCGGCCAGCGCTTCGGCGCCGTGCTCGGCAACTACCTGCAGCTCATCAAGGCGCAGAAGCGCCTGATCTGGTTCACCACCGGTTTCGGCCAGGCCGCCGTGGTGTTCCCCTTCATCGTCGCGGCGCCGCGCTTCTTCAGCGGCGCCATCCAGCTCGGCGAGCTGATGCAGATTTCGTCGGCCTTCGGCCGGGTGCAGGACTCGCTCTCGTGGTTCGTCGACAACTACGACAGCCTCGCCGCCTGGCGCGCCACCACCGACCGCCTGACCGGCTTTGAAGCCAGCTTCCAGGCGCTGCAAGCCGCAGAAACGCTGGCCACCACCGGCATCACCGACGCCTTGCAGATTCACCACCTCGACCTCGCCCTGCCCGGCGGCGTGGCGCTGATGTCGGCGCAGGGCCTTGCCGTGAAGCCCGGCGACACCCTGCTGATCAAAGGCCCCTCGGGCAGCGGCAAGTCCACGCTGTTCCGCGCGCTCGCCGGCATCTGGCCCTGGGCCAAGGGCGAGGTGCAGCGCCCGGCCGATTTCGACCAGCGCGTGATGTTCCTGCCGCAGCGGCCCTACTTTCCGGTGGGCACGCTGCGCCAGGCGCTGGCCTACCCCGAAGCCGCCGACCGCTACAGCGACACCGAGCTGCAGCAGGCGCTGCGCGACGCGCTGCTGCCCGACCTGACCGGGCGCCTGAACGACCAAGATACGTGGGGGCAAAAACTCTCGGGCGGCGAACAGCAGCGCCTGGCCATCGCCCGCGCCCTGCTCAAGAAACCGCGCTGGCTGTTCGCCGACGAGGCCACCAGCGCGCTCGACGAAACCGCCGAACGCACGGTCTACGAGCGGCTGCAGGCGCTGGTGCAATCGCAGAACGGCGCGCTGATCTCGATCGCGCACCGCCCGACGGTGGCATCGTTCCACCAGCGCCAATGGACGCTGCAACCCGGCGAGGGAGGCGGCTCGCGCCACCGGCTGGTGGCGGGTTGAGCGCGGCGGACGCGTCAGGCGGGTGAACCGGCCTCGCGGGCCGCGCACGGCCCGCGAGGGAGCTGTTCGACCTGGCATTTAAGGGTTTCTACTGAGGTTTTGCACGCCGTTCGGGCGGCCGTGTCACGATGCCGGCCGCCCCCTCTTTCTTCTTTCCCCGTGCACAGCCCCTCCGCCTCCGACCTCGCGTCCACCCCCGCCCTGCCCGAACCCATGGCCCACACCGGCCGCGCCATGATGGCGCTGGGCATCGGCGCCTTCGCCATCGGCACCGGCGAGTTCGTCATCATGGGTCTGCTGCCCGAGGTCGCGGCCGACATCGGCGTCACCATCCCGCAGGCCGGCCATGTGATCAGCGCCTACGCGCTGGGCGTGGTGATCGGCGCGCCGGTGCTCGCCGTGGCCGCGGCCACCTGGGGCCGCCGCTCGCTGCTGGTGGCGCTGATGCTGGCCTTCGCACTGGGCAACTTCGCCAGCGCTGCCGCGCCGGGCTACGCCTCGCTCAACGCGCTGCGTTTCGTGGCCGGCATGCCGCACGGCACCTACTTCGGCGTGGCCGCGCTGGTGGCCGCCGCGCTCGCCGCGCCGGGCCAGCGGGCACGCGCCATCGGCCTGGTGATGAGCGGCCTCACGCTCGCCACCTTGATGGGCGTGCCGCTCGCGGCCTGGCTGGGGCAGCACTTCGGCTGGCGCGCCGCCTTCGTGCTGGTGGGCGCCATCGCGCTGCTGGCGGCCGGTCTGATCCAGCGCACCCTGCCCGTCATGCCCGCGCCCGCCGGCGCCAGCCCGCTGCGCGAGCTGGGCGCGCTGCGCAACAAGCAGGTCTGGCTCACGCTGGGCATCGGCGCCATCGGCTTCGGCGGCCTGTTCTCGGTGTTCAGCTATGTGAAGCCGACCATGATCGAGGTGGCCGGGCTGCCGCTGGCCGGCGTGCCGGTGGTGCTGGCCCTGTTCGGCCTGGGCATGGTGGTGGGCAACGTGCTGGGCTCGCGCCTGGCCGACCGCGCGCTCATGCCCACCGTGGGCGGCATGCTGGTGTGGTCCATCGTGGTGCTGCTGGCCTATGTGTTCACCGCGCAGAGCGTGGTGCTGGGCTCCATCAACATCTTCCTGATCGGCACTACCGTGGCCATCGGCCCGGCGCTGCAGCTGCGGCTGATGGACGTGGCCGGCGAAGCGCAGGTGCTCGCCGCCGCGCTCAACCACTCGGCCTTCAACACCGCCAACGCGCTGGGCGCCTGGCTCGGCGGCCTGGCCATCGCGGCCGGCTTGGGCTGGACGGCCACCGGCTGGGTCGGCGCGCTGCTGGCGCTGGCCGGGCTGGGCGTGTTCGCCTGGGCGCTGGCCGACGCGCGCGAGCACCCGGCGGCGGCGCGCAAAGGCCCGGTGCGGATCACGCCGTAGGCCGGCGGCCGGGCCTGCCGCACCCGGTTCGTGGTTTGACCGAGATCAACGCCTGGTCACACCTGGGATGAATTGACGCTTGTGGATCGGGCCCCCGCGCCGTACGCTGGGGGCCACCGTCGCGGAGGTCCACCATGGTCAAACACGGGCCCACAGCCCCACCCACACAGCCGGTTCGCCACGTGGCGTTGGAGCAGTACCGGGCGCGAGCCCACCAGTATGACAGCGAACTGGAGCCCTTTGAGCCCCTGCGCCTCGAAGCCATCGAGCGCCTGCGTCTGCAGCCCGGCGAGACGGTGCTGGACGTGGGCTGCGGCACCGGCCTGAGCTTCGCGCCGCTGATGGCACGGCTGGGGCCGAGCGGCCGGATCGTGGGCATCGAGCAGTGCCCCGAAATGATGGCCAAGGCCCGCGAGCGTGTCGCCGCAGCGGCCTGGCAACACGTCGCGCTGGAGCAGGCACCCGCGGAAGACGCCCGGTGGCGGGGCCAGGCCGATGCCGCCCTGTTTCACTTCACCCACGACATCCTGCGCCGCCCGGCCGCGCTCGACAACGTGCTGGCGCACCTGAAACCCGGTGCCCGCGTGGTGGCCACCGGGTTGCAGTGGGCGGCGCCGTGGGCCTGGCCGGTCAACCTCTTCGTGATGGGCGCGGCCCTGTATTCGGTCAGTTCGCTCGACGGCATGAACCGCCCCTGGAGCGAACTGGCCACCCGCCTTCAGGGGTTTGAAGCGCGCCCCACCTGGATGGGCAGCATCTTCATCGCCACCGGCACCTGGCCGGGGCCGCGCGGGTACGCCAGCGCTTCACACTGAGCGGGGTTCTCGGATGGACCGACGCGTGCAGCCCCTTCGCGCTGGGGCACGGCGTCAACCCGCCACATACCCCAGAACGCTCTCGATGGCGTGCCCCCGGCACTCAAGAACATCGGGCGTGGCGAGATGCCGAGGACCTGTGCGCAACGCGCTCTGTACCGTCACCACGCAACGCAGCAGCGAGCGAGGCGCCTGCCCATCGCGGCTGGAACGGATGTGCCCGAGGAGCGCGACTTTTTCCTGCCCCTCGCAAGCGGGGTCGGTGCTCAGGAAATGTTCCGGGCTCGCCGGGCGCTGCAATGGCGCGTTGCACAGGTAGAGGCCCACCGAATCGGCAACCGGGCTCTGGAGAACGGCGAACGGTGGCCCGTCGACCACATAGCCCGCGCCCGGGTTCACGCCTGTCGGGGCGTAGGTGCGGTCCCCGCTGTGCGCATGGAACCAGCGCGCAATCCGTCTGGAGGGAGCAGCGAGACCGTCCCCCTGTGCCTGCGGCCGCGGAAATTCACGGTCCATGTACGCTGCGGCATCGATCTATCTGTCGAGCAGGTACACATCGCCCTCCAGCGCCTGCGCATGCAGGGTGGACGCGGCACCGGCCATCTGGCACCACGCACCCAGGTGTTCGGTGGCTGGCGGACGAAGCACCACGCGCACGGTCGAACCCGTCAGGTGGTCATAGAAAAATTCTTGAAACATCTGTGGCGGACGGGGCGGATCAACGGGTGGAAGACGCACCTGCAAGCCGTTTTCAAACGCCACCGCGTAAGGACCACCCATGGCAACAACCCTGCGCGGTATCGAAAAATACGCCACAGCCTCCCCGGCGCGCTGCGCCATCACCGAGGCACATGTCGCGACTTCGGCATCCCGCGCCGCGTCTCGGGTGGCCTCCTGCTCCTTGGCGGTGCGGGACCGCTCCAGCCCCTGGATCAAGGGCACAGCGTTCGCCACCGTGAGCGCGGCGAGGGCCATGCCGACCACCATCCGGGCGCCGCTCGGGCGCCAGAAGCACGCGACGGCCAACGGCAGGCCGGCAGCGATGGCCGTCCACAGCACCGCGTGATAGGCCAGGATAACGGGCAGGAAGGCAAAGGCCAGCACACCCGCGCCCCGGGACGGGTCGGGCGCAACCAGGGCAACAACCTGTATCGCTGCGCCGATGGCGCACAGAACAAGCAGCACAGACACGCCCTTACTTTGGCTGGGTGTGACCGGGCCGTTGCCGTTGTTCACGCGGTGGCGTTCACGGCTTGACCGGCCGCACCAGCATGGCGGGCGGCACCGCTTGAACCAGCCGGTCCACGGCCGCGTCGCTCCACGGGCCCAGGGGCAGCAGCCTGACCTGCACACGGCCCTTGATCGCCGGCACCTTGCGCTCGGCGATCGCCAGATCGAGCTCACGGCGGTCACGCACCTCCGGCAACGCCCCGGCGACCACCGACATGCCGAACAGGTTGCGACCGGTGGTGTGGTTCAGGTTGCCGATGTAGACCACCTCACCCGCCTTGACCTCGAAGCGCAGCGGCGCGGGCGCGTTGCGCGGAGCAATGCGCACCGAGTCACCCGCGGACTGCCACGAATCCACCGAATGCACGCCAGGTTCAACGTCCATCACATAGACGCGGCCTCGCTCGTCGTCGAAGTCGCTGCCCTTGGGAATCCCCATGACCTGTTCCACCGAACGCAACAAACGTGTCTCGAACTGCCCACTGGCCTTGTCGATCACGAATTGGGCACTGGCCCGGCGACCGGTTTCCGCATCGTGCGTCACCGACACGACCACCACGCCCCGATCTTTGGTCGATTCGGGCGTGGCCTCCTTCGCCACCTGGGGACCGGCGCAGCCCAGCAGGAACGCCGAAGACAGACAGGCCACCAGGGGCCAGCGACAACGTGAAAGTGACAGCTTCATGTGACAGTTCTAGAAAAAAGCCGTGATCCGCACGGCGACGGTATTCATTGACCCACACCCCGGCGATTCAGGGAAGCTCCGCCGGCGGGGACACCGGCGTGTGGCAGGCCACACAGAGCTTGTTGCCTTCGGTGTCGCGAAAGTAGGCGCCGTAGTAGTGGGCATGGTATTCGGGGCGCAGGCCGGGCGGCCCTTCGCAGCGGCCACCGTGCGCCAGCGCCACCGCGTGGGCCTCATCGACCATGGCGCGGCTGCTCGCGAGCCAGGCGGTCATCTGCCCGTTGCCCGGCGCGTGGGGCTGGCCGTCGAACGGCGTGCCGATCAACAGCAGCGGGCGCGGGTCGGGCGATGACTGCCAGCCGGCCCAGGGCCGCTCGGGCTCACAGAAACGTTCCTGCACACCGAGCACCGGCATCAGCGCGCGGTAGAAGGCCAGCGCTCGGGGGAAATCGGCCACGCCGATGAAGATGTGGGAGAACATGCATGCGTCCTGTCAGTTGCGCCAGAAGTACGGCACCACGGCGATCGCCGTGCCCACCAGCAGCGTCATGAGGCCACCGGTGACGAGGTACGGAAAAACGATCAGCGCCACCCCGCTCAGGAACGGCGGCAGGGCGCGCTGCTTGCGCCCGTACATCACATAGCCCGCGCCGAGCGCGCCGAAAAACACGGACAGCATCAGCGAGGTGACGTCGGCGTTGGGGTTCATGGTGCCTCCGCCTGTCAGCCCCGCGCCCGGAATTCCTGCAGCGTCACCGCCAGCAGCCGCAGGCCGAACGCGCCCACCAGCCCGGCCGCGCCCCGGTTGAGCGCCATGCGCCAGCGCTGGTAGACCGACTGGATGCGCCCCTGCGAGAAGGCCAGCGCGAGAAACACATGCCAGACCACCGCGTTGAACCACACCAGCAGCACCGCCGCGAGCAGCACCCACACGCTCGGCGACGGCGGCAGCGCGGTGGCGAACACGCTGCCGAAAAACAGCGCGGTCTTGGGGTTGAACACGTTGGTGATGAAGCCCATGCGGAACGCCGCCCGGCGGCTGGTCGTGACCGGTTTCACCTCGGCATTCGAGTCAACGGGGGGCGAGCGCCAGAGCTTGAACGCCACATAACAGAGGTAGGCGCCGCCCGCGACCTGGAACGCCTGGCGCAGCGCCGGGTGGGCCGCGAAGACCGCGCCCATGCCCAGGATCGCCAGCGTCGCCCAGGTCAGCGTGACCGTGGTGATGCCAGCCACGGCGGCGAGCGAGACGCTGCGCGCGCTGCCCGCGGCCAGCTGCGCGATCAGCACGAAATTGACACCCGGGGTCACGAGAACGACCCAGTGCAGGACGGCGATGGTGAGGAAGGTGGTCAGCATGGTGGGGGCATTGTCCATCGTCGGGTTCAGGATCGTCGGTCAGCCCAGCATGTGGAACCGGAACACACCATGTTCGGCAGGCACCGTGGCGCGGGCCAGCGGTGCGGCCAGCGGCATGCCGCGTTCGCTGTTGGTGAGCAGCACGAACCCGTTGCCGGACGCGGCAGACACCATGGCAAAGGCACGGAACCCCGGGTTGTTGCCCCACTGCCAGAGGTAGGGGCCACCGGCGGCGGTCTCGATGCCCCAGCCCTGGCCCCAGGCCAGACCCAGCGCTGGGTCCACGGGGATGGGATGGGCAAGCGCCAACGACAGCAGCGGCGCGTCGGTCAGCCAGGCCGTCATCAGCTTCGCGTAGTCCTCGGCGGTGGTGTAGAGCGACGCCGCCGCGTTGGGCTCGGTGATGTCGAAACGGACGCCCCCGCCCAGCGACGAGCTGCCGTCCACCACCCGCTCGCGGATGTCGTCCGTCAGGCGCAGCCGCGTGGACCGCATGCCGAGCGGTTCGAAGACGGTGGTCGACATGAAGGTTTCAATGTCCTGCCCGGCCACCACGCTGAGCACGGCCTGCAGCAGCACGTAGCCTTCGCCCGAGTATTGCCAGCGCGTGCCCGGCTCGAACCCGGGCAACAGCGCGCCTCGCGTCCAGTTGGGCAGGCCGGAGCTGTGGTTGAGCAAGGTCCCCACCGGGATGCGCGCCAGGGTGCTCGCGGGCACCCGATCGATGGGGTTGTCGGCCGGGCCGTTGAACGGCTTCTGGCGGTGGGCGTAGCCCTCGGGCAGGTAACGCGAGACCGGCGCGCGCAGATCGAGCCGACCCTCGCGCACCAGCTTCAGCGCAGCGAAAGCGATCACGGGTTTGGTGAGCGACGCCGCCTGGAACACGGGGTCGGAGGGCCAGCGACTTGCCGACGCGCAACCCGACTCCCACACCGGGGCGCCGGGCCGGCCAGCGTTCAGGGCGACGTGGCTCGCCGCGCAAACGCCGAGCCGGGCCGCGAGCGTGGGGAGCGGCTCGCCGCTGTACTGCGACAGGTCGGTCGCGCAGGCGGTGAGAAAGGGGGCGCTGGCGCCCGCGAGCAGGAGTTCACGGCGGGACAGGGGCATCACCGCAACCGCTCGCCCGCAGCGCAGGCCTGCCGCAGTCTGGCCAACCGAGCGGCCCGCGTCTCGGTTTTTTTGGCGGACGTGACCCAATGCAGCATCACCTTCTTGTAGCCACTAGACGTGGCGCAGGAGCAAGACCAACGGTCAAATAGAGTCGAACTCATCGCAGAACCGACGTTTCACTTCTAGCCCGGTTTCGCAAACGTCCAGTACGTCGAAGGTAGTCCCAGCGCATTGCACGACATAGCGATATTCACCCGCCATCAGTTGGTATCCGTCGAGCAAGAGCTCGTGACCATCGAGCATCAAAGCTCCTGGCTGCTCGGTGTTGATGATGCTCACCGGGTTTATGTGGACATCTTCCGTTCTCAGCTCTTGTAGGCACCTCCATACCTCAGCTGCTTTCGGCTCGATAGAGGCAAGGTACAGCTCAATAAGTGCTTTGGCGTTACTGGCCTTTCCGGCGCCTTTCGCCCAGCCAGCGAAGTAGAAATAGAGCAGATGTGAGGCGTGGGTAAAACTTAGGAAGTGGTCTTGAACATCCGCTGGATTGCTAAGGTTGGCTCGAATTCTCTCGGTGCTGCGTCTCATCCAGGCCAGCTTTTCCAGCATGCGTTGTCTAGTGGCGTCTGTTGCGGTCATGGCTAGTAAGCGGATTCGTCAGGAAAAAAATAGATAACAAACCGGCCGCGCGTTCAATGTTCACCGCACCGCTCGATACCCCGCCCACCCCCGAGCCCGCAACTCGCAAGCCGGGCAACGCCCACACCCATAGCCCCACTCGTGCCGGTGCTCGCGGTCGCCGAGGTAGCAGGTGTGGGTGTGTTCCACGATCAGGTCGACGAAGGCTTGGCCGCCGCTGGCCACGCCGCTCGATTCGCCCAGCGCTTCGGCCATGCGCCAGGTTTCGGCCTTGTCGATCCACATCAGCGGGGTGTCGATCAGGAAACGGTGGTCCATGCCGAGGCTGAGGGCGACCTGCAGCGCTTTCATTGTGTCGTCACGGCAGTCGGGGTAGCCGCTAAAGTCGGTCTCGCAGACGCCGGTGACGATGACCTGGATGTCGCGCCGGTAGGCGAGCGCGGCGGCGAGGGTGAGGAAGAGCAGGTTGCGGCCGGGCACGAAGGTGTTGGGCAGGCCGCTGGCTTCCATCTTGAAGGCCATGTCGCGGGTGAGCGAGGTTTCGCTGACCTTGCCGAGCACGGCGAGGTCGAGCAGGTGGTCTTCGCCGAGTCGCTCGCCCCAGGCGGGGAACTGCTCGCGCAGCTTCTGCAGCACGACGGTGCGCGCCTGCAGCTCGACGCTGTGGCGCTGGCCGTAGTCGAAGCCCAGCGTTTCGACGCGCGGGTAGCGCGCGAGGGCGTGGGCGAGGCAGGTGGTGGAGTCTTGCCCGCCTGAAAACAGGACGAGGGCGCTGGTGTGGTGGGGTTGGGCGGTGACCATGGCCCGATGGTAGCGGCGCAGCGCGGGGGCGCTGAATTCAGCGCCGGGCCGCCCCAAGCTGAATTCGCACCCCCTCGGGGGGCAGCGACCCGCGCAGCGGCGGAGCGCGGGGGCGCAACCTACCCAGGCTGTTTTGCCGGGACGAGCCCGTGGTCGCGGCTGGTCGAGAGCATGCGCAGCAGCGCGCGGTTGGCCTGCTCCAGGCTCATTTCGTGTTGTTCGCAGATGCCGGGCAGCAGGTGCAGGTGTTCCACGTCGCCCTGGGCGCGCGCGAGGTCGAGCAGCGGGAAGTAGGGGCCGCCATGGTGGACCAGCGCGTCCGAGACGCGGCCCGAGAGCGGCAGGCGGCCGAGCAGCGAGGCGAGCGGCTGGTGCAGCAGGCGGTCGAGCTGGGCGAAGAGCGCGGTGGTGTAGACCTCGGCGCGCAAAGCTTCTTCGGAGCTGGATTCGAGCAGGTGCTGCGCGAGGCGCGAGCGCATCACCTGCGCGTAGCGCACAGGGTGCAGCGCGCTGTCGCTGTCGCTGCCGGCGAGTTGCTGGCCGAGCCAGCTGTCGAGCGCGGAGAAGCCGAGCATCATCAGCGCGTGGCGCAGCGAGCCCACTTCGTGGCGGCCGCCGAAGGCCGCGGAGTTGAGGTGCGAGAGCAGGCGGTAGCACAGCACCGGGTCCTGCCGCACGAAGCGTTCCAGCTGGTCGAGCGAGCTGTCGTTGTCGATGGCCTGGCGGATCATGCCGATCACCACCGCGTCGCAGCCCATGGGCCGCGCGCGCCAGGCGTGCAGCACGTCGTCGTCGGGCCAGCCGAGCAGCCCCCAGGCGCCGGCTTCGTCGAGGCAATGGTCGGCGAGGCTGAGGTTGCAGACGTTCTGGTAGAGGTGGCCGGGCAGGATGGGCGTGCGCGTGGACGGCACGGGCTGGCCTTCGGCGGGGCGGGCCTTGAGCGCCTCGAACGCCTCTTCGGCGTCGAGGCTGAGCAGGCTGCGCGCGTCCAGTGGCGCGATGACTTCGCCGCGCAGTTCGGACAGCGCGGCGTGGCGCAGCAGCTGGTGGCCCCGGCGCGAGGCCACCGACAGCAGGGCCAGGCCCTCGGGGTGGTTGAACAGACTGGCGGGCACTTCGAGCCAGGTGTTGGGCACGGGTTTGCAGGAGAGCGCCTGGTGCAGCAGCTCGGGCGAGCCCAGCGAGAGGATGAGCACCGGCGCGGCCACCGGCCAGTCGTCGCCCAGCAGCTGCATCAGGTGCGCGGCATCGACAGCGCCGGGTTGCACCGGACTCACGCTGAGTCGCACCGCCGCGAGCAGGCGCCGCCGGTTCCAGACCGGCTGGTAGGCCATGGCGACGCTGTCGAGGATGGTGCTGCTCATCGGCTGGTCAGCCCACGTACTGGAAGAGCGACAGGCGCTGCACCTGCGCGTACGACTTGAGTGCGGCCTCATGGCCGAGCTGCTGGCTCTGGAACTGCGAGATGCCTTTGACCAGGTCGAGGTCTTCGAGCTGGGACTGTTCGGCGGCGTGATCGACCTCGCGGTCGCCGAGCAGGCCCTCGATCGAGTCGGCGCGGTTGAGCCACTCGCCGGCCTGCGCGCGGGCCAGCAGCACGCGGTCGTGCCCGGCGTCGAGCTCGGCCAGCGCGCGGCCCAGGTCGTGGGTGCGCTGGGTGCCCTCGCCCGTGCCCAGGCGCAGCGCGTCCATCGCGTCCTGCATCACCTTGAACAGGTCGGTGGGGGCGCTGGACGAGGTGAGGTCGAGGCGGTCGCCGGCGGCCGGTTCGCCCACGACCTTGAAGGACATGCCGTCGAACGCGATCTGCGCACCGGCGCTGTAGGCCACACCGGTCTGCCCGGCCACGGGTGTGCCGGTGGTCAGGTCGGTCACGCTGTATTGCATGGCCCCGGCGGTGCCGCTGAAGTCGATCTGGTAGTCGTGGCCGGTGAGCGCCGAGAGGTTGGTGACCTGGCCGGTGTCGCTGCGCACGGTGCCGGTGTTGCTGGCGGGCAGGTCGAGCGCGAAGGTGCCGTTGCCGGCGGGGATGCGCATCCAGATGGCATCGCCGTCCATGGCTTGCGGCAGCTGGTTGTCGCCCGCGGCCTGCTGGCCGCGCCGGCCTTCGAAGCGCACCTCGGCGCTGCCGCTGCCGAAGGTCTGCACAAAGGGTGTCTCCGAACCGCCGAGCCCGCCGAAGAGGTTGCGCCCGGCGCCGTCCTGGCGGTTGGCCACCGAGAACAGCCGGTCGCGCAGACCCGCGATCTCCTGGGCGAGCGACTCGCGCTCACCCGGGCCATAGGTGGGGTTGCCGCCCGCGATGATCAGATCGCGCACCTTCTGGATCAGCTCGCCCGATTCGCCCAGCGCGCTCTCGGCCTGCTGGATGCTGGTGCGCGACGCATCGAGTGCGCGCTGGTCGGTCTGCACGCGCGCGAGGCGGTTCTGCACCGCTTCCGACATGGTGGCCGCCACCGGGTCGTCGCTGGCACGGGCCACGCGTTTGCCGCTGGAAATGCGCTCCTGCTGCGCGACCAGTTCCCCCTGGCGCTTGGTGAGCTGGGCGATGGTGGTGTCGTAGGCGTGGGCGGTGGTGACTCTCATGGCGGGGTTCCTGTCCTTCAGCGCACGGTCTGCAGCAGGGTGTCAAAGATGCCCTGGGCGATCTGCATGTATTTGGCGGCGGCCTGGTAGGCCTGTTGGTACTGCAACAGGCGCGCGGCCTCTTCGTCGAGGTTGACGCCCGACACCGCCACACGCGCGGACTCGTTGCTGGCGGCCACCTGGCCCGAGTAGCTGGCGGCAAACTGCGCGCCCTGTACCCGCGTGCCCATGTCGGACAGCACCGCGGTGTAGCCGTTGGAGAGCGACACGCCGTCGAAGGTGGCGAGGTCGCGCAGCGCGAGCATGCCGACGGCGTTGCCCGCGTTCTGCGAGTTGTTGGTGGCCGTGGCGGGTGTGATGTCGAAGGTGTCGCCGGCGGCGGGGCTGCCACGCAGCGTGAGGCTCCAGCCGTTGAACTGCAGGGGCAGGCCGGGTGTGTAGTTGTAGCTCGCGGGCGGGCCCACGTTGTCGGGCGGCGGGTTGCCGGGGCCCAGGCCCGTGGCGGTGAAGCTGCCGTCGGCCAGGAAGGTCAGGGTCACCGGGTCGCTGAGGTTGGCCGAGGGCTCCGAGGCGTAGAGGCCGCCGATGGTCAGGCCGCCCGTGTTGGCGCTGCCGGGCGTGACCATCACCGGGCTGGCGGCGGCCAGGCGGTCGGCCGCGCTCACGGCCATCTGCATGTTCTTGGCCACCTCGGCGAAGGGCTTGACGAGGAAGCTGTCGCCACTCGCGGCGGCACCGCTGTCGAGCTGGAAGCTCAGGCCGTCCAGGTCGGCGGGCAGGCCGGCGAAGGAGCTGACCTGGCCGTCGGAGAGGCGCACGATGTCCACGCCGGTGCCGGTGATGTTGACCTGGTAGTCGGAGGGCTGCAGCGCCGTGGGGTCGCTGACCTCGGCGTGCAGGGCGGCGGTGCCGGTGTTGGTGAGCACGGGCAGGCCGGCCGTGTCGGCCGCGGGCACGAAGAAGCTGTTGCCGGTGCCGCCGCGCAGGTCCACGCCCAGCTCGTGCTGGGTGTTCATCGTCGAGTTCAGCGCGAGCGCCATGCGGCCGAGCTGGTTCGTGACCTGTTTCAGGTCTTCACCGATGAACTGCATGACGCCCCCGAGCTCGCCCCCCAGGGCGCTGTCGGACAGCGGCATCGAGGTGTTGCCTTGCTGGAAGTGGATGCGGGACTGGGTGGGGTCGGTGCTGTCGGGCACCACGGCCAGGCGGGCGGCGCGGGTGCCCAGGACCAGCGGCTGGCTGCCCGCGACGAACACGCTCAGGCTGCCGTCGTCGGCGCCCACGGTGCTCACCTGCACCAGCTTGCTGAGTTCGCCGATCAGGCTGTCGCGCTGGTCGAGCAGGTCGTTGGGCTCACCCGTGCCGCCCTGGTTCTCGATGATCTGCTGGTTGATGAGACCGATCTCGCCGGCCAGCCGGTTGATCGTGTCCACGGTGTCGCCCACCTGCTGGCGGGCGCCGCGGGCCAGCATGTCCATCTGGCCGGCCGTGTCGCGCAGGCGCGAGGCGATTTCTTCGCCGCGCCCGAGCACCACCGAGCGCGCGGCCAGGTTGGTGGGCGAGGAAGCGATGTCGGACCACGCATTGAGCAGGTCGTTCATCGCCGCGCCCAGGCCGGTCTCGCCGGTGGGGAACAGGTTCTCCAGCTGATGCAGGCGCGCCAGGCGCTCGCTGTCGGCGGACGCCACCGAGCTGGAGAGCTGGGCCTCGCGGGTGAGGTAGGCGTCGTGCGCACGGGCCACCGTGCCGATCTCCACGCCGATGCCGTAGTAGTTGCCGCCCAGCGTCTGGTAGCCCGCGCTGCGCATCTCCACCGTCTGCCGCGAATAACCGGCGGTGTTGACGTTGGCGATGTTGTGCCCGATGACCTGCAGCGCCGACAGGTTGGCGTTGAGGGCAAGGGAGCCGATGTTGAGGGCGCTGGACATGGTGGGCTTTCCGGTCTCAGCTCTGTGCGCGTTGCACGCTGAGCGTCATGTTGATGGCGCGGCTGAGCTTGGCGGCGTACTGCGGGTCGGTGGCGTAGCCCGCGCGCTGCAGGCTGCTGGCGAAGCCCTGCACCGAGCCGATCTGGTCCATGGCCTTGTCGTAGCGCGGGCTCTTGGTGATGAGGCGCGCGTAGTCGCGGAAGGAGTCGGCGTACGAGTCGTAGGCGCGGAACTTGGCCACGGTCTTGCGCGGCACGCCGTTGACGTATTCGGTGGTCGTGACCTCGGCGACCTTGCCCTTCCACGAGGACGTGGCCTTGATGCCGAACAGGTTGTGCGAGGGCGTGCCGTCTTTCTGGCGGATCTCGCTGCGGCCCCAGCCGGTCTCGTGGCCGGCCTGGCCGAGCATGTAGCTCGCCGGGATGCCCGACTCGCGCGCCACCGTGGCGGCGGCCTGGCCGTGTTGCGCCACGAAGCCGACGTGGCGCGGGCCCGACGCCGCCTGGGTGGGCACGGTGCTGCGGCGCAACGCCTTCGCCGGCTCGGCGCCGGTCTCGCCCTGCACGGCCCCGGTGCGGGGCGCGGTGTGGGGCACGGCGTTGGGGGCGTACTTGAGCAAGGCGCGCAGGCCCGAGCGGTTCAATGGCTTGAACTCCACGGGCGTGTCGTTGTCGGTGGCGGTGCTGGCACCGGTGCCGGCCGGGGCGGCGCCTTCGGCCGTGCCCTTGGGGCCCATCTGGCGGCTGAGCTGGCGCTCGATGGCTTCGCTCAAACCACCGGGCAGGCCCGAAAGCTGCACCGAGAGCTGCTGGTCGAGCAGGTCGGTGCCGAGGTCGCTGCCCTGTCCTTCCAGCAGGCCGGATTTCTGGGTCGCGTCGCGCATGCTCTTGATCAGCTCGCGCATGAACAGCGACTCGAATTGCTTGGCCGCGCCCTTGAGCGCCGCCTTGCCGCTCTCGCCCTCCTGCCCCGCGCTGAACTTCAACGCGTTCAGCGCGCCGGGGTCGACGGCGAGGCTCTGGGTGGTGGACTGCAGCGAGCTCACTTGATGCTCCGAAGCGAAATGCCCGAGCCAGGAATGCCGTGGAACCGGCTTTGCCGGGCCACAGGCATTGCCCCCTGGAGGGGGGATGCGGCTACGCGCAGCGAGCAAGCGACGGGGGTGTTCATTTAGATCACTTCGAGTTCGGCGTTCATCGCACCAGCGGCCTTGATGGCCTGAAGAATGGCCAGCAGGTCTTGCGGCGTGGCGCCCAGGCCGTTGAGCATGCGCACCAGGTCGGCGAGCTGCGGGGCGGCGTCCATCTTCACCAGCGCGCCACCGTCCTGGGTGATCTTGATGTCGGTCTTCTCGGCGACCACGGTCTGGCCCTGCGAGAGCGGGTTGGGCTGGCTCACCACCGGGGTCGAGCTGATGCTGACCGAGAGGTTGCCGTGCGCGACCGCACAGGGGCCGAGGGTCACGGCCTGGTTCATCACGATGGAGCCGGTGCGCGTGTTGATGATCACGCGCGCGGCGGGGATCGAGGCCTCCATCGGGATCTCTTCGATCTCGGCCAGGAAGCTCACGCGCTCGTCGGTGTTGGCCGGCGCGCGCAGGCGCACCACCCGGCCGTCCACCGCGCTGGCCACGCCGGTGCCCATGCGGGCGTTGATCGCCTGCGCGACGCGGCGCGCGGTCTGGAAGTCGGCGGCATTCAGGCCGAGGTCGATGGTGTCGCCCAGCGCGAAGGCCGTGGGCACCACGCGCTCGACCTGCGCGCCGCTCGGGATGCGGCCCGCGCTCAGGTGGTTGATCTGCACCTTGCTGCCGCCGCCCGAGGCGCCCGCGCCGCCGACCAGCAGGTTGCCCTGGGCCAGCGCGTAGACCTCGCCGTCCACACCCTTGAGCGGCGTGGTGATCAGCGTGCCGCCGCGCAGCGACTTGGCGTTGCCCATGGACGAGACGGTGACGTCGATCATCTGGCCCGGCTGGGCGAAGGCCGGCAGCTGCGCGGTGACCAGCACGGCCGCCACGTTCTTCAGCTGCACCTTGGCGTCGCCCGGCAGCGTGAGCCCCAGCTGCTGCAGGTAGTTGGTCATGCCCTGCGAGGTGTAGGGCATCTGGGTGGTCTGGTCGCCCGTGCCGTCCAGCCCCACGACCAGGCCGAAACCGGTCAGCTGGTTGCTGCGCACGCCCTGCACCGCCGCGACCTCCTTGATGCGGATCGCGTGGGCCTGGACCGGGAAGCCCAGCCACAGCACCAGCCCCACGGCCAGCCCGCTCCAGACCACCAGGCGTTGGAGCCAGGTGGCGCGAGCGTCACGGCGCGCGAACAGCGTGCGGCGAAAGCCGGTCTGCAGGGGGATGGGGCGGTGCTGCGGGTTCATGAGGTGGATGCTAGGCCGCGTCAGAAAGGGAAAACATTCAAAAAGAACCGTCCCAACCAGCCTATTGAGAGCGCTTCATCCACGGCGCCTCGTCCTCGCGACTCGATGCGGGCGTTGGCGACCTGGGTCGAGGCGATGGTGTTGCCCGGGCGGATGTGCCGCGGGTCCACCGTGCCGGAGAAGCGCATCACGTCCACGTTGCTGTTGATGCCGATCTGTTTTTCGCCCGCCACGAGCAGGTGGCCGTTGGGCAGCACCTCCTGCACGGTGACGGTGATGACGCCCGAGAAGTCGTTGGTGTTGGCGTTGTCACCCTTGCCCGCGAACTCGTTGCCCGACTCGCCACCGAGGTTGAAGTTGCGGTCGCGGGTCAGCTCCTTGGCGACGATGCCCGGGATCGCCGAGATCGACCCCGAGGCGCTGCCGCTGCGGTTGATGTTGGCCGAGGACGACTGGCTCGCGCTGACCTTCTCGGTGATCTGGATCGTGAGGCTGTCGCCCGGCATGCGGGCACGCGGGTCTTCGAACGCGGGCCGGTAGCGCGCCGCCATGAACAGGCTGCCGCCGGTCTGCGCCGGGGCGGCCGTCTGGGCGAAGTTGATGGGCCGCACCGGCACCACATCGACCGGCTTGGTCATGCAGGCGGTGAGCAGCGCGGGCGAGAGCAGGAGCGCGAAACGGCGCAAGAGGTGCTTCATGACCGTGCTCACAGCTGCGCCAGCCTCTGCAGCATCTGGTCCGAGGTCTGGATGGCCTTCGAATTCATCTCGTAGGCGCGCTGGGTCTGGATCATGGTCACCAGCTCCTGCACCACGTTGACGTTGGAGGTTTCCACGTAGCCCTGCATCAGGTTGCCCAGGCCGGCTGTGCCCGGGGCGCCGTTGACCGGGTTGCCCGAGGCCACGGTCTCGGTGTAGAGGTTCTGGCCCTTGGGCTCCAGGCCGGCCGGGTTGATGAAGCTGGCGAGTTCGATGTTGCCCACCTGCTGCGGCGTGGCGTTGCCCGGCATCTTCACCGTGACCACGCCGTCGCTGCCCACGGTGACGCTCTGCGCCTCGGCGGGGATGGTGATGTCGCCGGCCAGGGCCAGGCCGCTGGAGGTGACGAGGCGGCCCTGCGCATCGACCTGCAGGCTGCCGTCGCGGGTGTAGCCGGTGGTGCCGTCGGGCAGCGCGACCTGCAGGAAGCCCTGGCCGTTGACGGCGAGGTCGAGCTGGTTGCCCGACTGCTGCAGACTGCCCTGGCTGAACGAGCGCGAGGTCGCCACGGTGCGCACGCCCAGGCCGATCTGCAGGCCGGTGGGCAGGTTGTTCTGCTCGGTGTCGGCGCCGCCGACCTGGCGCAGGTTCTGGTACATGAGGTCTTCGAACACGGCGCTCGCGCGCTTGAAGCCGTTCGTCGACACGTTGGCCATGTTGTTCGAGATCACATCCAGCTGCGTCTGCTGGGCCTGCATGCCGGTCTTGGAAATCCACAGGGAATTGATCATGGTGTGCTCCTGAAAAGGGGAAATCAGCCGTTCATGTTGAGCAGCTGCGATGCGGTCTTGTCGTTGGTCTCGCCGTTCTGCAGCATGCGCATCTGCATCTCGAACTGGCGGGAGACCGCGATCATTCCGACCATGGCCTCGATGGGGTTGACGTTGCTGCCTTCGAGCGCGCCGCTCTGCACGCGGGCGTTGGCGTCGGCGTCGAGCGCGTCGCCCTGCACCGGACGGAACAGCCCGTCCGCGCCGCGCTGGAGGCGGTTGTCGTCGTCGGGCGTGACGAGCTTGAGCTTGCCCACGCGGGTCGGGGGCGCGTCGCCGACGCGGGCGCCGACGCTGCCGTCGGCACCGATGTCGAGCTGGGCGTTGGCCGGCACGGTGATGGGCGCGCCGCCGTCGCTCAGCACGGGCAGGCCCTGCGCGTTCACCAGGCTGCCGTCGGGGCTGATTTCAAAGGCGCCGCCGCGCGTGTAGGCCTCGGTGCCGTCCAGCCCCTGCACCGCGAACCAGGCGTTGCCGCGCGCGGCCACGTCGAGGTTGCGGCCGGTGGGGTTGATCGGGCCGGCGGTGTCCAGGTGGCCGGCGCTGGCTTCGAGCGCAAACACGCGCGAGGCCGTGCCGTCGCCGCGCACCGGCACGGCGCGGAAGGTGGCCAGCTCGGCGCGGAAGCCCGGCGTGGACGCATTGGCCAGGTTGTTCGACAACAGCTGCTGCCGGTGGGCAGCGGCGCTGGCGCCGGTCATGGCGGTGTAGATCATGCGGTCCATGCGGGGCTCCTTGTCTCTTCTCTATCTCAGCGCGTTCAACGCATGTTCAGGAGCGTGCTCAAGACCTGGTCCTGCGTCTTGATGGTCTGCGCGTTGGCCTGGTAGGCGCGCTGCGCGGTCATCATGTTGACCAGCTCGGCGGTCAGGTCGACGTTGGAGTCCTCCAGCGCGCCGGAGCGCAGCAGACCCATGTTGCCCTCGCCGGGCGCGCCACGCACCGGCTCGCCCGAGGCGAAGGTCTGGCTCCAGTTGCCACCGCTGCTGGGCGAGAGGCCCTGCACGTTGCGGAAGTTGACCAGCGCGATCTGGCCGGCGGCCTGCGACTGGCCGTTGGAGTACTTCGCCATGATCACGCCCGCGTCGCTGATGCCCAGGCTGGTGAGTTCGCCAGGGCGGTAGCCGTCCTGCGTGAGGTTGTTGACCGCGAAGTCGACACCGAACTGGGTGGTGTCGCCGAAGTCGAGGTCGACCATGAAGGTCTGCGCCGGGTCGTTGGGCGAGGCCAGCTGCAGCTGCGGAACCACCGTGGCGGGGTCCAGGCTGCCGTCGGCCATGAAGTTCAGCGCGAACGGCACCGACAGCGCCGGGTCGGCACCGTTGACGCCGGTGTAGACGTTCCACTGGTTGTTGCCGATCTTGTCGAACACCAGGCTGACCGGGATCTCCAGGCCCTGCTCGTCGTAGGCGATGACGGAGGTGCCGTAGGTGCCCAGCGGGGTCGGTGGCACGGCGGTGGCCGCGACCGGCGCGCGCGCGTCGAGGTTCAGTTGAGCGGCAATGCCCGTGGTCATCCGGGCCGGGATCGGCCCGCCCGTGGGCAAGGTCAGCGGGGCCGACTCGAAACCCAGGCGCACGCCGTTGACGTCGGTCGGGTAGCCCATGAGCTGGCCGCCGAGGTTGGTGACGATGTCGCCGTCGCGGTTGAGCTTGAACATGCCGGCACGCGAGTACGACAGGGAGCCGTCGGGCATGGTCAGTTCGTAGAAGCCGTTGCCGTTGATGGCCACGTCGAGCGAGTTGCCGGTGACGGTGATGTTGCCCTGCGTGAACTGCTGCGCCACGGTGGACACCTGCACGCCGATGCCGGCGTTGACGCTGCCGGACGAGTTGATCGAGCTGGCGTAGATTTCGCCGAACTCGGCACGCGAGGCCTTCATGCCCACGGTGTTGGCGTTGGCGATGTTGTGGCCGATCACGTCCAGGTTGCGGCTGGATGCGTTCAGGCCGGAGAGTCCTTGCTGGAATGCCATGGTGGTGTCCTCGGGGTGGGGAAAGGGGGTGAAGGGGCGCGGGCTTACATGAAGCCGCGGATCTGGTCGTAGGTGATGGAGCGGCCGTTCTGCAACTGCACCGTCATGGCGCCGTTGGTGAGGCCGACCGAGGCCACCTGGGCGCGCTGCAGCGCGGTGGCGGTCACGGTCTCGGCGCCCTGGCTGGCGCGCACGGAGAAGCGGGCGACGGTGGCGGGGTCGATGGCGCGGGCGTTCCAGTCGAAGCCGTGTTGCCCGGCGTCCATGGCGCCCAGGCTCACGGTGTCGAGCAGGGCGCCATTCTTGCCGATGATGTCCACCGAGACCGCGCTGGCCGGGCCGTCGAGCGTGAAGGCGCCCTTGCCGGTGCTGCCCTCGAACGCCAGCGCATCGCCTTCGATCAGCGCTTCGCGGCCGATCAGCGTGGTGCCCTGCATGGCCTGCGACGAGGCCATCTGGCTGGCCATGCCCTTCAGGGTCGCGTTGAGTTCCTGGATGCCGCTGACCGTGTTGATCTGCGCCATCTGGGTCGTCATCTGCGCGTTGTCCATCGGGTTGAGCGGGTCCTGGTTGTTGATCTGTGCGACCAGCAATTTGAGGAAACGGTCTTGCGACGCCTGGGGGTCGGTCGAGTTGTTGCCCTTGGTGCCCGTGGTGCTGCCCACGGTGTTGTCGAGGTTGCCGAGATCAATGGCCTGCATCATGGTTCATCTCCCTTTCACTGCCCCATCTGGAGCGTTTTGAGCAGCAGCGATTTCGCCGTGTTCATGACTTCGACGTTGTTCTGGTAGGAGCGCGAGGCCGACATCATGTTGACCATCTCCTCGACCGGGTTGACGTTGGAGTGCGTCACGTAGCCGTCGGCGTCGGCGCTGGGGTGGTGCGGGTTGTGCACGCGGCGCCCCGGGGCCTCGCTTTCCCGGATGTCCTGCACCTTGACCCCGGCCGAGCCCGGCTGGCCCATGGGCACGGTCTGGAACAGCACCTGGCGCGCCTTGTAGCTCTGGCCGTCCGGGCCGGCCACCGCGTCGGCGTTGGCCAGGTTGCTGGCGACCACGTTGAGGCGCTGGGCCTGCGAGCTGATCGCACTGCCGGAGACGCCGAAGATGGTGAACATGGACATGAGGATCTCCTTCACTGTCCCGTGATGGCGGACAGCATGGTTTTCACGTTCGAATTGATGAAGCGCAGCGTGGACTCGTAGCGGATGCTGTTGTCCACGAAGTTGGCGCGTTCGCGGTCCAGATCGACCGAGTTGCCGTCCTGCGAGGGCTGGGTCTGGACCGTGTAGGCGAGCTGGGGGTCGCCGGGGGCGCGGCCCGAGAGCGTCATGTGGCCGGCGGCCGTGGCCGCGAGCTGCTGGCTGGCCACCGCGCGCTCGCCGCTGGCCTGCTGGAGCGCGGCGGCAAAGTCGAAGTCGCGCGCCACGTAGCCCGGCGTGTCGGCGTTGGCGATGTTGCTGGCGATCACCTGCTGGCGTTGCGAGCGCAGCATCAGCGACTGGCCGTAGCCGTCGAGCCGGGCGGTCATCTGTTCAAGCATCGGGTTCTCCAGACAGGTGGATGGGAACGGCACAGGCGGCAGGCCCGCACCGGGATGAAGGCAAGTATGGGAAAACTTGAGGGCGGGCAATGAGCAGAGAAAGCGGGGAATGGGTGCGCATTTCGGTGCTTAGTGCCCACCGCACCCCACCTACATTGATGCCCTGAGGTCCTGTCCGCACCTCCCACCACCACATGAACACCCGAATCCCGCCCCCCCTCTCCCGACCCCGTGCCGCGTGGCTGCTGGCCGCCGGCCTGCTGGCGTGGCTGGGCCTGGCCCAGGCCCAGGTCCCGGCGGGCGACAAGACCCAGCTGGAGCAGATGGCACGCGACTGGGTGGAACCCGCGCTGGCCTCGGCCATCGGCCCGGACGGCGGGGGCCCGCTGCGCCCCGAGGTCATCATGGGCTCGCTCGACGCGCGCCTGCAGCTCACGCCCTGCGCCCGCATCGAGCCCTACCTGCCGCCGGGCACGCGCCTGTGGGGCCGCAGCCGGGTCGGCCTGCGTTGCCTCGAAGGCGCGGTGCGCTGGAACGTGTTCATGCCGGTCACTGTCAAGGCCTGGGGCCCGGGCTGGGTGCTCAAGCGCCCGGTGGCCGCCGGCTCGGTGCTGACTCAAGAAGACGCCGAACTGGCCGAAATGGACTGGGCCGAGCAGCCTTACGCGGTGCTCGCCAACCCGGACCGCTGGGTCGGCCAGCAGGCGGCCCTCGCGCTGCAGCCCGGCCAGGCCCTGCGCCAGAACATGGTGCGGCCGGTGCCCGCCTTCGGGCCGGGTGCCCAGGTCCGGGTCAGCAGCAGCGGCGCGGGCTTCCAGGTGGTGGTCAGCGGCGAGGCCCTGACGGCCGGCATCCCGGGGCAAAGCGTGCGGGTTCGCCTGGGTGGCGGACGGGTGGTCACGGGCACGGTGCGCGACGGCCAGACGGTCGACGTGCGTTTGTGACCTCTTTTTTTGAGCACTTTGGTGGACGTTTTGTGATGTACTCCACAAAAAAGGGCTCAAGTACCCCCGCTTTTGGGCCGATAGTCAATTCACAAGGCCCCGAGATTGGGGTTTGGAGAGTGAAATGAAAATCGAATCATCTTCCCCGGACTCCCACATCGGTTCCGTGGCCGGTGGCCCGCAGAAGGCGGCTGAGAAGCCGAGCGCTGGCCCCGAAGCCGCTGCCGCCGCAGGCGCAGCGGCCCAGACGCCCGCGCCCGCCGGTGTCACCGTCACGCTGTCGTCCACGGCCACCCAGGCCATGTCGGCCGCGGGCAGCAGCGGCAACGAGGTGTTCAACGCCGACAAGGTCGAGGCCATGAAGGCCGCGATCGCGGACGGCAGCTTCAAGGTGAACGCCGAAGCCATCGCCGACAAGATGTTGTCCAACGCCGCTGAAATGCTCAGCAGCAGCTCGGGCGGCACCCGCGCCTGATCCCTCTTTCTTCAAGGACCGCCATGGCACAGCCCACCCACCCCTGGATCGCCTCGCTCAAAGCCGGGCTCGACGGGCTGGAGCAGGCGCTGCTGCAGGGCGACCCCGAGGCGGTCGAACGGGCCAGCGCGGGCGTGCAGTCCGTGCTGCAGCGCGCCCCCCGAACCGCCGAGTTCGGCATTCCCGGCAGCACCCTGCGCAGCGACATGCAGGACGCCGCCCAGCGCTTCGGCCAGCTGCGCCAGGCCGTGCAGCGCGCGAGCGCCCAGAGCCAGCGCGCGGTCCGCAGCCTGCTGCCCCAGCAGGCGCCCGGCACCTACGGCCGCATGGCCGGCGTGGCCCCGTCCACCGGCGGCGCCGGTCGGGCCTTTCTCTCCGCCTGACCCGCACGCGGCCCACGCGCCGCGCCTTCACCGTTGTTGTCATCACGCCGGCCTTCGCCGGCGTTTGTCTTGGTGCCCCGGGATCCTGAGTGGCCTGTCTTGATCGACCCGGAGCGGGTTTGGCGACCGTCCAACGTGCCGAACGGCCCGCGAGGGCCGTTCGTTGTTGCCGGGAGATCAGAAGACCCCGACACACCCACCCGCACCCCCAGCGGGCTCAGGCCTCGGACGGCGCGTGCATGTGCGTGCCGAAGTACAGGCTGGTGCGGAACATGTTCTGGGTGCTCTTGTAGAAAATGATGTATTTCTTGCGCGGACCGCCGCGCGTGAGCCCGACTTCGGGGGTGCGGAAGTCGACGAAGCAGCCCATGTCGCTGGCCAGCTTGATCAGCGCGAGCGGCGTCCAGTAGGCCACGTGACCCGGGACGAACGGGTACTGGTGCAGGCTGACGTCGGTGCCGTCGTAAATGTTGGAGCTGCAGATCAGGATGCCGTCGTCCTTGACCAGGCGCAGCAGCGACTTGAAGTGCTCGACCGGCTCGGTGAAGTGTTCGATCACCTCGGAGGCGACGACCACGTCCGACGGGGTCGCCACGGGGATGGCCTCGAAGTTCTCGGCCTCCTGCATGTTCTCCAGATCGACCAGCTTGGTCTGAATCTCGGGGTACTTGCGCTTGAGCCACAGGTGGTCGGTGTTCAGGCCCGAGCCGAAGAAGCTGACGCTCGCGTTGTGCTTGCTCACGATCTCCATGCCCATCTCGGCCATGAAGAACTCGCGCCCCGGGCGTTCGTCGGTGGCGTTGCGCAGCTCGCGCAGGGTGGCTTCCGTTGACTGTCTGGCAATGACCTTGGCGAAGTGACCCACGTTGTCGGGATAGCGGATCAGGCCGCAGCTGCGGCACTGGTGCCCGCGCTGGGTCTTGTCCTTGTAAGGCTTGATGCGGCAGGTGTGGGACACGACGTCTTCTTCGCCGCCACAGACGGGACATTGGCTCATGGGGTTCTCCTGATGAAAGTGGGTGGACGCTCGGACGTTCAGACCCGGGCGATGACGCCGGTGTCGGACGAGCTGAGCAGCTTGGCGGACGCGAGCGCGACCTCGTAGGGACTGAGCAGGGTGCGCTGGTCTTCGCCGGAAAAATTGGCGCGGCGCATCAAGGTGTCGGTGCGGCCGGGCACCACGCAGTTGACGCGGATGCCGTCGTCCTTCCACTCGTCCGACAGCGCCTGGGTGAGGTTGACGATGGCGGCCTTGCAGGCGGAGTAGGCCGAATAGTCGGCGCGCCCCCGGGTGAACGACGACGACGAAAACTGCAGCAGCATGCCGTGCGAGGCCTTCAGCGCCGCGTGGCTGCACTGGGCCACGTTGAGCGAGCCGAGCAGGTTGACCGAGACCTGCTGCGCCACGTCGGCGGGCGACTGCTGCTCCAGCGGGCTCTTGATCAACAGACCGGCGGCGTTGATCACGTTGTCGATGTGGCCCCACTCCTGCATCAGGCCGTCGATGGTCGAGGCCACCTGGGCGTGGTCGGTGATGTCGCAGCCACTGCGGCGCGACACGCTGTGCACCGTGCTGCCGGCCTCTTCGAGGATCTGCACGATGGCCTTGCCGATGCCCATGCTGCCGCCGAATACCACCGAGTTCTTGCCTTTGAGGTCGAGGCCGCTGAGGTTGGGCGCGAGGTGCTGCTGACGGATGCGGAACAGCTCGTCGGCCAGCACCAGGTCGATGGAGTCGGTGATCTTGATGTTCTCCGAGCTGCCCTTGACGATGCGCACCTGGCCCATCGGGTGGCAGGCCATGTAGATGCCGCAGTCGTCGGTAAACTCGCCCACCTTGTCCTGGCCCAGCTCTTCGTAGCTGCTGATCAGCGCGTCGAAGCGGAAGGCCTGCGGCGTCTGGCCGCGGTAGATGTGGTCGCGCTTGGGGATGCTCTGGATGAAGCCGTCGCGCTCCACGATGATGGTGTCGCTGGTCTTGATCGCCACGTCCACCGCCTCGTGGGCGGCGAGTGCCTCCACCACGTCGTGGATGATCTGGTGGCTCAGGAAGGGCCGGGCCGAGTCGTGCAGGATCACGTTTTTCGGCGGGTCGGCGCGCAGGTGCCGCAGCGCGGCGTAGGACGACGCCTGGCGCGAGGAACCGCCGACGATGACCTCGGCGCGCGTGCCCTTGAACAGGTCGCGCGCATGCTCCAGCGCATCGGCCGGCACCGTGATCACGATGCGCGCGTCGGGCGCAAAGCTGTGCAGACAGGCAAAGCTGTGCTCCACGATGGTCTTGCCGGCCACGCGGATGAACTGCTTGGGAATGGGCGAGTCGAGCCGCGAGCCGCTGCCACCCGCGAGCAGCACAAATGCAAAGTCCGCCATCACGCCACCTCCGCCGGTTGGTGGGCGTCGAGCACGCCCTTGAGCAGGTCCAGCGTGTCCGCCCGCATGCCGCCCGGCCGGTCCTGGTGGCGTTCCATGAGCTGGATCACCCGGTTCAGTTTTTCGTATTTCTTCGCCTGGATCGCTTCCAGCGCGCGCAGCCGACCGACGATCTGGTAGACCAGCCCGCCCACATCGACCGTCGAGGGCGACTGCAGGTGCGAGATGTACTCGGGGTCGGACTGGCGCCAGTCGCCGAAGTTTTCAGCGAGGTTCTTCTCGACGTCGCCCGGCACGTAGAAATCAATGCCGAGAAAGCTCACCGCCTTCAGCTCGAAGGGGGTGAAGGCGAACTTCTGCAGGTAACCGAAGTAGGACTCCACGCCGGTCACCCACATGCCGTTTTCGGGGTGGTAGATGAAGATGTCGATGGCCACGCGGGTGGCCTGGTGCATCACCGGGATGTGATAGGCCTTGCGGCCGCGCAGGCGGCGCGAGTCGATGCCGAAATGCCCGCTCTGCAGCAGCGCGTTGGCCACCTCGTACTGGTCTTCCCAGCCGATGATGCCGACGTCGATGTCCTTGTCGTGCGCCAGGATCTGGCCTTCCCGGGCGTAGCCCAGCAGCGTGCCCGACACCAGGAAGGCGCGTTTGCCCACCGCCGACAGCGCGGCCTGCAGATCGACCAGGGCCTGTGAGGCCTGGCCCGGATCAAACACCCGCTGCTGCTGTTCGGCCGCGGCCACGGCGTCCTGGGTGGCGAGGATGTCTTCGTTCAGCGAGGCCGCCGTGTCGGCCGCGCACATCAGCGCCACCAGCTCGTCCAGCGAGGCGATGGTCTCGGGCAGCTCGCCGGCGTGACAGTGGGCGCGCGCGGTGTCGAAGGCGGCGTGGATGAGGTCGTCGGACGCGGTGGCGCCCTTCGCGGCCAGGACCGCCGCCGGGTAGTTGCCCGAGACGAAATGGCACAGGCTCGCGAACAGGGCCAGGCGGCTGCGCACCTTGCGCACGGCCGGCAGGGGGCTGATCAGGTGGTTGCGGATGCGGGCGTAGCTGAGGCCCAGCGCCTCGATGTTCTGGGCCTGGCCGATGAAGGAATGGCGGTTGAACAACAGCTTGGTGAGGCGCAGCCAGTCGACCACGTCGAGCTTGCGCCGCACCAGCTCGCGCACGAGCTGGTCGACGAGGCCAAAGCCCTTGTGGTCGATCGCCAGCTCCACGGCGTGGAACCAGTCGTCGAGCGCGCCCGGGCATTTCCTCAGCGCCGCCGGTTCCAGGTCGCTGGCCTGCATCAGGGCCGTGGCGACCAGGCGCAGCGGATGCTTGGGCGAGATGGCCGTGAATTCGGGGCTGGGCGCCGAGCGCGCCAGCGACTGGTAGACGGCGAGCCAGACCTGCGACTGGCGCAGGTTGCGGCGGTTTTCCACCGCCAGCGAGGCCAGGTAGATCACCGTGGCCGGCAGTTTCATCAGGCGGGCCGCGTTGAGCGCGTCTTCACCGAGCAGCTGCAGCGGCATCTGTTCGTGGGTCAGCTGCTCCAGCGCGTCGTAATCCTTCGCCCTGAGCAGGCGGTCGATCGTGGCCACGCGGGTGAACTCGGCTTCAAGCATGGGAATTCCTCAGTGTCGTTCGGGCGGGCGGTGCCGGCAGGGCCTGGCTCAGTGTTCGCGCAACTTGGTGCGCAGCCGCGCGATGGACTGGCTGTGCAGCTGGCAGATGCGGGACTCGGTCACGCCCAGCACGGCCGCGATCTCCTTGAGGTTCATGTCGTGCTCGTAGTACATGCTCATGATCTGCTGCTCGCGCTCGGGCAGGACCTTGATCGCAGCCACCAGGGCCATGCGCATGCGGTGGTCCTGCAGCAGCGCCGAGGGGTCGGCTTCTTCGTCACCCATGTGGCGGTCGAGAAAGCCCTCTTCGTCGTCGTCGCGGCCGCTGATGTCTTCGAGGTACACGAGCTGGGTGCCGCGCACCTTGGCCAGCAGGTGCTGGTAGTCGGCCAGCTCCATGCCCAGCTCTTTGGCGATCTCGGATTCGAGCGGTGCGCGGTGCAGCTTCTGCTGCAGGCGGTGCACGGCCTGCTCGATGTCTTTCTGGCTCTTGCGCGAGCCGCGCGACATCCAGTCGCCCTCACGCAGCTCGTCGATCATGGCGCCACGGATGCGCTGGCTGGCGAAGGTCTCGAACTGCACGCCCTGCGAGGGCTCGAAGCGGGCGATGGCCTCGGTCAGGCCGATCATGCCGACCTGGATCAGGTCGTCCACCTCGACGCTGGGCGGCAGCTTGGCGATCATGTGGTGGGCCAGGCGGCGCACCAGCGGGCTGTATTTGCGCAGCTGGTCGTCCCGGTTCAGGGTGCCCTTGGCGGTGTACATCATCGTCAACTCCAGAGTGTGGGAAGCGCGCCCGAGCGGGCGCGGCCCAGGCCGGCGAAACGGGAATCTCGCAGACCGTGAAAGGTGTCCTGGCGCACCGGACGGCCGAGCGCGCTCTCCAGCACGCACTGGCCCCAGACCGGCTCGGTCCAGGTCTCGACGGCCAGGCTGAGGTGGCGCTGCGCGCAGTCGGCCACCGTCTTGAGCACCTGCTGCAGCGGCGTCTCGGGGTCGTCGCTCTCCATCGGGGCGAGCACCGGGGTGGCGCCGGCCATGCTGAGCAGCTTGAGGGCGCCGTAGGCCTCGATGCTGCTCTGCGGTTGCGACAGCACTGGCACCAGCACGCGCGCGGCCAGGCCGCTGAACAGCGGCGACAGCTCGTGCGGCGGGGCGAAGAGCAGCACCAGGCCGCCCGCGGCAAAGGGCGCGAGCAGGCGCGAAAGGGCGACCGTGCCGCCCGCGGTGCGCGCGGTCTGCTGCAGCGCCTTGAGCCCGAGCGCGCCCGGCATGACCAGCCACTCGTGGCCTTCGGACGGACGGCACAGACCGGACGTCGAGGGGTCGAGCAGCGCGTGCAGCAGGCCGAGGTGGCTGCCGTCACCGGGGTGGCGATCGGTGTTTTCAACGGCCGTGCCATCGATGATCACCGGCACCCGGCCCATCGCCTTGAGGTGTGCCGCGAGGGTGCACAGCATCTCGTAGGCGCGCGCCGGTTGCGCCGGGCTGGCCACCGGCATCATGGCCGGGCCACCGCGCACCGGGTCGGCGCGCAGGCCGGCCGCCTGGTCGAAACCCACTTCAAACACGGGCGCCTCCCAGCGGCAGGCCGTGGGCACCGGCTTGCGAGTAATAGAAGCCCATGTCGGCGGACAGGGGGTCGTAGGCCGACTTGCCGTCGGTGCCCAGCGACATGCGCACCAGCGCGGGCGCGTCGGGGTTCTGCCAGTCTTCGGGCACGCGCTGGCCGTTGGCCACGCCGCGCAACACCACCTGGTGGCGGATCAGCGCGTCCAGCGAGGGGCCGAGCTTGACGGCCTCGTCCACCTTGGAGAGCACCACCCCGTGCAGGGTGCTGGCCTTGAACGAGGTCAGCACGTCGTCGATCGTGTCGCCGTGGGCGCCGGCGTTGAGCACCAGGCACTTCTTGACCTTGGGCATGTCCAGCACCTCCAGCATGTCCTGGATGCGCTGGTCGCGCTGGCCCAGGCCGGCGGTGTCGACGATGACCATGCGCTTGGTGCTCAGCAGGTTGAGCAGGTCGTGGAGCGCGGCGCGGTCGTGCGCCAGGTGGGCCACGACGCCGAGCATGCGGCCGTAGGCGCGCAGCTGTTCGTAGCCCGAGACGCGGTAGGTGTCGAGCGTGATCAGGCCGACGCTGCCGGCGCCGTACTGCTGCACGCATTGGGCGGCCAGCTTGGCGGCGGTGGTGGTCTTGCCCACCCCGGTGGCGCCGATCAGCGAGATCACGCCGCCCTCGTCGCACAGGCCGGCGCCGGGCGTGGCCACCTTGAGGTTGCGGGTGAGCACGTCCATCACCCAGCGCACGGCCGCGGCGGCGCCGGCGTCGGAGGGCACGCGTTCGAGCACGGCGCGCGCCATGGTGGGCGAGTAGCCGGCGCGGATCAGCTTGAGCATCAGGGTGGACTGGATCGGGTCCTGCTTGGATGAACCGAGCCAGGCGAGCGTGTTGAAGCGCTCTTCGATCATGTCCTTGAGCGCCGACAGCTCCACCGCCATGCGGCCTTCGCCGTTGTCGGCAAAACGCTGCGACGGCTGCTCTTCCTGCACGGGCTGGACGCGGGTGCGGATCGGTGGCGGTTCGGGCACGTCGTTGAAACGCTGCACGGGCACGTTCAGGGCGGGCGGGGCCTTGGGCTGCGCCTGCACCTGGATCGGGGCCGGGCGCGGGGCGGCGGCGCGGGGCGCGGCGGCGCGTGGCTCGGGCGGCAGCGCATCGGCCGCGTCGTCGCCGTTCATCGCCGCGCGGCGCTTGCGCAGCATGCGCTCGCGCACGTACTCCTGGAACGACAGCGTGCTCATCGACATCTGCTCGGTGTCGCTCTCGACCGAACCGTCCATGGGCGCCGGCATCTGGGCCGCGGCGCGGGTGCGGATGGGTTGCAGGCGCTCGGCCGGCGGGGCCTTGGGCACCGAGGGAGAGACGTTGGCCAGGCTCTCTTCGGCCGCGGCCATCACCTCGAAGCCGTCGTTGGTGGCGCGGCTGGAGAGGATGACGGCGGTGTCGCCGAAGGCGTGACGCGCCTTGGCCATGGCCTCGCGGGCGGTCGGGGCGGTGAATCGCTGGATGTTCATGCTGCTAACTCCCCAAGAATCGGGCCAATGCGGATGAGGTGGGTTTCAGGGATCTCGCTGTGGGCGAGCACCTGGAGACGGGGCGCGGCGCGGCGCAGGAGACGGGCCATCGCGTTGCGGATGGCGTCGGGCACCAGCAGGCAGGCGGGCACGCCCCGTTCTTCCTGCTTGTTGGCGATGTCGGTGGCCGACTTGCTGAGCATCTCGGCCACGTTGGGGTCGAGTGCGCCGGCGGCGGCGCCCGAGAGCGCCTGCATCAGCAGCCGCTCCAGGCCAGGTTCGATGGCGATCACTTCGAGCTCTTTCACCGAGCCGTAGATCTGCTGCACGATGGCCGGCGAGAGCGCCATGCGCACGCGGCGGGCCAGCTCGACCGGGTCGGTGGTGTGGGGGGCGTGTTCGGCCAGGGCTTCGATGATGGTGCGGATGTCGCGCACGTGCACCGACTCTTCCAGCAGCAGCTGCAGCACTTTCTGGAACGAGGCGACGGAGATCATCTTGGGCACGACTTCTTCGATCAGTTTCGGGGCCAGGCGGGTCACGTGTTCAACCAGTTCCTGGGTCTCCGTCCGGCTCAGCAACTTGGCTGCCTGGACTTGCATCAAGTGTGAAAGATGCGTGGCCAGCACAGTCTCGGAATCAACCACAGTAAAACCCGCCATCTGCGCGTTTTCACGTTGCTTGTCTTCGATCCAGTGCGCGGGCAGACCAAACGCGGGGTCGGTCGTGGGGGTGCCGATCAGCGGGGTGCCCAGGCCGCCCGGATCGATGGCCAGGAACATGCCGGGGAACACCTCGCCCTCACCCACCACCACGCCGCGCAGGGTGATGCGGTAGGCGCTGGGGCGCAACTCCAGGTTGTCACGCACGTGCACCGCAGGCGGCAGGAAACCCACCTCCTGCGCAAATTTCTTGCGCACACCCTTGATGCGGGTGAGCAGGTCGCCCTGGCGGGTCTTGTCGACCATGGCGATCAGGCGGTAGCCCAGCTCCAGACCGAGCAGATCGACCGGTTGCAGATCGTCCCAGGTGGCTTCGCCGTCGCTCTGCACCGCAGGCGCTTCGGGTTCGGCCACGGGGCGGGCGTCCACCCGGGTGCGCCACCAGGCCAGGCCGCCGAAGATGGCTGCGAAGGTCAGGAACACCACGTGCGGCATGCCCGGGATCACGCCCAGCAGGAACATGACCGCGGCCACGATGCCCATGACCTTGGCGGAGATGAACATCTGCTGCATCACCTGCGCGCCCAGGTCTTCGTCCTTGCCCACGCGCGAGACCACCATGGCCGCGGCCACCGAGATCAGCAGCGAAGGAATCTGCGCCACCAGCGCATCGCCCACCGCCAGCAGGATGTAGGTGCTGGCCGCTTCGCTGGCCGACAGGCCGTGCTGCATCACGCCGACCGCGAAACCGCCGACGATGTTGATGATCAGGATCAGGATGCCGGCGATGGCGTCGCCGCGCACGAACTTGGAGGCACCGTCCATGGAGCCGAAGAACTCGGCCTCTTCGCCCACCTCGGCGCGGCGGCGCTTGGCTTCCTTCTCGTCGATCAGGCCCGCGCCCAGGTCGGCGTCGATGGCCATCTGCTTGCCGGGCATGGCGTCCAGGGTGAAGCGGGCCGACACCTCGGCGATGCGCTCCGAACCCTTGGTGATCACCACGAAGTTGATCACCACCAGGATCGCGAACACGATGAAACCGACCGCGAAGTTGCCGCCGATCAGGAAGTGGCCGAAGGCCTCGATCACGGCGCCGGCCGCGCCCGGTCCGGTGTGGCCTTCCATCAGCACCACGCGGGTCGAGGCGACGTTGAGCGAGAGGCGCAGCAGCGTGGTCAGCAGCAGCACCGTGGGAAAGACCGAGAAGTCCAGCGGGCGGCGCATGTAGGCCGCCACCATCATCACCACCAGCGCGATCGCGATGTTGAGCGTGAAGAAGGTGTCGAGCACCCAGGGCGCCAGCGGCAGCACCATCATGGACAGCACGGTGATCACCAGCAGCGGCGCCGCCAGGCCCTGGGCCCAGGCGGCGTGGCGGCCGAAGAACTGCTGGAGGAATTTGAGTTGGGCGTTCATTCGTAAACCTTCGTGCTATGCACTGCGGTGCGAGCTGGCTTGGGGCGGCCCGGCGCGGCGCTCATTCAGACAGCTCCTGTCGCGGGCTTTTTCCAGTGCGGGTCGAGTTCGGGCGGCACCTGCGGCGTGGGCACGTCGCCGGGCATGGCGCCGCGGCCGGCCATGGCGGCCCTGAGCTGGTACACGTAGGCCAGCACCTGGGCCACGGCGGTGTAGAGCGCCGACGGGATTTCGTGGTCGATCTCGGCGTGGGCGTAGAGAGCGCGCGCCAGCATGGGCGACTGCAGCACCGGGATCTGGTGTTCCTTGGCGACGTCGCGGATCTTGAGCGCGAGCAGGTCGGCGCCCTTGGCGATCACGCGCGGCGCGTTCATGGTGGCGTCGTCGTACTGGATGGCCACGGCGTAGTGGGTCGGGTTCATCACCACCAGGTCGGCGCGCGGCACCACACCCACGCTGATGCGCTGGGCCAGCTCGCGCTGGCGGCGGCGGCGCTGGCCCTTCATCTGCGGGTCGCCTTCGCTTTCCTTGTGCTCGCGCTTGACCTCTTCCATCGACATCTTCAGCCGGTTGGCGTGCAGGAACTTCTGGACCGGGAAGTCGATGGCCGCGAACACCGCGATCACGACCAGCAGGATGGTCACGCCCGTCTTCATCCAGATCCCGAGCTGCCCCAGCGACCCCTCCAGCGGCAACATCAGCAGGCCGGAGAAGGCCTGGAGGTGCGACGACAGGAAGTTCCACCCCACGGTGCCGACGATGGCGGTCATCACCACCAGCTTGATGGTCTCGACCAGCTGCTGCTTGGAAAACAGGCGGCCCAGACCGGCCAGCGGGCTGAGCCGCGTGAGGTCGGGGGCGATGGGGTGGGTGCTCAGCGCCCAGCTGCCGGAGGCGAAGGACACGCCCACGGCCAGCGCGATCGTCGCAACGCCGAGCGGCAGGTAGACCATCAGGCCGTGGCCGAAGCCGCCCGTCAGGCGCTCCATCATGAGCTGGGGCTGCAGCAGCGCGCGGTGGTCGAAGCGCAGCTGCGCGTTCAGCGCGTCCAGCATCAGCCCGAAGCCCGTGGGCAGCAGCACCATCAGCAGCACCGCGCCACCGCCCAGCACCGACAGGTTGGCCAAGTCCTTCGAACGCGGAATCTGCCCCTGCTCGCGCGTCTTCTTCAGGCGCTGCGCGGTCGCCGGAAGGTTCTTGTCTTGTGCGGAAGAGGACATCGATCTGACTCAAAAGGATTGAGTCAGATTGTGGAATTCAGGTCGGAAAACTAAAGCGCGATAAGGCGGGAAACCACCGCCTTATTCACAGAGCAAGAATGGAAAACACGCCCGGGATCAGCCGGAGCGCAGTGCCCGAACCCAGAACACCGTGGAACCGGCTTTGCCGGGCCGCAGGTGTTGCCCCTTGAGGGGCGGAGCGGCCACACGAAGTGAGCCAGCGACGGGGGTGGGCCCAGCCAGTCTCGGCTAAAAGCCGAGACTGGCAAGAAGATCGTCCACACCCGCCTGGTCGGTCACCACATCGGCGCGGCCCTCGGGCGTGACCACCGGCCCCTCCAGCGCCGTCGCCACGTAGGCGCGGTCCTGGCCGGGCTGGCCGGTGGGGGCGGACTGCAGCAGCAGGCCGAGCAGCTGTTCTTCGATGGTGCCGGCGAGCTGCACCACGCGCGCGATCACCTGGCCGGTGAGGTCGTGGAAGTCCTGCGCCATCATGATTTCGGTCAGGCGGGCGTCGCTCTTTTCGCTGTGATCGACCACGTCCTGCGACCATTCCAGCAGCTCGGGCATGGCCTTGCCCAGGCCGGGCACCGCGCCGATGGTGGACACCAGCTGGCGGCCGCGACCGGCAATGTGCGACTGCTCGGCTTTGGCCAGCTCGACGTGGTTGAGCACCTTCTCGGCGGCCTCGCCGGTCAGGCGCGCGATGTACGAGAGGCGGCTCTGCGCGTCGGGCAGCTGGTCCACCGAGCCCTTGAGCTTGTCGGTGTAGCCCAGCTCCTTGAGGGCATCGTGCAACTGGCGCGTGATCGCGCCCAGTTGCTGGAACATTTCAGGATGGCCTGGGCTGTTGGGGGCGCTCGGTGTCATGTGGTGCTCCCGATGCGGCTCAAAGGCCCAGTTTCTTGAAGATGTTGGCCAGCTTCTCTTCCAGCGTGGCCTTGGTGAAGGGCTTGACGATGTAGCCGGCGGCACCACCTTGCGCCGCCATCACGATGTCTTCCTTGCGGGCCTCGGCCGTGACCATGAGCACCGGCAGGTGCTTGAGCGTCTCGTCCTTCTTGATCTCGGCCAGCAGCTGAAACCCGTTCATGTTGGGCATGTTGATGTCGCTGACCACGAAGTTGAAGGTGCCGTTGCGCAGCTTGTTCATCGCGGCCACACCGTCTTCGGCCTCGTCGGCGTCGGCGTGGCCGATTTCTTTCAGCAGGTTGCGCACGATGCGGCGCATGGTGGAGAAGTCGTCAACGATCAGGAATTTCATCGGGGTGGACATGGTGGGTCTCCAGGCAGGAAACGATGGGCGGTCAACGGGGCGGGGAAACACCGACCTCTTCACGGGGTTTCGGCACTTCGGCAAGTTTCTGAAGGTCGGGCAGGCCCAGCGGCCGGAAGCGCACGGCCGGGATCTCGACGGCAGCGGCCGGCGCGGCGGCCTGCGGCGGGGCCGGCGCCACCAGGGGCGCCACCATGGGCGGGGCCAGCGCGGCCGGCGGCGCCACGGCGGCGGGACCGGCGGCGTCAGGGGGCCGGGGCACGGACGATCCGTCGCCTTTGGGCTCCATGCGCGCCTCGGCCTCGCGCGTCATCACCAGGATGCTGATGCGGCGGTTCAGCGCCGCACCCGGCGCCTGCGGGTCGAGCAGGCGGCTCGACGCCAGGCCCTCGACGCGAGCGAGTTTTTCGTCGGGCAGGCCGCCCAGCACGAGCTCGCGCCGCGACGCGTTGGCCCGGTCGGACGACAGCTCCCAGTTGCTGTAGCCCCGGTCGCCGCTGCCGTAGGGCGTGGCGTCGGTGTGGCCCGAGAGCGTGATGCGGTTCTCCACCGTGCCGATGGCCGCACCGAGCTCGCGCAGGATGTCGCGCATGTAGGGTTTCACCAGCGCGCTGCCCACATCGAACATGGGGCGGTTCTGGTCGTCGACGATCTGGATCTGCAGGCCGTCGCCGGTCTGCTCCATGCGGATCTGGGCACCGAACTCCTGCAGCGCGGGGCTGCTGGCGATCAGCTCGGTGATTTTTTTCTGCAGGGCGGCGATGCGCGCCTGGTCCTGCTGGGCGAGCTCGGCGCGGGCCATCTGCGTGCCCACGATCTTTTCGGCGCGCTTGGCGTCACCGCCGTCCACCTGGCCCACCGCCTTGCTGAGGTCACGCCCGCCGCCGGACAGGATGCTGTCGCTGTTGCCCGAACCTTCGCCGCCCATCAGCGCCACCTTGAACGGCGCATTGAAGTAACTCGCGATGCCGTCGAGCTCGCCCTTGGCGGTGGACCCCAGCAACCACATCAGCAGGAAGAACGCCATCATGGCCGTCACGAAGTCGGCGTAGGCGATCTTCCAGGCACCCCCGTGCGCCACGTGGCCGCTCGTCTTGACCCGCTTGATGATGATGGGCTGCAGTTTCTTTCCGTCAGCCACGGTGTGCCCCCCCCTGCGCCGCTGCGCGGCTTCCCCCCAGGGGGACGGCACTGGCGGCCCGGCAAAGCCGGTTCCGCGGTGCCCTGGAACAAGTCACGCGCTCCGGAGCGACATCCCACCCAGTGACAGCGAGGGGCCGGCTTTGCCGGACCGAGATGTCGCCCCCTCGGGGGGGTGACGCGAAGCGGCGCGGGGGGGCGCTCATTTCTTGCCTTTCACGTGGTCTTCCAGCTCAACAAAACTGGGGCGCACGTCGGAGAACAACACCTTGCGGCCGAACTCGATGGCGGTGCTGGGCGCGTAGCCCTGCATGGAGGCGAGCAGCGTGGTCTTGATGCACAGGAATTCCTTGCCGCTCTCTTCCATCTTCTGTTCCATCAGGCCGCCCATGGGTTCGACCACGCCATAGGCCAGCAGGATGCCGAGGAAGGTGCCGACCAGGGCGGAGCCGATCATGCCGCCGAGCACCGCCGGCGGCTGGCCCACCGAGCCCATGGTGTTGACCACGCCCAGCACCGCCGCCACGATGCCGAAGGCCGGCAGGCCGCCGGCCAGTCGCGCGATGGCGGCCACCGGGGCGTGCGCCTCCTGGTGGTGGGTCTCGATCTCGGCGTCCATCAGCGACTCGATCTCGTGCGCGTTCAGGTTGCCCGAGACCATCATGCGCAGGTAGTCGGTGATGAACTCGGTCACGTGGTGATCGCTGCCCACGGTCGGGTACTTCTTGAACAGGGGCGACTGGCTGGGGTTCTCCACGTCCTGCTCGATGGCCATCAGGCCTTCCTTGCGGGCTTTCTGCAGGATGTCGAACTGCAGCGCCAGCAGCTCCATGTAGCGCGCCTTGGTGTACTTGCTGCCCTTGAAGCAGCCGGCCAGGCCCGCGAACGACGCCTTCACCACCTTCATCTGGTTGTTCATCACGAACGCACCCATCGCGGCACCCAGGATGGTGATCAGCTCGAACGGCAAGGCCTTGAGGATCACGCCGATGTTGCCGCCGTGCACGATGTAGACGCCGAAGATGCAGGCCATCGACACCAGGAAACCCACAATGACAAACATGCTCTTGACCTCTGTGTATGAGCCCACCCCGCGCCGCCTTCGGCGTCACCCCTCAAGGGGCACCCTCTGCGGCCCGGCAAAGCCGGTTCCGCGAGGGTCTGGCCAGCGGCGCTACCGCGATCCGGCCACAGGAAAGGCATCTGGAAACTGATCTATCTATCGGTCAACTTTAGGGGCGATTGAAGCCCCCCATGAACGCGAAAAGGACCCACGGAGGGGTCCTTTTCAAAGCTTGACAACAGGGAGAACAGTTGTGGTGAGAGGGCTCCCCGGCGCGAAGTGCCTGAGCCCGGAACGCGGTGGAACCGGCTTCGCCGGGCCGCTCGCGTTGCCCCCTGGGGAGTGACGCCGCAGGCGGCGCGGGGGGATCAGTGCAACCGCAGGCCTCCGCTGGCACTGCCCTTGCCAGCGCGTGCCGGTGGCTCGCACATGCCGCAGACAAAGTTCTTGGCGTTCTCGTAGGGCTCGGTCACGAAGTTGCCGCCGCAGCAGGAGCACTTGGTCAGCGTCAGCATGCCGTTGTCGACGAACTTCACCAGGCGCCAGGCACGCGTCACCGACAACAGGGGCTCGATCACGCTGGCCTGCATCTGCTCGGTGTAGAGGCGGAAGGCCTTGATCACCGTGTCGATCTCTTCGAGGTCGCTGGTCTTGGACAGGTACTCGTGGATGTTCAGGAACAGCGAGGCGTGGATGTTGGGCTGCCAGGTCAGGAACCAGTCGGTGGAGAAAGGCAACTGGCCTTTCGAGGGGCTCTTGCCCGCCACTTCCTTGTACAGGCGCAGCAGGCGCTCGTACGACAGGCTGGTCTCGTACTCCAGCACCTGCAGGCGCGCACCCAGCTGGATCAAAGCGACAGCGCGCTCGATGTCACGCGATTCGTTCAAGATGCTTTTCTGGGTGGCCATGATGCGAACTCCGTAGGAGAGAAGAGATGTCTACAAACCGAGGGCGCCGAGGAACCGGCTCCGCCGGGCCTCCAGCGCCGCCCCCTGGGGGGGTGACGCCGCAGGCGGCGCGGGGGGCACCAATCAGTGAGCCGTGCTCATCGATTCCGCAAACTTCCCAGCCATCAGGATGGAGGCGTGCAGTTGCGTGGTGGTGGTGTTGTCCACCTTCTTCACGTTGTGGCTGGTCAGCAGGTTCCACACCAGGTCGTCGTCCACGCGGAAGCGGCACAGCAACATGTTGCTCGATGCGATCTTCAGCAGTTGGGCCGTGGAGAGCATGCCGAGCAGGTCGGCCGCTTCTTCGGTGAGACCCAGGCGGTACAGGGCTTCGGCGCGGTCCCGACGGATCAGGTTCTGAGCCAGCATCAGGTAGGTCAGGTTGGCTTCGCGGATCTCGGCCAAAAGTTGTTCGCTGTCCATGGGGTGCTCCTTGCGGTTCCGGGTCATCGATGCGGGCGGGGTGCTTACATCTGCTGACCGATGTATGCAATTGTGTCGATCGTAAAAATTTCTTGAATCGGCGAATGGCTGTTTGGCCTGTCAGGCGCACACCCCGGCCTTGTCAGGTTTTTTCCTACATCGTTGGTATTCATCCGGGTCCTGCCTGTGCGGGCCTGCTCCCGCCCCGGGACCTTTGAACCGGTCCTCAAGGTTTCGCGCCCTGCGCCGACTAAGGCGAGAACTGGGATGCGCCTCCCACGCTATTCAAACCATTTCAATGTGTTGCAGGGCTAAAGAATATGGCGGGACCACCGAAATTGAACTCAACGAACTTCTAAAAAGGTTCGTCGTCCGGCAAGCAGAAGCGGCGAGACGGTCAGAGGTCCCAGGACCCAGCCGGCACGCGCAGCAGCCAGCCCCGGTCATGGCGGCCAGCCTCCTGGCTGGCGTTGGGATTGGCAGGAATGCCGGATTACTTTGTTCAATTTTTTAGGAGTTAACGATGAGCACCATCAACACCAACGTGCAGTCCCTGAATGCACAACGCAACCTGGCCCAGTCGGCCGGTTCCCTGTCCACCTCCATGCAGCGCCTGTCCTCGGGTCTGCGTGTGAACACCGCCAAGGACGACGCGGCCGGTCTGGCGATTGCCGAGCGCATGAACGCGCAGGTCAAGGGCATGAACGTGGCGATCCGCAACGCCAACGACGGCATCTCCCTGGCGCAGACCGCTGAAGGCGCACTGGGCAAGGTCGGTGACTCGCTGCAGCGCATGCGTGAACTCGCCGTGCAGTCGGCCAACGGTTCCAACTCCGATGCCGACCGCGCCAACCTCGACGAGGAATACCAGGAACTGGCACTGGAAGTGACCCGCGTGCTGGAAGGCACCAAGTTCAACGGCACCAACCTGCTGAACGCCTCCGCCGGTCTGACCTTCCAGGTCGGCGCCGACAACGTGACCACCGACCAGATCGCCATCAACACGACCAACCTGACCGCCGGTTCGGGCATCACGGCCGTCGTGGCCGGCGGTGTGGGCACCCGTGCGAACGCGCTGACCGCCATGGACAACCTGGACACCGCCATCGACGAAGTGACGACCGCCCGTGCGTCCTTCGGTGCCAAGCAGAACCGCTTCGACTCGGTGATCTCCAACCTGCAGGTGTCGTCCGAGAACCTCGCCGCTTCGCGGGGCCGGATCATGGACGCGGACTTCGCGGTGGAAACCTCGAACCTGTCGCGCGGCCAGATCCTGCAACAGGCCGGCACCGCGATGATCGCCCAGGCCAACCAGCTGCCCCAGGGCGTGCTGTCCCTGCTGCGTTGATTCACAACACCGATCCGCCACACCCCCGGGTGGGGCGGGACGGCGGCGGCGGCACCCCGGTGCCCCGCCGCGTTGTCTTTCGAGGCATGTCCCCATCGCATGCAGCCCGCGTGCGATGGGGACATCCCGTCGTGGATGACAAGGAGCCCCCATGGCCAGCATCTCTTCCCCAGGCATCGCCAGCGGCCTGGACATCCAGAGCATCGTCTCGCAGCTCGTCGCGCTGGAGAAAGCGCCCCTGACCCAGCTCAAGTCGCAGGCCACGTCCTTCCAGACCAAGCTATCGACCATGGGCACCATCAAGTCGCAGGTGGCTGCGCTGGGCGATGCGGCGGCCAAGCTGTCCAAGAACACCGGCTGGGACGCCGTCAAGGCCACCTCGTCCAACCCCTCCGCCATCGGGGTGACGGTCAAGGCCGGCGCACCGGCCACCTCGGTCACCATGACGGTGCAGAACCTCGCCAAAGCCCAGTCCACCGCCTCCACCGCCGTGCCCACGGGCACCGCCATGGGCACGGGCAGCATGACCATCGAACTCGGCCAATGGACCGGCAGCAGCTTTGCCGCCGGCAGTGGCACACCGGTCACGATCGACATCGCCGCGGGCGAAGATTCGCTGGCCGAAATCGCAGCCAAGATCAACGAATCCGACGCGGGCGTGAGCGCCACGGTGCTCAAGGACGCCTCGGGCGAACGCCTGCTGATGCGCTCGAAAGACACCGGCGTGGAAAACGCCTTCCGCATCACGGTGGCCGACGACGACGGCGAGGACGCGGATGCCAGCGGCCTCTCGCGCCTGGCCTTCAGCGTGGGCAACGCCAACGGCATGTCGCGTTCACAAAGCGCCGAAAACGCCCTGGCCACGATCAACAACGTGAGCGTCAGCTCGGCCAGCAACACGCTCTCCGGCACCCTCACCGGCATGACGATGCAGCTCAGCCAGGTCACCACCGCGCCGGTCGAGATCGAGGTCAGCAACAACACCGAGGCCATCAACGCCAACGTCAAGGCCTTTGTCGACGCGTACAACGCGCTCAACACCACGCTGGCCACCGCCACCCGCTACGACGAGGCCACCAAGATCGCCGGCCCCCTGCAAGGCGACTCCACCACGGTGGGCCTGCAGAACGCGCTGCGGGGCATGATGCGCTCAGTGTCCAGCAGCACGCCCTACAGCCGCCTGTCCGACGTTGGCATCGAGTTGAAATCCGGCGGCAAGCTGGAGATCGACGCGACGAAGATGGACGCCGCGATGGACAACCTGGACGACCTCAAGGCCCTGTTCACCACCACCGGCAGCGACCCCACGGCGGTCGGCTTCGGATGGAAGATCAAGACCTTTGCGGAGGGCCTGATCGACTCCGATGGCACGGTGACCAACAAGACCGAAGCCATCCAGGCCTCCATCAAACGCAACACCCTGAATCAGGAGCGCGTCAACGACAAAGCCGCGCGCTCCGAGAAGCGCCTGCTGGCCCAGTACAACGCCATGGACGCCTCGGTGGGCAAGCTCAACAGCCTGAGTGCCTTCGTCAGCCAGCAGATCACGATGTGGAACAAGAGCTGACGAAAATGAACACGTCAAGTACTACAGTCCCGGGCGCCGATGCCGATAAAAAAAGGCATCAGCAACAAGGAATTGACACCATGTTCACCTCGGTCCACTCCCGCGCAGCATCCGCCTACAAACGCGTTGCCGTCGAAACCAGCGTGCAAAGCGCCGACCCCCACACGCTGGTGGGTTTGCTCTACGACGCGCTGCTGCAGTCGATCGCCGAGGCCCGCGGCGCCATGAGCCGCGGCGACACGGTGGCCAAGGGCGCGTCCCTCGGCAAGGCCGTGCGCATCCTGGAAGAAGGTCTCAAGGCGGGGCTGAACCTGCGTGAAGGCGGGGACATCGCCGCCAACCTGCGCCAGCTCTACAGCTACAGCACGCTGCGCTTGACACAGGCCAACCTGCGCAACGACGAAAAAGCACTGGAAGAGGTGGCGCGGCTGATCGAGCCCGTGGCCGAATCCTGGAAGCAGATCAAGGGCCAGGGGCCCACCCACCTTCATCCCGTCCTGGGCCAAGGAGCCTGACCATGGAGCACAGTTTGCTGGACTACTACAAAGCCATCGAAAACGCGAGCCAGAAAATGCTGGAAGCGGCCCAGACCGAAAACTGGGACCAGATCGTCCACCTCGAAGGCACCTGCGCCGTGCTCATCGCCCAGCTGCGCCACAAGTCGCGCAGCGTGTCGCTGGCCCCCGAAGAGCGCAAGGAAAAGACCCGCATCATGCACCGCATCCTGCGCGCCGACGCCGAGATCCGCGTGCTGGCCGAGCCCTGGCTCAGCGATTTAGAACAGCTGATGGACGTCAAACAGGTGCATTGACATGCCCCCCGCGCCGCCTGCGGCGTCACCCCCCAGGGGGCGATGCGAGTGGCCCGGCAAAGCCGGTTCCACCGCATCCTGGGTGAAGGCACCTCACGTCGGAGGGGAAGTTGATCCCAGGGCACCGCGGAACCGGCTTTGCCGGGCCGCCAGTGCCGCCCCCTGGGGGGTGACGCCGCAGGCGGCGCGGGGGGAGCCTTCAGACACTCATGTTCATGATGTCCGTGTAGGCCTGGACCATGCGGTTGCGCACATGCAAGGTGGCCTGAAACCCGATCTGCGACTTCTGCATCGCGAGCATGGTTTCTTCCAGGCTCACATTGGGGTTGCCCTTCTGCACCTCGTTCTGCAGGCGCGAGGCGTCGTTCTGGGCCTTGCTGACCGAGTCGAGCGCGCTCTTGAAGTTGTCGGCAAAACCGCCTCCCACGCCGCCGGCCGCGCCCGCGGCGGGTCGCTTGAAGGCGGTCTGGCCCACGCCGGTCAGGGCCTGGCTGGGCAGGGCATTGATTCGCAGGTCCATGGCGGTTTCCTTCACAAAAGTGCAGGCTTTGATGCTAGTGACCCGCCGCTGCCGACGCACCGGGAATAAGGGGTCAAAGGCCGGCCTTTTCATCGCTATGCGCGAAGGGCCGGGGCCGAATAATCGGTCGCAACGGGGGTGATGCCCCCTTTGCCGACCCACCACCGAGCCCCCTCCCGCCATGAGCAACAACGTCGCCGAACTGGACATGCAGCCCGTGAGCCGCAACGCCCTGAGCGCCGGTCTGTCGGGCATGGAAAAAGCCCAGAAGATCAAACTGGGCCTGGGGGCCTTCGGCCTGCTGGTGATCGCGATCGCGCTGTTTTTCATGGGCCAGCAGCCCGACTGGAAGGTGCTCTACGCCAACCTGAACGACAAGGACGGTGGCGCCATCATCGCGCAGCTCACCACGATGAACGTGCCCTACAAGTACACCGAGGGCGGCGGCGCGATCATGGTGCCCAGCGACAAGGTGCACGACACGCGCCTGCGCCTGGCCTCCCAGGGGCTGCCCAAGGGCTCGGTCAACGGCTTCGAGCTGATGGAGGCCAACCGCTTCGGCATGACCCAGTTCCAGGAGCGCCTGACCTTCCAGCGCGGCCTCGAAGGGGAACTCACCCGCTCGATCCAGTCGCTCTCGTCGGTGCAGGCCGCGCGCATCCACCTCGCCCTGCCCAACCAGAACGGCTTCTTCCGCGAACAGCAAAAGCCCAGCGCCTCGGTGCTGCTCACCCTGCACCCCGGCCGCACGCTGGACAAGGCGCAGGTCGCCGGCATCGTGCACCTGGTGGCGTCCAGCGTGCCCGAGATGAACCCCAAGGCGGTGAGCATCGTGGACGACGCCGGCAACCTGCTGTCGGCCACGCCCGAGGGCCAGGCCCAGGGCGCCGACACGCAGAAGCTGCAGTACGTGCAGCAGATGGAACAGCTCTATACCCGCCGCATCCTCGACATGATCGAGCCGCTCGTGGGCGTGGGCAACGTGAAGGCGCAGGTCAGCGCCGATGTCGATTTTTCGCTGGTGGAGTCCACCTCCGAGCAGCACAAGCCCAACCAGGGCGCCGAGCCCGGCACGGTGCGCAGCCAGCAGCTGATCGAAGACGGCTCACCCGCCGTCGCGCAGCCCGCGGGCGTGCCCGGCGCCACCACCAACCAGCCCCCGGCCACCGGCACCGCACCCATCAACGGCGCCGCCGCCCCGCTGGGCGTGGCCGCCAACGGCGACAAGAGCGGCACGACGCGCAAGGAATCGGTCATCAACTACGAGATCGACAAGACGGTCAAGGTGGTGCGCGAGGCCAGCGGCACGGTGCGCCGCCTGACCGCCGCCGTGGTGGTGAACCACCGCAGCGTCACCGACAAGACGGGCAAGGCCATCACCAGCGCGATCCCGCCCGAGCAGCTGGAACAGATGACCGCCCTGGTGCGCGAGACCATCGGCTTCAACAAGGACCGCGGTGATTCGGTCAACGTGGTCAACGCGGTGTTCAACATCGCCAAACCGGTCGAAGAGGTGCCGCTGGCCTGGTGGAAGCAGCCCGACAACATGGAGCTGGCGCGCAGCATGGCCTGGCCGGTGGGCATGCTGGGCATGGCGCTGCTGGTGCTGCTGGGCATGGTGCGCCCGGGCCTGAAGATGATGCGTTCACCGGCGCTGCCGAAGCCCGACAGCAACGCCAGAACGCCGCAGCTCAACGCCGTGCTCAACGAGACGCCCGATCGGCCGAGTCTGCCCATGCCCACCGAGGACCAGCGCCTGGCCGACGCGAAACGGCTGGCCCTGGAAAACCCGATGGCCGTGGCCAACATCGTCAAGAGCTGGGTCAACGGCGAAGCCCCTGCATGACCATGACCACCCGCTCGAACGGCGCACGCTAAGGAAACACGATCATGGAAGACCAGGGAATCCAGGACGCCGCGATCTTTCTCATGTCGCTGGGCGAGGAAGAGGCGGCCGAGGTGTTCAAGCACCTGAACCCGAAGGAAGTGCAGAAGCTCGGCGAGGCCATCGCCAAGACCCGTTCCGTGTCCCACGAACGGGTCGATCAGGTGATCCAGAAGTTCACCTCCGTGGCCTCGTCGCAGAGCCTGCTGGTCTCCGACACCGACAACTACGTGCGCGCGGTCCTCAAGCGCGCCCTGGGCGACGACAAGGCTTCGCTGCTGATCGACCGCATCCTGCAGGGCGGCGATGTCTCGGGCATTGAAAGCCTGAAGTGGATGGACCCCCTGTCCATCGCGGAACTGCTGCGCAACGAGCACCCGCAGATCGTCGCGGCGATCATGGTGCACCTCGAATCGGACCAGACCGCCAGCGTGCTGAAGAACTTCACCGAACGCACACGCAACGAGGTGATGCTGCGCATCGCCACGCTCGAAGGCATCCAGCCCACGGCGCTGAAGGACCTCAACGAGGTTCTCTACAAGGTGCTGGCCGGCGGCGACAAGATCCGCAAGACATCGATGGGCGGCATCAAGACCGCCGCCGAGATCATCAACATGATGGGCTCGCAGATCGAGACCTCCATCATCGAGTCGATCCGCGGCTTCGACGCCGACCTGGCGCAGAAGATCATGGACAAGATGTTCACCTTCGAGGACCTGATCAAGCTCGACGGCAAGTCGATCCAGATGGTGCTCAAGGAAGTGCCGCTGGAATCGCTGGTGATCGCGCTCAAGGGCGCCACCTCGGAGCTGCGCGAACTGATCCTCTCCAACATGTCCACGCGCGCCGCCGAGGGTCTGCGCGACGACCTGGAGTCGCGCGGTCCGGTCCGGCTGTCCGAAGTGGAAAGCCAGCAGAAGGACATCCTGAAAATTGTCCGGCGCCTGTCGGACGAGGGCCAGATCGTGATCGGAGGAGGCGACGATGAAGGCTTCGTCTAAACCCAACCCGCACACCCGGTTCATTCCCCGGGAGGAAATCGACGGTTGTTCGGCCTGGCACTTCTCGTCGATGGACGGCAGCGACCAGATCCGGGTCGCCGTGCCGGTGGCGGCAGAACCCGAACCCGACACCGCGCACGAGCAGGCGCTGCAAGACGCCCGCCAGCAGGCCTACGCCGACGGTTTCAACCACGGTCACGACGCCGGCGGCCAGGAAATGCGCGACGCGCTGGAAGCCACGGTGCACCGCAGCGCCGAAGAGACCGCGGTGCGCATGGGCCAGTTGCTGCACAGCATGACCGATCAGGTCATCGCCAGCGAACAGAAGATCGCGCGCCAGGTGCTCGAACTGGCCTGCGACATCGCGCGCCAGGTGATCCGCCAGGAGCTGCAGTCCAACACCACGCACCTGCGCGCGGTGATCGGCGAGTCGCTGGAGCTCATCGTCGAAGACGGGCTGCCCGCCACGGTGCGCATGCACCCGGACGACCTCTCGCTGATGAAGGGCACCCTGCTGGAGACCCTGGGCGAAAACGCACCCGACTTCGTGGCCGACCCGAGCATCTCGCCGGGGGGCTGCATGATCCAGTCGCCCAGCACCGCCGTGGACGCCACGATCGAAAAACGCTGGTCGCGCGCGATCGGCAACCTGGGCATGAGCGCAGAGTGGCAACCGAAAGACGCTGATGTCTAGATGTGAAGCACCCCCGCCGCGCTGCGCACGACCCCCTCAAGGGGGCGATGCGGTGCGGCCCGGCGAAGCCGGTTCCGCCGCATCCTGGGTGGAACATTTCTCGCCGGACGCGCCGGGTTGCTTGTGAGCAGAGAGGTTGACATGACCGACAGCACACTGGGCACCGAGGGCCGCTGGGACCACTTCATGGGTGACCTGCGCACCAGCGCCAACGTGCACACCCCGCTGGAGGTGCGCGGCACGCTCACGCGCCTGGCCGGTCTGGTGCTCGAGGCCGTGGGCCTGCGGGTGCCGGTGGGCTCGCAGTGCCTGATCGCCAACGGCGCCAAGGAGCCGGTGCTGGCCGAGGTCGTGGGCTTCTCCAGCGACCGCGCCTTCCTCATGCCCGCTGGCGACACCCACGGCCTGGCCAGCGGTGCCAGCGTGACGCCGCTGCCGCCCTACCGCGCCACGCCGCGCCTGGGCCAGGTGAACAAGCCGCCCTCCCCCGGCGACCGCGGCCTGCTGCGCCTGCCGCTGGGCCGGGGCCTGCTGGGCCGCGTGGTCGACTCCCATGGCCACCCGATGGACCACCAGGGGCCGATCACGGACGTGGACATCGAGCCCATGGACCGCGCGCCGCTCAACGCCATGGACCGCGACCCGGTGCGCGAACCGCTGGACACCGGCGTGCGCGCGATCAACGCCCTGCTCACCGTGGGCCGGGGCCAGCGCATCGGCCTGTTCGCCGGCTCCGGCGTCGGCAAGTCGGTGCTGCTGGGCATGATGGCGCGCTACACCAAGGCCGACGTGATCGTGGTCGGCCTGATCGGCGAACGCGGCCGCGAGGTGAAAGAGTTCATCGAAGACATCCTCGGCGACGAGGGCCGCAAGCGCTCGGTCGTCGTGGCCGCGCCGGCCGACTCGCCGCCGCTGGTGCGCATGCAGGGCGCGGCCTACGCGACCGCCATCGCCGAGCGCTTCCGCGACGACGGCCTGCACGTGCTGCTGCTGATGGACTCGCTCACGCGTTACGCCATGGCGCAGCGCGAGATCGCGCTCGCCATCGGCGAACCACCCGCCACCAAGGGCTACCCGCCGAGCTGCTTTGCCAAGCTGCCGCAGCTGGTGGAGCGCAGCGGCAACGGCCTGAACGGCAAGGGTTCGATCACCGCCTTCTACACCGTGCTCAGCGAGGGCGACGACCAGCAGGACCCGATCGCCGACGCGGCGCGCGCCATCCTGGACGGCCACATCGTGCTCTCGCGCGCGCTCGCCGAATCGGGCCACTACCCCGCCATCGACGTCGAGGCCTCGGCCTCGCGCGTGATGCACAACGTGGCCGGTGCCGTGCACCTGGAGCTGGCGCGCAAGTTCCGCAACAACTACTCGCGCTACATGAAGAGCCGCGACCTGATCCAGCTCGGCGCCTACGCCGCCGGCAGCGACCCCGAGACCGACCGGGCCATCGTGCTCTACCCCGCGCTGCAGCGTTTCCTGATGCAGGACATGCACGAGGCCGCCACGATGGACGTCAGCCTGAAACAGCTCGCCACGGCGCTGCAGGAAGACAAGGGTGGCAAGGACCCGAAACAGCGCCAGGCCCGCCCCCACCACAACCCATATGAGGGATGACCCCCCGATGCGCCTTTGGCGCTCCCCCCCAGGGGGCAACACCAGCGGCCTGGCCAAGCCAGTTCCGCGGTGTTCCCGGACTGAGCACCTTCTCTCGACAACGTTGGAGCCACAAGAATGAGCAACATGCAGACCTTGCACAAGGTGGTGGAACTGGCGACGCGGCGACGCGATGACGCGTTGACGGTGCTGGGGCAGGCCAAGCGGGAACTGCACATGGCGCAGGAGCAGCTGACCCAGCTCAAGACCTACGCCGACGAGGCCCACCAGCGCTGGGCCACGCGCACCAGCACCAGCGGTGTCGATGCGGCCCTGCTGCACCACCACCGCCAGTTCATGCAGAAGATCGAACACGCCATGGACTTCCAGCTGGCCGTGCAGCGCAACCGCGAAGACTCGGTGGAGCGCGCCCAGGCCCAGGTCTATGCCGCCGAGCGCGACGTGGCGGGCCTGCGCAAATACGCCGACCGCAAGCAGCAGGCCATCGACCACCGCACCCTGCGCCAGGAACAGAAAGCCACCGACGAAATGGCCCTGACCATCCACCTGCGCCAGAGCATGGCCCACGCACAGGGGCTGCGGTCATGAGCGCAGCGCCGGGCCGTTCCCAAGCCAGCGCGCACCGCAGCCCGCAGGGCGGAGGTACTCCCATGAGCGCAGCGCCGGGCCGCCCCAAGCCAGCTCGCACCGCAGTGCGCAGCACGAAGGTATTCCGATGACCAGCACCGCCTCGACCACCCAGAGCCACAGCGCCCAGACCACGGCCGCGCGCGCCCAGGCCGCCCACCCGCGCAAGCCCGGGGCCGACGCCCACGGCCCGGAGGCCGGCGCCGACCTGTTCGCCGCCATGCTCTCGCTGCTGAGCGCGACCCCCGACATCCCGCCCGACACAGTGACCGACGACACGGCGCTCCAGGCGCTGCCGGCCACCGAGCCGCCCAGCGATCCGCTCCTGGGCTGGCCCGGGGTGCCGCTGCCCGCGATGGCGCCGGGCACCGGGCCTGGGACGCCTGGCGCCGCTGCGTCCACCGTGCCCACCGCGGCCCTGAACGGCACCGCCCTCACCCCGGCCGGGACGGCCCCCGCGGCGGCGGCCGACGCCTCGGGCAGCGCAAAACCCGGGGTCGATCTGCAGGGCATGCAACGCCTGGAGCAGCCCGCCGCGCCCGACGAACAGACCCTGGCCGCGCTCGCCCGCGGCGACGGCGAGGCGCGCCCCACGCCGCAGCCCGCCGCCCCCCTCGAACCCGGCACCACCCCACCCGCCAGCCGCCCCACCGCCTGGCGCAGCACCGTCACCGGCGCGACCACCACCAGCGTGCAGCAACAGCACGCCAGCCAGCACCTGGGCCACAGTCTGAGCGAGCGGCTGCAGGTCCGCCTGGAAGCGGGCGCCCCGGTGGCGCTGCGCAGCACCGTCACGCTGGACGAGCGGTTCAGCACGGCCTCCACGGGTGACAGCCCCGCGCTGTCGGCCGGCCTCGTCGCCCACGGCCAGGGCAGCGCGCCGGGCGCGGGCGGTTTCGCCGGCGAACAGCCCGGCGCGGGCGGCGAGGCGGGCCAGGACCACCAGGCCGGCTGGTCCGGCGACAGCGACACCACCACCGACGACCACCGCTTCGACGAGGCCCTGACCGACCAGGACGCCGACGAAGCCCTGGGCGCCTGGTCCGCCCCAACCCTGCGCCAGGCCAGCCTGCGCGTGGGCGACGGCGGCGAAGAGGCCATCGACATCCAGCTCTCGATGAGCGGCCAGGAACTGAACGTCGCCTTCCGCACCGACAACGCCGAAGCGCGGGCCGAACTGCGCGAGAACGCGGGCGAATCGCTGGCCGACCTGCTGCAGCGCAGCGGCATCCAGCTCGGCGACGTGTCGGTGGGCGCGCAGGGCCAGCAGGCCGGGCGCGGCGACTCCGGCGAACCCCGCCCCCAGCCGGCCGGCCCCTCGCGCAACGGCGCCGCCGCCAGCGCTGCGCCGCCCCCGGCGGCCGTGCCACAGCGCCCGCGCAGCGACGGCAGCCGCCCCCTCGACCTGTTTGTGTAGCCCGGTGGCGCGCCCGCGGGGCGCGCGAATAAGCGGCTTTTCCAGTGCTATTCCGGGCTACGGCTCCGGGGGGGGCGCTCAATAATTCCTCCAGAGCCCACCGCCATCCGCGGTGTGTACCGCCCTCAACACCGGCGATTTTCTGGAGAAATCCCATGTCCGCTGCCACCGCCACCGCCGATGCCCAGGCCCCGGCGAAACCCAAGAGCAAGAAGCTGCTGTTCATCCTGATCGGCGTGATCGTGCTCGCTCTGGCCGCGGCGGGTGGCACCTTCTTCCTGATGAAGAAGAACGCCGCGGACGAAGAAGACGCTGACGGCACCGAGGTGGTCGAGAAACACGACGACAAAAGCACGCCGCCGACCTACCTGCCCATGGACAACATGGTGGTGAACCTGGCCGATGCCGGCGGCGCCCGCTTTGTCCAGCTGGGCATCACCCTGCAGCTGCAGGACGTCAAGACCAGCGAGGACGTGAAGGCCTACATGCCCAGCATCCGCAGCAGCCTGCTGGTGCTGATCTCACAGCTCACGGCCGAAGAGATCCTGCAGGTCACGGGCAAGGAGAAGCTGGCGAAGGACATCATTGCCGTGATCGCCCAGCAGATGGGCTACGAGGTCGACGCACCGGCCGCCGAGGACACACAGGGTAAGAAGCGGCGCCACAAGGCACCGCCCAACCCGGTGCAGGCCGTGCTGTTCTCCAGTTTCATCGTGCAGTGATTCCAGAGGCCCGACGCCATGGCTGATTCGTTGCTGTCCCAGGATGAAGTCGATGCCCTTCTGGAGGGTGTCACGGGCGAGAGCCAGAAGCTGGAGAAGGACGTCGCGCCCACCGACGGCGTGCGCACCTACAACCTGTCCAGCCAGGAACGCATCGTGCGTGGGCGCATGCCCACGATGGAGATCATCAACGAGCGCTTCTCCCGCAACCTGCGGCTGGGGCTGTTCAACTTCATCCGGCGCAGCCCGGAGGTGTCGGTCGGCGGGGTGCAGGTGCAGAAGTACAGCGCCTTCCTGCGCGAACTGGTGGTGCCCACCAACTTCAACATCATGGCGGTGCGCCCGCTGCGCGGCAACGGCCTCGTGGTGTGCGACCCCACCCTGCTGTTCGGCGTGATCGACAGCCTCTACGGCGGCAACGGCAAGTTCCAGACCCGCATCGAGGGGCGCGACTTTTCGCCCACCGAGCAGCGCGTCATCGACCGCCTGGTCGACGTGGTGGCCGAGGAATACAAGAAGGCCTGGCGCGGCGTGTACCCGATCGAGCTGTCCTACCAGCGATCGGAAATGCAGCCCCAGTTCGCCACCATCGCCACCCCCAGCGAGATCGTGGTGTCGACCAGCTTCACGCTGGAGATTGGCGACATCACCGGTTCGCTGCACATCTGCATTCCCTACGCCACGCTGGAACCGATCCGCGACGTGCTCTATTCCAGCGTGCAGGGCGATGCGATCGAGGTCGACCGCCGCTGGGTCAAGCTGCTGAGCCAGGAGATCCAGGCGGCCGAGGTCACGATGGTGGCCGAGCTGGCCCAGACCGACGCCACGGTGGAACAGCTGCTGGCCATGCAGGTCGGCGACTTCATCGAACTGGACCGCCAGCCCGCCATCAAGGCCCATGTGGACGGCGTGCCGATGTTCGAGTGCCAGTACGGCACGCACAAGGGCAAGTACGCGCTGCGCATCGACCGGACACTGCGCGACACCGAGAAGACCTGGCTGGGAGACCCCTATGTCAACTGAGACCCCCGACAACATGAACGATTCCGTCACCGACGACTGGGCGCAGGCCCTCGAAGAGCAGTCCGCTGCCAGTGCCGGCAGCAGCGCCGCCGACAGCGCGCCGGCCTTCGACGGCAACCGCTCAACGCCGATCTCGGCCGGCGGCAACCCCATGCAGGACATCCAGATGGTGCTGGACATCCCGGTGCAGCTGACGGTGGAACTGGGCCGCACCAAGGTGCCGATCAAGTACATCCTGCAGCTCGCACAAGGCTCCATCGTCGAGCTGGATGCGCTGGCCGGCGAGCCCATGGACGTGCTCATCAACGGCTACCTGATCGCTCAGGGCGAGGTGGTGGTGGTGAACGAGAAGTTCGGCATCCGGCTGACCGACATCGTGACCCCCTCCGAGCGCATGCGGCGCGTGTCCAAGAGTTAAGGCATTCGGAGCCCCCCCGCGTCGCCTTCGGCGCCACCCCCCTCCAGGGGGCGACACCAGGGGCCCGGCGGAGCCGGTTCCTCGGTGTCTCTGGGTTGGAGGCACTTTCGCCGGCCTCGATCTTGTTTCGGTTTTCTTTCGGTTTTCTTGATCTCTTTTTTTTCCGTACTTTTTTATGTTGCAAAACGCCGCCCCGGCCCTCGTGCTGCTCATCGTGATGGTGGGCATCGCCTGGGCGCTGCAACGCTACCGCCGCCACCTGCCGGGCGTTGCGCGGCAGACCGGCCCGTCGCTGCAGGTGCTCAGCACGCTCGCGCTGGGGCCGCAGCAACGTGTGGTCACGGTGCAGGTGGGCCAGGGTGAAGGCAGCGTCTGCCTGGTGCTGGGCGTGTCGGCCGGCGGCATCACCGCCTTGCACCAGCTGCCGATGCCGGCACCCGCCGATGAACCCGCAACGCCCGCCCTGCCCCTCGGTGGCTTCGCCGCCAAGCTGGCCCAATTCCGGAAAGCCCCCGATGCGCCTTGATGTGAAACACCTGCTGATGGCCGCGCTGGCCCTGGGCGCCACGGGCGCCTGGGCGCAGCAGACCGGGGTGGGCCCGTCGCTGCCCCTCATGGTCGGCCAGGGCGCGGGCGGCAACAGCTACTCGGTGCCGATCCAGACCCTGCTGTTTTTCACCGCGCTTTCGTTCCTGCCCGCGGTGCTGCTGCTGATGACGGGGTTCACCCGCATCGTGATCGTGCTCTCGCTGCTGCGCCAGGCGCTGGGCACCCAGTCGGCCCCGCCCAACCAGGTGATCATCGGCCTCTCGCTGTTCCTCACGCTGTTCGTGATGGGCCCCACGCTGGACAAGGTCTACACCGAGGCCTACGCGCCCTACACCGCCAACCAGATCAGCTTCGAGCAGGCGCTGGAGCGCGGCCAGAGCCCCATGCGCGCCTTCATGCTCAAGCAGACACGCCAGAGCGACTTCGAGCTCTTCGCCCGCCTGGCCAAACTGCCGCAGGACGTGACCGCCGAGACCGCGCCCTTCCGCGTGATCGTGCCGGCCTTCGTCACCAGCGAGCTCAAGACCGCGTTCCAGATCGGCTTCATGATCTTCATCCCCTTCCTGGTGATCGACATGGTGGTCGCCAGCGTGCTGATGTCGCTGGGCATGATGATGCTGTCGCCGGTGCTGGTGGCGCTGCCGTTCAAGCTGATGCTGTTCGTGCTGGCCGACGGGTGGAACCTGCTGCTGGGTTCGCTAGCCGCATCGTTTGCGACCTAGACAAGGACCTCTGACATGGACTCCCAAGCCGCACTCACGATGGCGCAGAACGCGCTCTACACCGTGCTCATGCTCTCGGCCCCGGTGCTCGGCTCGGTGCTGGTCGTGGGCCTGCTGGTGAGCCTGTTCCAGGCCATCACGCAGATCCACGAAGCCACGCTGTCGTTCGTGCCCAAGCTGATCGCGGCCATCGCGGTGTTCGCCATCGCGGGCCCGTGGATGATGAACACGCTGGTGGACTTCATCCGCAGCACGATCATGTCGATCCCGAACCACGCCATATGAAGTCCACCCCCGCCGCGCTGCGCGCGACCCCCTCAAGGGGGCGATGCGAGTGGCCCGGCAAAGCCGGTTCCACCGCATCCTGGGCGGGAGGCATTTCGCTCCGGAGTGGTTGTCCCACCCTTGCCGCGCCCAAGGGGGCGGCACTGGCCGTCCGGCGAAGCCGGCCCGGCGGTGCCCTGGGCTGGCTTCCTCTCGCTCGCTCATGATCTCGTTCACCGAAGCCGACATCATGGCGATCATCTCGCCGGTGTTCTGGCCTTTTCTGCGGATCCTGGCGGTGTTTTCGAGCGCGCCGATCTTCTCTGCGCGCACGGTGCCGATGCGCAGCCGGGTGGCGCTGGCGATGCTGGTGGCGATCTGTGCGCAGGCGGGCTTGCCGGAGCAGCCGGTGATCGGTCTGGGTGATTCGCAGGCCTTCGGGGTCGTGCTGCAGCAGGTGGTGGTCGGCATCGCCATCGGGCTGGCGGTGCGCATCGTGTTCGCCTCGGTCGAGCTGGCCGGCGAGGTGATCGGCCTGCAGATGGGCCTGAACTACGCCGGGTTCTTCGACCCCTCGACCAACCAGCAGACCAGCGCGGTGGGGCGCTATTTCGGCAACACCACCATGCTGCTCTTCGTCATCCTCAACGGCCACCTCATGGTGCTGCAGGCCGTGGTGTCGAGCTTCGAGACCTTCCCCATCGGTGCCAGCGCCTTCGAGTCGATCAACCGCATGCGCCTGCACGAGCTCGGCGCGGTCGTGTTCCGCTACGGGCTGTGGATCGCGCTGCCCATGATCGGCATGCTGCTCTTCGTCAACATCGTGCTCGGCTTCGTCTCGCGCGTCGCGCCGCAGATGAACGCCTTCGCCATCGGTTTCCCGCTCACGCTCACCACCGGCCTGCTCGGCATCGCGGTCACGCTGCCCCTGCTCGAAGGCCCCATCGTCGGGCTCATGAAACTGGCGACCGAGATCTTCACCGGCGGTTGATCACGAAACACCCCCGCAGCGCTTCGCGCTACCCCCTCTAGGGGGCGGCACTGGCCGTCCGGCATAGCCGGCCCGGCGGTGCCCCCGGTTGGACCGGTTCATCGCGTGCGTTCAGGTCACGTCAATCCCACTGCAGGTCGCGCAGCTTCCACTCGTCACCATCGCGCTGCCAGCGCAGCTGCACCGTGTAAGGCGAGGCCCGCTCGGGGATCAGCCCCTGCGCGCCCGTCACCACGATCTGCGCCTCGGTCACGCCGATGGGCGAACCCGGCGAGTCGATGCGGCTGCTGCGCGTGACCGCGATCACCTTCACATTGGCGTAGCGCAGGAACATGAGCGCCATCGTCTTGCGTGCCCAGTCGCGGTCGAACTCGTCTTTCGCGCGGAACCGCGGGTCCAGCATGTCGAACACCGCGCCCGTGTCCTTGGCTTCGAGGTGGTCCTGCAGCTGCTGTGCGGCCGCTTCGAGCGCGGCCTGCGGGTCGTCCTTGCTGCAGGCCGCGAGCCAAGGCAACGCGCAGGGCAGGCTCAGCGAGAGGAAGAGACGTCGATCCAGCTGGGGCATGGTGTGGTCCTCGCTCAAGCGCCCGGCTTCGCGCGGCGCAGCTCGTCAAGCTGCTGAAGCAACCAGGCCGTGCTGGGCACCGGCGCCTGACCGCGGCACCGAAACTGGTAGGCCACACCGGTGACGCTGCTCTTGCTCGCAGCCAGGTAGATGAAGCCCTCTGCGGTCTTCGCCGACGCCTTGCTCTCCACATAGTCCAGCTTGCGCTGCAGGTGGACGCGCGCCTGCGCCGCGCTGTACCAGCGGTCGTTGCGGTTGAACTCGCAACCCGACGCCTCCAGACGATTCAACACCGCCGTCACTTCGGCTTTGGCGGCGGGTGGCAGGGGTTCGGCGAGCGCTGCTGCCGACAGGCTCAGCAGTGACAGGGTGAGCAGGAGGCGATGGGGGTTGGGCATGTTCGGCACCTTGGGCTGTCATGTGCCATCTCGCTGGGTGCCCTGTACACGGCCACCCCATCCGATGACACAAAGGAAGGCGTCACCCCTTCTTGCCGCCCCCGAACACCAGCAACCCCACGCCCGCAGCAATCGCCGCCAGGCTGGCCCAGGTGGGCACGGGCACGGTCTGCTTTTCAGTGACCGAAAGTTCCAGCGGCCCGAGCTTGAGCTCGTGGCTGGCCTTGTTGAAGCTGAAGTCGCCGAACACCAGGCCCAGCGCGCCAGCGGCGATGAGGACGATGCCGAGAATTTTTGCGATGCCCATGGGAGATCCTTTCAAGAGGGACCATCTTGCCACGCAGCGCCTGCGTCGGTGGCGGTGACCTCGCCGCCTCGGGCGAGGTTCAGACCAAACTGTTCCGAATCGCGTAAACCGTCAGCTCCGCGTTGTTCGCCAGGTGCAGTTTCTCCAGCACCCGCGCGCGGTACACGCTCACGGTCTTGGGGCTGAGCATCAGCTCTTCGGCGATCTCTGACAGTTTCTTGCCCGAGGCGATTTTCTGCAGAGTCTGCAGCTCGCGCTCGGAGAGGCTGGCGTGCAGTTCCTGGCTCTCGGGGGCGTTGAGGTTGTCCACCAGCATCTGGGCCACTTCGGGCGTCACGTATTTGCGGCCCTGCTGCACGGTGCGGATGGCGGCGACGAGTTCGGCCGGTTCGCCGGCCTTGTTGACGTAGCCGCGCGCGCCGGCGCGCAGGCAGCGGATGGCGTACTGGTCTTCGGGGTACATGGACACGACCAGGGTCTTGACCAGCGAGCCTTCGTCTCGCAGGGCCGCGAGCACCTCGAGCCCGCCGCGCCCGGGCATGTTGAGGTCAAGCACGAGCACGTCGCACTCCACCTTGCGCATCTGCTCTCTCAGCTCGGGGTAGCTGCCGGCTTCGCCGACGACCTGGATGTCGACCGCCTCGGAGATGGTGTCGCGGATGCCGCGCCTCACCACCGCGTGGTCGTCACACAAAATCACTTTGATCATTGTTCTTGTCCCTGTGGTTGAAATCGCCTTCGTCTCCCTCTGCGCCGGAGGGCATGGCCAGCGGCACCGACAGGATGACCGAGGTGCCGCGGCGGGACGAGCTGATGTCCAGCCAGCCGTCCACCTTGGCCGCACGCTCCTTGAGCCCCAGCAGGCCGAAGGACTTGGCCTTCTTCAGCGCCTCGCTGCTCAGCCCCTGGCCGTTGTCGGTCACTTCCAGCGTCAGCACGCCCTCGCGGTCGCTGAGGTCGATGTCCACCGCCGACGCGTGCGCGTGTTTGGCCACGTTGGTCAGGGCCTCCTGCGCCGTGCGGTAGGCCACCAGCTGCACCGCGCGCGGCACGTCGATCTGCTCGGCCGAGCGGCGCACCGACACGCGCACCCCGGCCCGCTTCTCGAAACTGGCGGCCAGCCACTGCACGGCCGCCACCAGCCCCTGGTCGAGGATGGGCGGACGCAGGTTCATCATGATCCGCTGGCTCGCATCGAGTGCATGTTGCAGCATCTCCAGTGCGGCGTCCATGTGCTGGCGCACGTCGGCGTCCAGCGTGCGGCGCGAGACCCAGGACAGGTCGAGCTTGACGGCGGCCAGGGCGCCGCCGATGTCGTCGTGGATTTCGCGCGAGATGTCGGCGCGCTCCTGGTCGATGCTGGTCTGCAGGTGTTCGGCCAGCTCGGCCAGGCGCTGGCGCGATTCGGCCAGCTCGGCGTCGGCCGCGGCCTTGGCCTTGCGGGTCTGGCTCACCTCCATGGCCCGCTGGATCACGTGGGCCAGGCGGTTCATGCTGTCTTTGAGCAGGTAGTCGCTCACGCCCCGGTGCATGGCGTCCACCGCCGCGGTTTCGCCGATGGCGCCCGAGAGGATCACGAAGGGGATGTCGATGCCCCGCTCCAGCACCAGCTCCCAGGCGTCCAGGCCCGTGAACCCGGGCAGGTGGTAGTCGGCGAGCACGAAGTCGTGGACCCCCGAGTCAAGCTCGCGCAGGAAATCGTCGATGGTGTCCACCAGCAGGATCTCGTGCGGCAGCTGGCTGCGCTGCAGGGCGAACTTCACCAGGGCGTGATCGACCCGGGAATCTTCCAGGTGGAGGATGCGCAGCGGACGGATTTCGGTGTGATCTGGCATGCCGCTCGCAATGGGTGGGGTGAACCGGGCTTCGGGGCCACAAGGCACAGGCGCTGAAATGGCGTTGAATTTGGGCCGTTATCTGCCGATACAGATGGTCACAGACCGGGAAAATTGTACTTCCCTGCCAGCCCAAGACCGGTCTCCAGCCCATCCCCTATGCCCCAAAACCCATGGACCATCCGATGATGTTGCAGACCACACCGTCTGTCAGCCTGCCCGTGAACCTGGTCGCCGATGTCCAGGATTCGCTTCTCATGGCGATGACCGACCTCAAACGCCTGGAGGGTCTGCTGGACCACGCCACCGGCAACCTGCTGGAGCGCTTCAGCACCGCCAACCACGCCCTGGGCAACCTGGCGACCAGCAAGGACAGCGACGATTTGCTGAGCATCCGCCACAGCCTGCACCAGGCCGTGACCGAGCTGCAGTTCCACGACATGGCGACCCAGCTCATCGTGCACACCGGCAAGGTGCTGCAGGGCTGCGCCTGGAAGCTCGCCGACGAGGCCATGGAGGCCGAAGAAGGCGAGCTGCCCATGACCCTCGACCCCATGGCCGACCGGCCCAGCCCGGTGACACAAAGCGAGATGGACGCCGGCTCCATCGACCTGTTCTAAAGCCGACCGCCCTTTTTGCCGATATTGGTTTGAACCTCGGAGTACCCCATGCAATCGATTCTTGCCGTTGACGACTCGGCCTCCATGCGAAAAATGGTGTCATTCACCCTCACTGGCGCCGGCTTTCACGTGGTGGAAGCGGTGGACGGCCAGGACGCCTTCGAGAAGGCGCAGACCCACCACATCGATCTGGTGCTGACCGACCAGAACATGCCGCGACTGGACGGGCTGGGCCTGACGAAGAAGCTGCGCGACCACCCCAAGTTCAAGACCACGCCGATCCTGATCCTGACCACCGAGTCGAGCGACCAGATGAAGCAGGC
>NZ_JADMKB010000152.1 GCF_018780075.1 Hydrogenophaga sp.
TGGTCATCTTCATCAACCAGATCCGCATGAAGATCGGCGTCATGTTCGGCAGCCCCGAAACCACCACCGGCGGCAACGCGCTCAAGTTCTACGCTTCGGTCCGCCTCGACATCCGCCGCACCGGCACCATCAAGAAGGGCGAAGAGGCGATCGGCAACGAAACCAAGGTCAAGGTGGTGAAGAACAAGGTCTCGCCCCCGTTCAAGACGGCCGAGTTCGACATCCTGTTCGGCGAGGGCATCAGCCGCGAAGGCGAAATCCTGGACCTCGGCGTGCTGAACAAGGTGATTGAAAAGTCCGGCGCCTGGTACGCCTACAACGGCGAAAAGATCGGGCAGGGCCGCGACAACTCGCGCGAATTCCTGCGCGAAAACCCCGAGCTGCGCGTCGAGATCGAAAACAAGGTGCGCACCGAGCTGGGTGTTCCGCTGCTGCCGGTGGACGAGGCGCCCGCACCTGCCAAGGCCGCCAAAGCCGACAAGGCCGCGGCCAAGGTGGACAAGGCCGAAGTCCTGAGCGAGTGAGTGTGCTGAGCGCGGCACGGTGGGTGGAGGAGGACCCGGCGCATGGCCTTTGACCAGATCTCGCTCAAAGGCCGCGCGTTGCGCCTGCTGGCCGGGCGCGAGCACTCCCGCGCCGAGCTGGAGCGCAAGCTGAAAGCCCACGAAACGGCGCCGGGCGAGCTGGCCCGCGCGCTGGACGAGCTGGATGCCAAGGGCTTCATCAACGAACAGCGCGTGCTCGAATCCGTCGTGCACCGCCGTGCTTCCCGCCTGGGTGCCGCCCGTGTGAAGCAAGAGCTGCAGGCCAAAGGGCTGGACCCGACAGCGGTGGCCGAGGCGGTGGCTGCGCTGCGTGGCACGGAGGTCGAGCGGGCGCGCGAGGTCTGGCGCAAGAAGTTCGGATCACCGCCGGTCGATGCGGCCGAGCGCGGCAAGCAGATGCGGTTTCTGCTGGCGCGCGGGTTCGGCGCCGAATCGATCCGGCGAGTGGTCGGCGGCAGCGAGGACGACTGATCCACCGCCAGCTGGGTGGGGGCGTGAGCACCCTGTTTTGGCAAATGGACTCAGCGCTCAACGAGCCAGCGCGGAACCCATCCGGAGCGAGTGTCCCGCCCGCCCAGAACGCGGTGGAACCGGCTTCGCCGGGCCACTCGCGTTGTCCCCCTGGGGGGAAGCCGCGCAGCGGCGCAGGGGGGAGCCCTACACCCCGAGCATGAGTTGAAGGTTTTGAACCGCCGCACCGCTGGCGCCTTTGCCCAGGTTGTCCAGCCGCGCGATCAACACGGCCTGGCGGTGGGCTTCGTTGGCGAACACGCGCAACTCCAGCTTGTTGGTGTCGTTGAGCGCGGTGGCGTCGAGCTTGCCGCTCTCGGGCGCGGCCTCCACGCTCACCCAGCCACCCGCCGCCACGCTGGCGGCGTAGTGCGCCACCAGCGCGTCGTGCAGGTCGCTGGCCTTGGGCGCACCGGGCAGGTCGTCCAGGTGCAGCGGCAACTGCACCAGCATGCCCTGGCGGAAATTGCCCACGGCGGGAATGAAGACGGGCCGACGGGTCAGGCCGGTGTAACGCAGGATCTCAGGGATGTGCTTGTGCGTCAGACCCAGCGCGTAGGCCTCGTGCAGCGGCGCTTCGCCCTTCTCGTAGGCCTCGATCATGGTGCGGCCGCCACCCGAGTAGCCGCTCACCGACGGCAGGGCGACCGGGAAGTCCGGGGGCAGAAGGTCCGCGTCCACCAGCGGGCGCAACAACGCGATGGCGCCGGTGGCATAACAGCCCGGATTGGCCACGCGATCGGCTTTTTGCACCGCGGCTTGCTGGCCCGCGCTCAGCTCGGGGAAGCCATACACCCAGCCATCGTGGCAGCGGTGTGCGGTGGACGCGTCGATGATGCGGGGTTTTTTGCCCGGCAGCGCGTCCACCATCGCCACCGATTCGATGGCCGCGTCGTCGTGCAGGCACAGAATCACCAGGTCGGCCTGCGCCATGAGTTCGCGCTTGGCTTCGGGGTCTTTGCGCCGCTCGGGCGCGATGCTCAACAACTGGATCTGCGGCATCTGCTGCAGCCGCTCGCGGATCTGCAGGCCGGTGGTGCCGGCTTCGCCGTCGATGAAGATCTGGGCCATGGCGTCTCCTGTGTGTGTCAGTCAGGGTTCAGCGTCGGCTTCTATAATTATGCATTACGTAAGCCGCTGCTTATAGTTTGGTGCGATGCACCATGATACAGTCGCCGGCTGTCGTGTTCACTGCCCGCGCCCCCGGCCGTGCCCTTTGGCCGGATCGCACAACCTCCAGTCTGAGAGAGACCTCATGAAAATCCACGAGTACCAAGGCAAGGAAATCTTGCGTCAATTTGGTGTGCCGGTGCCCCGCGGCATCGCAGCGTTCACGGTGCAGGAGGCGGTGGAAGCCGCCCAGAAACTCGGCGGACCGGTCTGGGTGGTGAAGGCCCAGATCCACGCCGGTGGCCGCGGCAAAGGCGGTGGCGTCAAGGTCGCCAAGACCATTGAAGACGTGCAGCGCATCTCGGGCGAAATCCTGGGCATGCAGCTCAAGACCCACCAGACCGGCCCCGAAGGCCAGAAGGTCCGCCGCCTGTACATCGAAGACGGCGCCGACATCAAGAACGAGCTGTACGTGTCGCTGGTCACCGACCGCGCGACCCAGAAAGTCGCCCTGATCGCTTCGAGCGAAGGCGGCATGGACATTGAGGAAGTGGCCCACTCCACGCCCGAGAAGATCATCACCGAGATGATCGACCCGCTGGCCGGCATCACCGAAGCGCAGTCCCGCAAGGTGGCGGCCGCCATCGGCCTGACCGGCGCTTCCGTGGATCAGGCGGTCGACATCTTCGCCAAGATCTACAAGTGCTACATGGACACCGACGCGTCGCTGGTGGAAATCAACCCCCTGAACTGCGATTCCAAGGGCAACCTGATGGCCCTGGACGCGAAGTTCAACTTCGACGCCAACGCGCTGTTCCGCCACCCCGAGATCGTGGCCTACCGCGACCTGGACGAAGAAGATCCGGCCGAAATCGAAGCCTCCAAGTTCGACCTGGCCTACATCACCCTGGACGGCAACATCGGTTGCCTGGTCAACGGCGCCGGTCTGGCCATGGCCACCATGGACACCATCAAGCTGTTCGGCGGCGAGCCGGCCAACTTCCTGGACGTGGGCGGCGGCGCCACTGCCGAGAAGGTCACCGAAGCCTTCAAGATCATGCTCAAGAACACCAAGGTCAAGGGCATCCTGGTCAACATCTTCG
>NZ_JADMKB010000184.1 GCF_018780075.1 Hydrogenophaga sp.
TCGGGCAGCGGCAAGAGCACCCTGCTCAAGATCGTGGCCGGGCTGGAAGCGCCGGAGGCGGGCAGCGTGTGGTTCGACGGCGTGGACATCACGGCCCTGCCTCCAGAGCGGCGCGGTTTCGCGCTCATGTTCCAGGACTTTGCGCTGTTTCCCCACCTCAACGTGCAGGACAACGTGGCCTTCGGTCTGGTGGAGCAGGGCGTGCGCCGCGCGGAGGCGCGCGAGCGCGCGCGCACCATGCTCGCTCGCTTCGGCCTCGCGGCCCACGCCAGCGCGCGCGTGTGGACGCTCTCGGGTGGCGAGCAGCAGCGCGTGGCGCTGGCGCGCGCGCTCATCACCGGGCCGCGCGCGCTGCTGCTGGACGAACCCTTCAGCGCGCTCGACGCCACCCTGCGTGAACAGCTGCGCGCCGAGTTCCGCGAGCGCATCACCGAGGCCGGCATGACCGCGATCCTCGTGACGCACGACGAGCAGGAGGCGCGCGCCATGGCGCAGCGCGCCTGGGCGCTGCGCGAGGGGCGGCTGGTCGCGCTCTGGTGAGCGCTTCGCCCCCTCGCCTGCGTGCGGGAGAGGGCTGGGGTGAGGGGGCTGCCCGCGCTGGCACAATGAATCCGAACGCACCTCCGGGTGCATCCACCACACGCATCCAACGGGGGTTCACATGGGCTGGTTTTCCAAAAGCACCGACGGTTTTTTCCTCAGCACCACCACGCCGCCCGGCATCGATCTGGGCCAGTACCTCGGCGTGGTCAACGGTGAGGCCATCATCGGTGCCAACATCTTCCGCGACATGTTCTCCTCGGTGCGCGACGTGGTGGGCGGCCGGGCCGGTGGCTACGAACGTGCGCTGGCGGGCGCGCGCGACGCCGCCATCGAAGGCCTGATCGAGGCCGCGAAAGCCATGGGTGCCAACGGGGTGATCGGCATCGACTTCGACTACGAGGTCATGGGCGAGGCCAACGGCATGATGATGGTCGCCGTCAGCGGCACGGCGGTGAAACTGGGCTGAGCGGGTCGTGCCCATGGACGCCTACATCCTGATTGGCAACGCCAACACGCGCAAGACCTCGGTGGTGCGCAGCCTCACGGGTTGCTTCAACCGCAGCGTGCGCGACATCCAGATGCAAAGCGGCAAACGGCCGCAGCGCTTCTACGCCAGGGTTGGCACCCTGCAGATCACCCGCACCTCGATCGACGACTTCATCCACGAGGTGACGCGCTCACGCTGCGAGGCGGTGGTGTTCTGCCTCTCGCCCACGGCGTACAAGACCGACCTGGAGACCTTCCCCGACGCCCAGGCCTACGTGGCCGCGCTGCGCGAGCGCGGCTGGCACATCAAGGGCGTGGCCGTGCTCGGGCAGGACGGCGGCGGCGTGCGTGCTCCCAATCTGCGGCAATACACGCAGGCCCCCACAGCGCCGGTGAACCTCACGGCGCGGGACGTGCGGGCGCAGTTCGGCTGGGTGTGACGCCTTGGTCGCGGATACGCAGAGAGATCGAGATGAACACGTGCAGGGTTTGGCAGCGGTGGCTGCCTGTGCTTTTGCTCATGAGCTTCATGAGCGCTCACGCCGAGGTCTACCGGTGGGTGGACGACCAGGGCCGCGTGCATTTTGACGACCGTCCGCCAGACAAGATGCCCAAAAACGGTGTCGAAGAGGTCAAGGTGCGGCGGGGCAATGTTGTGGACCCGGTGAAGATCGTTCCTCCCAGCAACGAGCCTGCCGTTGAACCACCGTCTGAGCCCGATTCAGCGGCAGCGCCGGTTCCACCCCAGAGCAAGGGGGGCGTCGTGGCCAGTCAAGCCGATTGCGCTGCGAAGAATGCGGCCTACGAAGCCTCTAGGGCCTGTTACGAGGCGTGCGGTCAGACGGTGTGCAGTGCGTGGAGTTGTAAAAGGAACAACAGTCAGTGCAGCCATTGCACCGACCTGCCCAAACCCCGTTGTTGATGTCGGGATGACGGCCGCTTCACTGCGCCCGAAGCGCCCTCAACACCTTCTGCCCACCCCGCCCGTTCACCTCCATCCCCAGCCGGGTCTGCTCGACCCGGATCGCTTCCCGGCTCTTGTCGCCCAGCATGCCGTCGACCTCACCGATGTCGTGGCCGCGCAGGATCAGCAGGCCTTGCAGTTCGCGGCGTTCGGCGCGTGAGAGGCCCGGGTCGTCGGTGGGCCACGGGGTGGTGAACGGGCCGGCGCCGCGCAGGCGGTCGCTCAGGTGGGCGATGGCCAGGCCGTAGCTCTCGGCGGCGTTGTAGCTGTAGATCGCGTCGAAGTTCTTGAAGACCAGAAAGGCCGGGCCGGTCGGACCGGCAGGCGTCATGAGGCCGGCCGATCCCAGGCCGTCGGGCAGCGGCGAACCGTCGACCTTGCGCAGGCCGCGCGCGACCCATTCGCTCATGGCCCGCTTGCTGCGCCGGCCTTCATTGTCGGTGTTGAAGCCACTGGGCAGCTTCACCTCGAATCCCCAGGGCTGGCTGCTTTGCCAGCCGGCTTTGGCGAGGAAGTTGGCGGTGGAGGCCAGCGCGTCGCTGGTGTTGTCCATCAGGTCGCGGCGACCGTCGCCGTCGAAATCGACCGCAAGGCGCTCGAAGGTGGTGGGCATGAACTGGGTGTGGCCGAACGCTCCGGCCCAGGAGCCGATCAGGCGTTCGGGCGCGATGTGGCCGCCCTGCAGGATGCGCATCGCCGAATAGAACTCGCCCTGGAAGTAGCTCTGGCGCCGGCCGTGACACGAGAGCGTGCCCAGGGCCTGCAGCAGCGGGTACTTGCCCAGGGTCTGGCCGAAGTTGCTCTCAACCCCCCAGACCGCGACCACGGTGGCCGGGTCCACGCCGTGGCGCTGTTGCACGCGCGCGAGCACCTCGGCGTGCTGCGCCAGCATGGCCTGGCCTTGCTGCACCCGTTCATCGTCCACCAGGCCGCTGAGGTAGTCCCAGATCGGCATGCGGAACTCGGGCTGGTAATTGAGCTTGTCGATCACGCTCATGTCGGGCGTGAGCCCAGCGGTGAAGCGGCGGTAGCTGGCTTCAGAGACGCCGGCAGCGCGCGCCTCGGCTTGCAGGCCGTCGAGACAGCGGGCGAAGTCGGGTGGGGTGGTCTGGGCGAAGGAGGGTAGGGCGACCAGCAGGACGGTCAGACTCAGGGGAGATTTCATGGCGGTCATGTTCAGAAAAGTGGTGTTGGCTAGGTGTGAAGCGTCAAGAGGTTGTTTCTTGACGAGCTGAGTCTGGAGATGGG
>NZ_JADMKB010000070.1 GCF_018780075.1 Hydrogenophaga sp.
CCAACGACGTCCTTCCAAGGACTTTACAAAGCCACCGCAAGGTGGCTTTTTTTTGCCTGCGCGCAGCAGAAAGGGCGTCCGAAGACGCCCTTTCTGTGGGTGACGCTGCGCCGAAGCGGACCGTCAGTGTCCGTGAGACACCACCTCACCGGCCTTCAGCTGGTACACCGTGCCGCAGTAAGGGCAGCGGGCTGTGCCGGTCTTCGCCACGTCCAGGTAGACCTTGGGGTGGCTGTTCCAGAGCTTCATGTCGGCCTTGGGGCTGGGGCAGAAGATGCCGCCCTGGTGGTTCAGGTCGGCGGCGGCCAGTTCAATCGTTGCGTTTTTCATGTCAAACCTTCGCCAGCCAGTGGGCGTACTTGGGGTTGCGGCCGTTGACGATGTCAAAGAACGCGCTCTGGATCGTTTCGGTGATCGGGCCGCGGCTGCCGGCGCCGAGCTCGATGCGGTCGAGTTCGCGGATGGGGGTTACTTCGGCGGCGGTGCCGGTGAAGAAGGCCTCGTCGGCGATGTAAACCTCGTCGCGCGTGATGCGCTTCTGCACGATCTCCAGGCCCAGGTCCTTGGCGATGTGGAACACCGTGTTGCGGGTGATGCCATTGAGCGCACCGGCCGACAGATCGGGCGTGTAGATGACGCCGTTCTTGACCACGAAGATGTTCTCGCCCGCGCCTTCGCTCACGAAGCCCGAGCTGTCCAGCAGCAGGGCCTCGTCGTAGCCCTCGTCGGTCACTTCCATGTTGGCCAGGATGGAGTTGGTGTAGTTGCTCACCGCCTTGGCCTGCGTCATGGTGATGTTGACGTGGTGGCGGGTGTAGCTGCTGGTCTTGACGCGGATGCCGCGCTTCAGGCCCTCTTCACCCAGGTAGGCGCCCCAGGCCCAGGCCGCGACCATCAGGTGGATGGTGTTGCCCTTGGGGCTGACGCCCAGCTTCTTGTCGCCGATCCAGGTCAGCGGGCGGATGTAGCAGCTTTCGAGCTTGTTTTCGCGCACCACGGCCTTCTGGGCTTCGTTCACCTCTTCCTTGGTGAACGGCAGCTTCATGCGCAGGATCTTGGCGCTGTTGAACAGGCGCTCGGTGTGCTCTTCCAGGCGAAAGATCGCCGTGCCGCCCACCGCGTTGTAGGCCCGCACCCCTTCGAAAGCGCCGCAGCCGTAGTGCAGCGTGTGGGTCAGCACATGGATCTTGGCGTCGCGCCAGTCGACCATCTGGCCGTCCATCCAGATCTTGCCGTCGCGGTCGGACATCGAGGGAACTACGGGGCTCATGCATGCGTCCTTTGAAATGGGGGCGGCCTCGGGAGTGGCCTGCGAACCGGCCATTTTACGGTGGCGTGCCGGCGCCGGGGTCTGCGGGTGCCGCTTCAGCGCCGGGGCGCTGAAGGGCCCACTCCCGCAGCCGACCACCCCGGAAGCTCGCCGTGACCGACGAGTCGCTGGCGTCGGTCCAGCGGAATTGTTCCGGGTCCTCGCCCTCCGGCGTCAGGCGCTCGCCCAGCGAGCGCGTCATGGCCAACACGTGCATCAGCGTCACCCCGGGTTTGAGCTTGGCGTTGAGCATGACGGCGCTGTCCACGTGGCCGATGGGCCGGCTCGACGCGCGTTTGAACACTGTCATCAGCCGCGTGACGTGCAGCAGCAGCCACATGACCAGACCACCGGTCACCACGGCCACGCCGGCCCAGCCGTATTTCTGATGGGCCAGGACCAGCAGCGCGGCGCCGGCCAGCGGAATCACAATTCTCTGGAAGTTCATGCCCTGGATTGTCGCGGCTGTCGGCGGGCGCGCCGTTGCGGACAACGCTTACCCCATCAGTCTTTCATGGCGCCAGAACACCACCTCGGACGCTTGAAGTGGTGCAGCCCAGGGCACCGTCGGGCCGGCTTTGCCGGACGGCCAGTGCCGCCCCCTGGGGGGTAGCGCGAAGCGCTGCGGGGGGTACTTCACGCCAGGCTGCGCGCCAGCTCCATGGCTTCCTCGATGCGGTCCACGCCGTGGATGGTCAGGCCCTCGAAGGCCTTGTCGTTTTTCTTCGGCGCGTTGGCCTTGGGCACCACGGCCACGCTGAAGCCGAGCTTGGCGGCTTCCTTCAGCCGCTCCTGTCCGCGCGGCGCGGGGCGCACCTCGCCCGCCAGGCCCACCTCGCCGAAGGCGATGAAGCCTTTGGGCAGCGCTTTGCCTCGCAGGCTGCTGGTGATGGCCAGCATCACCGCCAGGTCGGCCGCCGGTTCGCTGATGCGCACGCCGCCCACGGCGTTGACGAACACGTCCTGGTCCATGCAGGCCACGCCGGCGTGGCGGTGCAGCACCGCCAGCAGCATGGCCAGCCGGTCGCGGTCCAGGCCCACGGAGAGCCTGCGCGGCGATGGGCCGCCGCTGTCCACCAGCGCCTGGATTTCCACCAGCATGGGGCGCGTGCCTTCCAGCGTCACCATGACGCAGCTGCCGGGCACCGGCTCCGAATGTTGCGAGAGAAAGATCGCGCTCGGGTTGCTCACACCTTTCAAACCGCGCTCGGTCATGGCGAACACGCCGATCTCGTTCACGGCGCCGAAGCGGTTCTTGATGGCGCGGATCAGGCGGAAGCTCGAATGTGTGTCGCCCTCGAAATACAGCACCGTGTCCACCATGTGCTCCAGCACGCGCGGGCCGGCCAGGGCGCCTTCCTTGGTCACGTGGCCCACCAGCACGATGGCCGTGCCGCTGGCCTTGGCCGCGCGCGTCAGGTGGGCCGCGCACTCGCGCACCTGGGCCACCGAGCCGGGCGCCGAGGTCAGTTGTTCGGAATACACCGTCTGGATCGAGTCGATCACGGCGATGGCGGGCTTGGTGTGGTCCAGCGTGGCAAGGATCTTCTCCAGCTGGATCTCGGCCAGCACGCTGACCTGCGAACCATCCAGCCCGAGCCGGCGCGAACGCAGCGCGACCTGGGCGCCGCTTTCTTCACCGGTCACGTACAGCGTCTTCTGACCCGAGCGCTGCAGCGAATCCAACGCCTGCAGCAGCAGGGTGGACTTGCCGATGCCCGGGTCGCCGCCGATCAACACCACGCCGCCTTCCACGATGCCGCCGCCCAGCACCCGGTCCAGCTCGTCGTGGCCGGTGGGCGTGCGCTGCACGTCGGTGGCGTCGATGTCGGCGAGCGTCGTGACCTCGGCCGTCTTGGCCAGCGAGGCGAAGCGGTTCTTCGCCGGGGCGGTGGATTCGGCCACCGATTCGATCAGCGTGTTCCAGGCGTTGCAGTGCGGGCACTTGCCCAGCCACTTGGGGCTGCTGCCGCCGCACTCGTTGCAGGTGTATTGGGTTTTTTCTTTGGCCATGTGGCAGGCAATATAGTCGAGTCCCGCCGCGCTCCCGGCCTGGCCTGCCTCCTCTGGACACCCTTTGTCAGCACCCCACGATCCCCGTTTGCCGCCCGCCGCCGCTTTGCGTGTGCTGCGGGCGGATGAGCTGCCGCCGTCGCCCGCCGTGCGCGCGTTCAACCTGCAGCTGACCCGCGTCGACAAGCTCAAGGCCCAGCTCGCCGAGCTGGACGCGCTGGCACAGTCGCACCGGGTGGAGCTGCACCGCTGGGTCGCGCCCTTGCAGCAGCGCCAGCGTGAGCACATGCGCGAGCTGGCCCAGGGTCTGGCCGAACACCTGCAGGGCAAGGCGCTGAGCCGCCTGCAGCAGGACACCGCCACCGAAACCCTGTGCCGGCTGGCGCAGACCCTGGCCGAGGAGGGCGACACGGCGATGGCCGCGCTGCACGACCGGCACAGCCGACAGACACTGGCGCAGAAAAAGCAGGCCGCGGCCGACGCCCTGCGGGCGCGGCTGGAAGACGTGTTGGGCGAGCCGTTGACCCATGCGGGCGAAGACGCTTCGATGGAAGAACTGCTGCGCGCCGGCATGGCGCGGCTGCGCGAGTCGCAGGACGAAGAGCAGGCGCGCCGCCAGGCGAAGGCGAAAGCGCGCAAGGCCAAGCAAAAGCCAGGCACCGAACAGATCAAGGCCCAGGCCCAGCAGACCGATGCCGACACCCAGCTGCGCACGCTGTTCCGTCAGCTGGCCAGCGCCCTGCACCCGGACCGCGAACCCGATCCGCAGGAGCGCCTGCGCAAGACCGCGCTCATGAGCGAGGCCAACGCGGCGTATGGCCGCAAGGACCTGGTCACGCTGATGCAGATCCAGCTGCGTGCGGAGCTGGCCGACCCGGCGGCGGTGTCGCGTTTGGCCGATGACAAGCTGGCCGCGCTGACCCTGTTGCTCAAGCAGCAGGTGGCCGATCTGGAGCGCGAGCGCGCCGCGCGCCAGCAGCGCCTGGCCGGCGAGTTCGATCTGCCGCCGGGCCAGGCCACCAACCCCAACACCCTCAAACAGCACCTGCTGGCGCAGGTGGACGCGCTGGAATCGGCGGTGGCGCAACTGGAGCAGGACCTGGAACAGGTGCGGGAACCTGCGTCGCTCAAGCGCTGGCTGAACCAGCAGCGCGACACACCGCGCCGTGTGCGCGCCGACCGCGACCCCGACGACTATTTCTAGACCGGCGTCGCCGGTGGGTGGCTGTAGCGCCGCGTCACTTCGGCGATCTCCACCGAGTAGCTGGCGTACCAGCGCTCGCGGCCCAGGCGCTGCGCCATCAGGTGGTCGGTGTGCTGTTTCCAGGCGCGGATGCGGGCCTCGTCGGGCCAGTACGACAGCGCGATTTCCTGGTCACCTTCTGTGACGGCGGTGAAGTCGAGGCAGCCGAACTGTGTCAACGCCAGTTCGCGCATCTGCGCGGCCATGGCGCTGTACTCGGCATCGAGCGCGCGGGCCTTGGCCCGAAAGATCACCACAAACATCTATTTGAACCCCCGTGCGAGCAGGTGCGTGAGTTCGGCCGCCGGTAGCGCCTGGCAGCCGCTGGCGTTCTGACCCGACCACAGCGGTGAACAATCGCCGCTGCCCAGCGCCTCGAAGTGCGCGCGCAGCGGGGCCATGGCGGCGGTGGCGAGCGGGAAAGCCGGCGTGGCCGGGCTCATGGGGCCGAGCTCGCGCATCACGCGGTTGACGATGCCACGCGCCGGCCGGCCGGTGAACAGGTTGGTGAGCGCCGTGTGGTGCGCGGCCTCGCTCTGCAGGGCGGCGCGGTGCAGGGCGCTGGTGGTGGTCTCCGGGCAGCACAGGTAGGCCGTGCCCACCTGCACGCCGGCCGCGCCCAGCGCCATGGCCGCGGCCACGCCCGCCGCGTCGGCGATACCGCCGGCCGCGATCACCGGCACGTCCACGGCGGCCACGATCTGCGGCAGCAAGGCGAAGCTGCCGACCTGGGTCGTCAGGTCGTCTGAGAGAAACATGCCTCGGTGGCCTCCGGCTTCCAGGCCCTGCGCGATCACCGCGTCCACGCCGTGGGCCACCAGCCACCGCGCCTCTTCGACCGTGGTGGCCGACGACAGCACCACGCTGCCCCAGCCCTTCACGCGCGCCAGCAGGTCGGGCGCGGGCAGGCCGAAGTGGAAGCTCATCACCGGCGGGCGGAAGGGTTCGATCGCATCGGCCGCGGCCTGGCTGAATGGCACGCGGCCCGCGCCCGTGGGCACGGTGCCGATGTCGAGACCGGCCTCGGCGTAGAAGGGCGCGAGCGCCTCGCGCCAGCGCGCCTCGCGGGCCGGGTCGGGCACGGGGGGCGTGTGGCAGAAGAAGTTGAGGTTCCAGGGGCGGGACGTGCCTTGGGTGAGCGTCTTCAGCTCGGTGTGCAGCGCCTCGGGCGTGAGCATCGCGCCGGGCAGCGACCCGAGGCCCCCCGCGTTGCAGACGGCCACGGCCAGTGCCGCGCCTTGCACGCCCGCCATCGGGGCCTGGATCAGGGGGAGTTCGGTGCCCAGCAGGGCCAGCAGGGTGTTCATGGTCCGGCATTGTCCGCCCGGCGGCCGGGGTCCTGTCAAACCCCGCTCGAAGTCGGGTTAACCCCGATTTGGGTTTACCGAGGCAATCATTTAACATATTAAATAAATGAGCCAACCATCACCTTCTTTCGTCCACCGCAACCTGCCCCGCTTGCTGCTCGAAGCGCGCGAGGCGGTGATGCAACACACCCGGCCCAGCCTGCGCGAGCACGGCCTGTCGGACCAGCAGTGGCGCGTGCTGCGCGTGCTGGGTGAACACGCGGGCGACCCGGCGGGTGTCGAGACCGGCCGCGTGGCGCGCGAGGCCTTGCTGCTCGGCCCCAGCCTCACCGGCGTGCTCACGCGCATGGAGCGCGATGGCCTGATCAGCCGCGCGCGTTGCCCGCAGGACGCGCGTCGCACCGTGGTGCGCGCCACCCGCGCGGGCCTGAAGCTGGTGGCCACGCTGTCAGAGACCATCGAGGCGCACTACGCGTGGATGGAAGCGCAACTGGGCAAGGCGCAGCTGGCGAAGCTCTACACGCTGCTCGACCAGGTGATCGCGCTGGAGGCGCCGGTGAGCGATGAACTGCCCGAGGAAGAAACCCCATGAACCCACCTCCCTACCTCCCCAGCGGCACGGTCTACGGGACCCTGCTGAACTTCCGGCGCGAACACGCGCTGTGGGCGCCGCGCATGCACGAGGCGCCCTACAAGGCACCGCCGCTGGCGCCGGTGCTCTACATCAAGACCGCCAACACCTTCACGCGTTGCGGGCACGCCATCGTGCTGCCCACAGGGGTGGACGAGGTCGAGGTCAGTGCCTCGCTCGGCCTGGTGGCGGGTGAGGGCGGCGAGGTGGCGGGCTGCGTGCTGCTGGCCGATGTGGCGGTTCCGCACGCGAGCTACTACCGGCCGCCGGTGAAGTACCACAACGTGGACGGCTTCCTCGGCGTGGGCGACGTGGTGCGGCCGGTCGCCGAGCTGGGCGGATTGGGCGGTCTGGCCGCGCTGACGCTGGAGCTGCGGGTCGATGGCGTGGTGCGCCAGCGTGTGTCGCTGCAGGACATGCTGCGCGACGCCGCCACGCTGTGGGCCGACGTCAACGCCTTCCAGTCCATGCGGCCGGGTGACGTGCTGATGGTCGGCACCGACTGCCTGGACGACGGCTCGCGGCCGCGCGCACGGGCCGGCGACTCGGTGGAGGTCACCGCCACCGGGCTGAGCCCGCTCACCAACCATTTTGTGCAGGAGATGACGGCATGAAACGCGCCCGCATTGCCTGGGCCGGTGCGGTCCACGACGCCATCGAAGCCGATGGCCAGCTGGAGCTGCTCACGCCCGCGTTCAAAGGCCGCCGTGTGGCTTTTGACGAGGTGGTCTGGCTGCCGCCGCTGGCTCCGGTGCCCCGTCCCCGCACCGTGCTCGCGCTGGGACTGAACTACGCCGACCATGCGAAGGAACTCGCCTTCAAGGCGCCCGAGGAACCGCTGGCCTTTGTGAAGGGCGAGGCATCGCTCATTGGCCACCGCGCCTTCACCGTTCGGCCCGACGGCGTGAACTTCATGCACTACGAATGTGAACTCGCGGTGGTGATCGGAAAGCCCGCGAAGCGCGTGAAGAAGGCCGACGCCTTGCAGCACGTGGCCGGTTACACCGTGGCCAACGACTACGCGATCCGCGACTACCTGGAGAACTGGTACCGCCCCAACCTGCGCGTGAAGAACCGCGACACCTGCACGCCCATCGGCCCCTGGCTGGTGGATGCGACCGATGTTCCCGACCCCATGAACCTCGCGCTGCAGACCACTGTCAATGGCCAGGTCACGCAGCAAGGCAACACGCGCGACATGATCTTCGATGTGCCCACGCTGATCGAGTACTTCAGCGCCTTCATGACCCTGCAACCCGGCGACCTGATCCTCACCGGCACGCCCGACGGCGTGGTCGACTGCCAGCCCGGCGACGTGATCGTCACCGAGATCGAGGGCATCGGCGCTCTCACCAACACCATCACCGCACAGAGACCAGCATGACCCGCATCGATCACCTCATCAACGGCAAGACCGTCGCCGGCACCGACTACTTCGAATCCATCAACCCTGCCACGCAGGGTGTGCTGGCCGAAGTGGCCTCGGGCACCGAGGCGGACGTCAACGCGGCGGTGCAGGCCGCCAAGGACGCGTTCCCGAAATGGGCCGGCCTGCCCGCGACCGAGCGCGCCAAGAAGATCCGCGCACTCGGCGAACTGATCGCGAAACACGTGCCGGAGATCGCGCAAACCGAAACCGACGACACCGGCCAGGTGATTGCGCAGACCGGCAAGCAGCTGATCCCGCGCGCGGCGGACAACTTCAGCTACTTCGCCGAGATGTGCACCCGCGTGGACGGCCACACCTACCCCACGCCCACGCACCTGAACTACACGCTGTTCCACCCGGTGGGCGTGTGCGCGCTGATCTCGCCGTGGAACGTGCCCTTCATGACCGCCACCTGGAAGGTCGCGCCAGCGCTGGCGTTCGGCAACACGGCGGTGCTGAAGATGAGCGAGCTGTCGCCCATGACCGCCGCGCGCCTGGGCGAGCTGGCGCTGGAAGCCGGCATCCCGGCCGGTGTGCTGAACGTGGTGCACGGCTTCGGCAAGGAGGCGGGTGAGCCGCTGTGCGCGCACCCGGACGTGCGCGCGATTTCCTTCACCGGGTCCACGGCGACGGGCAACCGCATCGTCAAGACCGCGGGCCTGAAGAAGTTCAGCATGGAGCTGGGCGGCAAGAGCCCGTTCGTGGTCTTCGACGACGCCGATCTGGACCGCGCGCTCGACGCCGCACTCTTCATGATCTTCAGCAACAACGGTGAGCGTTGCACGGCGGGCAGCCGCATCCTGGTGCAGCAGAGCATCTACGCCGACTTTGCGGCGAAGTTCGCCGAGCGCGCGAAGCGCATCGTCGTGGGCGACCCGCAGGACGAGAAAACCACCATCGGTCCGATGATCAGCCAGGGCCATCTGGCGAAGGTGCGCAGCTACATCGAGCTGGGGCCGAAGGAGGGCGCGACCCTGCTGTGCGGCGGCATCGACCGCCCGAGCTATGCGGCCGAACTGCCCGCGCATGTGCAGGCCGGCAACTTCGTCTGGCCCACCGTGTTTGCCGACGTGGACAACCGCATGCGCATCGCGCAGGAAGAGATCTTCGGCCCGGTGGCCTGCCTGATTCCTTTTCGCGACGAGGCGCACGCCATCGAGCTGGCGAACGACATCGCCTACGGTCTCTCCAGCTACGTGTGGACGGAGAACATCGGCAAGGCGCACCGGGTGGCCGCTGCCGTGGAAGCAGGCATGTGCTTCGTGAATTCGCAGAATGTGCGCGACCTGCGGCAACCGTTTGGAGGCACCAAGGCGTCGGGCACGGGGCGAGAGGGCGGGACCTGGAGTTATGAGGTGTTTCTGGAGCCCAAGAACGTGGCGGTGTCGCTGGGCTCGCACCACATTCCTCATTGGGGGGTGTGACTTGTTCGCCTCTGTTTCGCTCATGCACCTGGGCGGGCTCAGCGAGCCGGGGTACCCGACTCCGCTCATGTCCCCCGAAACGGGCTGCGCCCGTTTCTCCTCCTTTACTTCGCTGCGTCGGGTACCCCGACTCGCTGAGCCAGAAGCAACCTGGGCGCGAACTTTGGGCCAACCGATGCGCAGCGAGAAGGCGGTGATGGGTGTGTGCAGCAGCGAAGTAAAGGAGGAGGGCTGCGCGCAGCGCAGACCGGGGGACATGAGCGTAGGTACACGCCCATCACCGCCTTCTCCGCACACAAGTCAGCCAAGCAACAGCAGCCAACAAACAAAGCAACGGAGACAGACGCAATGGGCAAAGTAGCACTCGTAGGAAAGATCACCCACGTCCCCTCGATGTACCTCAGCGAACTCGACGGCCCCCGCAAAGGCACCCGCCAGGACGCCATCGACGGCCACAAGGAAATCGCGCGCCGCTGCAAAGAGCTGGGCGTCGACACCATCGTCGTCTTCGACACCCACTGGCTCGTCAACGCCAGCTACCACCTCAACTGCGCGCCGCACTTCGAAGGCACCTACACCAGCAACGAGCTGCCGCACTTCATCAGCAACCTGCCGTTCTCCATTCCCGGCAACCCCGAACTCGGGCAACTGCTGGCCAAGGTGGCCAACGAACACGGCGTCGAAACCCTGGCCCACCACGCCACCACGCTCGGCCCCGAATACGGCACCCTCGTGCCCATGCGCTACATGAACGCCGACCAGCACTTCAAGGCCATCTCGGTCTCGGCGCTGTGTACCGTTCATTACCTCAACGACAGCGCGCGCCTGGGCTGGGCCATGCGCAAGGCGGTCGAAGACCACTACGACGGCACCGTCGCCTTCCTCGCCAGCGGCAGCTTGAGCCACCGCTTTGCACAGAACGGCCTCGCCCCCGAATTTGCCTTCAAGGTCTGGAGCCCCTTCCTCGAAACGCTGGACCACCGCGTCGTGCAGATGTGGGAAAACGGCGAGTGGGCCGACTTCTGCGGCATGCTGCCCGAGTACGCGGCCAAGGGCCACGGCGAAGGCTTCATGCACGACACCGCCATGATGCTGGGTGTGCTGGGCTGGAGCGAATACGCCGGCAAGGCCGAGGTCATCACGCCGTACTTCGGCGCCTCGGGCACCGGCCAGATCAACGCTGTGTTCCCGGTCACGCCCGTCACCGGCAAAGCGATCCCCCAAGCGCAGGCCTCGGCCGCCGACGGCTTCAGCCTCGTGAGTTCGCGCCTCTGAACGGAACCCCTCCCATGCCCCACCTCGTCATCCTCTACACCCCCAACCTCGACAAGCCCGCGGCCGAAGGCGGCGTCGACATGAGCGGCCTGTGCCGCGCCCTGTGCGACACCATGCTCGGTGTGCGCGACGAGCAGGATCGCCAGGTCTTCCCCACCGGCGGCACGCGCGTGCTGGCCTACCCTTCGGCGCACAGCGCCGTGTCCGACGGCGGTGCCGCGGGCATCGCGGCCGGGCTGGGTGGCGACTACGCCTTCGTCTACATGAACGTGCGCATGGCCCAGGGCCGCAGCGCTCTCGTGCACCAGCGCGTGGGCGATGCGCTCAGCGTCTGCGTGAAGGAGCGCTTTGCCGAGCAACTCGCGAAGCGCCCCATCGGCATCACCGTGCAGGTGGACGAAGGCCACGAGGTCTTCGACGCCAAGAACAGTTCGCTGCACCCGCTCTTTGCTCCCAAGAAAGCCTGAGAAAAACATGTTCAGCCCCGAACTCATCGCCGAACTCGCCGCCGAGTTGCAGCAGTCCCAGCAGACCCGCACGCAGGTCGAGCATTTCTCGAAGCGCCACCCCGGCATGACCGTCGAAGACGGCTACCGCATTGGCCGCGCCTGGGTGGATCTGGAGAAGGCCGAAGGCAAAAAGGTCATCGGCCACAAGATCGGCCTCACCAGCCGCGCCATGCAGATCAGCAGCCAGATCGACGAGCCGGATTACGGCACGCTGCTCGATCACATGCTCTACACCGCGAGGGCCGGTGAGGTGCTGGAGATTCCGGTGAATCACTTCATCGCACCGCGCGTGGAGGTGGAGCTGGCGTTCGTGCTCAAGGCGCCGCTGGCCGGCCCCAATGTGACGGTGGAAGACGTGCTCGCCGCCACCGCCTACATCACGCCCGCGATCGAGATCATCGACGCGCGCATCGAGCAGTTCGACCGCCACACCAAGGTGATGCGCAAGGTCTACGACACCATCAGCGACAACGCGGCCAACGCCGGCATCGTGATCGGCGCGGGCGACCCTAAGCAACCCAACCTGTTCCGCGCCGACCCGCGCAGCACCAACCGCCCCTGGTGCGGCGCCATCCTGCGGCAGAACGGCGCGGTCGAAGAGACCGGCCTGGCCGCCGGCGTGCAGGGCGACCCGGCGATCGGCATCGCCTGGCTGGCCAACAAGCTCGCGCTCTGGGGCGAAACGCTGCAGGCCGGCGAGATCGTGCTCGCGGGCAGCTTCACGCGGCCCGTCGCGGCCAAGGCGGGTGACCTGTTCGAGGCGGACTACGGCCCGCTGGGTTGCCTGAGTTTCAAGTTCATCTGAACGCTCCAGAGGAGACCAATACATGTCCGAAGCCTTCCTGCGCCCCGCGCGTTTCAGCGAAACCGAGTGGGCCGCCCGCGTGCAGCTCGCCGCGTGTTACCGCATCTTTGCTCACCTCGGCTGGGCCGAGCTGATCTACAACCACATCTCGCTGCGCGTGCCCGGGCCGGAGGACCACTTCCTCATCAACCCCTTCGGCCTGCACTACACCGAGGTCACGGCGTCCAACCTGGTGAAGGTGGACATCGACGGGAACACCATGGGCCACAGCGACTGGCCCATCAACCCCGCTGGCTTCACCTTCCACGGCGCCATCCACGCCACCCTGCCCGACGCGCACTGCGTGATGCACGTGCACACCACGCCGACCATGGCCGTGTGTTGCCTGAAAGACGGTCTGTCGTTCACCAACTTCTACGCCGCGCAGCTGTACGGGCAGGTGGCGTACCACGCGTTCGAGGGCATCACCGTGCACCGCGACGAAGGCGCGCGCATCCTCGCGTCATCGGGCGGCAAACCCGTGCTGCTGCTGCGCAACCACGGGCCTGTGATCATGGGCAGCACGCTGGCGCAGGCCTTCAACCGCCTGTGGGTGCTGCAGCGCGCGTGCGAAGTGCAGATGGCCTCGCAGCCGCTGGGCGAGCTGCAGCCCATCACCGAAGCCGCGCTGCAGGCCTGCGTGCGCGACTCGCTGAACTTCAACCCCCAATTCGGCGCGGGTGAAGATTCGTTCGCCGCCATGCAGCGCCTGATCGACCGCGTCGACCCGGGGTACCGCGCATGAACGCCCCTTCTGTTCAGAAAGTCGCGGTGGTCGGCGTGGGTGCCATCGGCGGGCTGTTCGCCGGTTGGATCGGTTCGCGTTTGCCGGCCGGTCAGATTCAACTCTCGGCCGTGGCACGCGGCGAGACGCTTCGCACCCTGCGCGAGCAGGGCCTGACCTGGGTGGATGCCGACGGTGCCGAGCACCGCGTGGCCGTCAACGCCAGCGACGACCCGGCGAGCCTGGGCGTGCAGGACCTGGTGATCGTCTCGGTCAAGGGCCCGGCCATGCCGCAAGTGGCTCCCGCGGTGCGCGCGCTCATGGGGCCGCACACGGTGGTGCTGGTGGCCATGAACGGTGTGCCCTGGTGGTTCTTCGACGGGCTGCCCGGCGAGGCCGCGGGCTTGCGGTTGAACGCGGTGGACCCCGGCGGCGCGACGGCCGCGCAGATCCCCACGTCGCAAGTGATCGGCTGCGTGGTGCACGCCAGCGCCGCCGCGCCCACCCCCGGCCGCATCGAGCGCATCAAGAACAACCAGCTCATCATCGGCGAGCCCGCGGGCGGCGTGTCGCCGCGCGTGCAGGCCCTCAGCGACTTGCTCACGCAGGCAGGTTTCGGCATCACCGTCTCCGAGCGCATCCAGCGCGACATCTGGTTCAAGCTCTGGGGCAACATGACCATCAACCCCATCTCGGCCATCACCGGGGCGCCCTGCGACCGCATCCTGGACGACGAGCTGGTGCGCGGTTTTGTCAGCGCCATCATGCTGGAGGCCAAGGCCATCGGCGCCCGCATCGGCATCCCCATTGACCAGAGCCCGGAAGACCGCCACGCCGTCACCCGCAAGCTCGGCTCCTTCAAGACCTCGATGCTGCAGGACGTGGAAGCCGGTCGCCCCATCGAGCTCGACGCGCTGGTGGGCGCGGTGCGCGAGATCGGCCAGCACCTGGGCGAAGCCACGCCCAACATGGACGCGCTCATGGGCCTGACCCGGCTCATGGGGCAAATGAAGCAGCTCTACCCCGAACCGACGAAGACACCATGAAAATCCCCCAGAACACCTTCCGCGATGCCCTCAAGGCCGGCCAAGCCCAGATCGGCTGCTGGGTCGGCTTCGCCTCACCCGATGTGGCCGAGGCCCTGGCCGGCTGCGGCTTCGACTGGCTGCTGATCGACGGCGAACACGCACCCAACGACCCGCGCACCGCCCTCGACCAGCTGCGCGCGATTGCGCCCTACGGCAAGACCCACGCCGTCGTGCGCGCGGTCGAGGCCAACGTCGCCCTCGTCAAGCAATACCTCGACATCGGCGCGCAGACCCTGCTGATCCCGATGGTCGACACCGCCGAGCAGGCCGCGCTGATGGTCCAGGCCATGCGCTACCCGCCCGAGGGCATCCGCGGCATGGGCGCCGCGCTGGCGCGCGCCTCGCGCTGGAACCAGGTCGACGACTACCTCAACCAGGCCAACGACCAGATGTGCCTGCTGGTGCAGGCCGAGACCGTGACCGCGGTGAAGAACCTGAAGGCGATTGCCGAGACCGAGGGCGTGGACGGCGTGTTCTTCGGCCCGGCCGACCTCTCGGCCAGCATGGGCCACCGCGGCCAGCCCGGCCACCCCGAGGTGCAACGCGTCATCCTCGACGGCATCGCCACCGTGCGTGCCGCCGGCAAGGCCGCGGGCATCCTCGCCACCGACCCGACGCTGGCGCAGCAGTACCTCGACGCGGGCGCGCTGTTCGTGGCGGTGGGGGTGGACACGACGCTGCTGGTGAAGGCGGCGAGTGGGTTGGTGCAGCGCTTTGGCGCCGGGGCAGCAGCCACCCCGCCGTCCTCATCCGGGGGCTACTGAGCGCCCCGGCGCCGCTCACTCGGGGAGGTGGCAGACCGCTTCGACGTTGTTGCCCTCGGGGTCGATCACAAAGGCGCCGTAGTAGTTGGGGTGGTAGTCCGGGCGCAGGCCGGGCGCGCCGTTGTCCTTGCCGCCGGCGGCCATCGCTGCCTTGTAGAAGGCATCCACCTGAGCGCGGCTTTGTGCGCGCCACGCCAGATGGCAACCCGAGGTGGCCGCTGGCCCGCCGTAGGGCGAAGGCCCGTCGATGAACCACACATCGGCCTTTTTGCCGTCGGGCTCGGCGGCGTCCGGGTAGGCCAGGCCGAGCATGTTGGAACCGTAGTTCCCTTCAAAGCAGACGCTGTAGCCCAGCGGCGCCAGGGCCGCGCTGTAGAAGGCCTTGGCCTGGGCGATGTTGGTCACGCGAAACGTCATGTGGTCGAGCATGTGGGATCCTTCGGTTGGTGCGGAGAGCGTGTTGGAGGTGGAAACTGTATATAAATACAGTTCTCATGACAAGAGGCCGACCAATGTGATGAGCGGCATGCTGTCGCCGCCGTTGCCTTGCTTAGGACGCTTGTCCTATACTGCCTAGGCCAATCGTCCTAGGAACACCCGCCCACCATGCCCTCACCGTCATGAGCGCCGCCGAAGCCACACCCACCACCCGAGGCCGCATCGTCGAGGCGGCGGACACCCTGTTCTACCAACGGGGGTTCGAGAAGACGTCCTTTGCCGACATCGCCGACGCCGTCGGCCTCTCGCGGGGCAACTTCTACTACCACTTCCGAACCAAGGACGACATCCTGGCGGCGGTCATCGCGCTGCGTTCGGTGCGCACCCAGTCCATGCTGGACGCATGGACGCGGGACGCCGCAACGCCGTCGGACCGGTTGCGCTGCTTCGCGGAGATGCTGGTCCGCAACCGGCACGACATCCAGCGTTACGGCTGTCCGGTGGGAACGCTGTGCGCCGAACTGTCCAAGCTCGACCACCCTGCGCAAGGCGACGCCGGCACGATCTTTGGCCAGTTCCGCGACTGGCTGCGCACCCAGTTCGAGTCCCTGGGCCATGCGCCGCGCGCCGACGAACTGGCGCTGCACCTGCTCGCGCGCAGCCAGGGCGTCGCCATGCTGGCCAGCACCTTCCACGACGAAGCCTTCATCCAGCGCGAAGTGGATGCGATGGCGGCGTGGCTGGACACCTTCGTTCCCCATCCGGTGGCCGCGAAGCGGCCCAGACGAAAGGCCGCCTCATGAACCTTCACAGCACCACCGTGTTCATCGTCTTCCTGCGATTCGGCCCGAACCGCGCACAGGCGGGCCAGTGGATGGCCGGGCACAAACAGTGGATTCAGGACGGCATCGCCGACGGCAGCTTCCTGCTGGCCGGCTCGCTCGATCAGGCACAGGGCGGCCTGGTGATCGCCGCGGGCACCGATGCCGCCGCGATCCATACCCGCGTCGCGCAGGACCCCTTCGTGTTGCACGGCGTCGTGACGGCCGACATCCACGCCGTCGCCCCCTCGCTCATGGCGCAAGGCTTGTCTGCGCTGCTCGCCGGCAGCGGGAGTGCCGCATGAGCGCCGCGCCGGGCCGCCCCAAGCAAGCTCGCACCGCCGCTCGAAGAGCGGAGGTTGCCTTGTGAGCGCCGCCCAGACCGTGACCGGCAGCGACGGTCAGCCGCGCTGCCGCTGGTGCGCCGCCGCGCCGGAGTTCGAGGCCTACCACGACCACGAATGGGGCTTCCCGGTGGGCGACGACATCCGCCTGTTCGAGAAGCTCTGCCTGGAGAGCTTCCAGTCGGGCCTGAGCTGGCGAACCATCCTCGCCAAGCGCGAGAACTTCCGAAAGGCATTCGACGGGTTTGACTTTCACCGGATGGCGAGCTACGACGAGCGCCAGGTCGCCCGCCTGCTGCAGGACGAAGGCATCGTCCGTCACCGGGGCAAGATCGAAGCCGTCATCCACAACGCCGGTCGCGCCGTCAGCCTTCAGGCCGAGTGCGGCTCACTGGCGGCCTACTTCTGGCGCTACGAAGTGGACCGGTCCACAGCCGCGCCCCCTCAAACCGTGACGACCTCTCCCGAGGCGCTTGCCCTGGCGAAAGACCTGAAGCAACGCGGCTGGAAGTTTGTCGGACCCACCACCGTCTACGCCTTCATGCAGGCCATGGGCCTGTTGAACGACCACGTGCCAGGCTGCATCGTGGCCCCGCGGGTGGATCAGGCGCGGGCGGTGTTCAAGGTGCCGGTGCGCTGACCGCTGCCTCGGCGCTGGTACAGCAGTACCTCGACGCGAGCGCGCTGTTCGTGGCAGTGGGGGTGGACGCGATGCAGCTGGTGAGGGCGGCGAGCAGGTTTGTGCAGCGGTTTGGCGCGGGTGCTTCAAAGGGGCCGGCTGCGCCGTCGGGTGGGTACTGAGCCGCCAAGTCTTGTGCCGCTGGGAAAAGTGGCAGACCAGCGGCAGCGCTGCATTCGATAGCGACCGAAGTCCGCACAAGTTAAGGGTTGTAGGACGCCCTCCCGCGCAGGCGTGCCGATGACACACGCTGAC
>NZ_JADMKB010000079.1 GCF_018780075.1 Hydrogenophaga sp.
TTCTACAACAGCGGCCTGACCGAAACCGCCAAGGGCATGCTGCTGTACACGGTGGCGCAGATCACGCGCTCGCGCGTGACCGCACAACCGGTGGTCGAGGCCACGGAAGACGCGATCGAAGCCACCCGCATGTCGATCGTGCGCAGCCTGGGCCACGACCTGGCCGGACTGCGCCGCCAACGCCTGGACCAGGCGGCCTACGCCACGCACGCGCTGTCGATTGCCCACCTGGTGGCGGGCATGCTGGCGGCCTACGACCTGGAACAGGTGGCGGGCGCCGACGACAGCGACACCGAGCCCGACGACCACCCGCTGGACTTCAACCTCTGGATGGACTTCGACGGCGAGGACGGCGACGAGGGCTTCACCACCGCCAGCTCGGGCAACAGCCGCACCCTGGCCGAATCGGGCGGCGTCTACCGGGTCTTCAGCGACGCCTTCGACACCGAGCTGGAGGCGGCCAGCCTGGTGCGCGCCACCATGCTGCGGGAGAACCGGGAACGGCTGGACCGCCTGATCGAACGCCAGGGCCTGTCGGTGGCCCGGCTGGCGCGCGAGCTCAACGCGGTGCTCGCCACCCCGGTGCGCGACGGCTGGCTGCACGGCCAGGAAGAGGGCCACATCGACGGCCGCCAGCTCAGCCAGCTGATCACCTCGCCGTCGGAGCGGCGCCTGTTCCGCATCGAGCAGCACGCCCCGGTCTGCGACAGCGCGGTGAGCTTCCTGATCGATTGTTCGGGCTCGATGCGCGAGCACATCGAGTCGGTGGCGATCCTGGTCGACGTGATGGCGCGGGCGCTGGACCAGATCGGCGTCGTCACCGAGGTGCTGGGCTTCACCACCAACGCCTGGAACGGCGGGCGGGCCCAGAAGGCCTGGCGGCGCGCCGGCCGGCCGCCCCACCCCGGCCGTCTCAATGAAGTGGCCCACCTGGTGTTCAAGGACAGCGACACCCCGTGGCGCCGCGCCCGCCCCGCCATGGGCGCCCTGCTCAAGAGCGACCTGTTCCGCGAAGGCGTGGACGGCGAGGCTGTCAGCTGGGCCGCGCAGCGCCTGGTGCAGCGCCACGACGGCCGGCGCCTGCTGCTGGTGGTCTCCGACGGCAGCCCCACCGACGGCGCCACGGCGCTGGCCAACGACGCCCACTACCTCGATCACCACCTGTGCCAGGTGGTGGCCGAACTGCAGTCGCAGGGCGAGGTGGAGGTCTACGGCATCGGCGTCGGCCTGGACCTCAGCCCCTACTACCGCCACAACCGCGCCCTGGACCTGTCGCACTCGGTCACCCAGGCGGTGCTGCGCGAGATCGTGGCCCTGATCGCGGCAGGCACCCGGCGCCCGGCGTCGCAGGCCGCCACGGGACCTTGACGGACAATCCGGAACCGAGCCACCATTTTCTCCACGCACAGAACAGACGCCCATGGTCCAACCCCTACAAGGCGCGATGTGGAAGCAGTTGCTGCAGCGCAGCGCCCGCGAAAACCTGACCCTGCAAGGTCGCATCCGGGAGATGCTGGTCTCGGCGATCCTGGACGGCCAGCTCAAGCCCGGCGCGCCGGTGCCGTCCAGCCGCGAACTCGCCACCGAGCTGGGTGTGGGCCGCATCACGGTGGTGCTGGCCTACCAGCAGCTGGCCGACGAGGGCTACCTCGAATCCCGTGAGCGCAAAGGCCATTTCGTCAGTGCGGCCCTGCTGGGTCAGCGCGCGCAGACGCGGACGGTGCCCGAGGACTTGCCCGACCAGCCCGCCATTGCCTGGAAGAAACGGCTCTGCCAGCACCCCAGCCTGCAGCGCAGCATCGTCAAACCCTTCAACTGGCAGAAGAGCCCGTACCCGTTCCTCTACGGCCAGTTCGACGAATCGCTGTTCCCCACCGCCGCCTGGCGCGAGTGCTGCCTCAAGGCGCTGAGCGTGCTGGACATCCGGGACTGGGCGCCCGACCAGATCACCCGCGACGACGAGTCCCTGGTGGAGCAGATCTGCACCCGCGTGCTGCCCCGGCGCGGCGTGTGGGCCACGCCCGACCAGCTGATCATCACCGTGGGCGCGCAGCACGCGCTCTACATGGTGGCCGACCTGCTGGTGCGCGAAGGCATCCGGGTCGGCATCGAAAACCCCGGCTACCCCGATGCGCGCAACATCTTCACCAGCCGCAACGCCGAGATCACGCCGCTGCCGGTGGACGACAACGGCCTGATCGTCCACGACGGCCTGCGCGACCACGACTACCTGTACACCACCCCCAGCCACCAGTGCCCGACCGGGGTGACGATGCCGCTGCACCGCCGCGAGGAGCTGTTGCGCCTGGCCAATGCCAGCAACCTGGTGATCATCGAGGACGATTACGAGAGCGAGAACAACTTCTCGGGCAATCCCATTCCGGCCCTCAAAAGCCTGGACCGCAACCACCGGGTCATCTACATCGGCAGCCTCTCCAAGAGCCTGGCGCCGGGCCTGCGCATCGGCTACATCGTCGCGGCGCCCGAGCTGATCATCGAGCTGCGCGCGTTGCGGCGCCTCATGCTCCGCCACCCCTCGTCCTTCATCCAGCGCAGCCTCTCGCTGTTCATCTCGCTGGGTTACAACGACGCCCACCTCAAGCGGCTCGCCGAGGCACAAAAGGAACGCGGCACCCTGATGCTCGACGCGCTGGCGCGCCACGCCCCGCAGTGCAAAGTGACACCGTTCGGCGGCGGGGGTTCCTGCTGGGTGCAACTGCCCGACCACGTCCATCCCCTTGAGCTGGCGGAGCGCGCGGCGGCGCGCGGCGTGCTGATCGAACCGGGTGATGTGTTTTTCCAGGCAGAAGATCCCGGGCGCCATTTCATCCGGCTGGGCTTCCAGTCCATCACCGCGCGGGTGATCGAAGAAGGCATCGCGACCCTGGCCGAGGTGATCACCGACATGCAAAACCGCCGTCCGCCGATCTCGAACGGCTGACGGCGGTCATGCGGTGGTGACAGGCCCGATCAGTAGCCCAGCTGGGACGGCAACCACAGAGAGATCTGCGGAAAGTAGGCGATCACGAAGGTGGCGATGGCGCTCACGAACACGAAGGGCAGCACGCGGACGACGATCTTTTCCACCGTCTCACCACCAATGCCCGACGCCACGAACAGGTTCTCGCCCAGCGGCGGGGTCATGAACCCGATCGACAGGGTGCAGATCACCACGATGCCCACGTGGGTCGGGTCGGCGCCCGTCATGTACATCACGGGCAGCAGCACCGGCACCAGGATCAGGATGGCCGCCAGGGTTTCCATGAACATGCCCACGAACAGGAGGAACACGATCACCAGCGCCCAGATGATGTAGGGGTTGGAGGTCAGGTTGAGCATGGACTCGGCGATGTCGCTGGGGATGCGCTGCTCCACCAGCAGGCGGCCGAACGCGGTGGCGGTGAACAGGATCAGCAGCACACGCCCGGTGATCCAGGTGGTGGTGCGCAGCGCCGTCTTGATCGCGCCCCAGCGCAGCTCACGGTGGACGAACCAGCCGATGAACAGGGTGTAGAAGATGGCCACGATCGCCGACTCGGTGGGCGTGAAGATGCCCGCGTAGATCCCGCCCAGGATGATCAGCGGCGCCAGGATCGACCAGGTCCCGCGCTTGAGCGCGGCGCGCAGTTCGTGGCCCGACCAGGTCTCCGACAGACCGCGGTAGCCGCTCTTCCTGGAGATGAAGTAGTTCATCACCAGCAGGCTGCCCGCCATCAGCAGGCCGGGCATCACGCCGGCGATGAACAGCTTGGGGATGGACAGGGACGCGAAGGTGCCGAACTTCTCCACCGCCTCGGGAGGCGGCTCCATGCCCAGCGCCGCGATGCCGAAGATCACCATCGGGATCGAGGGCGGGATGATGATGCCCAGCCCGCCCGACGCGGCCGTCACCGCCGAAGCGTAGGCCCGGTCGTAATTGCGCTTGGTCATGGCCGGAATCATCAGCATGCCCACGGCGGCGGTGGTGGCCGGGCCCGAGCCCGAGATCGCACCGAAGAACAGGCAGGCCAGCACCGTGGCCACGCCCAGGCCGCCGGTGATGGGGCCAGCCATGGTCTCGGCGATGTCGACCAGGCGCCGCGAAATGCCCGCGGCCTCCATCAGCGCTCCGGCGAGCACGAAAGCCGGCAGGGCCATCAGCGGGAAGCTGCCGACCGAGTTGAAGGCGATCTGCACCAGGGCGATCGGGTCCTTGTCGAGCACGACATAGGCGCCCATGGCCGCACCGCCCAGCGCCACCGTGATCGGCGCGCCCAGCAACAGCAGCAGCATGAAGCCGCCAAACAGGATTTCTGCAACGTACATGTCCATGATGGGTCTCCAGTGCGGGCTCAGCGAACCGCCGCCGCGTCGTTGTTCTTTTGCATCTTCTTGATCTCGGCGGTTTCCGGGTCCAGCAGCTCTTCGCCCTTGACCACGCTCAGGTAGGTGTTCCACAGCACGCGCACCGACATCAGGGCAAACGCGATCGGCAGCACCATGTAGAAGTACTTCATCGGCACACCCAGCGTCTGGGACTTCCAGAACAGGTTCATGCGGTTGAACACGAAGTCGTAGCTGAGCCAGACGAAGTAGATGTTGAAGCCCACCCAGAGCAGGTCGGCCACGGTCATCAGCGTCTTGGCCAGCGCCTTGGGCATGAACTGCATGTGGAAGGTGACGCGGTTGTGGGCCGACATCTTGGCCGCCACCACGGAGCCGAGGTAGGCGAACCAGACAAACATGTAGGTGGAGAGCTCTTCGGACCAGGCGATGGAATGTCCGAACAGCTGGCGCGAGACGATCTGCGCGAACAGCAGGATCACGAACAGCGCGAGCAGCCATTCGCACACCAGGGTTTCGATGTCGTTCAAATAGGCCAGGGTTTTGCGCGCAAGCGTCATGGCAGTTACCTCAACAAGGGGCGCGCAAGGCGCGCCGAAGCAGGCGCTTTCACCAGCGCAGGTCAACACAGCTTCAAAAGAAGGCGGCCACACCGCGTGGCCACCTCCCTCAGGGGATCAACGGCCCAGGGTTTTCAGAACCGCGTCCAGTTTGGCCTTGCCGCCGATGCTGTCGTAGAACTTCGGCCACACCGCCGTCGTGGCCTTGGCGATCCACTCCTTTTCGCCATCGGCCGGGTCGCTGATCTGCATGCCCTTGGCGATCAGCTCCTTCTTGATCCTGGCCTCGGTGTCGGCCAGCCACTTGTAGCTGTGCTCGGTCGCTTCGGCACCCGCGTCCAGCATCGCCTTCTGCACGTCGGCAGACTGCTTCTTGAAGATCCCTTCGCCCACGATGATGGGCTCCAGCGAGAACACATACCGGATGTTGGTGATGTGCTTCTGGACCTCGCTGAACTTCATCGCGCTCACGGTGACGTAGGGGTTGTCCTGACCATCGACCACGCCTTGCTGCAGCGCGGTGAACGTCTCAGACCAGGCCATCGGCGTGGGGTTGATGCCCCAGGCCTGGTAGGACGCGATCATGATTTCGTTCTTCGGCACGCGGATCTTCAGGCTCTTGAGGTCGGCCAGGGTCTTGATCGGCTTCTTGGAGTTGGTCAGCACGCGAAAGCCCGAAAACGTCCAGCCGACGATGCGCACACCCGCGTCACGCACGGTGTTGGCGGTCAGTTCTTTGCCCACCTCGCCGGTCACCAGCTTCCTGGCTTCTTCGGCGCTCTGGATCACGTACGGCAGCGTGAGCACGCCCACCGTGGGCGAGAACGGCGTGATGTTGTTGACGGCCAGGACCGAGAAATCCAGGGTGCCCATCGACGCGCTGTTGATCGTGGTTTCTTCGCTGCCGAGCTGGCCATTGGGAAACAGATCCACCTTGTGCTTGCCGGCGACTTTGGCTTCAAAAGACGACTTGAACTTGGACGCCATTTCCCACTGGGCGCTGCCCTGCGCATCGCCCACGGCCACCTTGAAGGTGGTGGCCAGCGCGCTGCCCCCTGCGAAGAAGGAGGATGCGGCGAGCAGAGAGACCAGGGTGGTGGTTTTGAATGTCATGAATGTCTCCTAAGTGGATGAACGAGAAAAGAATCGCGCCGACTTGGTGATCGGTCTTCAAGAGGGGATGCCAGGTGTCGTGGCCCCAGGCGGTCGCGCTGGGCGCTCACGGAAAACAGTGGGCGGCTCAGGCCGCGGGCTGCGCCGGCCGGTTCTTGCGGAAGGCGTTCTTGATCAGGATCTTGCCGTCCTTGAAGGTGAACACGTCGACCATGCGGGCCTCGATGCGCGAGCCATCGGCCTGGGTGCCCTTGAAGGTGCTTTCCGACACGCCGCGGTTGCCCGCGACGAAGTGCACCCCGTCCAGCCAGGCGGCGTCGGGCAGCGTGGTCCAGGCGGCCCTGAATCCTTCGCGCACTTCGGCGCGCCCGGTGAAGGTCCGGCCCAGCAGGTCGGGGCCCGCCACCGCATGGAACACGCAATCGTCGTGCATGAAGCCCATCAGGGCCTCCAGGTCGTGGCGGTTCCAGGCCTCGGCGAACGCGGCGAGGGTGTGTTCGGTGATGGCTGTCTGCGGTTCGTTCATCTTGTCTCCTGTGGCTGTTTCGAGCGGGCTGGCCAACCATCGCGGTGGGCAGACGGTGTGTGTGCCAGAGCGGTTTTGTGCCCGGGCTGCATTGTTGAAGTCGAAGCCCCTGCGGCTGTAGAACCAGCGGCGGCGAATCGTTAAGACCAGACCTCCGGGTAAACCCCGGGCGTCGCGCCATGGGTCCGCATCCGGGCGGTTTCTGGCCCCATGAAATGGCCGCAACTGGTTCTAACCAGCGCCCGCGGCTGCTGCCTATGCTCGGCACCGATGGGGTTCAAGGGACCTGTGTTCCGCGACCTCTGCGCATGGCTCGCATGGATCTGTTCTGACCCGACGACCGGCGTTCCCGCCACAAACCCTGGAGACAATGGATGACCTCGACCACCACCGGCGGCCGCGTGCTGCGGCCCTACGACCCGACCTACGACCCCCTGGTGCAGGCCACGCCCGGTCAGGGCACCGGTTATGCGCCCACCTACTGGGTGGCCTCGGCGGGCAGCCCGCCCCCAGACGACGGCCCGGTGCGCGGTGACATCGACACCGACGTGGTGGTGATCGGCTCGGGCTCCACCGGCATGTCCACCGCGCTGTACCTGGCGCGCGAACACGGCATCTGCGCCACGGTGCTGGAGGCGGCGCAGACCGCCTGGGGCTGTTCGAGCCGCAGCGGTGGGCAAGGTCAGAACGCCAATGGCCGCCTCAGCCGTTCGCAGTGGATCGAGCGCTGGGGTCTGGATGTCGCCAAGCGCCTGGATGCCGAGGTGCGCATGGGTTTCGAGAACTTCCGCGCACTCACCAAGGAGATCGAGTGCGAGGCCTATGACGGTGGCCACCTCTACCTGGCCCACCGCCCCAAGAAACTGGAATACCTGCGCGAGATGACCCGCGTGCGCAACGAGGTGTTCGGTTACCGCTCACGCATGCTCACCCCCGACGAAGTGCGGGAACAGCACTGCGACGAACGCGAACACGTCGGCGCGATGTACGAGGAAGAAGGCATCGGCATCCACCCGCTGAAGTTCACGTTCGGCCTGATCCGCAAGGCGCGCGAACTGGGTGTGAAGGTGCACCCGGCCAGCCCGGTGCAGGGCTGGAAAACCATCAACGGCATTCACCATCTGCAGACGCCCGGCGGCATCGTCCGCGCCAAGCGGGTGGTGCTCTGCACCGGCGGCTACTCCGGGCAGAAACTCACCCCGGTGCTCAAGAACAAGATCCTGCCCATCCTGTCCAACTCGGTGGTCACTCGCCCCCTGAGCGACACCGAAATGGCCGCCTGCCATTTCCACACCAGGACCTTCATGACGGACACGCGCACCCTGCGCTTCTACTACCGTCTGCTCGAAGGCAACCGCCTGCAGCTGGGCAGCCGCAGTTCGATCACCGGCGCCGACGCCCAGGATCCCGTGCACCTGAAGCTGCTCACCGACGCCATCGCGCGCAAGTTCCCGCCACTGACCGACATCAAGATCGATCACTCCTGGTGGGGATGGGTCGATGTGAGCCACGACATGATGCCGCGCATCACCCGCCCGGACCCCAAGGAGACCGTGTGGCACGCGCTGGGCTATGGCGGCAATGGCGTGGCCTCGTCCACCTGGGCCGGCAAGCGCATTGCCGAGCAGGTGGCGGGCAAGGACGCTGGCCGCGAGGTCATGAATCTGCCCATCTACAACTCGCCGCTCGAATACCCCAACATCTGGAACATGGTGCGTTCCGAAGCCTTCGCCCCTTTCCGCCGCTTCGGCCAGTTCTTCCTCTACAAGTGGTACTGGCTGCACGACGAGAAGATCTGAATGTGCATGCGAAAGAGCCAGACATGAGCACCACACCACACGTGATCGACTTCCAGCAGGACCCGGGAACCCACGAGGCCCGGCGCCTGAGCGACCTGCCCGACCGCGTGCTGCAGGGGGACCCGCACCACGAGACCACGGTCTTCTTCACCGACGCGAAGGGCGAGGTGATCGCGGGCACCTGGACCAGCACGCCCGGGACATGGCGAGCCTTCACCCACCGCGACGAGTTCTGCCACATCGTGACCGGCCATGTGCGCCTGATCGGCGACGATGGCAGGGTGCGAACCTTCAAGACCGGTGACGCATTCATGATCCCCAATGGATTCAGCGGCTGCTGGGAGGTGGTCGAAACCACGACCAAACACTTCGTGGTTCGGCATCACCAGGCCCACTGACACAGCCGCAGCCGCAGCCGCAGCCGCAGCCAGCGATTTTTCGACCGGAGAACTTTCATGCCCAAGCAGCGCCTTGTCACCCAGTTCGGCATGGGCACCTCGATCCGCAGCGGCAACTACACCGAGGCCTGCGCACGCGCCATCCGCGACGCCCTGTGGCACCACTCGCTGAACGTGGCCGATGCGTTTGACTTTCCCAAGGAAGCCATGCTCATCGACGTCGAACTCGGTGTGCAACGGCCCGACCTGGTGGACATCGCCGCGCTGACCGGGGTCTTTCCCTACGGGCAACCGACGATCACCGTGGTCAAGGGGGGCCTGGACATTCCACGCCGGGAAAAACCGGGGTGGAGCGTCGTCGCCAACGCCGCAGTCATGGTCTCGTTCGACATGGAGTCCACCCATGAATGAGCGACGCATCATCCTGGAAATGGGCTCGGGCAACGATCTGTATGGGTGCGACTACACCAAGGCGGCCTGCCGGGCCGTGCAGGACGCGTTGCACCACTCGTCGATCGTGCTGTTCAAGTCGCTGGGCTATGACCACCGCGACATGCGGGTTCGAGTCACCATCGGCGTTCAGAAGCCCGATCAGGTGGACATCGCCAGGGTCTGTGCGGAGCTGCCCCGCGGCCGCGCCGAGGTCACGGCGGTCTTGGGTGGGCTCAATGTGCATGACGCAGAACAGGACACCACCCATGTCATCGCTACCGCCGCGATCGAGGCGTTTTTGCCAATCGAAAAAGGTCGTTGGCGGCTCAGCGATGAGCGCCAGCAAGTAATCATCTAGTTGTGTCGCGGAAGCTCCATGACCGCAGTACCCCGCACAGCCGCCACTCAGGCCAATAGACGTCGCCAAACTGGACCGCTGCTTCGTGGCAATCAGCATGAGCCTGTTTGACGGAGCCCACCGGCGGCAATCGCTGCAACGGAGTCACTCAAACCGAGCAGGTCTTCTACGCGGGCATCGTCCAGATGCTGCCCTCGCACCATCTCGTCGGTGATGCCGGTGACCTGCCTGGCGACCTCCGGGATGGGCATGCCCGGATCTTCAAAACCTTCGAAGGTTTCAACCCGCCCGAAGGGTTGACCGGTGGCGGGGTCCACCTGAACCAGCAGCATCGCCAGTTCAATGATCTGGTGGCCGGCGTGGGACAGCCCGGTGGTTTCCGTGTCGAGAACCAGGACCCGCCTCGCCGTGGAGTCAACGTCGTGTCCGTTCGGCGAGACTCCGTAGTCCAGCACCGGCACCAGCCGCCGCAGCACTCGGAAGTCGGGGTGAGACTCCAGTCGCTGCGCCATTTCTTCCGGCGTGAGCTGTGTGGTTGCAGTGTTCGCGGTGGGCAGCGATGCGGGTTCCTGCGGTGGCGCAAATTCGAAACTGAGTTGACTCTTAGGATCAGGCCGATTTGCCCGGCCATGGTGAATACTGAATCGGGGCCAAGAGACCGATGGTCGAAACAGGTCGGGACGGTGCGAACGGGAAAGTTCGATGGGCCACGCGTGGGCCATGGATGGGCCACAGCATGAACCCATCCACCGATAAGACCATGGGTCTCAGCGGCTACATGGCCTTGATGCAAGACGAGAAGGAGCCCGGAGGGCATGACTTGAAAGCGGCGTGGGCCATGAAGATCCCACGCAAGTCATTGATTTTGGTGCGGCTGGCGGGGATCGAACCCACGACCCTTGGCTTCGGAGGCCAATACTCTATCCACTGAGCTACAGCCGCACGCGTTCAACGAACCCGTCATTCTCGCACAGCCGCCGTCCCAGCCCCGCCCAGCCGGGCGGCTGCGGGGCACCGCGGCGGGCGCACCACTGTGATCCAGCACCCTGAATCGGGCGTACTTTTATTACAGTGCAAACCTTTGCACCACACGGGTTTTCCCACCCCCAGATTTCGTTGTTTTTCTGTGGTTACGTACTGGTTACGCGGTGTTCCTTCAGGGTTTTCACTCACTGCAAACGTTTGCACTGGTGGTCGAATTGCCCTGCTTTCCTACCCGATCACTTCGGCCATGGGTTGAAACATCGGTACAGGAGAGAGCGATCCACAACATCTACACCGGAGTTCCCTCATGCAACACGTTTTCAAACTCGCGGCCGTCGCCGCCCTCTGCGCCTCTGCCGCTGCCGCCCACGCCGACGTCGCCATGGACGCCAACCTGGAACTCGACACCACCTACCAGAGCAAGGTGAAAGACGCCTCCAACGCCCGCGACAGCGACCTGAACATGGGTGGCCGCGTGGAATTCAACGTCGGCGCCAAGGCCACCAACGGCGACGCCTTCGTGGCCGCCCGCGCCAGCCTGCTGCTCAAGAAGGACGGCGACTCCGCCACCGACGACATGTGGGTCCAGTTCGGCAACGCCGCCGGCGACGTGAAGATGGGCCGCTTCGAAGCCATGGACCTGTTCCCCCTGGGCAAGGACGTGCTGGTCGAGAACAGCGGCTACGGCGGCTACCACGCCAACAAGCTGCGCGGCCGCTTCGGCAAGGACACGGTGCACATCGCCCCTGGCTTCAACGCCGGCCCGGCCCGCATCGAAGTCGGCCTGGTCTACAGCAAGGAAGCCGGTGAGGCCCGCGGCGTGCGTCCGGCGGTCAGCTTCGGCTCCGGCCCGGTCACCGTGCGCGTGGGCGTCGAATCGGTCAAGGTGGTCGGCGGCACCGAGAGCACCAACGGTGCCGGCGTGTCGCTGGGTTATGCGCTGAACAAGGACAGCAGCATGAACCTGAGCTTCGCCAAGATGGAGGACGACAAGTCCGTCGGCCTGAACGGCACCTTCGGCCCGGCCGGTTTCGGCCTGATCCTGGACAAGGGTGCCAACGGCGCCAAGAACAACACGTTCTACGCCGCCTACTCGCTGCCGCTGTTCGGTGTGAAGGGCGCGACCATCACGCCGGCCCTGAGCGTGGCCAAGGGCGGCTCGGGCAGCAAGAACCAGACCGCCGCCCGCGTGCGCATCAACTACGCGTTCTGATCGGGGTCACTCCCGGTCACTCCCCGGTGGGCGGAGCCGCAAGGCAAGCCCACCTTTTCCTCTCGGCAATCAGAGTTTGGCCCGGGCTCCTCAAGGTGCCCGGGCCTTTTTTTGCCCTTGCGGCGCCCTCCATGTCCGACCTCAGGTGCGGGTCGTTATGGAATGAAATAATCTGCCGATGCCCCGATCCCCTCGCAAGACGCCCGCTGCCAGCGCCACCCCGCCCCCCCCAGCCCCCTCAATGAGCCCCGCGCCCCCCGATCAGGGTCGCCGCCGCATGCAGATGGCCGACATCGCGCGCCTGGCCGGCGTGTCCGCGTCCACCGTGTCGCGCGCCCTCAGTGGCAGCCCGCTGATCCCGGAGGCCACCCGCAACCGCATCACCGAGCTGGCCAGTTCGCTCAACTACCGCGTCAACGTCGGCGCGGCCAACCTGCGGCGCAAGGACGTGCACACGGTGGGCGTGATCATCCTGGGCGACAGCATGCAGTCCATCTCGGACCCGTTCCTGCTCAGCATCCTCGGCACCGTCGCCGACACCCTGGACGAGCGCGGCATGAGCCTGCTGCTCTCGCGCCTCAAGGAGGGCCAGCCGCACCAGCTGCCCGCGTTCGTCGAGAGCGGCCAGGTGGCCGGGCTGATCGTGATCGGGCAACTCACCTGGCACGAGCACCTGAACCGGCTGGCCGCGCAACGCATGCCCATGGCGGTCTGGGGCGCCTGCCTCCCGGACGCGATGTACCCCGTCGTGGGCGGCGACAACGAACAGGGCGGTTACCTCGCCACGCGCCACCTGGTCGAACGCGGCTGCCGGCGCATCGCGTTTTTTGGCGACACCACGCACCCCGAAGCCGGGCTGCGCTACCGGGGTTACGTGCGGGCGCTGACCGAGGCCGGCATCGAGGAAGACCCGCGCCTGCTGCAGTCGTTTCTGTTTGGCGACGTGCGCATCCGGCAGACCATCGACGAGTGGCTCGCCCTCGACCTGGATTTCGATTCGATCTTTGCCAGCAGCGACGTCACCGCGATCTCCATCATGGGTGCGCTCAAGGAGCGCGGCATCGATGTGCCGGGCCAGGTCCGGATCGTGGGCTACGACGACATCGCCCTCGCGGAACACGTGCACCCCTCGCTGACCTCCATCCGGCAGCCCACGGAAACGGCGGGCAAGGCCCTGGTGGAGCTGCTGTTCGAGTCGATCGCCGGTCTGCCCCAGCGCTCGATCACCCTGCCGGCGCAGCTGATCGAGCGCGAAAGCAGCCGGTGAGCTGAACCACCCCCGCCGCGCTGCGCGCGACCCCCTCAAGGGGGCAACGCGGTGCGGCCTGGCAAAGCCAGTTCCGCCGCGTTCCGGGCGGGGCACTTCGCGCCGGAGACCTGCCCCCCGCCGCGCTTCGCGCGACCCGCACTGGCCGTCCGGCGAAGCCGGCCCGGCGGTGCCCTGGTTGGCACCGCTTCATGCGCAGGGATGACGCTCCGGGCGCAATCAAAGCCAACACGGCCTCACGGACGGCGTCCCGTTACGTACCCAGAACAAGCCGGCAACCTAGGGCAAACCCGATCATGCAATCGTTTGCACAAATGCTTAAATGGAAGCATTCGGGCTCCAGCGGTCTCACGCGACGGCCCTGCTCCCCCGGTCCATCCTTGAGGCATTCCGCACATGAGCCAATCCAGTCTGCGACTGCGTGACATCCAGAAAAGTTACGGCAAGATCCATGTCATCCATGGCGTGAACCTGGACATCGAGCCCGGCGAGTTCGTGGTTTTTGTGGGGCCCTCGGGCTGCGGCAAGACCACCTTGCTGCGCATGATCGCCGGCCTGGAAGACATCTCCGGCGGCACGCTGGCCATCGCCGACCAGACGGTCAACGAGCTGCCGCCGAGCGAGCGCGGCGTGGCGATGGTGTTCCAGAGCTACGCGCTGTACCCGCACAAGACGGTGTACGACAACATGGCCTTCGGCCTGAAGATCGCCAAGGTGCCCAAGGCGGACATCGACCGCCGCGTGCGCGAGGCCGCCGAGATCCTGCAGATCACCGAGTACCTGCAGCGCCTGCCCAAGGCCCTGTCGGGCGGCCAGCGCCAGCGCGTGGCCATCGGCCGCGCCATCGTGCGCAACCCCAAGGTGTTCCTGTTCGACGAGCCGCTGTCCAACCTCGACGCCTCCTTGCGCACCAAGATGCGCGTGGAGCTGGCCACGCTGCACCGCCGCCTGGGCGCGACCATGATCTACGTGACCCACGACCAGGTGGAAGCGATGACGCTGGCCGACAAGATCGTGGTGCTCAACAAGGGCCGCATCGAGCAGGTGGGCGCGCCGCTGCACCTCTACAACCACCCGGCCTCGCTGTTCGTCGCGGGCTTCATCGGTTCGCCGCAGATGAACTTCCTGGGCGGCGAATTCGCCCGGCAGCACGGCGCCGCCACGGTTGGCCTGCGGCCCGAGCACCTCAAGGTGGTGGCCGGCGGCAGCCTGCACGGCACGCTGCGTCACGCCGAAATGATGGGCAACGAAACCTTTGCCTATGTGGACGCCGGCGAGCTGGGCGAGATCACCGCGCGCATGGACGGCACGCTGCAGCTGCACCCGGGCGAGCGCGTGGAGCTGGGCTTCGATGCGCAGCACCTGTACCGCTTCGGCGCCGACGGCAAAGCCCTGTAGGCCCCCCCCTTTCACGGGCCCCCGGGCCTGTACCGTTTTTGCGCTGTGGATGGTCTGCGGCGCATTTTGTGGAGCAAGAGAGACATGTTCAAGAAAACCGCAATGGCCGGAGCCGCCACCCTGGCGCTGGCCGCATCCGTCGCTCCCGCGATGGCCGCAGACTACAAGGGGCCCGACCTCAAGGGCGAAGTCATCACCGTCACCTGCCCCTGGACCGGCGCCGAAGAGGGCATGTTCAAGAAGGTCGTGGCCAACTTCGAGAAGGCCACCGGCGCCACCGTGAAGCACTCGTGCTCGCAAAGCTCCGAGCAGCAGATCGTGATCGACATCAAGGCCGGTTCGCCGTCCAACATCTCGGTGTTCCCGCAGCCCGGCCTGGCCGCCAACATGGCCACCGTCGGCGGCCTCACGCCCCTGGGCAACAAGGCCCGCGACTGGGTCAAGGCCAACTACGCCGCCGGCAGCTCGTGGGCCGACCTCGGCACCTACAAGAACAAGGCTGGCAAGGAAGAGTTCTACGGCTTCTTCTACAACGTCAACGTCAAGAGCCTGGTCTGGTACATCCCAGAGAACTTCAAAGAAAAGGGCTACAAGGTGCCCAAGTCCATGGAGGAGCTGCAGGACCTGACCAAGAAGATCGCCGCCGACGGCGGCAAGCCCTGGTGCATCGGCCTGGGCAGCGACGCCGCCACCGGCTGGCCCGCGACCGACTGGGTCGAAGACATGATGCTGCGCACCCAGAGCCCCACCGTCTACGACGAGTGGACCAGCAACAAGATGAAGTTCAACGACAAGCGCGTGGTCGAGGCGATCGAGGCCTATGGCTGGTTCGCCCGCAACGACGCCTACGTCGACGGCGGCGCCAAGGCCGTGGCCACCGTGAGCTTCAAGGACAGCCCCAAGGGCATGTTCGGCTCGCCGCCCAAGTGCTACATGCACCGCCAGGCCAGCTTCATCCCCGCCTTCTTCCCCGACGGCAAGGCCGAGGACGCCGACTTCTTCTACTTCCCGTCCTACGCCGGCAAGAAGCTGGGCAACCCGGTGCTGGGCGGCGGCACGATCCTGACGATCACCAAGGACAGCAAGGGCGCCAAGGCCTTCATGGAGTACCTGCAGCACCCGCAGGCGCACGAGATCTGGATGGCCGAAGGCGGCTTCCTGACCCCGCACAAGGGCGCCGACCTGGCCAAGTACAAGACCAAGGCCCTGCGCAAGCAAGGCGAGATCCTGCAAGGCGCGACCACCTTCCGCTTTGACGGTTCCGACCTGATGCCCGGCGCCGTGGGTGCCGGCAGCTTCTGGAAGGGCATGGTCGACTACTCGGGTGGCAAGTCCGCCCAGGCCGTGGCCGATGACATCCAGAAGTCCTGGGACGCTCTGAAGTAATTGCTCCCCCCGCGCAGCAATTGCTCCCCCGCGCCGCCTTCGGCGTCACCCCCCAGGGGGCGATGCCAGCGGCCCGGCGGAGCCGGTTCCGCGGCATCCTGGGTTCGGTCAATGCGCGCCGGTGATGTTGCTGCTGTTCCTGTTGTCTTCTGCTGTTCTCCCCCTTTGGACTGACCACCATGAGTGATTCGATCTTCCAGACCCTGCTTGCCGTGGTGGTCAGCATCGGCTTCTGCCTGCTGTACTTCGCGGGCAGCAACTTCGTGCTCGACCGCATCCTGGCGCTGCCGTTTGCGTCGCGCAACCGGCGCGAGGTGATCCGCACCCACGTGCAGCCCTGGCTGTTTCTGGCGCCGGCGCTGTGCCTGCTGGGGGTGTACCTCGTCTATCCCCTGGTCGAGACCTTCCGCCTGAGCTTCTTCGACGCGGTGGGCGAGACCTTCGTGGGCCTGGCCAACTACGTCTGGGTGTTCAAGGACGAGAATTTTTTCATCACCATCCGCAACAACTTCCTGTGGCTGCTGGTGGTGCCCGCCATCTCCACGGCCCTGGGCCTGGTGGTGGCCGTGCTGGCCGACCGCGTGTGGTGGGGCCATGTGGCCAAGACGCTGGTGTTCATGCCCATGGCCATCAGCTTCGTCGGCGCCAGCGTGATCTGGAAGTTCGTCTACGACTTCCGGGGACCCGACAACGAGCAGATCGGCATCCTCAACGCCATCGTGCAGGGCATGGGCATGGAGCCCCAGGCCTGGGTAACGGTGCCGTTCTGGAACAACTTCTTCCTCATGGCGATCCTGATCTGGATCCAGACCGGCTTCGCCATGGTGATCCTCTCGGCCGCGCTGCGTGGCGTGCCCAACGACACCATCGAGGCGGCGCGCATCGACGGCGCCACCGAGCTGCAGATCTTTTTTGAAATCATGGTGCCGCAGGTGATGTCCACCATCCTCGTGGTCTGGACCACCATCACCATCACCGTGCTCAAGGTGTTCGACATCGTCATGGCCATGACCGGCGGGCAGTGGGACACCAGCGTGCTGGCCAACCTGATGTACGACTGGATGTTCCGCGGCG
>NZ_JADMKB010000123.1 GCF_018780075.1 Hydrogenophaga sp.
AACCCTCGTCGGGCTTGACCGAGCCGTAGATGATCTTCATCAGCGTGGACTTGCCAGCGCCGTTTTCGCCCAGCACGGCGTGGATCTGGCCGGGCGCCACGCTGAGCGAGACGCCGTTGTTGGCCACCACGCCGGGGTAGCGTTTGGTGATGCCGGCGAGCTGGAGTCGGGGAGTGGTCAATGGTTTCTCCTCTTGTGGGTGTCGGTGTTCGTTGCGTCCGGAGCACCACCTGCGGCGCATGAAAACGTCCAGTCCAGGACACCGCCGGGCCGGCTTTGCCGGACGGCTGGTGTCGCCCCCTTGAGGGGGTCGCGCGAAGCGCTGCGGGGGTGTTTCATGTTCATGCCGCGGCGGATTCGGACTCGGGCCGGCGCAAGGCGGCGGCCACCGACTTGATCTGTTCGCGCAGCCAGCGCGCGGCGCTGGACGCGTGGGTGCGCTCGTGCCACAGCTGGTAGTACATCAGGCGCGGAAACGGCACCGGGCACGGCAGGATCTGCACGGGCAGCCGGTCCACGAAACGCTCGCAGTACTGCCGCCCGGTCGTCAGCACCAGCAGGCTGCCCGCCACCATGGCGGGGATCAGGCCGAAATGCGGGCAGCGCGCGGTGATGTTGCGCGTGAGGCCCTGCGACGCCAGGTGGTCGTCGATCACGCCACGCGCGCCGGGGTGGGTGGGGGTCGGCGCGATGTGTTCGGCCGCCAGCCAGGCCTCCACGTCCCAGCCCCGGCGCGCGGCCGGGTGCTGGCTGGACACCAGACACACGACCTCGTCGCCGAACAGGCGCCCCAGGTGCAGGTCGTCCGGCGGCTTGGGCCAGTTGCCGATCACCACGTCCACGTCGCCCTGGGCCAGGTGAAGCCGGTAGTCCGATTCGGCCGAGAGCGGGTGGATGTCGATCGGGCAGTGCGGCGCCATGGCCTTGATCTGGGCCACCAGTTGCGGCAGGAACAGCGGGTCCAGGTAGTCGCTGGCCGCGAGGCTGAAGCTGTGGCTGGCGGTCGAGGGGTCGAAGCTGCGCGCGTCGGAAAACAGCACCTCGGCGCTGCGCAGGATGTCGGCCGCCGGCTCGATCATGCGCAAACCAGCCACGGTGGGCACCATGCCCGAGCCTGAACGCACCAACAAGGGGTCCCCGGCCAGTTCGCGCAGGCGCTTGAGTGCGGCACTCACCGCCGGCTGGTACATGCCCATGCGAATGGCCGCGCGCGAGACGCTGCGCTCGGTGAGCACGGTGTGGAGCACGCGGATCAGGTGCAGGTCAATCTTGTCGAACATCGACATGTATTTCATACCCTGGGTGTATGCAGCTGGATGGTGGTTTGGGCATGCTGGACATATGGTCGAGCATATGTTGTGCCATGGGGGCAGCGCTATGCTGGGGCGCATGAGCACCGAAATATCCGCACAAACCCTGAGCTTCCTGCGGCGCGGCCAGCCGGTCACGCTGCACAACGTGGCACCCGACCGCACCCTGCTGGAGGTGCTGCGCGAAGACCTGGGCTGCACCGGCACCAAGGAGGGCTGCGGCGAAGGCGACTGCGGCGCCTGCACCGTGGTGCTGGGCGAGGCGGTCAACGGAAAGCTGCAATACCGGGCCATCAACAGCTGCATCCGGCTGGCGCACTCGGTGGACGGCATGGCGGTCTGGACGGCGGAGGACATCGCCGCCGACACCGGCGAACTGCATCCGGCCCAGGAGGCCATGGTGCAGTGCCACGGCAGCCAGTGCGGTTTCTGCACGCCCGGGTTCGTGATGAGCCTGTTCGGCATGTACCAAACCCACATAGCCCCCACGCGCCCCATTGCATGCGGTTCGCTGCCCCCCGAGGGGGCTCTCGCGCCCAGGGGCGGCCCGTCGGCGCTCGGCGGCGGCGGCCAAGGCATCACCCGGGAGCGGGCCCAGGCCGACCTCTCGGGCAACCTCTGCCGCTGCACCGGCTACCGCCCCATCCTCGACGCCGCTGAAAAAATGGGCAACCTGCCGTTGCCCGCCGGTTGTGCCGTGGACGAAGCCGGCACGCTCGCTGCGCTCAAGGCGCTGAAACCGAAACAGACCGGTGACGAACCCTACTTGCGCCCCACCACCCTTGCGGCACTGCTGCAACAGCGGGCGAAGTTCCCCCAAGCCCAGGTCGTGGCCGGCTGCACCGACGTGGGCCTGTGGGTGACCAAGATGCACAAACGCTTCGACCGCGTGCTGGACGTGACCACGGCGCGCGAACTGCAGCGGGTCGAAACCTACCCGCACCACATCGCCATCGGCGCCGCCGTCTCGCTGACCGACGCCTTCGCCGCGCTGGTCAAGGAGCGCCCCCAGCTCAAGACCTTCTCGCAGCGCTTCGCCGGTCTGCCGGTGCGCAACTCGGGCACGCTGGGCGGCAACGTCGCCAACGGTTCCCCTATCGGCGACACCATGCCGCTGCTGATCGCGCTCGGTGCCAGCGTGTTGCTGATGCGCTGGAAGAAGACCGCAGCGGGCGGCGAGATCGCCCACCGCGAGCTGCGGCTGGAAGACCTGTACACCGGCTACCGCAAGAACGTGATGCGGCCCGACGAGCTGCTGTGCTGGATCAAGGTGCCTCGGCCGACCGGGCACGCGCCGAGCGCCGCGCCGGGCCGCCCCAAGCCAGCGAGCGCCCCCTCGGGGGGCAGCGAACCCAACGCAGTGGGGAGCGTGGGGGCTGAACAGCTCTTGCGTGTGTACAAGATCAGCAAGCGCTTCGACGACGACATCTCTGCGGTCTGTCTGGCGGTCCAGATGACCGTGAAAGCCGGCGTGGTGCAACAGGTCTCCATCGGCGCCGGCGGCGTGGCCGCCACCCCGGCCCGCGCCCGCCAGACCGAAGCCGCCCTGCTCGGCCAGCCCTGGAACGCCGACACCGTGATGGCGGCGACCGCCGCGCTGCGCGCCGAGTTCCAGCCCATCAGCGACATGCGCGCCAGCGCCGCCTACCGACAGACCGTGCTGGGCAACCTGCTGCAGCGCTTCTGGCTGGAGAGCCAAGGGCTGCAAGGCATCAACCTTGAAAACCTCAAGACCCTGGAGGCTCTGGCATGAACGCGCCCGACAAACTCATCGCACTGACGGAGGCTGGCGCCCCACGCGCCGCCGGCCAGTCGAAATTCCATGAAAGCGCCCGCGCCCAGGTGGCCGGTGCCGCGACCTACATCGACGACATCCCCGAGGTGCGTGGCACGCTGCACGCGGCGCCGGTGTGTTCGCCGGTGGCGCACGGCCTCTTGCGCGGCGTGGACGCGTCGGCCGCGCTGGCCGTGCCCGGTGTGCGCGCGGTGATCGCCGCCGATGACATCCCTGGCGACACCACCCTCGCGGCCTTTGCGCACGACGAGCCGGTGTTCGCGCTCGACACCGTGCAGTTCATCGGCCAGGTGGTGGCGCTGGTGGTGGCCGACGACGTGATGACCGCGCGCCGGGCCGCGCGGCTCGTCAAGCTGAACATCGAGGAACGGCCCGCCGTGCTCAGCGTGCACGAGGCGCATGCGCTGGAGAGTTACGTGCTGCCGCCCGTGCACGTGCAGCGCGGGGATGCCAAAACGGCGCTGAAGCGTGCGCCGCACCAGCTCGAAGGCCAGTTCGAGGTCGGTGGCCAGGAACACTTCTACCTCGAAGGCCAGGTCGCCTACGTGCTGCCGCTGGAGCAGAACCAGTGGTGGGTCTACACCAGCACCCAGCACCCGGGCGAGGTGCAGCACTGGGTCTCGCACGCGCTGGGCCTGGCCAACCACGCGGTCACGGTCGAATGCCGGCGCATGGGCGGCGGCTTCGGCGGCAAGGAAACGCAGGCCGGCCACCTGGCCGTGTGGGCCGCCATCGCCGCGAACAAGCTGCGCTGCCCCGTCAAGCTGCGGCTGGACCGCGACGACGACTTCATGATCACCGGCAAGCGCCACCCGTTTGCGTACCACTACCGCGTGGGCTTCGACGACACCGGCCTGCTGTGTGGTCTGGCGCTGGAGATGCTGGTCAACTGCGGCTTCAGCGCCGACCTCTCGGGCCCCGTGGCCGACCGCGCCATCTTCCACGCCGACAACGCCTACTTCCTCGAAGACGTGGCGGTCCACTCCTACCGCTGCAAGACGAACACGCAGAGCCACACCGCCTTCCGCGGCTTCGGCGGCCCGCAGGGCGTGATCGTGATCGAGCGCATCCTGGGCGACATCGCGCGCACGCTGGGTCTGGACCCGCTGGACGTGCGGCTGCGCAACCTCTACGGCATCAAGGAACGCAACGTCACCCACTACCAGATGACGGTGGAAGACAACATCCTCGACCCGCTGATCAACACCCTGGCGATCACCAGCGGTTACCGCGAACGCCGCGAGCAGATCGAGGCCTTCAACGCGCAGAGCCCCGTCATCAAGAAGGGGCTGGCGCTCACGCCGGTCAAGTTCGGCATCAGCTTCACCGCCACGCTGTTCAACCAGGCCGGCGCGCTGGTGCACGTGTACACCGACGGCAGCGTGCAGGTGAACCACGGCGGCACCGAAATGGGCCAGGGCCTGAACACCAAGGTGGCACAGATCGTGGCCGACGAGCTGGGTGTGCCTTTTGAGAAGGTATTGGCCACCGCCAGCGACACCAGCAAGGTGCCCAACGCCAGCGCCACCGCCGCCTCCAGCGGCACCGACCTCAACGGCCGTGCCGCGCAGTTCGCGGCGCGCCAGGTGCGCCAGAACCTCGCGGCTTTTGTGGCCGGGCTCGACGGCGTGGGCGCCGGTGCCGTGCGCTTCGAGGGCGGCCAGGTCATCACGGACAAGTCCACCCGCCGGTTTGAAGACGTGGTGGGCGCGGCCTACGCCAACCGCATCCAGCTCTGGAGCGACGGCTTCTACCGCACCCCCAAGATCCACTACGACAAGACCACGCTCACCGGCCGCCCGTTCTACTACTTCGCCTACGGCGCGGCGGTGAGCGAGGTCGCCATCGACACGCTCACCGGCGAAAGCCGCGTGTTGAAGGTGGACATCCTGCACGACGTGGGCCACAGCATCAACCCGGCCATCGACATCGGCCAGATCGAAGGCGGTTTCATCCAGGGCATGGGCTGGCTGACGACCGAGCAGCTGGTCTGGAAAGAACAAGAGCCCCCTGAGCTGACGCAAGCGTCAGCCCCCCCGAGGGGGACCATTTTTTCTTGGGGCGGCCCGGCGAAAAAATTACCAGGGCATTTGCTGACCCACGCCCCCAGCACCTACAAGATCCCCGCCACCGGCGACGTGCCCGCGCACTTCAAGGTGGAGCTCTGGCCCGAAGCCAACCGCGAGGACAACGTGCACGGCAGCAAGGCCGTGGGCGAGCCGCCGTTCATGCTGGCCATCAGCGTGTACGAGGCGCTGCGCGACGCGGTGGCGCAGGCGGGGGGTGATGCGCTGCGGGTGAACGCGCCGGCCACGGCCGAAGAGGTGCTGCGGGCGCTGAACTGAGTGGCCCCGCAAGGGCCTCAGGAGGGCTGGGGGCCTACCTCAAGCCGTGTTTTTTGATCTTGTCCACCAGCGTGGTCTTGGGCACGTTCAGCGCCTTGGCGGTCTGGCCCACGTTGCCGGCGTGGCGCTGCAGCGCATCGGCGATCAGGCTGCGTTCGAACTGATCCACCGTTTCGGTCAACGTGGGTTGGGCCTCGGGGTCCGAGGCATCGGGCGCAGGTCCGTGCGGTGAGACCCACTGCGGGCCCACGCCCAGCACCAGCGCATCGGCCACGTTGCGCAGCTCGCGCACGTTGCCTGGCCAGTCGCGGGCCATGAGCTGGCGCAGCTGGGCCTGGGGCACCTTCGGCTGCTGGCGCCCGTACCGGCTGGCCGCCAGCAGCATGAAGTGCTCTAGCAGCATGGGAATGTCGTCGCGGCGCTCGCGCAGGGGCGGCAGCTCGATGTTGACCACGTTCAGGCGGTACACCAGGTCGGCGCGGAAGCTGCCCTGCCGGGCCCGCTCCAGCAGGTCGTCCTTGGTCGCGGCGACCACGCGCACGTCCACCGGCTGGCTCTGGTTGGAGCCCAGGCGCTCCAGGCTGCGTTCCTGCAGCACGCGCAGCAGCTTCACCTGCACCCCCAGCGGCATGCTTTCGAGCTCGTCCAGAAACAGGGTGCCGCCGTGGGCGTGTTCGATGCGGCCGATGCGGCGTTTCTGCGCCCCGGTGAAGGCCCCGGCCTCGTGGCCGAACAGCTCGCTGTCCAGCAATGAGTCGGGCAGGCCGCCGCAGTTCAGCGCCACATAGGGCGCCTTGCGGCGCCGCGAATGTTCGTGCAGGGCGCGGGCCACCACCTCCTTGCCGGTGCCGGTCTCGCCGCGGATCAGCACGTCCACCGGCGAATCGGCCACCTCCATCACCAGCTGGCGCACGCGACGGATCGCCTGGGAATGGCCGACCAGCTGGCCCTCCAGGCCCTCGCTCAGCGAGAGCGCGCGGCGCAGGTTGGCGACCTCCAGCGTCAGGCGGCGCTTCTCCAGCGCGCGCTGCACCACCTCCACCAGCTGCTCGGGCGAAAAGGGCTTGGGGATGAAGTCGTAGGCGCCGCTGCGCATGGCCTGCACCGCCAGGTTCACGTCGCCGTGACCGGTGATCATGATCACCGGCAGGTCCGGGTCGATGTCGCGCGCCTCGCAGATCACCGACAGGCCGTCGGCCCCGGGCAGGCGCATGTCGGTCACGATCACGCCGGCCAGTCCGGGGCCGATGTGGGGCAGCACGGCCTCGGCCGAATCGAAGGCGCGCACGGGGATGTCGGCCAGCTGCAGGGCCTGCACACAGCCCAGCTGCACGGCGGCGTCGTCTTCCACCAAAAGGACGGTCAGGGCGCGGTTCATGGGGTCACGGGGGTTTTCGGGTGCAGGGAAGCTTGCCAGAGCGGCACGGTGAGCGTGAAGCAGGCCCCGGCGCCCGGGGCGTTGTGCGCCGTCAGGCTGCCCTTGAATTCTGCGGCAATGTCGCGGCAGATCACCAGGCCCAGCCCGAGGCCGGCGCCCGTGGCCTTGGTGGTGTAGAAGGGCTCGAAGAGGTGGGCGAAGTCGGCCTCGCTCAGGCCCTTGCCGCTGTCCTGCACCTGGATCGCGATGGCCGGCGGCACCTGGTCCGCGCGCAGCTCGGCGGTGATCTGCAGCGTCTTGCTCGGTGCGTCGCGCATGGCGTCGAGCGCGTTGCCGACCAGGTTGACCAGCACCTGCTCCAGCCGGTTGGCATCGCACCAGGCGATCCAGCGCCCCGGTTCACAGCGGTTGTCGGTCTCGACCTTCTCGTGCCGCAGGCGCAGCTGGAACAGGAACAGCGCCTGCTCCACGATGCGGCCCACGTCGGTCGCCTCGGGACGCGAGCTCGATTTGCGCGAAAAGCTCTTGAGCGGGTCGATGATGCGCGCCATCTGGTCGACCAGTCGGGCCACGATGGACAGGTTCTCCTGCGCCGCGCCGTGGTTGCCGCGGCGCATGAACTCGGCGGCGTTGCCGGCCAGCGTGCGGATGCCCCCCAGCGGCTGCGTGAGTTCGTGCGTGATGCTGGCCGCCAGCTGGCCCAGCACGGCCATCTTGCCGGCGTGCACCAGTTCGTTTTGCGCCGCGCGCAGGGTCTTCTCGGTCTGCTCGCGCTCGGCCACTTCCTTGCGCAGCAGGGTGTTGGCGTCGGTGAGCTCCTGGGTGCGGCGGCCCACCTCCTGCTCCAGCTCGGCGTTGGCCTGCTCCAGCTGGCGCTTGGCGCCCAGCTTCTGGCGCTCGATGCGCTGGCGCTGCGCCCAGTACAGCGCCAGCAGCAGCAGGAAGGCCACCGACACGGCGCCCCCGATGCCGTCCAGCAGGGCCTGGTGGCGCACCGCGGCCAGGCTGGTGAAGATCAGCACGCGCCAGTCCATGCCGTCGAGCGAGCGGCCCAGCACCATGAAGTCCGCGCGGCTGCGCGCCTGGCCCAGCGCGGCCGCGACCCGGGCCTCGTCGCCCCGCAGCAGGCCCTGCACCTCCTGGGAGTCTTCGTCCACCGACAGCTCCACGCTCAGGGGAAACAGGGGCAGGCGCAGCGCGCCATAGGTCTGGGCCAGCTGCAGGTCGACCCGGCGCTCGGTGGGCAGCGGCGCGAGCGAGGTGTAGCGCCACTGGGGCTGCGAGGACAGGATCACCACCTGGTTGGCGTCGGCCACCAGCGCCGGCGCCCCCAGCATGGGCCAGGTCTGCTCCAGCGCGTCCAGGCCGATCTTGATCACGGCCACACCGACCACCCGGGGGCCGTCGTAGATCGGGTGCGAGGCAAAGTAGCCCGCATGGCCCCCGCTGCCGATGGCGAAATGGCGCGTCGAGCGCCCGGCCAGCGCCTCCAGGTAATAGGGGCGGTAGGAGACGTCCTCGCCGCGCAGGCTGTCGTCGCGCAGCGAGGTGTTGCTGGAAGCCCGCACCACGCCGCGCACGTCGAGCACGAACACCGCCAGGCTGCCCAGGTGGGCGTTCAGGCGCGAGAGGTAGTCGTTGGCCGCCGCGGCATGCGCCGCGCCGGGCACCTGCAGCAGCCGCACCACCACCGGGTTGAGCTGGATGGTGGCGGGCACCGGCTCCAGGCGCCGCACGCGGGCCTCGACCACCGAGGCGAACAGATCGAGCCGGCCGTTGGAGGCCGCCTTCAGGCTGGCCGCGCCCTGGGCCAGGCTGCGCTCATGAACCCAGAACCCCGTCGCCGCGATGAGGGCCAGCGCCACCAGCGCCAGCAGCGCGCGTCGCAGGGCCACCCCGGGCCGGCGGCGTGGCGGGGGTGGGGGCGGACCGAACGGCGGTGCTGGGTGGATGGCGACCTCAGGAAGAAGAGCTCAGTGGGCCAGGATCTTCGACAGGAACTCCTTGGCCCGTGGCGAGCGCGCGTCCGGGTTCCCGAAGAACTCGTCGCGCCGGCAATCTTCGACGATTTTGCCGGCGTCCATGAAGATCACGCGGTGGCTGACCTTCTTGGCAAAACCCATCTCGTGGGTCACGACCATCATGGTCATGCCCTCTTGCGCGAGCTTGACCATCACGTCCAGCACCTCGCCCACCATCTCGGGGTCCAGCGCCGAGGTCGGCTCGTCGAACAGCATCACGATCGGGTCCATGCTGAGCGCGCGGGCGATCGCCACCCGCTGCTGCTGGCCGCCCGAGAGCTGGCCGGGGAACTTGTCCTTGTGCGCCATCAGGCCCACGCGGTCGAGCATCTTCAGCCCGCGGGTCTTGGCCTCGTCGGCGTTGCGGCCCAGCACCTTGATCTGCGCCAGCGTGAGGTTCTCGGTCACCGACAGGTGCGGGAACAGCTCGAAGTGCTGGAACACCATGCCCACGCGGCTGCGCAGCCTGGGCAGATTGGTCTTGGGGTCGGCGATGCTGACGCCGTCCACCACGATGTCGCCCTTCTGGAAAGGCTCCAGCGCGTTGACGGTCTTGATCAGGGTGGACTTGCCCGAGCCCGAAGGGCCGCAGACCACCACCACCTCGCCCTTCTGGATGGAGGTGGTGCAGTCGGTCAGCACCTGGAAGCTGCCGTACCACTTGGAAACGTTCTTGATGTCGATCATGGCAATGGCTCCTCAGCGGATGATGGCGATCTTCTTCTGCAGGCGACGCACCAGCATCGACAGCGAGAAACAGATGACGAAATAGACGACGGCGGCCACGAGGTAGGTCTCCACCGGCCGGTTGAAGTTCTTGCCCGCGACCTCGAAGCCCTTGAGCAGGTCGTAGGCACCGATGGCGTAGACCAGCGAGGTGTCCTGGAACAGGATGATGGTCTGCGTCATCAGCACCGGCAGCATGTTGCGGAAGGCCTGCGGCAGCACGATCAGCTGCATGGTCTGGCCGTAGGTCATGCCCACCGCGTAACCCGCGTTGACCTGGCCCTTGGGCACGCTCTGGATGCCCGCGCGCATGATCTCCGAGAAGTACGCGGCCTCGAACACCGTGAAGGTGATCATGGCCGAGAGCTCGGCGCCCATGGGCTGCCCGATCATCAGCGGGATCAGCAGGAAGAACCACAGGATCACCATCACCAGCGGGATGGAGCGCAGCGTGTTCACGTAGAACGCCGCCGGCATCACCAGCCACTTCTTGCCCGACAGCCGCATGAGCGCGAGCACCGTGCCGAGCAGGATGCCACCGACCATGGCGATCAGCGTGAGCTGCACCGAGAAGATCAGGCCCTTGAGCACGAAGCTCGACAGGACCGACCAGTCGAGGAATGCAAAGTCGAGATTCATGTCAATGCCCTCCGATCATGCCGGGCACCTGCACCTTGTGTTCAATGAACAGCGCGATGCGGTTGATGACGAAGGCGGAGATGAAGTACAGCCCGGTCACGGCGAGGTAGACCTCGATGCCGCGCGAGGTTTCTTCCTGCGCCTGCATGGCGAACATGGTCAGCTCGGCGATGGACACGGCGAACGCCACCGAGGAGTTCTTGATGATGTTCATGCTCTCGCTGGTCAGCGGCGGGATGACGATGCGAAACGCCATCGGCAGCAGCACGTAGCGGTAGGTCTGCGACAGCGTCAGGCCCATCGCCAGGCCGGCGTAGCGCTGCCCCTTGGGCAGGCTCTGGATGCCGGCGCGCACCTGCTCGGCGATGCGCGCGGAGGTGAAGAAGCCCAGCGCGAACACCACCAGCAGAAAACTGGGCACCTCGCGCAGCGGCGGAATCAGGGACGGCAGCACGTGGTACCACAGGAACACCTGCACCAGCAGCGGGATGTTGCGGAACAGCTCGGTCCACACGTTGCCGATGGCCACCAGCGCCTTGCTCGGCGTGGTGCGGAAAATGCCCATGACCGCGCCCACCACCAGCGCCACCACCAGCGCCAGCACGGCGACGCTCAGCGTCCAGCCCCAGGCCGAGAGCAGCCAGTCCAGGTAGGTGATGTCGCCGCCCTCGCCAAAACAGCTGGGCCGGACCTCACCGTCGATCGTGTCCTTGCAGAACACCTGCCAATCCCATGTGCTCATGGTGAATTCCCCAGTTCAACTGAATAAGAAAACAAACCCGACGCCGGAGAGAGACCGATCCGGCGCCGGGCCGCCCCAAGCCGGGTCAGCCCCCTCGGGGGGCAACGACCCGCGCAGCGGCGGAGTGTGGGGGCCTTACTTCTTGACGGAATAGTCTTCCATCGGCTTGTCGTTCGGGGTGGCCCAGGCCGCCTTGGTGTTCTCGTTGGCGACCATGCCGACCTTGGTGTTGGCCGGGGGGATGGGCTGTTCGAACCACTTGGTCCACAGCTTGGCCACGTCGCCCGACTTCATCATGGCCTTGAGGCTGTCGTCCACGGCCTTCTTGAAGGCGGCGTCGTCCTTGCGGATCATGATGGCGATCGGCTCGACCGACAGCACTTCACCCACGATCTTGAAGTCGGCCGGGTTCTTGGCCTTGGCGATGTTGCCGGCCAGGATGGCGCCGTCCATCACGAAGGCGTCGGCACGGCCGGATTCGAGCAGCAGGAAGCTGTCGGCGTGGTCCTTGCCGTAGACCTCTTCAAAGTTCACGCCGGTGGCGCGCTCGTTCTTGCGCAGGGTCTGCACGGAGGTGGTGCCGGTGGTGGTGGCGACCTTCTTGCCGTTGAGCTGGGCAATGCTGCTGATGCCGGAGTTGGCCTTGACCGCGATGCGAACCTCTTCCACGAAGGTCGTGACCGCGAAGGACACGTCCTTCTGGCGCGCGGCGTTGTTGGTGGTGGAGCCGCACTCGATGTCCACGGTGCCGTTCTGCACCAGCGGGATGCGGTTCTGCGAGGTCACCGGCTGGTACTTGATGTCCAGCTTGGCCAGGCCCAGCTGCTTCTGCACGTCGGCCAGCACCTTCTGGCAGATCTCCACGTGGTAACCCACGAACTTGCCGTCGCCCAGCGTGTAGGACAGGGCGCCCGAGCTTTCACGCACACCCATGGTCACGGACCCGCTGTCCTTGATCTTCTTCAGGGTGTCGGTGGTCTGCGCCACGGCGGCCGAGCTGGCCACGAGGGCGGCAACAATCAACAAAGACTTTTTCATACAGGCTCCAAAAGGTTGGGAGGGTGGGGGAAACAAAAGAATGACCGTGGCCGGATCAACCGGGCACCTGGTCCGAGGGGTACTTCCAGAAATCCTTCAGCAGGTAGTTCATGGGCAGGTTCAGGGACTTGTTGGCGGGCGGGATGGGCTGGCTGAACCAGCGGTCGTAGATCGCGTGCGCCTCCCGGGAGCGGATCAGCCGCTTCATCTCGTCGTCCACCACCTGCTTGAACTGCGGGTCGTTCTTGGGCAGCATGATGGCCAGCGGTTCGATGGTCAGGAACTTGCCCACCACCTTGAGCTGCCCGGGGTTGGGCCGCCCCGCGGCCAGGCCGTAGAGCAGCACGTCGTCCATCGCAAAGCCGTCGGCCTCGCGCCGTTCCACCATCTCGAGGGCGCGCGCGTGGTCGTCGGCTTCCAGGACGGTGATGCCCAGCAGGTATTCGTTGTTGGCGCGGTTCACCGCCTTCAGCGGCGTCGTGCCCTTGGTGGAGACCAGCTTCAGCCCCCTGAAGTCGCGCACCACCTGCACCGCGCTGTCCGCGCGCACCAGGTAGCGGGCGCCGGTGATGTAGTGCGGCACCGTGAAGGCCACCTTCTCGCGGCGCTCGGCGTTGTTGGTGGTCGAGCCGCACTCCAGGTCGGCCTTGCCCTCTTCCACCATGGCGATGCGGTTGGCCGGCGTGACCTGCACGAAGCGGGGGGTGAGCGTCTCCAGCGCCAGCTTCTTGCGCACGGCTTCGGTGAGCTTCAGGCACAGGTCGATCGCGTAGCCCACCGGCTTCTTGTCGGCGTCGACGAACGAAAACGGCACCGACGATTCGCGGTGGGCCAGCACGATGCTGCCGTCCCGCTGGATGCGGTCCAGCACCGGGCCGGCCACCGCCCACAGCGGCGCCGACGCCAGGGCCGCGGCCCAGAAAAACCGGTTCAGACTGGCCATGGTGACTACCCCAGAGGTTGATCGGTCGGCGACCGGTACAGGTCGAGCAAAACGTCGGGCGGCGGCCAGTTCAGGTTCAGCCCCTTGGGCGGAATCGGGCTCTGGAACCAGCGGCGGTAGATCTTCAGAGCCTCACCCGACTGCATGAGCCGCGTCAGGCTGCGGTCCACCACGGCCTTGAACGCCGTGTCGTCCTTGCGCAGCATGCAGGCGTAGACCTCGGTCGCCATCGGCTTGCCGACCACGCGCCAGTCCTCGGGCCGGTCGGTCTTGGCGCGCAGCCCGTAGAGCAGGGCCTCGTCCATCAGGAACGCGACGGCCCGCCCGCTTTGCAGCTGCTCGAACGCCTCGCCGTGGTCCTTGGCCGAGACGATGTCCACCTTCAGGCCCGTGGACTCGCTGTGCATCATGAGCTGGCGCTCGCTCGTGGTGCCGGCGGTGACCAGCACGCGCCGCCCGCCCAGGTCGGACAGCCCGGTGACGCCCGAGTCCACCCGGGTCAGCAGGCGCGAACTGGTCTGGAAGATGGAGACCGAGAACGCCACCTGGCGCGCGCGCTCGCGGTTGTGGGTGGTGGAGCCGCACTCCAGGTCCACCGAGCCGTTCTGCACCAGCGGGATGCGGTTCTGCGAGGTCACCGGCACCAGCTTGACCGCCAGCGCCGGCAGCTTGAGTTCTTTCTTGATGCTGTCCGCCACCGCCAGCATCAGGTCCTGCGAATAGCCCACCACCTGGCGGCGGCCGTCGTAGTACGAGAACGGCACCGACGACTCGCGGTGACCGAGGTTGATGGTCGCCGTCTGCGAAATCTTCTGCAGTGTCGTGAGCACCGGCGTCTGGGCCTGTGCGCCCAGGGCGCAGCACATCAGCAGAAAGGGGGGCAGGCAACGGATCATGGTCATGGGGTGGTTGAGGGGTTTCAGCGCAAAGGCCATGCCAGTGGGTATTAACCCTAGGAATGGGGCTCCAATGTGGCCCAAAACCCCTCTCAAACCGCGTTTGTGGCGCTCACAGGGCGTCCAGGCGAACGGAAATCCGTTTCGCCCACCCCCCTGAAAAACGGATTTCCGACCGCCCGGACCTTCAGCGCAGCGGCATGAAGGCCGTGGTGTCCGGGCGGCCTGGCAACGCGAGCGCCGCTTGCGCCGCCGGTGTCTCGGCCAGCAACACGCCTTGGCGCCACACCCTCAGCCGAGTCGCGCGCAGGCGGATCGCCTCGATGGGGTCGCGCGCCTGCAGCAGCACGAAGCTCGCGTCCTGGCCGGCTTCGATGCCGTAACCCTTGAGCCCCATCACCTTCGCAGCGTTCGTGGTCACCGCCTCGAAACACTGGCGCATGCCGGCCTGGCTGGTCATCTGCGCCACGTGCAGGCCCATGTGGGCCACCTCCAGCATGTCGCCGCTGCCCAGCGAATACCAGGGGTCCATCACGCAGTCGTGGCCAAAGGCCACCGTGACGCCGGCCGCCATCAGCTCGGGCACGCGCGTCATGCCGCGGCGTTTCGGGTAGCTGTCGTGCCGGCCCTGCAGGGTGATGTTGATCAGCGGGTTGGCGACCGCGCTCACGCCGCTTTCCGCGATCAGCGGGATCAGCTTGCTCACGTAGTAGTTGTCCATGCTGTGCATGGAGGTCAGGTGCGAGCCGTTGACGCGGCCCTGCAGGCCCAGGCGCTGTGTTTCAAACGCCAGCGTCTCGATGTGGCGCGAGAGCGGGTCGTCGCTCTCGTCGCAATGCATGTCCACCGGCAGGCCACGTTCGGCGGCGAGTTCACACAGCAGCCTCACGCTGGCCGCTCCGTCGGCCATGGTCCGCTCGAAGTGCGGGATGCCGCCGACCACGTCCACGCCCAGATCGAGTGCGCGTTTCAGGTTGTCGAGACCGCCCTTTGAGCGCAACACACCGTCCTGCGGGAAGGCGACCAGTTGCAGGTCCAGGTAGGGCGCGACACGCTGCTTCACCTCCAGCATCGCGCGCACCGGCAGCAGGCTGGGGTCGCTGGTGTCCACGTGGCTGCGGATCGCCAGCAGGCCCTTGGCCACCGCCCAGTCGCAGTAGGCCAGCGCGCGGTCCACCAGCGCTTCTTCGGTCAGCAGCGGTTTGAGCTCGCCCCACAGCGCGATGCCTTCGAGCAGGGTGCCGCTCTGGTTCACGCGCGGCAGGCCATAACTCAGCGTCGCGTCCATGTGAAAGTGCGGGTCGCAGAACGGCGGGCTCAGCAGCTGGCCGGCGGCGTCCACGGTCTCGTGCGCCGGCGCCTGCAGGCCCGCGGCCACCTCGACGATGCGGCCGTCCTGCACCGCGACGGACACATCGGTGCGCCCGTCGGGCAGGTTGGCGTGGGTGATCAGCAGATCCAGCACGGCGCCCCCTTCAGGCCGCCTGACGGCGGACGCTGGCCAGCAACAGCGCCAGCAGGCCCATGCCCATCGCGCAGCCGCGGTTCAGCCAGCGCAGGCCGTCGCCCGATAGCCAGCGCACCGCCTGCCGCCCGGCCAGGGCATAGGCCACCATCACCAGCGCGTCGATGGCGACGAACAGCGCCCCGAGCAGCGCGTACTGCGGCACCATCGCCTGCGCCGGGTCCACGAACTGCGGCAGGAACGCCGCGAAAAACAGCAGCGACTTGGGGTTGGACAGGGCCACCAGCAGGCTGCGCACGAAGGCCGCACGGCCCTGCACCTGCTGCCCCGGCACCTGGGCCAGCGCCGCCCGCATGTCCTGCGGCGGGCTGCGCCAGAGCTGCACCGCCAGCCACAGCAGGTAGAGCACCCCCACCGCACGCACGGCTTCGAACAGCCAGGCCGACGACGCCAGCAGCGCCCCCAGCCCCACCGCGACGACGCTGATCATGATCACGCTGCCCAGGTTGGCGCCGGCCATGCCCCAGGCCGCGCGACGCAGGCCACCGCCCATGCCGTTGGACAGGGCCAGCAGCATGGTGGGGCCGGGGATCGCCGCCAGCGCGAGCGAGGCGGTGGCGAACATCAGCAGGGTTTGCAGGCTGGGCATGGACGGATTCCTTTCAGGTCAGGACGCCAGCATACGCGGCGTCACTGCGTGCCGAAGATGCGGTCGCCCGCGTCGCCCAGGCCGGGCAGGATGTAGCCGTGCTCGTTGAGCTGGCGGTCGATGGCGGCGGTGTAGATCGGCACGTCGGGGTGGGCCTTCTGCAGCGCGGCCAGGCCCTCGGGACAGGTCAGCAGGCAGACGAACTTGATGGACTTCGGCCGTGTTTCCTTGAGCCGGTCGATGGCGGCGATGGCCGAGTTGCCGGTGGCCAGCATCGGGTCCACCACCACCACGTCGCGCTCGGGCATGTCGGACGGCATCTTGAAGTAGTACTCCACCGCGGTCAGCGTCTTGGGGTCGCGGTACAGGCCGATGTGGCCCACGCGCGCGCCGGGCACCACGTTGAGCATGCCCTCCAGGATGCCGTTGCCCGCGCGCAGGATGGACACGAACACCAGCTTCTTGCCGTCGATCACCTTGGCGGTCATGGTCTCCAGCGGCGTTTCGATCTGAATGTCCTGCATCGGCATGTCGCGCGTGACCTCGTAGGTCATGAGCAGGGACAGCTCGTTGAGCAGGCGGCGGAAGCTGTTGGTGCTGGCGTCCTTGCGGCGCATCAGCGTGAGCTTGTGCTGCACCAGCGGGTGGTCGATGAGGTGGACGTTGCTCATGGTGGGGTGGCCTTCATGGTTCGGGAACGGAGTCATGGAAACGGATTCAGAACACGGTGCCGTCGCTGGCGATGTTGAGCGGGGGCAGGCCACCGCGCAGGCGCAGCGCCAGCAGGCGGCCGGCCGCCCAGGTCCCGCCTTCGAGCACGCAGGCCAGTGGCATCTGCGCCGCGCTCAGGCCCAGCTCGGCACGCACCAGAGGCGCGAGTTCGTCGAGCAGGGCCACGGTGAGCGCGCGCCATTCAACGATGAAGGTGTCGCCGGCCTGCCAGGTGCGCGTGGCGTGGTCGGCGGGCAGCGGGCGCAGCACGCCGGCGTCGATCAGCAGGCCACCGTTGCGGTACTCGGGCAGGCCGGTGAGTGCGTCCAGCCCCTGCACGCGCACACCCGCCCATTCGAAAGGCTCCAGCAGCGAATAGGTGAGCCACTGCGAGAGCTTGTGAAACGGCATCCAGCCGGCGGTGAGACCCTCGCCCGGCACGGCCGGGTGGGACCAGCAGTCGCCCAGCGCGGTGCCACCGATGGCGTTCTGCGCGGGCCAGATGCCGGACAGCGTGTCGAGCAAGGCCATGAGGATGGCGTGCGCCTCGACGGTGGGGCCACTGCGCAGCGCATCGAAGAGCGCGCCGGGGCGGCCGAGCGGACCGTAGGTGTCGGCGTGTTCGCGCATGGCCGAGCCCAGGCGGCGCAGCACGGCGCTGCGGCCCTCCAGGCCCACCAGCGGGTTGCGCGCGCTCACCTGAAAGGCCTCGCCCAGTCGCTCGGCCGTCAACGCGGCCAGGCCGGCTGCGTCCACCCGAAGGGGTTGCGCCGGATCGCTGGAGAACAGGCCGGCGGTGAACGCATGGAAGCTCGCCACGCCCAGACCTTCGGAGCGCGAAAACGTCTGCTTGCTGGCGGCCTCGCGGTAGCCCCACCCGGCGCCCGCGCCGGCGTCGAGCAGCACGCTCACCAGCGCCAGGTCGATCTGCGTGCGGGCGCGCTCGGCCGCGTCCACCGGGCCCAGCAAGACGTCGAGCCGGGCCGCGCGGTTCACTTGGCCCGCTTCGAAATGGCGCCAGCGGCTGTGGTACGGGATGCGCAGGTCGGGGAAGCGCTGGCGCGTGAGCTCGGCCACGGTGCGCGCGGCCGACGCGAGGGCGGCATCGTCGACCGCGAAGTGGCTGGATTCGCCGGCCCGGGCGCGGGCCAGCAGTTGCCCGGCCCGTTCGCGGATCGCCGTGGTGGAGCGCAGCGCGGCCACCGCGCCGGCGGCGCTCGACATATCCGGTGTGACAAGGCTCAAGGGTGCAACCCCCGGCCCTTGGCGATCTTGAGTTCGTCGGCGTCGGGCACCAGGCCCGGTGTGAAGTAGCCGGCCGCCATCTTGGCGTCCATCTCGACGCGCGCGTCGGCCGGAATCAACTCGTCCGGGATGTTGACGCGCTCGCCCACCTCGATGCCGCCGCCGGTGATGGCGTCGTACTTCATGTTGCTCATGGAGACCAGGCGGTGGATCTTGCGGATGCCCAGCCAGTGCAGCACGTCGGGCATGAGTTCCTGGAAACGCATGTCCTGCACGCCGGCCACGCACTCTGTGCGCGCGAAGTACTGGTCGGCCGTGTCGCCGCCCACCTGGCGCTTGCGCGCGTTGTAGACCAGGAACTTGGTCACCTCGCCCAGCGCCCTGCCCTCCTTGCGCGAGTAGGCCACCAGGCCCACGCCGCCTCGCTGCGCGCCCTGGATGCATTCCTCGATCGCGTGCGTGAGGTAGGGGCGGCAGGTGCAGATGTCGGAGCCGAACACATCGGAGCCGTTGCACTCGTCGTGCACGCGGGCCGTGAGCTCCACGGTCGGGTCGGCCAGGTCGCGCGGGTGGCCGAAGATGTAGACCGTCTGCCCGCCAATCGGGGGCAGAAAGACTTCCAGGTCGGAGCGCGTGACCAGCTCGGGGTACATGCCGCCGGTTTCTTCAAACAGCACGCGGCGCAGGTCGGCCTCGGTGCAGCCGAAGCGTTTCGCCACACCCGGCAGGTACCACACCGGCTCCACCGCCACCTTGGTCACCACGGCCGCGCCGCCCGCGGTGAGGAACTGGCCGTCGGGCTTGAGCCGGCCCTTTTGCAGCGCGTCGATCACCTCGGGCAGGATCACGTGCGCCTTGGTCACGGCGATGGTGGGCCGGATGTCGTAGCCCGCCTCCAGTTCGGTGGCGTAGGCGTCGGCGATCACCGCGCCCCAGGGGTCCATGCTGACGATCTTGCCCGGGTCGGCCCACTGCGGGTAGGGGCCGATGACGTCGGTGGGCGCGGTGTTGGTGAGGTCGGCGCGGTGCTCGCGCTTGAGCGCCCCCGCCGCCACGGCCAGCGCGCGGTACACGCTGTAGCTGCCGCTGTGGGTGCCGATCACGTTGCGGTTCGAGACGTTGAGCGTGGTGCCCACCACCGGCCCGCGCTCGCGCGCCGTCGCCGCGCCCCACACGATGGGCAGCGCCCCGAACCCGCCGGAGTGCGAGGTGAGCCGGATGTGGCGCGGGTGCGGCGTGTTGGGCGACGCAGGCGCGACGGCCTCGGGAACGTCGGGTGACGGGGTTTCTGCAGACATGTGCGCACCTTGGAAGCTTGGAAACAGCCATCGCTGGCGAACCCGCCGGAGCCGACGTGGTGTCGGCCCCGTGGCCTGAGAGGCTGAGCGTCTTTCGCTCATGCCCGCTCACCACGCCAAAACGCACCCGCTCTGCGTTGCAAATGCGCGCCATAGCCAGAGCTATGGCTGTGCTTTGCGCCTTGATCGGGCACGTTTTGACGCGTTGCTCGGACACGCCCGAAAAACGCTCAGCCTCTGCACCCACTTTAGCAAGTGCAGTGCCAACCGCAAGCCGCACATGCCCAGGCGTTCCTAAAATCACACATGACCTCCACCGCCCCCACCCTCTCCGTTGCCGTGCTCGGCGCCGGCGCCGTCGGCTGTTTCTACGGCGGCATGCTGGCCCGCGCCGGCCACCGCGTCACGCTCATTGGCCGGCCGCCGCACGTGCAGGCCGTGCAGGCCCACGGCCTGCGCATGCAGACCCTCACGTTCGACGAGGCGGTGCCGCTGGCCGCCAGCACCGAAGCGTCCGCCGTGGCCGGTGCCGACCTGGTGCTGTTCGCGGTGAAGTCGCCCGACACCGAAGCCGCCGGCGCCCAGATGCGAGAGCACCTGGCGCCGGGCGCGCTGGTGCTGTGCCTGCAGAACGGCGTGGACAACGCCGAGCGGCTGCGCGCCGTGCTGCCGGGGGTGAGCGTGGCCGCCGCCGTGGTCTACGTGGCCACCGAAATGGCCGGCCCCGGCCACCTGCGCCACCACGGGCGCGGTGAACTGGTGATCGAGCCCTCGCCCACCAGCGACGCGGTGGCCCGGGCCCTCATCGCCGCCGGCGTGCCCACCGAGGTCAGCGACAACGTGCGCGGCGCGCTCTGGGCCAAACTCATCCTCAACTGCGCCTACAACGCGCTCTCGGCCGTCGGCCGCATCCCCTATGGCGAGCTGGTGCAACGCCCCGGCGTGCCGGACGTGATGCGCGACGTGGTCGCCGAGTGCCGCGCCGTGGCGGCGGCCGACGGCGTGACGCTCCCCGGCGACGTGGACGCCGCCGTGCGCCGCATCGCCGAGACCATGCCCAGCCAGTTCTCGTCCACCGCGCAGGACCTGATGCGTGGCAAACCCAGCGAGATCGATTTTCTCAACGGATACGTGGTGCGACGCGGCGAGGCGCTGGGTGTGCCCACGCCGGCCAACCGCGTGCTGTGGGCGGTGGTGAAGCTCGCGGAGGGCAGCGCGGCCGCCTGATCGGGGGCGGGACCGGAACGGACCCGCCCTCGGGCATCAAGGCTTCTGGGTGCCCACCACCTCGATCTCCACGCGGCGGTTCTGGGCGCGACCGTCGCGGGTCTGGTTGGACGCCACCGGCTGCGACTCGCCCTTGCCTTCGGTCTTGATGCGGTCGGCCGGCACGCCCTTGCTCACCAGGTAGGCCTTCACCGCCTCGACCCGGCGGATCGACAGCAAGCGGTTGTAGGTGTCGGTCCCGATCGCGTCGGTGTGGCCGACCGCGATGATGGTTTCGACGTCGACCTTGGCCATGTCCGCGACCAGGCCATCCAGGGCGGCCTTGCCGGCCGGCTTGATGACCGACTTGTCGAAGTCGAACAGGGTCCCCGCCTGCAGGGTCATGGTCAGCACCGGTGCGGGGGCCGCCACCACCGGAGCTGGCGGCGCCGGGGCCGGTGCGGGGGCAGGTTCCGGCGCGGGGGCCGGCGCGGCGGCCACGGGCGGGAGCGGCTTGATGGCGCCGTCGCAGTCCGGATGGGCCGTGGCCGGTGTCCAGAAGTTGTTGCGCCAGCACAGCTCGTTGCTGCCGTTGCGCCAGACCAGGTCGCCACCGCCGTTCGTCCAGTTGTCGACGGTCTGGGCCGCGGCGGCAGACGCCAGGGTGACCGACGCCACCAGCAGGGCCATGCGGTTGAGGTTGTGCTTGTTCATGGGGATTCCTTTTCAATGTTCACGCAAGCGTGGGGTGAAAACGTCGGTGGGTCTGTGCGCTACCCAACCGAGTGCGCTCAGTCTAGGAATCCCCCGGGCACGCCCTCATCGGCGACCACCGCGTGTGCGTGTAGGACAACATGCCGTCCCACCATGCCCCATCCGCCGCGGAAACCAGCCACCACGGCACGCGAGGCCATCGCTCAGCAGACCCGCGCTCAGCGGCTCAGCGACACCGTGCTGTCGGCGTCGATGGAGGTGATCTGGCGGCCTTCGAGCGTGCGCTTCACCACGTAGGTGCTGTCGCTCACCTCGGTCATCAGGGGCGCACCGCGCATCTGCAGGGTGGAGGTCTGGCGCACCTTGACGGTGGCCGACATCCAGGGAAAGCCCGAGGGTTCCAGGCTCAGCAGCTCGTTGTTGATGTTCAGGCTCGGCTGGGTCACCCGCAGGGCGGCACTGGCGTCTTTCAGGTGATTGCAGAGGTCGTCCTTGCCGCCTTCGACTGTCGCCTCCCCGCGCGCAGTCTGCATGCGCAGGTTCACCTTGATGTCCTGGGCGTAGGCATCGCACATGCCGTCTGCGCCTTTCAGGGCCAGGTTTTCCTGCTTCTGCAACCAGTTCATCATGGCCGGCTCGGAAAAAACGAAACGGCTGTGGCCGTAAAACGCGGCGGCGAGCACGCCGATCCAGAACAGCTTTCTCATGGGTTCCTCCTCTGTGTTTGTGGTGGTTTCAACGGGGGAAATTCCCCTCGCTGCGGGTCGTCATCTTGGCGATCTGCACGGTCTTGATGGTGCGGCGCAGGACATAGGTGGTCTCGCCGGTCTCGGTCAGCGCGGGCCTACCGGGCAGATCAAACTGCGTTGCTTGTTTGACCTTGACCTCGGCCGACATCCAGGGAAAGCCCGAGCGCTGCACGCTCACCAGCTGGGTGTCGGTGGAGATCGCGGGCTTGAGCAGGCGCACGGTGGCGTTCGCGGCCTTGATGTAGTCGCACACATAGGCCCTGTCGCCGTCCAGCTGCCACTCGCCCTTGGCGTGCACGGCCCGCACGCTGACCTCGGTGTCGAAGCTGAAGTGATTGCAGACGCCCTCTTTCTGTTCAAAGACCGCCTGTTCGTGCGCCTCGATCCACCGCAGCACCCGGCTCTCCGACAACATCCAGCGGCTGTGGCCGTAAAACAGCGCCACCAGCGCGGCCAGCCAGACCAGTTTTTTCATCGTTCCTCCCTGTTGATTCCCTCTCCCTCCGAGAAGGCCGCACATTCTCGCCGAAGGCGACCCGGCCGCTTCAGGCCGGGGGAGGAACGGATCGGGAGGGACCGCGCGGATGCACCCCGGGCGCTTCAGCGCGGGTCAGGCCCCGGGGCGAGCGGTGCCTTCAGGCTGGAGCGCCGTTCCCGCTGAGGCTGGCGCAGACCCTTCGAAGGCGCTGTTCGGCCTCGTCGGCCACGGCTTTCACGCCGGCGCCGCCGACCAGTGTCACCATGACCTGCGGGTCCAGGAAGCCCACCACGACCTGACCGGGCTCCACCTCGCGCACGATCACATTGCACGGCAGCAGCAACCCGATGTCGGGCACCGCCTGCAAGGCCTGAAACGCCAGCGGCGGGTTGCACGCGCCGAGGATGCGGTAGGGCGGCATGTCTTCGCCGAGCTTGTCTTTCATCGCGGCTTGCACGTCGATGTCGCTCAGCACGCCAAAGCCTTCGGCCTTGAGCGCCTGCGTGGTCCGGGCGAGCGCATCGTCAAACGAGACGCCGCTGAGCGTGGTGGTGAATCCATACATGGCAGGTTCCTTCCTTGAGGGTGGGGGTTCGGCTTCAAAGATGGCTTCCGTGAAGCGACACGTCTGTTCGACACCGAACCGACACTGCACCATGCCGAAGCCGGAGTCAGAATGCAAGCATGAGTGGCTGCGCCAACCTTGAACATGCCCTTGACCCCACCCCAGCCCGCCGCCCCGGAACCGCCCCCCGCGACACCGGCCCCCGACACCGGGGCCGGCCTGTCCGCGAAAGACGCTGCGCAGCGCCTTGCCGAAGACGGTCCCAACGCCCTGCCCGGCGGACAGCAGCGCAGCCTGCTGTCCATCGCGCGCGACACGGTGCGCGAGCCGATGTTCCTGCTGCTGCTCGCGGCCGGCACGCTCTACATGGTGTTCGGCGACCTGCAGGAGGGCCTGACGCTGTTCGGCTTCGTGGTCATCACGCTGGGGCTGACGCTGTACCAGGAGGGCAAGACCGAGCGCGCCATTGAAGCGCTGCGCGACCTGACCAGCCCGCGCGCGCTGGTGATTCGCGACGGCGCGCCGCAGCGCATCGCCGGGCGCGACGTGGTGCGCGGGGACCTGCTGCAACTGAGCGAAGGCGACCGCGTGCCGGCCGACGCCCTGCTGGTGTCGGCCGACGGCGTGCAGGCGGACGAATCGCTGCTGACCGGCGAGCCGGTGCCGGTCAGCAAGCGGGCAGCGCTGGCGCCGGAGCTGGCGGCGAACCCGCAGGCCGGCGACGCCGCGCGCGCCCGCCCCGGCGGCGACGACCTGCCCAGCGTGTACGCGGGCACGCTGATCGTGCAGGGGCATGCGGTGGCGCGTGTCACGGCCACCGGCGCTCGCAGCGAGATCGGTCGCATCGGCACGGCGCTGGGCACGCTGGACAACGAACGTTCGCCCCTGCAGAAGCAGACGGCGCAGCTGGTGCGCCACCTGGCCCTGCTCGCGCTGGCCCTCAGCCTGGCGCTGGTGCTGGTGCACGGCCTGGTGCGGGGCGACTGGCTGCAGGCATTGCTGGCGGGCATCGCGCTGGCCATGGCGATGCTGCCGGAGGAGTACCCGGTGGTGATGACCGTGTTTCCGGCGCTGGGCGCGCGCCGCCTGTCGAAGGAAGGCGTGCTCACGCGCCGCATCAACGCCATCGAAACCCTGGGCGCGACCACCGTGCTGTGCAGCGACAAAACCGGCACGCTGACCGGCAACCGCATGACGGTGACGCACCTGGCGGCGGGCGGTGTGGCGCTGCCCGACCGGCTGGCGCTGGAGGCCGGGGGCGAGTCACTCCTGCCCGAAGCCTTCCACACGCTGGTGGAGTTTTCGATCCTGGCGAGCGTGGTGGACCCGTTCGACCCGATGGAGAAGGCGTTTCACCAGCTCGGCGAACGCTTCCTGACCGACACCGAACACCTGCACCGCGACTGGCGGCTGGTGCAGACCTACGCACTCAGCCCGGCGCTGCGCGCGATGTCGCATGTGTGGGCGGCGTCGGACGGCACCACGCAGACGGTGGCCGCCAAGGGCGCACCCGAGGCGGTGATGGACCTGTGCCACCTCGACGCCGCGCAGAAAGCGCACGTGGCCAGCGTGTTGGACGAACTCGCCGCCGAGGGCTTGCGCGTGCTCGCCGTGGCCCAGGGCCGCTTCGAAGGCCAGGACTGGCCCGCCAACGAGCACGATTTCGACTTCACGTTCGTCGGCCTGCTGGGCCTGGCGGACCCGGTGCGCCCGCAGGTGCCCGCGGCCATCGCCGAGTGCCGCGCGGCCGGCATCCGCGTGGTGATGATCACCGGCGACTACCCGGCCACGGCACAGGCGATCGCGCGGCAGGCGGGGCTGGCGGAGTCGGCCGCCGAGGTGCTCTCGGGCGACGAGATGGCCACGCTGAGCGACGAAGCCTTGCGCGAGCGCATGGCCAACGTGAGCGTGTGCGCGCGCATCGCGCCCGAGCAGAAGCTGCGCATCGTGCAGGCGCTGAAAGCGCGCGGCGACATCGTCGCCATGACGGGCGACGGCGTGAACGACGCACCGGCCCTGCGCGCCGCGCACGTGGGCGTGGCCATGGGCCAACGCGGCACCGACGTGGCGCGCGAGTCGGCCTCGCTGGTGCTGGTGGACGACGACTTCGCGGCCATCGTGCGCGCGGTGCGGCTGGGGCGGCGCATCTTCGACAACCTGCGCAAGGCGATGTCGTACATCCTCGCGGTGCACGTGCCGATTGCCGGCATGGCGCTGCTGCCGGTGCTGCTGGGCTGGCCGGCGCTGTTGTTCCCGATGCACATCGCCCTGCTTGAACTCATCATCGACCCGGCCTGTTCGATCGCTTTCGAGAACGAACCGGCCGAGAGCGACGTGATGCAGCGCCCGCCGCGCGACGCCAGCGCGCCGCTGTTTGGCGGCGTCACCCTGTGGCTGGCGCTGCTGCAGGGCCTGGGCGTGCTGGCGGCGGTGATGGGCGCGTTTGCCTGGGCGGCGCCCCGGCTGCCCGAGGCAGAAGCCCGCGCCTTTGCCTTCGCCACGCTGGTGGTGGGCAACCTGGCGCTGATCCTCTCCAACCGCTCGGCCACGAGGCCGCTCTGGGCCACGCTGCGCACGCCGAACACCACGCTCTGGGTGGTGGTGGGCCTGGCCCTGGCGCTGCTGCTGGCGTCGCTGTATGTGCCCTGGGCGGTGGACGTGCTGCGCTTCGCGCCCTTGCCGGCGCACGAGCTGGCCGCCGCCGGCGGGCTGGGCCTGTTCAGCGTGTTCTGGTTCGAGGGCATCAAGTGGGCCAGAAGGGCCTGCGCCGGCTCACGCCAACCGACCGTGGCGCATTGACGTGACCGTGCGACGCCAGCAGGTCTTGCGGCCCTCGGGCAGCAGCCAGCACCGATCGACACGGCGCACGCCAGGGCATCCAGGCGACACGCGAACAGGGGCCCTCGCCGCCTTACACTCGGCCGCTGTTCAACCCCGGAGCACTCCCTTGAAATCTCTATTTGTTTTGGGCGCGCTGGCCCTGGCCTGCGGTTCTGCACTGGCCCTGGAGGCGAAGACCTTGCCCTCCGGCGTGAAGGTGTTGCTGACCGCGCCAGGCACGGGCGCCACACCCAAAGCCACGGACACCGTGAAGGTGCACTACCGTGGCACGCTGGCCGACGGCAAGGAATTTGACAGTTCCTACAAGCGCGGCACACCCGCCAGTTTCCCGCTGAACCGCGTGGTCCCCTGTTGGACCGAAGGCTTCCAGCACATCCCGGTGGGTGCCAAGGCCACCCTGACCTGCCCGCCGGCAAGCGCCTATGGCCAGCAAGGCGCGGGCGGCGTGGTTCCCCCCAACGCCACGCTGACCTTCGAAGTGGAGTTGCTGGCCATCGAACGCTAGCACCCGCTCCAGCCGGGCTGCGGCCCCCAAGAGGGCTGATCCGGCTTCTTCATGCCCCGCTTGCCCGCGTCCGCCGGGCGCCCTGGCTGAAGTTCTGTGAGCGGCTTGTCGACGCCATGCACCGGGGGGCGACGTTGGCAAGGAACATGGCCGCTGCACGTCCGCTATACTGCATGTTGCTCCGGGGTGCACAGACCGCAAGGTCTGGCGCTGAGATGGTTGAAACACCGAACCCGTGAACTTGATCTGGCTAGTACCAGCGAAAGAAGAGCGCAGCCCCCAGGGCTTGCATCCCCGACCCGTCCCTCGTGCGACGGGTCCGTCCACGCCACCCGTGGGCCCGGGTGCATGTTTTGACGGGCGGTCTCCGGAGCATCCACAGCCCCAACAGGAGACCGCCGCCATGAACGCCCCCGACAAGATTCCCTTCGCAGACCAGTTCGCCCTCAGCCGCGAGCCCTTCCCCGCTTCGCGCAAGATCTACGTGCCCGGCTCGAATCAGAGCATCCGCGTGCCCATGCGCGAGATCCTGCTGTCCAACGGTGAGCAGGTCACGGTGTACGACACCTCCGGCCCCTACAGCGACCCGACCGCCGCCATCGACGTGCGCACCGGCCTGGCCGACGTGCGCGGCGCCTGGATCGCGGCGCGCGGTGACACCGAAAGCTACGAGGGCCGCCAGCGCGCCGCGCTGGACGACGGCATCAAGAACGAGGCCGCACAGAACGGCACCACCATCGAACGCATCGAGGCCCTGCGCGCCGAGGCCGCCGGCCTGCAGCGCACACCGCGCCGCGCCAAGAGCGGCATGAACGTCTCGCAGATGCACTACGCGCGCAAGGGCATCGTCACGCCCGAGATGGAGTACGTGGCCCTGCGCGAGAACGGCAAGCGCGAGTGGATGCGCGAGTACCTGGGCGACCCGGCGCGTGAAGCGCGCCTGCGCGGCAACCCCATGGGCGCGCGCATTCCCGACGTGTTCACGCCCGAGTTCGTGCGCGACGAAGTGGCGCGCGGTCGCGCCATCATCCCGGCCAACATCAACCACCCCGAGGTCGAGCCCATGGCCATCGGGCGCAACTTCCTGGTCAAGATCAACGCCAACATCGGCAACTCGGCCGTCACCTCCAGCATCGAGGAAGAAGTGGACAAGCTGGTGTGGGCGATCCGCTGGGGCGCCGACAACGTGATGGACCTGTCCACCGGCAAGAACATCCACACCACGCGCGACTGGATCGTGCGCAACAGCCCGGTGCCCATCGGCACGGTGCCGATCTACCAAGCACTGGAGAAGGTGGGCGGCGTGGCCGAAGACCTGACCTGGGCGATCTACCGCGACACGCTGATCGAGCAGGCCGAACAGGGTGTGGACTACTTCACCATCCACGCCGGCGTGCGCCTAGCCTACATCCACCTCACCGCGCAGCGCCGCACCGGCATCGTCTCGCGCGGCGGCTCCATCCTGGCCAAGTGGTGCATCACGCACCACAAGGAAAACTTCCTCTACACGCACTTCGAGGAAATCTGCGAAATCATGAAGGCCTACGACGTGAGCTTCTCGCTCGGCGACGGCCTGCGCCCCGGCAGCGCCTCGGACGCCAACGACGAAGCGCAGTTCGCGGAATTGAAGACGCTGGGCGAACTGACCCAGGTGGCCTGGAAGCACGACGTGCAGACCATGATCGAAGGCCCCGGCCACGTGCCCATGCACCTGATCCAGGCCAACATGGACGAGCAGCTGAAGCACTGCCACGAAGCGCCGTTCTACACACTCGGCCCACTGACGATCGACATCGCACCGGGCTATGACCACATCGCCTCGGCCGTGGGCGCGGCCATGATCGGCTGGATGGGCACCTCCATGCTCTGCTACGTGACGCCCAAGGAACACCTGGGCCTGCCCGACCGCGACGACGTGAAGCAGGGGATCATTGCCTACAAGATCGCGGCCCACGCCGCCGACATCGCCAAGGGCCACCCCGGTGCCCGCGCCCGCGACGACGCCATGAGCAAGGCGCGTTTTGAATTCCGCTGGCGCGACCAGTTCGCGCTCGGCCTGGACCCGCAGACCGCCGAGGACTACCACGATGAAACCCTGCCCAAGGACTCGTCGAAAGAGGCGCACTTCTGCTCCATGTGCGGGCCGAAGTTCTGCAGCATGAAGATCACGCAGGACGTGCGCGACTACGCCGCCGCCAAGGGCGTGAGCGACGAGCAGGCGCTGAGCGAGGGCATGGCGCAGAAGAGCGCGGAGTTCAAGGCCGTGGGCGGCGAGTTCTACGTGCCCGTGTCCTCGATCACCACCAAGGGCTGAGCCATGGCGTCCATCGGGATCGCAGGGGCCGGCCTGCTCGGCCGCTTGCTGGCCTGGCGGCTGGGCGCCACGCACGAGGTCACCGTGTTCGACCCGGCCGATGGGCCGCAGGCCACCAGCGACGGCCGGGGCGCCGCGGCGTTCACGGCCGCGGGCATGCTCAGCCCGCTCGCCGAGCTGGAGACCAGCGGCCCGCGGGTGGCCGAGCTGGGCTGGCGCTCCATCGCGCTGTGGCGCGAGATCGCCCAGGCGCTGAGCCAAACGCCGGCGGCGGCCAGCGCCTTGCCCGAGGCCTGCGGCACCTGCACCGCCTGCGCGCCCGCGCCGGGCGCAGCGGCGCCGGCCGACATCCACTTCCGTGCGCTCGGCAGCCTGTTGCTGGCCCACGGCAGCGACCTGGGCGCCGCGCGCCGCGTGCTCGCGCGCCTGGAAACCGCGCCGAACCTGGCCGCCGGGCTGCCCACGCCGCAAGCCCTGGACCGCGCGGCCCTGAGCGCACTGGAACCCAGCATCGACCCGCGCCTGCACGCCTGGCTGCTGCCGGGCGAGGGGCAGGTCCTGCCGCTGCAGATGCTGCCGGCGCTGTGCGCGGCGTCGCCCCGCGTGCGCTGGCGCTGGAACACCCGCGTGCACGAGGTGACCCCGGGCCAGCTGCGGCTGGACGACGGTTCGTCGCCGCGCTTCGACCTGGCCATCGACGTGCGCGGTGTGGGCGCCCGGCCCGATGCGCCGGTGCGCGGCGTGCGCGGCGAGGTGGTGTGGCTGCAGGCCCCGGGCGTGACGCTGCACCGCCCGGTGCGCCTGCTGCACCCGCGCCACCGCGTCTACATCGTGCCCCGGCCCTGTGACCACATCGTCATCGGCGCCAGCGAGATCGAGAGCGAAGACCGCTCGCCGGTGAGCCTGCGCAGCGCGGTGGAGCTGATGGCCGCGGCGCAGAGCGTGATCCCCGAGCTGGCCGAGGCGCGCATCGTGCACCTGGAGACCAACCTGCGCCCCGCCCTGCCCGACAACGAGCCCCACACCCACAACGAGCCCGGCCTGCTGCGCATCAACGGCCTGTTCCGCCACGGCTGGCTGCTCGCGCCGGCGCTGGTGCAGGACGCTTTGGCGGCTCTGGCCTGTATGGAGAACGAGGTGACCCATGCCTGACACCCTGTCCCCGCCCGACACGACATTGCGTTTCAACGAACTCACCCTGCCCTGCACGGATGGCCTGACGCTGGCCGCGCTGCTGGATATGCAGGGAGTGGACATCGGCAAGGTGGCCACCGCAGTCAATGGCGAGTTCGTGCCTCGCGCGTTGCGCGTGCAAACGCGGTTGTCGGCCGGCGACACCGTGCTGACCTTCCAAGCCATCGTCGGAGGCTGAACAGATGAGCAATGCAACGCAGACCTGGGCGCCGTACGGCGTCGAACTCAGCAGCCGCTTCCTGCTCGGCACGGCGGGCTACCCCTCGCCGCAGGTGCTGGCGGAGAGCATCGCCGCCAGCGGCACGCAGATCGTCACCGTGGGCCTCAAGCGCACGCTGGCCGCGGGTGGCGACAACGGCTTTGTGGAGATCATCCGCACCGCCATGCAGGAGCATGGTGCCCACCTGCTGCCCAACACGGCCGGCTGCCGCTCCGCGCGCGAGGCCATCACGCTGGCGCACATGGCGCGCGAGCTGTATGGCACGCACTGGATCAAGCTCGAGGTGGTGGGCGACGAACACACCCTGCAGCCCGACCCCTGGGGCACGGTGGAAGCCGCCGCCCAACTCACTAAAGACGGGTTCGCGGTGTTCCCCTACTGCACCGACGACCTCGTGACCTGCCAGCGCCTGCTGGACGCAGGCTGCGAGCTGCTGATGCCCTGGGGCGCGCCCATCGGTTCCGGCCAGGGGCTCATCAACCCGTTCGCGCTGCGCACGCTGCGCGCACGGTTGCCCGGCGTGCCGCTGGTGGTGGACGCCGGCATCGGTGCACCCTCCCACGCGGCGGCGGCCATGGAGCTGGGCTTTGACGCGGTGCTGCTCAACTCGGCCGTGAGCCAGGCGGTGGACCCGGTGCGCATGGCGCGCGCCTTTGGTCTGGCCATTGAGGCCGGTCGCGCGGCGTACGAGGCCGGCGTGATGGCGCCGCAGGACATGGCGGTGGCGAGCACGCCCGTCAGCGGGCACCCTTTTCTGATCAATTGACCATGACACCCATCATCTGGAGCATCGCCGGCACCGACAGCGGTGGCGGCGCCGGCCTGTCGGCCGACCAGCGCGCGGCCGATGCCTTCGGCGTGCACCTGTGCCCGGTGGTGGCGGCGGTCACCGCGCAGAGCACCGTGGCCGTCACGCAGGTTCAACCGATCCCGCCCGATCTGCTGGACGCACAACTCGCGGCGCTGGCGGACGACATGCCGCCCAGCGTGATCAAGACCGGGCTGCTGGGCAGCGCGGCCCACGCGCGGCTGGTGGCCACCTGGGTCGATCGGCTGCGGCGGCGCGCGCCGCTCAAGCTGGTGATCGACCCGGTGCTGCGCGCCAGCACGGGCGCGGGGTTCGCCGACGCCGAGCTGCTGCAGGTCTACCGCGACGAGCTGCTGCCGCGCGCGAACGTGGTCACGCCGAACCAGAACGAGGCGGTGGTCCTGCTCGGCGGCCGGGGGAGCAACACCGTGCCCGCGCTCGCCGCCACCTTGCAGCAGCTCGGCGCGCAGGCCGTGGTGATCACCGGCGGCGACACGGCCACGCCCCAGCTCTCGCTCGACTGGCTGCAAACCCCGCATGCGCACGGCTGGCTGAGCCTGCCGCGCGTGGACAGCACGAACAACCACGGCACCGGCTGCACCTTCGCCACGTCGCTGGCCGCCGCGCTGGCGCGGGGCTTCGTGGCGGCCGACGCAGCTGTGCTCGCCAAGATGGCCACCACCCACGCGCTGCGCCAAGCCCGCGCCGTGGGCCAGGGCGCGGGGCCGGTGGTGGCGATGCCAGGCTTTGGCACCGATCCGTCGCTGCTGCCCCACCTGAGCCTGGGCGAACAGGCCCCCGTCGCCTGGCCGGCGCCGCACCGGGGCCCGGCTCCCGGCGTCTACGCCATCGTGGACAGCGCCGAGCGCGTGGAGGCCGTCCTGAGCGCGAGGCCCACCGCGCCCACCATCCAGCTGCGCATGAAGCGCCCGGCGGGCCTGGACGACACGACCTGGGCCGCGCAACTCACACAGGCCATCCAGCGCAGCCAGCGCGTGGCCGATGCCGCCGGCGCCACGCTGGTGGTCAACGACCACTGGCGGCTCGCGCTGCAGGCCGGCGCGCGCGCACTGCACCTGGGCCAGGAAGACCTGCTGGCCCTCACACCCGAAGACCACGGGCAGCTTCAGGCCGCCCGGCAGCGGGGCGTGACGCTCGGCCTGAGTTCGCACAGCCTGTGGGAGCTGTGCCGCGCGGCGGGCATGGCACCCGACCTGATCGCCTGCGGCCCCGTGTGGGCCACCACCACCAAAGACATGCCCTGGCGGCCGCAAGGCCTGGACAACCTGGCCTGGTGGGCCCACATGGCGCCCGCGCCGGTGGTGGGCATTGGCGGCATCCTTGAACCGGCCCAGCTGCAGGCCGTGGCCGAGGCGGGAGCCGCCGGGGGCTGCGTGGTGCGCGGGCTGGGTGCTGAACCGTCGAACACACTGCCCGCCTGGCTCGACGCCTGGCACCTGGGCACTGCAAACCGCCCCTCCGGGGCCGTTCCCCCGCTGCCGCACCCGATGTTGCCCACCTGAAAAGGTGTGAACAACGCCAGCAGGCCCTTGCAGGGCGACCCAGCGGGGGCACCATCACCTGGACCGCTGACTGGGTTGCGGCTCAATGAACCCGCAGCACCTCAAACTGCTGTCGGATGGGAGCGACCTGTATCGACACCTCATCCCCCTCGCATTTACCCAGCATGGCCCTGCCCAAAGGGGCTTCGCTGCTGATGACCTGAACGAGCTGAGCGCCGCTGACCAACTTCATGCTGCCCCCATCCGGGCCGAGAAAGAGCTGTTGCTGCTTGTCGTCGGAATCGACCAGGCAGACCAGCGCGCCGAGCTGTATACCTTTGCTGGCGTCGTAGGGGCGCGGGCGGAATTGGCGCCAATGGGCCATCGCCTGGCGGATGGCTTCGGCGCGACGAGCCTGGCCGGTGGCCAGGTAGGCGGCTTCGAGCCCCAACGTGTCGTATTTGTTTTCGGCGATGTTCTCTTCGTGAGTCGCCGTTTCATGGGCCGCCTGCGCGGCCTGTTCGGCTTGCAGCAGGTCTTCGGCGAGCCGTTCCAGCACCTGCTGCTGCAGCAAGAATTTATCCATGATGAAAGGTAGGCACCTCGAACAAGCGGTCAGGTCTTGATTGTGAAGGGCTCCACCAGCCTTCGACGCTCCTGTTGGCCGCAGGTCAGCTTCAGCTATGGGCACTGTCCTGTCGCCCATTTCGGCGCATCGAACGGCAGGAGCTGGCCAGCAGTGGCAGTTCGTGGAAAGTGCCGACGCCTGGCTTTGGTTGGCGAGCGCTCTGGCAGCGCAGGTCATGTTCCCGGCAATGCCGCGTGCTCACGCGCCCGGCCAGGAGCGGTCTATGCCAGAAGCAACAAACAGTTGTTCAACGTTTGAGCTCACCCACCAGCGGAAGCGGGCGAAGCCCGCTGTAGCAGGTCGGGTGCAACGAAGGGTTAGATACCGTCTTGAAAGTCAAGCGAGTTTCCAAGAAATTGAGCGTTGAACATGACACGGGTCTTCAGAACTCCGTAGATGAATCGAACCAACTTGTGCATCGAAGCGCTGATCACAGCCTTGGGCGCCAACCCTTCCCCTTTCAACCGCAGTCCAAAGGCCTTGATCAGTGGGTTGTATTTCAGCGCCACCATCGCCGGCATGTACAACGAATGGCGAATGTAGGCGTGACCATTTCGGCTGATCATGCTGCGCCCGCGCACCGAGGAACCTGACTCCTTCAACCTGGGCGTCACCCCGATGAAGGCTGCCAGGGCCTTGGCGTTCTTGAACCTGCGCACATCCCCAAGGTAAGCCAACACTTTGGCCGCTGTCGTGTTGCCCAGACCGGGGATGCTGGTGATCAGCTCCACGTCTGCGCGCAACCCAGGATGCCGATCAATGTGATCGTCAATCTGGCGCTCCAACTCTTTGATGTTGTCCCGCAGCCATTGCATGTGGCTGTGAATGGACGCCTGCATGGCCGGCTGGTTCAGCGCAGACTCCAGCCGGTTGGCCTCCTGCTGCTGCATCTCCTTGAGCGCCTGCAGCCGATCCACCAGCGCCCTGAGCTGGCGCACCTCCGGTGCAGGGGGCGTCCAGGCTTCTGGCTTCATGGCCTGTGCAAACCGGGCAAGCAAGGCCGCATCGGCTTTGTCGGTCTTGTTGCGCGCCATTTCGCTCTGCGCGAAGCCCTTGATCCGCGAGGGATTGACGACGCTCACGTACCACCCCTCATCACTCAAGGTCGTGGATACCGCTTCGCTGTATGGGCCCGTGGCCTCCATGCACACCCTGGTCGAGGCCAGGTCGCAACCTCGCTGCCTGAGCCAGGCAATCAGCGCTTCAAACCCTTTGGCGCTGTTGTCGAAAACGTGGGACTTGATCTTGCCTCGTTCATCGAACGCAGCCACATCAAGCTTGCTCTTGGCCACGTCAATGCCCACCCACCAGCCGGTGTTCCCGTTCATCGCATCGGACCTTCCTCGTATGCGGGCTTGTCCACCAGGGAGCAGCCCAAGTTACCGTTCGGTCTTGTTGAAGCGAAAAACGGTCGGGAGCACCTATCTAACCCACGGGCTTGGGGCTCCATCAATCAAGTCCTGGCCCTAGGCCTCACCGGTGTCATCCCGACCGGCCTGTTCAACATCTGCATTCTTGCTGGTTGTTGAGCTGGCTGGGGGAAGATACGAGCCGTCATTGTGCGGGACCAAGATACTCAGCGACGGCTGCGTCGACTTCCTCGAAGAGCAGGCGATCCGCAACGGCATGTTTATCCTTCTGAAGTCGCGCTACGCAGGCTGTCAAAGCTAGTTTGACTTGACGAGCCAGATACGCCTTGAGTTCAGCAGGCATCAAGCCCTGCCACGCGGACTCAGGCACTTGCACATCTACCGATACGCAGCGACTCGCCTTTGCGAACCGGAGCCTAGCCAGCCCCTCGTTGCCGTACTTTTGGATTGAGCCATCGACGCGCAGAACGATTGCATATTCATCGATTGCATCGCAGTGCGCCGACGTAAGGTGCCTATTGAGTGCCTGATAGAGCGGGACCTTCAACTCGCCGACGATTGCGGCTTCAGGGCCTCCGCACTCGCAACCGATTCCGATTCGTGGCATAGCTAAGGCGCGTTGACTGACGGCTAACGTTTGAGATAACCGGCATGATCCGGCTTGCCGGGGCATGTCCAGTTGATTGAAGGGTTAGGCGTCTCGGAGGTAGGCTGCAATTTCATGCTTGTTGTGCTTCTTGGCGACTTGCTCAGCAGTAAGACCGATTTCGTTCAGTGCCTGTTTGCTTGCGCCAGCTTGGACCAAAGCAACGACCGTTTCAAGGTTGCCCCAACCGGCTGCCCAATGGAGCGGGGATGTGACTTCCATACCCGGCGTATTGATCTGAGCGCCAGCCTCTATGAGATAGCGAACCATCTGAGCCTGCCCCCAGGCTGCTGCCCCATAGATCGGCGTTTCGCCTACCGAATCTCGACTATTCACATTGGCTCCTTCTTCTACGAGTGACCTCGCGTACTCAACATCACCACCCCACGCTGCTGCATGAAGTGGAGTTTCGGCGGAGCCTTCTTTGGCTGTGAGAGGGGGAAGTGGCATTTGAGACGCCTAACGTGAAAGCTCAACGGGCGGCGAAGCCGTCCGCTGCAGCGTAGGGTTGGGCATTGCTGACCGGAACCGGAGTGTCATGCGGGGCCAGCCTTAGAAACCTTGTGCCGTTTGCGCTTCCTGTTTTGGTTGTCGGCGCTGATAAGTTGATCGCATTCATCTGGCGTCGGCGCCCTCCGGTCGGTTTCGATCGTGTGCCAACCTCCGCAATTCGGATCGGGGCAGCCGCACACTGTGAATCGAACGGGATGATCTGACAGACCCTCGCGCTTCTGGATTGCGTTTGTCCGCTCGCGGCTTTTGATGATGTCCACGATGGCTGATCGACCTAGGAATGGACGCGACATGAATTGATCCCTTACGCGGAAAGCCGATTGTTCGAGCACGATGCCCAACTTTGATGTAGACGACTTTTCACCGGATATGCCCGGCGACAGTCGGATAACGTGAGACCGTGAAACCGGAAAAAGCTTTTGACTTCATGTACTTGCCTTCATATACTGGTTATATGAACAGGTATAACAGAACCGACAAAGTCGCCACTGCACCTCCGCTGGTGTCCAAGCGATTGCTGGACCAGGTTCGGGAGCGCATTCGGTATTTGCACTATAGCCTTAAGACCGAAAAGGCTTACCTGTATTGGGTTCGGTTTTTTGTGTTGTGGTCTGCCCAACAGGGTGGCATGCGGCATCCGCGCGACATGGGTGGAGTGGATGTTGAAGCCTTTTTGAGCATGCTGGCCAATGAGCGGCAGGTCTCGCCCGCCACGCATCGCCAGGCGCTCAATGGGTTGATGTTTTTTGTACCGCGATGTTTTGTGTATTGATCTGCCTTGGATGAATCAGATCGGGCGCCCGCCTGAGCGCAAACGCATTCCGGTGGTGCTGACCACGGCTGAGATTCAACAGGTGTTGGCCCTGCTGCCGGGGGTGGAGGGCGTTCTGGCCCGCTTGCTGTACGGCACGGGCATGCGCTTGTCCGAAGGTCTTTCGTTGCGGGTTAAGGACGTGGACTTTGACCGCCATGTGGTCATTGTTCGCAGCGGCAAGGGTGACAAAGACCGTGTGGTGATGTTGCCGCGTTCCCTGGCTCCCGCGCTTCGTGAACAGCTGGCGAGTTCGCGGGCGCTGTGGGCGGCTGACCGAGCTGCAGGTCATTCCGGGGTTTTCATGCCTCATGCGTTGGATGCGAAGTACCCGCGCGCCGGGCAAAGCTGGGCCTGGCATTGGGTGTTCCCGGCCCCAAAGTTCTCCGTGGACCCGCGCACCGGGGTGGAGCGACGCCACCATCTGTTTGAAGAACGGCTGGCGCGTCAGCTCAAACAGGCCTGTGCATCGGCAGGCATTGCCAAGCACGTGACGGTTCACACCTTGCTCCACTCGTTCGCCACGCACCTGCTGCAGGCAGGCACCGACATCCGCACGGTGCAGGAGCTGCTGGGACACTCTGACGTTTCAACGACGATGATCTACACCCATGTGCTCAAGGTGGCGGCGGGCGGAACTGCGAGTCCGCTGGATGCGCTTGCGCTGGGGAGCTGATTGGCCGCTTTGTGGATCGTGCGCGGTTGTCCGCTCAGGGTCGGAAGTGCCAGTTCGCGCTGGGCGAAACCGGACCTTCATCGGAAACTTGTTGCCTCCCACCAGCGCGTACCCGGTCTTGGGGGTGAAGCAGCCGCACGAGTGCTCGTTCGTTGAATGACCGCTGACGGCGATCGCCGCCGTTCAGACCGACGGCAGCGAGTGACTCCGTTCAGCGTTGACCGATCACCGACTCCGCTCAGGCGAGCATGAGCCTCTTGCCGACACCCGGCCGCAGGCCGCGAAGGTCCCCGGCTCATTGACGCGGCCATTCAGCACTGATTCAACCGATCGAAGCCGTCTCGCGCGAGGGGGCCCATGACGCCGACCGGCCCCACGCCGCGCTGCCTGGCTGACAACCCGTAAAACCCAGGGTTAACCCTTGGGTCTGGTAAGGTTCCGGGTTTCGTCACCGCCGGGCGACCGGTGCGCCTGCCGCACCGGGGCACCGGCATTTTTCATCCCTCGGAGAACCCTCATGGATCGTCGTTCCCTCATCAAGCACGCTGGCATCGCTGGCGTGTTGTCCGCCGGCATCGCCCCGGCCGTGCATGCCCAGGCCGCCGTGCGCTGGCGCATGGCGTCGAGCTTCCCCAAGTCGCTGCCCACCATCTACGGTTCGGCCGAGAAGTTCTCGGAGACGGTCAAGGCGCTCTCGGGTGGCAAGTTTGAGGTCTCGGTGCACGCGGCCGGCGACCTGGTGCCGGCCTTCGGCGTGGTGGACGCCCTGCAGCAGAACACGCTGGAGATGGCGCAGACCGCGTCCTACTACTTCACGGGCAAGGACCCGATCTTTGCCTTTGGCTGCGCCGTGCCCTTCGGCCTGACCGCGCGCCACATGGACGCCTGGATGGAGCACGGCAACGGCCGCAAGCACATGGACGCGTTCTACGCCCAGTTCAACATCGCCTCCATGAGCGCCGGCAACACCGGCACGCAGATGGGCGGCTGGTACCGCAAGGAGATCAAGACCGTCGCCGACCTCAAGGGCCTGAAGATGCGCATGGGCGGCGGCCTGTTCGGCGAGGCCATGGCCAAGCTGGGCGTGGTGGCCCAGAACATGCCGGCCGGCGAGGTGTACCAGGCGCTGGAAAAAGGCACGCTGGACGCCACCGAGTTCGTCGGCCCCTTCGACGACGAGCGCCTGGGCTTCCAGAAAGTGGCCCCGTTCTACTACTACCCCGGCTGGTGGGAAGGCGGCGCCGAGCTGGAGTTCTTCATCAACAAGAAGGCGTTCGAGGCGCTGTCGGCCGAGAACAAGGCCATCGTGCGCGCCGCGGGCGCCGTGGCCGCGCGCGACATGACCGCCAAGTACGACGCCCAGAACCCGGCGGCGCTCAAGCGCCTGGTGGCCAGCGGCACCAAGCTCAGGCCCTACAGCAAGGAGCTCATGGACGCGGGCTACAAGGCCTCCATGGAGGTGTTCGCCGCCCACGAAGCCAAGTCGCCCGAGTTCAAGAAGATCCACCAGGACATGCGCGCCTTCCAGCGCGACCAGGTGCTGTGGAGCAAGTTCTCCGAGTGGCGCTACGACGGCTACATCGGTGGCGTCAAGCTCTGATCTCGGACGAAACCCCCATGAAAAAAGCCGCTCGATGAGCGGCTTTTTTGTGGGCGACCGTGAGCGTCGTTCAGGGCTTGGCGCTGGCCACCGCCATGTGCGCCACCTGTTGGTCGAGGATCTCTTCGGGTTCGTCGGCCTCTTGCGCGGTCGGGTTGTCCAGCCCCTGCTGCAGGCGCTGCATGTCGAGGTCGCCGGTCCACTTGGCCACCACCAGCGTCGCCACGCCGTTGCCCACCAGGTTGGTGAGGGCGCGGGCTTCGCTCATGAAGCGGTCGATGCCCAGGATCAGCGCCAGGCCGGCCACCGGAACGCCGCCCACCGCCGACAGCGTGGCCGCCAGCACGATGAAGCCGCTGCCGGTGATGCCGGCCGCGCCCTTGGAGGTGAGCAGCAGCACGGCGAGCAGGGTCAGCTGCTGCGTCAGCGTCATGGGCGTGTCGGTCGCCTGGGCGATGAACACGGCGGCCATGGTCAGGTAGATCGAGGTGCCGTCGAGGTTGAACGAATAACCGGTGGGGATCACCAGGCCGACCACCGACTTCTTGGCGCCCAGGTTCTCCATCTTCTCCATCATGCGCGGCAGCACCGATTCGCTGGACGAGGTGCCCAGCACGATCAGCAGCTCTTCCTTGATGTAGCGGACGAACTTCACGATGGAAAAACCGTGCAGGCGGCTGATGAGGCCCAGCACCACGAACACGAAGATCAGGCAGGTCAGGTAGAAGGTGCCCATGAGCTTGCCGAGCGAGAACAGCGAGTCGATGCCGTACTTGCCGATGGTGAAGGCCATGGCGCCAAACGCGCCGATGGGGGCCACCTTCATGATGATGCCGACGATGTCGAACAGCACGTGCGACGACTTCTCGATGAAGTCGAACACCAGGGTGCCGCGGCCGCCGAACTTATGCAGCGCGAAGCCGAACAGCACCGAGAACAGCAGCACCTGCAGGATGTCGCCCTTGGCGAACGCGTCCACCACCGAGGTGGGGATCACGCCCAGCAGGAAATCGACCGTGCCCTTCATCTTGCCGGGCTCGGTGTAGGCGGCGATGGCCTTGGTGTCGAGCGTGGAGGCGTCCACGTGCATGCCCGAGCCGGGCTGGATGAAGTTGACCACCAGCAGGCCGATGACCAGCGCCAGCGACGACACCACCTCAAAATACAGCAGCGCCAGGCCACCGGTCTTGCCGACCTTCTTCATGTCTTCCATGCCGGCGATGCCCACCACCACGGTGCAGAAGATGATGGGCGCGATGATCATCTTGATCAGCTTGATGAAGGCATCGCCCAGCGGCTTCATCTGCTCCCCGAGCGCGGGGTAGAAGTGGCCCAGCAGCACGCCGACGGTGACGGCGAACAGGACCTGGACGTAGAGGGATTTGTAGAGCGGCTTGCGCGCGGTGCTCGTGGCCATGGTTGTGTCTCCAGCTGAACTTGTGAGAGGCGGGGCGCCGGGGGTGTCGGCCGCCGGCGCCTGCAGGTGCCCGGTGTTCGGGACAGGCTGGACGATACGCAGCGGCCCGGGCCGCGCCAACTGTGGCGTTCAACAGTCGTAGAACTACGTACGCCCCGCAGCGCCCGGTTTCAAGGGCTGTTTCAGCGCTGGTCCAGCGCCTGTTGCACGTCCTTCAGCAGCGCCGATCCCAGGCTGCGCTGGAAGCCGTCGTACACGGTCTGCAGGTGGCGGCGCAGCGCGCTGCGCTCGGCCGGCGTCAACCCGTGCACCTGCAGCCCGGGCGTGCGCCGCAGCGTGGCCAGGGCCTGTGCGTCCAGTTCGGCGGCGAGGCGGTTGCCGTGCGCCAGCGCCTCGGCCAGCGCCTCGCTGAGCAGTTCGCGGTCGGCCGACGGCAGGCTGGCCCAGAAGCGCGGGTGGCTCACCACCGCGTAGCCCAGGTAACCGTGCTGCGTGAGCGTCAGGTGCGGCTGCAACGCGGCCAGCCCCTGGGTGAGGAAGTTGGAGAGCGGGTTCTCCGCCGCGTCCACCACGCCGCTGGCCAGCGCACGCTGCGTCTCGCCGAACGGCAGCACCACCGGCTGCGCGCCGAGCGCGCGCACCTGCTCGCCCAGCACGCGCGAGGCCTGCACGCGCACGCGCAGGCCCCGGTAGTCGGTGGGTGTGCGCAGGGGGCGCGCGGCGCTCATCTGCTTGAAACCGTTGTCTAGAAAACCCAGGCCCAGCATCTGCTGGCGGCCGAGGCGCTGCAGCAGTCCGCGCCCCACCTCGCCCTGCGTCACGCGGCGCACCTGCGCCAGATCGGCGAACAGGTAGGGCAGGTCGAACACCTCGAACTCGGGCACGCCGGCCATGCCGAACTTCGAGAGCGAGGGCGCCAGCATCTCCACCGCGCCCAGGCGCAGCGCCTCCATCTCGTCGTCATCGCCCCAGAGCTGCGAGGCGGGGTGCACCTCCACCCGGATGCGACCGCCCGCGCGCGCGTGCACCAGCGACTGGAAGCGCAGCGCCATCTGGCCCTTGGGCGTGTCGGGCGCCACCACGTGCGAGAAACGCAGCAGCACCGCGGGCCGCGCCGCCCCCGCCCAGCCGCCCGCCAGCGCACAGGCCGCCCCCAGCACCGCACGGCGCAGGATGCGCGGGGAACGGGGAACGGGCGGGGCGGACATGCTCGCTATGCTAACGAGGCCATGGCAACCGACACCCCGCTGGATTTCGACACGCTGGACCTGGACACGCGCCAGGCCGCGGCCCTGACGCGCCGCGCCATGACCTGGCTGGGTGCGCTGCTGCTGCTGGTGGCGGCCTCGGCGGTGGCGATGTGGCTGTTCCTGCGCGCCGAGGAGGCGCGCGAGGCCGACCGCCGCCGCACCGCCGACGCCGAGTGGCTGGACCAGACCCTGCGCTTCCATTTCCGGCGGCTCGAAGGCGACCTCGCCGCGCTCGCCCTGCAGGCGCAGCCCGCCGGGCCGCGGGCCACGGCCCCGCCCAGCGGCCCCTGGTGGCGCAGCCCCGAGCTGCTGGCCTTTCACGGCTGGGTGCCCGCGGCCGCCCCCGGCGACCGCCGCCCCTGGCCCGCCTACCTGCAGGCGGCGGCGCAGCAGCCCGCCCACGCCGAGGCGCTGAGCACCCTGCTCGACACCACGCGCGGCCTGCAGCGCCCGGCCTACGCCGGCCCGCTGGTGTCGGCGGGCGGCGAAGCGCTGCTCTGGCTCGCCGTGCCGCACTTCGAACAGGGCCGCTTCGTGGGCGACCACGTGGCCGCCGTGCCCGTGGAGCGCCTGCTCGCCGGCTTCATCCCCGCCTGGTTCCTGCAGGACCACGCGCTGGCCCTCGCCGACGGCGGCGCCGAGCCCGGCAGCAACACCCACCGCGGCTACATCGCCCCCATCAACCTCGCGGGCGCCCAGCTGCGCCTGCAGGTGAGCACCAGCGGCGACGGCGCCCCGTTCGCGCCCCGCGCCTTCTTCGCCGTGGCCATGCTCTGCCTGGCGGGCATGCTGCTGGCGCTGCTCGCCCTGTGGCGCGACGCCGCGCGCCGCCAGCGCGCCGAGGCGCGGCTGCAGACCCAGCTGGCCCTGCGCACCGCCATGGAACGCTCGGTCACGCTCGGCCTGCGCGCCTGGGACACCCGCGGTCGCCTGCTCTACGCCAACCCCGCGTTCGCGCGGCTGGTGGGCTGGGCGCCCGCGGAGCTGATCACCCACAGCGGCCCGCCGCCGTACTGGCCCGAAGCGCAGGGCGACGAGTTCGCGCAGCTGCAAACCGCCGCCAGCGACCCCGCCACGCAGCAGGCCGGCGTGGCGCAGCGGCTGCGCCACCGCGACGGCACGGCGATCGACGTGCTGGCCCACAGCGCCCCGCTCACGCTGGCCAGCGGCGAGGTGGTGGGCTGGGTCGGCTCGGTGCTGGACGTGACCGAGCGCCAGCGCGTCGAGCGCCTGGCCGCGCGGCAGCAGGAGCTGCTCGAAGCCTCGGGCCGGCTGGTCGCCATGGGCGAGGTCGCGTCCACGCTGGCGCACGAACTCAACCAGCCGCTGGGCGCGCTCAGCGGCTTCGCCACCGGCCTGCTCAACCGCGTGCGCGAGCGGCGCATCACGCTGGACGAGATCGTGCCGGTGGTCGAGCGCATGGAGCGCATGGCCGACAAGGCGGGCCGTGTGATCCAGCGCATCAACGCGTTCGCGCGCCGGCAGGACATGACGCGCCTGCCGATGGCGCTGGCGCCTTTTGTGGCGCGCGTGGCCCACAGCGTGCCGCTGCCCGAGGGCGTGGCGCTGGAGCTGAGCCTGGCCGCGGGCGACGGCCCCACCGTGCCGGCCGACGCGCTGCTGCTGGAGAACGCGCTGCACAACCTGGTGCTCAACGCGGGCGAGTGGGCGCCGCGCAGCGGGCGCACGCCGGCGCGGGTGCGCGTGAGCCTGGTGCCGGGGGAGCGGCAGATCGGCGTGTGCGTGGCCGACAGCGGGCCGGGCGTGCCCCCGGAGCAACGGGCCACGGTCTTCGACGCCTTCTCCAGCCACAAACCTGGCGGCATGGGCATGGGGCTGGCGATCTGCCGCTCCATCGCCGAAGCGCACCACGGCCGCATCGAGCTGGCGGACAGCCCCGACCTGCTGGGCGCAAAATTCACCCTCTGGTTACCGCTGACATGAACCCCACCGTCCACATCGTTGACGACGACACCGACTTCCGCGACGGGCTGGCCTGGCTGCTCGACTCGCGTGGCCTGCCCACGCGAAGCTGGGCGGGCGGCGACCTGTTCCTGCAGGCGGTGCGCGGTGGCGAGGTGCCCAACGCCTGCTGCGTGGTGCTGCTCGACATCCGCATGGAGCCGCTGTCGGGCCTGGCCACCTTCGAGCAGCTCAAGGCGCAGCACTGGCCGTGGCCGGTGCTGTTCCTCACCGGCCACGGCGACGTGAGCATGGCGGTGGCGGCGGTGAAGAACGGGGCCTGGGACTTCCTCGAAAAACCGTTCCAGAACAACCTGCTGGTGGACAAGGTGGAGGCGGCGCGCCAGGCCGCCGTGACGCTGCACACCGCCTCGCAGGAGAAGCTGCGCTTCCAGCAGGCGCTCGCCGCGCTCAGCGCGCGCGAGCGCGAGGTGCTCGACGAGCTGCTGCAGGGCCACTACAACAAGAACATCGCCGACCACCTGGGCATCGCCCAGCGCACGGTGGAGTTCCACCGCGCCAACATCTTCGAGAAGCTCAAGGTGCAGTCGGCGGTGGAACTCGCCCACCGCATGGGCCGGCTGATCGCCGGCGCCAGCGACTGACCCCTTTGCCGTTCATGACCTCCCCCACCGACCACGACCTGCCCCTGCTGAACGCCACACCGCCCGGCCTCTACCGCCACTACAAAGGCGGCTGGTACGAGGTGATCGACACCGTGCGCTGCAGCGAAACCCTGCAAGGCATGACGCTGTACCGCGCGCTCTACGGCGAGGGACTGAAGACCGGGGGCCAGTGGGTGCGCCCCGCGGCCATGTTCGCCGAACACGGCCGGTTCGACGGCACAGCACAGCCCCGCTTCGCCCCGCACGACCCCGCGCGGGTGCCGCTGGGCGACCTGGCCACCGCGCACGCGCTGATCGCCCACCTGCGCGGCCGCGCGCGGCGGGAGCGGCAGCTTCAGCTCGACACCGCCCTGCGCCCGCCCCCACCCGAGCCCACGGCCTGCTGCGGGCGCGGCTGCAACGGCTGCGTGTGGGAGGGGTTTTACGAGGCGTTGCACCACTGGCGGGTGGACGCCCTCGCGCTGCTCGGCTGACCGGTCTCCCCCCCCGCCGCGCTGCGCGCGACCCCCTCCAGGGGGCGGCACGGGCCGTCCGGCGGAGCCGGCCCGGCGGTGCCCTGGGCCTTCCAATGCACCGGAAAAAGCGGCGTTGCCGGGCGGAATGTCCATGGGCAAAGCGGGGGCTCTGTGGGGGCGCGCTCAAGTGCGGCGCTGGCGTGTCGAAACAGGCTGACCACTTCCAGGTTCCCTGACGCCATGTCCACCATCGAGCTCCCAGAGCCGCTTTCTCCCGAGGTGATCGGCGGCCCCTCCGACCTGCCGACGGTGCTGACCGTCGACGACGAGCCGTCGGTCCTCAGCGCCTTGCGCCGCGTGTTCCGCACGCAGGGCATCCGCACCCTGCAGGCCAGCAGCGCCGCCGAGGGCCTGCAGCTGCTGAAATCCCACCGGGTGGACCTGGTCATCTCGGACATGCGCATGCCCGAGATGGACGGCGCGCGCTTCCTCGAACTGGTCAAGCTCCACGACGAGCGCATCGTGCGCGTGCTGCTGACCGGCTACGCCGACATGGCGTCCACCATCGCCGCCATCAACCAGGGCGCCATCCACCGCTACATCGCCAAGCCCTGGGACGACAACGAGCTGGTGCTGGTGGTGCGCGAAGCGCTGGCCCGGCGCCGCCTGGAACAGCAGAACGCCGAGCTGACCGAGCTGACCCAGCGCCAGAACGAACAGCTGCAGCACGCGAACCAGACCCTCGAATCCCGGGTGGTGGCCCGCACCGCCGAGCTGGAGCAGATCAACGGCATGCTGGACGCGGCCTACGAAGACCTGGACAACACCTTCGTGCTCGCGGTGAACGTGTTCTCCAGCCTGATGGAAATGCGGGGCAGCCACCCGGGTCACGCGCGACGCGTGGCCGACCTGAGCCGCGAGACCGCCAAACGCCTGGGCCTGTCCGACCGCGAGGTGCGCGACGTCACCCTGGCCGCGCTGGTGCACGACATCGGCACCATCGGGTTTCCCGACACCATGCTGGGCAAGGCGGTGTCGACCTACAACGCGGACGAACGCCAGCGTTACCGGCGCCACACCATCGAAGGCGAAACCGCCCTGATGGCGCTGACCCAGCTGCAAGGGGTGGCGAAGATCGTGCGCCAGCACCACGAGCGGATCGACGGCAAGGGCTTTCCCGACGGGCTGTCGGGCGCCGAGATCACCATGGGCGCGCGCATCGTGGCCGCGGCCAGCGACGTGGACGAGATGATCCACGGCACCATGGGGGAACTCAAGCTCTCGATGGACCGCGCCCACGGCATGCTCAAGGGCGGCGCGGGCACGCACTACGACCAGGCCGTGGTCGCGACCTTGCTCCAGGTCGCCGACGACCTGGCCGCCGCCGCGAAGAACGACGTGCAGATCGCGGCGCACGAGCTGCGCCCCGGCATGGTGCTGGCCCGCGCGGTGTTGTCGGCCAAAGGGGCCACGCTGCTGGCGGCGGGCTACGTGTTCGACGAGCGCGTGGTCAAACAGGTCACGGCCTTTGCCTCGCGCGAGGGCATCCGGCTCAGCCTGTGGGTGCAAAGCGCCTCCCTCCCGACCGCCATCAAGCCCACCGAATCGCCCAGAGGGTGAGTCACATGACCGAAGCCCCTGAACCCCACACGTCCGGCGCCAGCATCGCGCGCGACATCGTGCAGGCGGTGGCCGTGCCCTCGGCCCTGCTGGACGCGGACCGCATCCTGTGCGCCAACGACGCGCTGTGCCGCCTGAGCTCGCGCGGCCCCACCGAGCTGGCGGGCCTGTCGTTGCTCGACCTGGTGGACGTGGACTCGCGCCCCCCGCTGCGTTCGGCGCTGCAGAACTGCGCGGAACACGGTGAGCAGCCCCCGGTGGTGTCGGCCTCGATCGTGACCCTGGACGGTGGGCTGCGCCCGGTGGAGATCCACGCGCGCCGGGTCTGCTTCGACGACCAGGCCCAGGTGATGGTGACCTGTGTCGATCTCAGCGACGTGATGCACGTGCAGAGCAGCCTGCTGAAGATGACCAAGATGCTGTCGCAGATCATCGACGGGGCCTCGGTGCCCTCGCTGGTGATCGACAAGCAGCACCGGGTGACGCACTGGAACACGGCCTGCGAGCGCATGACGGGCATCCCGCGCGGCGAGGTGCTCGGCTCCCGCGACGGCTGGAAGGCGTTCTACCCCAAGAAGCGCCCCCTGCTCGCGGAAATGATCGTCGACGGGGTGGATGAGGCCACGCTGCGGTCGTTCTACGGCGGCCAGATGACCCTGTCGTCCACCACCCCGGGAGGGGTCGAGGTCGAGTCCTTTTTCCCCCAGTTCGGCCCATCGGGCAAATGGCTGTTCTTCACCGCCGCACCGCTGTACGACGCGCAGGGCCAGGTGATCGGCGCCATCGAAACCCTGCAGGACGTGACCGCCCGCCGCACCTCGGAAGACGCCCTGCTGCGGCACCGCAACGAGCTGGAAGAACTCGTCCGGCAACGCTCGGCGGAGCTGGCCACGACCGCGCGCAACCTGGAGATGTTCATCGTCAACTCGCCGATCGGTGTGGCCTACACCAGCGGCGGCATCATCCAGCGGGTCAACCCCGCGATGGCCGACATGCTCGGCTACATCGGGGGCGACATGATCGGCCTGCCGGGGCGTGCGGTCTACCTGTCCGACGCGGACTACGCCGCCTTCGGCCGCTACGCCGGCCCCCTGCTGTCGCAGGGCGAGCCGATCCACAGCGAGATGTGGCTGCGCCACGCCGACGGTCACCCGATCTGGGCGCAGATCGACGCCCACGTCGCGGACACCTGCGACACGGCCCAGGGCACCTGGTGGATGATGCAGGACCGCTCGGACATCCGGGACGCACAGGCCCAGCTGCAGGCGCGGGTCACGGACCTCCATGCGATGAACCGCCAGCTGGAAGAGGCCCAGAACCAGCTGCTTCAGCAGGACAAGATGGCGTCGATCGGCCAGCTCGCCGCGGGCGTGGCGCACGAGATCAACAACCCGATCGGCTTCGTCAGCTCCAACCTCAACACCCTGCGCCTGTACGTCAGCGGCCTGCTCGGCCTGAGCGAGGCCTGCGACGCCGCCCTGGCCGCACCCGGCGACGCGGCCACGCTCGGCGCCCTGGCGAAGAAGCGCGAGGACATCGAGATCGAGTTCCTGCGCGAAGACTTGCCCATGCTGCTGGACGAATGCGCCGACGGCCTGGGCCGGGTCAAGAAGATCGTGCAGGACCTCAAGGACTTCTCGCGCGTCGATCACTCCGACTGGGCCGAGGCCGATCTCAACGCGGGACTGGAGTCCACGCTCAACGTCGTGCGCCACGAGGTGAAGTACAAGGCCGACGTGGTCAAGCAGCTCGCGCCGCTGCCGCCGGTCACCTGCCTGCTCGCGCAGCTCAACCAGGTGTTCATGAACCTCATCGTCAACGCGGCGCACGCGATCGCCGAGAAGGGCACCATCACCCTGCTGTCCGGTGTCGAGCAGGGCTGGGCCTGGGTGCAGGTGGAAGACACGGGCTGCGGCATGAGCGCCGAGGTCCAGCGCCGGATCTTCGAACCCTTCTTCACCACCAAGGACGTGGGCAAGGGCACGGGGCTGGGCATGTCCCTGTCGTTCTCCATCGTCCAGAAACACGGCGGCACGATCCAGGTGCACTCGGCCGTGGGCCGGGGCAGCGCCATCCGCGTCTGGCTCCCGGTCGACGGGCCCCAGTCGCTGGCCAAGGACGCCAAGCCACCGTTGTGGACACACGCCCATGAACACGCCACCTGAGCACGCCCCGACCGCAAGCGGCCCGGCGGGGTCCACCCGCCCGCGCACGCTGCTGCTGGTGGACGACGAAGCGGCCATCCTGTCGTCGCTCAGGCGCCTGTTTCGCCGCGACGGGTACCACGTCCTCAGCGCCACCAGCGGCGCCGAGGCGCTGGGTTTGCTGGCCCTGCAACCGGTGGACGTGATCCTCTCGGACCAGCGCATGCCCGGCATGACCGGCATCGAGTTCATGCGCGAGGCCCGGCGCCGGCACCCCCACACCGTGCGCATCACCTTGTCCGGCTACACCGACCTGGAATCGATCATCGAGGCGGTCAACGAAGGCGCCGTGTACAAGTTCCTCACCAAACCGTGGGACGACGATCTCCTGCGCACCCACGTGGCGCAGGCCTTTGAACAGAGCGCGCTCGCGGCGGAGAACCGCCGCCTGGGCGAGGCGGTGCAGGCGTCCAACCGCGAACTGGCCCTCGCCAACCAGCGCCTCGAACGCCTGGTGTGCGACGAGATCGAGCTGCGACGCGCCATGCAGAACGCGGCCGGGGCCTCCCGGGACGCGCTGGACGCCTTGCCCATGGCGGTGTTCGGCATCGGCGACGACGGCATGCTGGCCTACGTCAACCGCCTGGCGGTGCACCAGTGGCCGCACTGGTCGTCCGCGCTGGGGGGCGAGCCCCTGCCCTCGATGCAGCGGGTGCTGTCCGCGCTGGCATCGTCCGCGGCCGGCGACGACAACGACGGTCTCCGCACCGCCATCGACGGGCACACCGCCAGGGTCTGGCTGCGCTCCATGCCCGGGCAGCGGCACCCCCTGGGTCGGCTGGTGCTGGTGCAACGGCAGACAGGGGCCCCCGCGGTGGACTCAGGGAGCCTGGCGTGAGCACCGTCACCCTGGACGCCCCGGTCGCCCCGGTCGCCGTACTGAAACCCGCCAGCTGGGCGCGGTGCATCGGTGAGCTGCCATCGCTGCCCAGCGCCTTCATGGCCGCGGTGAAGGTCCTGAGCGAAGACGACGCGCCCGCGTCGGCCTGCATCGAAGCCATCGAACGCGACCAGGCCCTGACGGTGCGCGTGCTGCGCCTGGCCAATTCCGCGTTCTACGGCGCGCCGGGCCAGGTCTCGCGCATCGGCGACGCCGTGCAGATGCTGGGCCTGCGCACCGTCGCGAGCACACTGGCCGTCGTGTCGCTGCGGGCCACGCTGGGCGCCTTGCGCTGCGAGGGCTTCTGCTTCGACACCCACTGGCAGCACACGCTGTGCACAGCCCTCGTGGCCCGGGAGCTGGCCAAGGTTGCGTCACTGGACACCGGCGAGGCCTTTTTGCTGGGCCTGCTGCACGACGTGGGCAAGCTGGTGCTGGCCATGACCAGCCCGGAGCAGGAAGCGCAGGCGCTGCGGATCTGCCGCTCGGAAGGGGTGGCCATGCACGAGGCGGAGCACCGCGTGTTCGGCGTGTCGCACCCCGAGGTCGGCGCCGCGGTGGCCCGGCAGTGGAACTTCCCCGCCAGCCTCGCCGAGGCGATCGCCGGTCACCATGCGCCGGCGCCCATGGCCGCCGGGCAGCGGCTGAGCCTCACCCAGCTGGTGCACCTGGCCGACCACATGGCCCACGGCCTGGAAGCGCCCCCGGCCGACCTTCAGTCCCTGTGGGCGGACCCGCGGTGGTCCGTGCTGGGCACCAGCGAGCAGCGCCTACGGGATCTGACGGAGCGCGTCAGCGCGGAGTTGCAGGCCTTGGCCTGCGCATGAGTTTTCTGATTGGAGCGACCCATGAACCATCCCCTGCAAGGCAGCATCCTTCTTGTCGACGACGAGGCCTCCATCGTGCGCTCCCTGCACCGGGCGCTGCGCGCGCCCCTGGGGAACCAGGTGAAGATTGTGACCTGCAGCAGCGGCACGGACGCCATCGAGGAACTGCTGGCCCAGCGGTTTGACGTCATCGTCAGCGACCTGCGCATGCCGCACATGGGGGGCATGGAGCTGCTGGCCATGGCCGCGGACATCCAGCCCGGGTGCCTGCGCATGATCCTGACGGGCACGGCGGACTTCAGCACCGCGCAGGACGCCGTGAACCAGTTTGGCCTCTACCGCTACCTCACCAAACCCTGGGACACCGACGAACTGGTGCGCCACGTCACGGCGGCCCTCGCCGCCAGCGTGGCGCAGCGGTCCCAGCAGGACCAGGCCATGGCGTGGGCGGCCAGCCAGGGCCAGGTCAGCGCCGAAGCGCTGGAGCGGCGCAAGCTCGAAGCCCTGGAGCCGGGCATCACCCGGGTCGAGTGGGACGAGGACGGTTGCGTGATCATGAGATAGAGAAGCCCCCCTGCCGCGCTGCGCGCGACCCCCCAAAGGGGGGCGGCACTGGCCGTCCGGCAAAGCCGGCCCGGCGGTGCCCTGGGATGCGCCACTCCATGCGGCCGGTGTGACACACCGGCCGCATGGACGGCGGTTCAGAACAAATCGCCTTGCCCGCGCAGCGCGGCCGGGCGGAATTGCGTGGTGTCCAGCGGCTCGCGCGTGCGGTTGAAACCGAGGCGGTCGCAGGTCTTCACGAAGCGCTGGCGCAGCAGGTCGGCCCAGATGCCCTGGCCTTTCATGCGGGTGGCGAAGTCGGCGTCGTAGTCCTTGCCGCCGCGCATGTCCTGCACGCGCGCCATCACCCGCGCGGCGCGGTCGGGGTAATGCTGTTCCAGCCACTGGCGGAACATCGGTGAGAGCTCCCAGGGCAGGCGCAGCACCTGGTAGAACGCGCGCCGTGCTCCCGCCTCAAAGGCCGCTTCCAGCACCTGCTCCATGTCGTCGTTGATGAACGGGATCTGCGGCGACACGCTCACGCCCGTGGGCACGCCCGCCTCGGCCAGGGTGCGGATGGTGCTCAGCCGCCGGTGGGGCGCCGCGGCGCGCGGCTCCAGGATGCGGGCGAGCGCCGGATCGAGCGTGGTGATGGTCACGTACACCGCCGCCAGCCGCTGCCGTCCCATGGGCGCGAGCAGGTCGATGTCGCGCTCCACGCCGCTGCCCTTGGTCACCATGGCCAGCGGGTGGTGCGCGGTGTGCAGCAGCTCCAGCACCTGGCGGGTCAGCCTCAGCCCGCGTTCGATGGGCTGGTAGGCGTCGGTCACGGTGCCGATGGCCAGCAGGTCGGGCGCGTAGGCCGGCCGCAGCAGCTCGGCGCGCAGCACCTCGGCGATGTTGCGCTTGGCCACCAGCCGGGTTTCGAAGTCGAGCCCCGGCGAGAGGTTGAGGTAGCTGTGCGTGGGCCGGGCGTAGCAGTACACGCAGCCGTGCTCGCAACCCCTGTAAGGGTTCAGGCCGAGGTTGAAGCCGATGTCGGGCGAGTCGTTGTGGGTGATGGCGCTCTTCGCGTCTTCCAACGTCACCTGCGTGGCCGGCGCGGGCGCTTCTTCGCCCGCGGCCGCGGCGTCGTCCAGCGTGCCCCAGCCGTCGTCGAACGCGGCGCGGGTGTCGCGCTCGAAGCGGTGCGGCGTCTGTTGGGCCACGCCACGGCCCTTGATGGCCTGCACGGGGATGCGGACGGTGGTCATGCTTGAATACTGTACAAAACACCAGTATAGGTTCTGTCCCCAGCCGGGCACAAGGCCGCTGGTCAGGCCGGAACCATCCCTTGCACCGCGCGACACCGCTTGGGGCCGTCGGCCCGAAAGCCCTTCACGGCGCCAGCGCGCCGGTGTCAAACACCGCGTGCACCGTGGTGCCCTGCCCGGCCCCGGAACGCAGCTCGCACGAACCGCCCGCCAGGCGCGCGCGTTCCTGCAGGCCGGCCAGGCCGATGTGCCCATTGCGCAGCGCGGCCACCACCGCCCGTTCCGGTTCGAAGCCGACGCCGTCGTCGGTGACGCTGAGCTGCAGGCGGGCAGGCGCCATGGACACCCGGATGTCCACGGCCGTGCAGGCGCTGTGCCGCATGGCGTTGCTCAGCGCTTCCTGCACGATGCGGAAGGCCGCCGTCTCCACCTCGGGCGGGTAGCGCAGCGCCCCGCCCTCGGCCTGCAACCGCACCACCAGCGTGGGCAACTGGCCCAGCGACGCCACCAGGCTGCGCAGCGCGGCCAGGACGCCGAAGTCGTCCAGCTCCAGCGGGCGCAGGCCCCGGCCGATCTGGCGCACGCGCGCGCCGAGCTGGTCCGACATCTGCAACACGCGGCCCGCCAGCCCGGCCACCGCGCCGTCGCCGGCCACCTCGACCATGTGCGCCAGGTGCAGCCGCATCGCCGCGACCACCTGGCCGATGTCGTCGTGCAGCTCCTGCGCGATGTGCTGGCGCTCGGCCTCCTGCACCTGCAGCAGCCGCTGCGACAGCGCGCGCAAGGAGGCCTCGGCGCCGCGCAGGCGTTGCTCGGTGCGGTGCAGCGTGGTGATGTCCTTGATGAGCACCAGGCAACCCGGACGCGCGCCGTCACCGCCCTTCAAGGGGATGTAGGAGGTGAGCAGCACCTTGCGCACGCCCTCCGTGGTCTCGATCTCCACCCGCTCGTCCATCACCGCTTCACCCGCCTTCAGGGCCCGCGTGGTGCCCCACTCGTCGTCGCCGATCGGGCGGCCGGTGTCGGCCCACCAGCCCAGGCACCCGGGAAAGCGGCTCACGTCGGCGTTGCGCACGCCGTCCCAGATGGCGATCGCCGCCGGGTTGCGGTGCAGGGTGTGGCTCTGCTCATCGCAGACCCAGACGCCCTCGGGCAGATGGGCCAGCACCTGGGTGAACAGCGTGTCTGCCGGGGCATGGCCCGCTCGCGCGGGCGACGGGGACGTGGTGAGGCGTGTCATCGGACAAGATGGTGCGGAGGGCAGACGGGGGCCGTCTGTGCGCCAGCGGACACTGACGGGCGCCGAGGGCATCCCTTGTTGGGCCGGGGAAAGAGGCCCTGGCGCGGGCCGGCAAACGCCCGCGCCCCGGGGGGCACGCTCAACCCCGGCGCTGCAAGGCCGTTCGCGGACCGGTATAAAGGACCCTTCCCACCCCGCTGCCACCGCCCCCAAGAGGCCCGGCATTGCGCGGCAGCCCACCCCCAACACAGCCAGTCCACCATGACCCCATCCCCAGTCGCGGTCGATTCCGCCGACGCCATCGTCCGCGTGCGCGGCGTCAGCAAGACCTACGCCGGCGGCTTCCAGGCGCTCAAGAACATCCACCTCGACATCCGCCGCGGCGAAATCTTTGCGCTGCTCGGCCCCAACGGCGCCGGCAAGACCACGCTCATCAGCGTCATCTGCGGCATGGTCAACGCCAGCGAAGGCACGATCACCGCCGACGGCTTCGACACCGTGCGCGACTACCGGAAAGCCCGCGCCACCATCGGCCTGGTGCCGCAGGAACTGCACACCGACGCGTTTGAAACCGTGTGGGCCACGGTGAGCTTCAGCCGGGGCCTGTTTGGCCAGGCGCCCAACCCGGCCTACATCGAGAAGATCCTCAAGGACCTCTCGCTCTGGGACAAGAAGGACAACAAGATCATGACGCTCTCGGGCGGCATGAAGCGCCGCGTGCTGATCGCCAAGGCGCTCTCGCACGAGCCCAAGATCCTGTTCCTCGACGAGCCCAGCGCGGGCGTGGACGTGGAACTGCGGCACGACATGTGGCGCCTGGTGCGCGAGCTGCGTGACGCGGGCACCACCATCATCCTCACCACGCACTACATCGAAGAGGCCGAAGACATGGCCGACCGCATCGGCGTGATCCGCAAGGGCGAGCTGATCGTGGTGGAAGACAAGGCTGTGCTCATGCGCCAGCTCGGCCAGAAGCAGCTGGCGCTCTCGCTGCAACACCCCTTGGCGGCGGTGCCACCGTCGCTGGCCCCGTGGCCTCTCGCGCTCTCGGCCGACGGCCTCACGCTGACCTACAGCTTCGATGCGCAGAAAGACGACACCGGCATCGCCGAGCTGCTGGCCGCGCTGGGCGCGCAGGGCATCGGCTTCAAAGACCTGCGCTCCAGCGAAAGCTCGCTCGAAGACATCTTCGTGAGCCTGGTGCACGAACAACAAGACGAACAGAAAGCGAGCGTTTGAAGATGATGGGTTTGAACCTGCACGCCGTGCGCGCCATCTACATGTTCGAGATGAACCGCGCCTTCCGCACCTGGGCACAGAGCATCATCGCGCCCGTGCTCAGCACCTCGCTGTATTTCATCGTCTTCGGCTCGGCCATCGGCTCGCGCATGGGCGACATCGGTGGCGTGAGCTACGGCGCCTACATCATCCCCGGCCTGCTCATGCTCTCGCTGCTGAGTGAGAGCATTTCCAACGCGGCCTTCGGCATCTACATGCCCAAGTGGTCGGGCACCATCTACGAGCTGCTGAGTGCGCCGGTGAACTGGGTCGAGGTGCTGCTGGGCTACGTGGGCGCGGCGGCCAGCAAGAGCCTGCTGCTCGGCGTGCTGATCCTGCTGACCGCGCGCGCGTTCGTGCCCTATGAGATCGCGCACCCGGTGTGGATGGTGGGCTTCCTGCTGCTCACCGCCATCACCTTCTGCCTGTTCGGGTTCATCATCGGCCTGTGGGCCGACAGCTTCCAGAAACTGCAGGTGATCCCGCTGCTGGTCATCACGCCGCTCACCTTCCTGGGCGGCGCGTTCTACAGCATCAGCATGCTGCCCGAGCCGTGGCAGACGGTGTCGCTGTTCAACCCGGTGGTCTACCTCATCAGCGGCCTGCGCTGGGCCTTCTACGGCGCGGCCGACGTGCACATCGGCGTCAGCACCGGCATGACGCTGATGTTCATGCTGGCCTGCCTGGGCGTGGTGTGGTGGGTGTTCAAGACGGGGCACCGCATCCGCCGCTGAAGGGCGTGGCCATGTTCATTCCCCACCACTGGGCCGAGGCCCGGCGCCAACACCTGCCTGCGCTCTCGCGAGTTCTCCTCAAAAGATTGCTGATGTAAGCCTTAAGCCGCAGGGACTCGCCTGCCACCGCCGCCTGATTCTCAAGCCGTCAGCGGCTCTGCAGGCGATGCGCCTGCCGGAACGCCTCCGGCGTCGTGCCGACGAGCCGCCGAAAGAACTTGACGAAGTTCGTCGGCTCGCTGAAGCCCAGAAGCTCCCCGATGGCGACCGACGTCGACGTGCTGTGCACGAGCAGGCGCTGAGCCTCCAGAGCCACGCGCCTATCCACCTCCTCCTTGGCCGAATGCCCCAGCGCGTCCTTGCAGGTGCGCGTCAAGGTGCTCGTCGAGACCCGTAGCCTGCGGGCGAGCAGGGCCACCGATGGACGGGTGTCGACCAATCCTTCCAGCTCGTGCCGCAAACGTCGAACCAACACAGTCTGCACCGTAGGAGCTGTCGCATGCCCCGTCGCCGATCGGCTGAGGCTGAGCATCAGGCACACAAGCAGCTCGCGCGCCATGGCGGCTGACAGCCCGTCCAGCAACGGCCGATCGAGTTCCCTGCGGAGCGTCGCGGCCAGGGACCTCCAGGCGGCCAGACCGTCTGGTTCCAGCGTGAAGTGGACCGGCCACTCCTCCAGGCGCAGCAGCGCCATCGTTCCCTGCTGGGACTTCGATGCCTTGGGTTGCACAACCGCCGGATCGATCAACAGCACGTCGGCTTCGAGACCATTCGCCGGCTGCCACTGCTGCACTTGTCCAGGTCTCACGAACACGACGTGACCGGTGTGCAGCTTGAAGCGCTCAAAGTCGACCAGGTGCTCTCCACGCCCTTCGGTTGCCACGAGCACCATGAAAAACTCGACGCGCTCCGTCTCGAAAAACAACTTCTCGGACACCCGGGAACGGAGTTCCGACAGGGTCATCAACTCCACGCCGATGGGATTCAGTCGGGCGCTCGCGAAGCGCGTCTCTCGCAGTACCTTGCGGGGCTGGGTCACCAACCATCCTTTCAGCTCGCCGATGGGCGCGCACGCGCGATTTCTACCATCAATTGCCCGACGATGACCTAGAAGGCGGGGCTTGATGCCGGCAAAGTACGTGCTGCAAACAAACCAGAGCCCACTCCCATGCATTCCTTCCGTACCCTCACCACGCGAGTCGTCGCGTTGGGCCTCCTGTCGGTCGTTGCTGGCTGCGCATCGACCCTCACTTCTTCCAAAGGAACCTCCATGTCCTCTCAACCCAAAGAGCAAGTCGTTGCGCTGCTCAAAGCCATTGAAACAGGCGAATCGGCACCGGTGGCTGTCGTCAACCCCACCAAGTACATCCAGCACAACCTCGCCGTCGGCGAGGGACTGGCTGGCTTCGGTGCGGTGCTGCAGGCCCTGCCGAAGGGTTCGGCCAAAGTGAACACGGCGCGGGTTTTTCAAGACGGTGAATTTGTCTTCACACACACCGACTACAACTTCTTCGGCCCGAAGATTGGCTTCGACATTTTCCGCTTCGAGGACGGCAAGATCGTCGAACACTGGGACAACCTGCAGGAAACGCCGGCCAAGCCCAACCCGAGCGGCCGCTCGATGATCGACGGGCCGGCCGTGGCGACGGACCTGGACAAGACGGCTGCCAACAAGAAGCTGGTCGCGTCGTTCGTCGACGACATCCTGGTGAACGGTCGCATGGATCGGCTGGCGGGCTACTACGACGGCGACAAGTACCACCAGCACAACCCGCAGATCGGCGATGGGCTGAGCGGGCTCGGCGCCGCGCTGCAGGCCATGGCGAAGGCCGGCGTGACGATGAAGTACACCAAGGTTCACAAGGTTCTGGGCGAGGGCAACTTCGTGCTCATCGCGAGCGAGGGCGAGTTCGCCGGCAAGCCGAGCGCGTTCTACGACCTCTTCAGGGTCGAGAACGGCAAGATCGCCGAACACTGGGACACGATCGAGACCATCCCGCCGCGGTCGGAGTGGAAGAATCCGAACGGCAAATTCTGACGGCACGGAGGACACATGAGCCCCTGGAAGTTTTTTCTGAGCAGCGTCTTGTCGGCGACGTTCGCGGTCCAGCCGACACTGGCCGCCGACCCAGGCAGCAACGTCGTCGAAGTCGTCACATTCAAGCTCAAGGCTGGCGTCACCGCGGCCGAGTTCGCTCCGATCGACAAGGCGGTTGAACGTGACCACGTCGCCAAGCAACCGGGCTTCGTGTCACGCGAGAGCGCGCGTGGCGCGGACGGCGAGTGGCTGGTCATCGTGCACTGGCGATCGGCCAAAGACGCCGACGCATCGATGGCGACCTTCGAGAAGGCCCCTGCCGCCGCGCCGTTCATGTCAAAGATCGAGGCCTCGACGATGAGCATGAAGCGCTACCAAAAGTAGCGTTCGCGAGTTGGCCTGAGTCAGCCTCAGGCCAACGCGTCGCAGCGTTCATCAGCCGAACGAGATTTCGAATGCAGGCCACCGGCGACACCGTTCTGGACTGCGTTGCAGCACAGCCCAGCACAGCCGACGATCTGATCGCCGGCTATGAAGTCATGATCTTCCGGCCCAGGACGATGGCGCTGCCCGCCGCCAACGTGAACCCCAGGGCGCCATGGCCCGCGTTGACGTAGAGATTGGCCGGCCCCATCTGCCCGATGACTGGCACGGCGGTGGGGGTTGCCGGGCGCAGGCCCGCCCATGGCTGGGTTTCATGGAACCCGCAGGCACCGGGGAACAGCGTGTCCGCCGCCTTCACCATCTGCTGGATGCGGGAAGGGGGAATGGACAGGTCGTGCCCGACCACCTCGGCCATGGCCGCCACCCGAAGGCGCCCTCCCAGTGGCGCAAACACCGTCTTTCGCCCGAGGTCGGTGACGCTGACCGACGGCGCCTTCTCGGTCGAACGGATCGGCAGGGTGATGCTGTAGCCCTTGATCGGGCAGATCGGCAACGACACCTTGACCGATGCGGCCAGCTTTGGGGCGGCCGCACCGTTGGCGATCACAAACACGTCCGCATCGAGCGCGCCGCCGGGCGTCTGCGCCGCAACGGTCCGGCCGCCCTTGACGGAAAAGCCCGTCACCGCCGTCTCAAAGTGCACCTGCCCGCCCAGGCGCAGCAGGCTCTCCGTCATCTGAAGGCTCAGGGCATGCGGATCGCCCACACATTCGTCGGCGGTCCACACACCGCCTGAGAACCGGCCCAGATACCCACCCAGCGCGGGCTCTTTGTCCACACAGGCCTGCGGGCTCAACACGGTCTGCTGGCATCCCAGCTCGGACTGGAACCGCACCTGCGCCGCTTGCCGCCGCAGCGATTCGTCGTCCGGGCACAGCACGAGCTTGCCGTTGCGCTGAAAAGAAAACTGCCAAGCCTCCCGATGCATCCACGCCTCCAGGGTGGCGCGGCTGAGCTGGGCCAGCATGAGCAACTCCCGGGTGCCCTGGCGCGATTGCCGGGCGTTGCAGGCGCTCAGGAACTTCAGGCACCACCACCACTGGTTTGCGTCCAGTCGCAAGCGAAAGCGCAGCGGCGAGTCGCGCGACAACAGCATGGAGGGAAGCCCCAGCAGGGTCGCGGGAGAGGCCAGCGGCTCGACATAGCTGTAGCTGAGCTGGGCACCGTTCGCAAAACTGGTGCCGCGCCCCGGCCCCCGGTCGCTGTCAACCAGATGGACCTCGCACCCCTGCAGAGCCAGCTGGTACGCGGTGGCACAGCCCACGATGCCGGCGCCGACAACACAGACCTTCATGCAACGGCCTCCCGCGATCCACCCACCAGGCCTGATCGAGACGCGCGCTGGTAAGCCAAGTAGGCGCAGGCGGTGTCCGCCAGACCCGTGCCCACGGACTTGAACACCGTGATGCCCGAGCCGACATCCGGCCAGGGCGCCTTGCCGGCATACAGCATGGGCAGGTCCAGCGTCTTGTCCAGCTTCGTGGCTTTCGCCGCGTTCCAGAGAACGATGTCACCGGCCTCCTCCATGCTCTGAGGCAACCACTCCACGATCACACGCTCCGCCCGATCCAGCGTGGCGTCGTCCAGCTCCCGGCCCTTGGGCGAACTGATGCCGACCGCGGCCACAAAGGCCCGCGACTTCAGCCAATGCCCCAAAAAGACCGGCTCCGTCGAGCGCGTGGCGGTCACCACAACGTCGGCGCCCCGCACGGCCTCTTCCGCTGAACAGGCGTAAACGCTGGCACCGGTGCTGAGCGCGAACCGCCTGCACCAGTCCTCGCTATCCTGTGGATCGACCACGGCAATGTCCTGAAACGGAAACACGCCGCACAAGGCGGCGGCCTGGCCACGGCCCTGCACGCCGGCGCCAAACAGCGCCAGCTTGCTCGCGCCCGCCGGCACCACCTTGCTCGCGATCAGGGCCGTCTGGGCGGCCGTGCGAAAGCGGGTGAGCTCGTTGCCCTCCAGCACGGCAATGGCCTTGTTGCTGCCGAGATCAAACAGGTTGACGAGGAAGCTGAACCGGCCGGCCAGCGTGGGATACACCTTGACCGCCGCCACGTTGCGGCCGGTCCAGATGCCGCCCATCGAACTGAGCCGAGCGTCGGCACATTCGCTGCGGGTTCGTGGGTGCACGCTGGCCCGTCCGGCCCCGAAATCCAGGTAGGCCTGGTCCAGCACGTCGATCACGCTCCCGTGGTCAAGGAGCCTGGCGACGTCAGTGTCTTGGATGAAAAGTGGTTGCATGGTTCAACAGAGGTGAGCGGGCAGAAAGGCCACGTTAAGGAATGCCGTATTTGTTGGGGAACCGGATGTTCTCTTTCATGTAGATGCTCATGGGGATGCGCAGGCGTTCACCGTCGAACCACGTCCGGTAGATGGACAGCAGTTCCCCCGAACGCATCAGGTCCAACAAGGTGCGATCAACCACCTCCCTCAGCGAGGCATCTCCCTTGGGCAACATGAAGGCGTAGGGCTCCACCGTCATGAACGGTCCGGTGACCGCGAGCAGGTCCTTCAGCCTGGACGTGGCCATCAGCCCATAGAGCAGCACGTCGTCCTGGGCGTACGCGTCGACCGTTCCGTCCTCCAACGCCTTCAACCCCTCGGCGTCCGACCCGACCGTGACCACCAGAACGCCCTGTTCCGTCTGCATTGTTTTGAAGCGGGTTTCCGCCGTGGTTCCACGGGCGACCGCGACACGCTTGCGCGACAGGTCGGCGGGCCTGTCCACCCGCAGCGTCTTTCTGGCGAGCAGTCGAAGGCCGGTGTTGAAAAAGGTGTGCGAAAAATCCACGTCCTTCTGGCGGGCCATGGTGTTGGTGTTGCCCCCACACTCCAGGTCGATCGCGCCGGACTTGAGCATCGGGATGCGATCCGATGCCTTGATGGGCAGGAACTCGGGCGTCAGGTCGAGGCGACCCAGCCGTTGGCGCAGCTTGTCGATCACCCGTCGGCAGATGTCGATCGAATAGCCCACGGTCTGACCCTGCGCATCCTGGAAGGCGAACGTACCGGGCGTGGGTATGTACCCCACCCGGATGCGACCGCTGTGGGCCATGCGAGCCAATGCCGGGCTGTCCTGCGGCGAGGGAACGGCATCCGCAGCCCATGCGGCCAGCGATGAGCCCAGCAGCCATGCGGTCAACAGGCATCGCCTTGACAGGCGCAGCAACAGGTCCATGGCGTTCCCCTTTCCTAGTCGATGCCAGCGGGCCGCAGCCGGTGCCACGGCGTGGCCTGCTCGAAGGCGTGGCCCAGGCGAAACACCAGCGGCTCGTCCCAGGGGCGCCCGATGAACTGAATGGAGATGGGCATGCCCTCGGGGGAAAGTCCCGCCGGCACGGCCAGAGAACACAGATTCATGAGATTGACGAACCGCCCGAAGCGCGACAGGGGCGTGGCCAGTTCGTCCACGTCGGCCACCGGAATGGCCGAGATGGCGTTGGTGGGAAACACACAGGCCTCGATGCCGTCCATGGCCGCCAGCATGTCGTTGCGTGCGGCATCGCGCGCGCGCAGCAGGCGCAGGTACTCACCGGCGGCCGTGTCGCGCCCCAGCAGGATGCGCCGCCGGATGTTGGTGTCGAACCTCAGGTCGGAGCGTTCAAACAGCGCCCCGAGGTGGCCGTACCCCTCAGCGCTCATCAGCTGGCCGGCGATGCGCATGGAGTCGGCGCAACGCTGGGGAAGCGCCTTTTCAACCAGCTGCATGCCCAGGCCCTTGAGCGTGGCCAGGGCTTCGTCGTATGCGGCCAGTACCGCCGCCTCCACCCCCTCCCTTTCCTGCTCGGGCAGGACCCAGAGCCGGGCACCGCGCGGCATCGCACTCACGCCATCCAGGACACGACGAACCGGTGCCTGGTGCGACACGGGGTCCAGCGGATCGGCACCGGCCATCACGTCCAGCAAGATGGCGCCATCCCGCACGCTGCGCGCCAGGGGCCCCACCGTGTCATGGGTCGGGCACAGCTCGATCAGGCCGTGCCGACTGATCAGCCCGTGTGTGGTTTTCAGCCCCACCAGGCCGCACAGCCCGGCGGGTATGCGCACCGAGCCACCGGTGTCGGTACCGATGGCCGCGCAAGCCAGGCCGGCGGCCACGGCCACCGCCGATCCGCTGCTGGACCCCCCTGGAATCCGGTGCGTCTGCATGTCCCAGGGATTCCAGGGCGTTCCCATGACCTCGTTCGTGCCCCATCCCCCAAAGGCGTATTCCACCGTGTGGGTCTTGCCGATCACGATGGCGCCCGCGCTGCGCAAGCGCTCCACCACCGTGGCGGTGGTGGTGGATATCCGGGCTGGCAGGGCCACCGAGCCACCCGTGATGGGTTTGCCCTGGATGTCGAACAGGTCCTTCACCGCCACGGTGACGCCGTGCAAGGGGCCGAGGCGAATGCCGGCCCGGCGCAGGCGATCCATGGCCTGCGCGGTCTCGCGCGCTTCTTCGGCATAGACATCGACAAAGGCGTGCAGCTTGTGGTCCAGCCGCTGGATGCGATCGAGTTGCTGATCCACCAGCTCCACGCTGGTGAGCTCACCCGCATCCATGGCTTGCATCGCCTCTTCGATGGAGGAAAAAGCGGGATTCAGATGAACAACGCTCATGCCACCCCCAACACACGTCGACCACGGTTCAACCGCCGTTCCAGCAGACGCGAGAGCATCGACAGCGGAAACGCGATCCCAAAATAAAACAGACCCACCAGCAGGAAGATGTGCAGCGGAAGAAAGGACTCACTGGAAATGGCCCGTGCCGCCAGCATGAGTTCGTCGGTGGCGATGAGCGCGCACAGGGAACTGTCTTTCAACAGGGCCACGTAGGTGTTGAGCAAGGGCGGCAGCATGATGCGCAGCGCCTGCGGGAACACCACATGGGCAAACACCTTCCAAGGTGACAGGCCCACAGCCAGCGCGGCCTCTCGCTGGCCCCGGTGGATGGCCGTCAGGCCGCCTCGAAGGATCTCGGCCACATAGGCCGAACCATGCAGCCCCAGGCCCAGCGCGCCGGCCCAGTAGCCCGAGAGCGTCACCCCCAGCGAGGGGAGTGCGAAGTACAGGGCCAGCAACAGCGCCAACAAGGGCACCGTTCGAACGAACTGCACATAGGCATTGGCCAGCGCCGCCAACAGGCCGGATCCGCTGCGCTGCATGGCCACCAGCAGTGCCCCCAGACACAGGGCCAACGCGAAGCCCACCAACGAGAGGCGGGCCGTCACGATGGCACCGTCCACCAGCCGCGGGCCCCAGTCGGGCAGGTACTCCAGGTAGGTCAGGAAAAACGCGGTCATCGTGCCTCCTCCATGGTCAGTTCGACCCGTTTGAAACCCCAGGCCACGGGCAGCACCATGGCCGCGTACAACAACATGGCCGCCAGGTAGATCAGCGTGGTTTCGAAGGTCGACGTCACCAAATTTCGCGCATAGAACATGATCTCGGGCGCGGCAATGGCCGAGGCGATCGAGGTGTCCTTGATCAGCGCGATGGTGTAGTTCGCCAGGGACGGGAACGTCGTGCGAAACATCTGCGGCGCGAGCACGAAGCGCAGCGTCTGGCCCGGCGTCAGGCCCGCTGCCAACGCCGCTTCACGCTGCCCCACATGCAGCGACTTCAGCCCGGCGGCAAACACGTCACACAGCACAGCAGCGCCGACCAGGCCCAGCCCGATCACGGCCGCGAGCAGCGGTGACAGACGGACACCGACCGTGGCCAGACCGAAATACAGGAGAAACAGATGCGCCAGCGCTGGCACGTTGCGCATCCACTCGACGTAGGCCGCCAGGCCCAGTCGCACCAGCCGGTTGCGCGAGAAAACCCGCACCACCGCCAGGAACAACCCCAGCACGCTGGCGATCACGAAAGCGCCGATGGCCACCTGGAGTGCGGTGACCGCACCCGTCGCCAGGGTGGCGAGAATGCCAGCAAAGGTCCCCATGGCCATCGTCATGCCAGATGGCCGGCGCCCGCGCCGACCTGCCCCAGGAAGCTGCGCGTGCGGTCCACGCGCGGCGTGTCGATGACCTCGGCGGCGCGTCCCTGCTCAACGATGTGTCCCTGGTCCATGAAGATCACGCGGTCCGCCACGTCGCGCGCAAACCGGATCTCGTGGGTCACAAGGATCATGGAACGGCCCTCCTCCGCCAGCTCGCGGATCACCCCCAGCACCTCGCCCACCAGCTCGGGGTCCAGCGCCGACGTGGGTTCATCGAACAGGATCAGCTTGGGCCGCTGCGCCAGCGCCCGGGCGATGGCCACCCGCTGCTGTTGTCCGCCCGACAGCCGCTCCGGGAATTCATCGGCCTTGTGGCGCAGATGCACCTTGTCCAGCATCTCTTCGGCCATGTCGTGGGCCTCGGCCCGCGCCATGCCGCCGGCCCGGATCGGCCCGAGCGCCACGTTGTCGCGCACGTTCAAGTGCGGCCACAGGTAGAAGCCCTGGAACACCATCCCGATTTCGGCGCGCTGCGGCGCCAGTTCACGGTCTGACATCAGGCGCAGCCCGCCGCGTCCGTCGGGCAATTGCCCGATGCGCTCATCCTCCAGAAAGATGGCGCCGCCCGTGGGGCGTTCCAGAAAGTTGATGCACCGCAGGCAGGTGGACTTGCCCGAGCCGCTCGGTCCGATCAGGGACAGGGTCTCGCCCTTCTGCAGGTCCAGGGAAATGCCCTTGAGTACGTCGAGCGAGCCGTAGCTCTTCTGGAGCCCATCGACACGCAATAGGTGCTGGTTCATGGTGGGTAAGGGTGGGGTCGGAAAAACGACAACGACAAAGGACCGCAGCCACGCGTGGTGCGGTCCTTCGGCATCACTTGCAGCCGGGCAGTGTCCAGTTGGCCGGGCGGTCAACCCCTGCGCGGAAGTTCTTGCCCGCGGGCACGTACCAGACGTCCTGCACCAGGCCGTAGCGCACGCCAATCTTCTTGAGCTCGCACGTCTGCCACAGCTTGGCGATCTCGGCGTTCACCGCAGCGGCCAACTCGGGGTTGTCCTTGTTCAGGCCAAACACCACCTGGCCCAGACCGGTCAGCAGCGGAAAGTCGGGGTTGTTGTCGGTGAACGCGTTGAAGCGCAGGTTCCACTGCGCATTGCGGGAGATGGCGTACTGCACCACCGGCGGATCGCCAATCACGGCGTCGATGCGACCGGCCAGCAGGTCGCGCACGGCGGCGTCCGAGGTGTCGTACTGGCTCAGTTGCAGGCCATTGATCTTGCGCAGCTCGGGGATGAAGGAGAAGCCGGTGATGGTGCCGACCTTCTTGCCTTCCAGGTCCTTCAGGGTGGACCAGTTCGTCTTGGACGACTGCATGATCCCGTTCTTGAAGTAGTGGATCGGGTCGGAGAGCGTCATGATCTTCGAGCGCTGCTCGGTCCAGCCCATGGTGCCGGCCATCACGTCCACGCGCTTCGACTGCACCGAGGCGATCGTGCCCGACCACTCCATCAACGCGGGCTTGACCTTGAGCTTGAGCGCGTCGGCCACCCGCTGCAGGATCTCGCCGTCGTAACCGACCATGCTGCCGTCCTGGTAGCCCGTGCCCGGCATGTCGCCGGTGAAGGCAATGGTGAACAACCCCTTCTCGATCGTTTGAGGAGACGGTTGGGCGAAGGCCAGCGGCATGAAAGCCGCGGCACCAAAAACTGCGCACATGGCGCGCACCAGAAACGAGCGATTCATATCGACTCCAGGAAAAAGGTTGACGAAAAGTGGGGGAAGAAACGCCGAAGGGGCGTGAAACGGATCATCGGTTTGCACCCTGTTTTTGCTGTTGCAGGGGACCGCTGTTAAATTGAACGTATGCGACATGCAGGGGAAACCCCTAAACCCCATGGATAACAAGCCCAGCCATCCCACCCCCACCCCGACGGAGCCCGACACCGGCGCTCGCAATGAGGCGGACGGTGGCAACCTGATTCACCGCCTGGACGCGGCGACCGGCAGAAACGCGCAGGACGGCGCCGTGGAACTGCGCATCGGCATCCTTCTGTGGCCGCGCTTTCCGCTGCTCTCGCTCGCGGGTTTGTGCGACGCGCTCCGCCATGCCGCCGACGTGGGTGACCAAAGCCGGCAGGTGCGTTGCTCGTGGAGCGTGCTGGGCCTCCCTGGCACCAGCATCACCGCCAGCTCGGGTGTGGAGATTCCGGTGCAGGAAGCGCTTCGGCCCGGCAAGAAGTTCGACTACATCGCCGTCATCGGGGGCCTGCTGCCGTTCATGGACAGCGTGGAACCCCAGTACCTGGACTTCCTGCGCCAGGTCGATGCCGCGGGCACACCCCTCATCGGCATCTGCACCGGCACCTTCGCACTCGCCGGCCTCGGGCTCATGAAAGGCAAGCTGGCCTGTGTGCACCCCTTCCACGTCGACGACTGGAAGCGGATGTTCCCCAAGGAGCGGTACACCACGAACTGCGACCACGTGTTCGACGGCAACCGCATCAGTTGCGCCGGCGGCGTGTCGATCATTGAACTGGCCGCCGAGCTGATCCGCATCCACTGCGGGCCCGATCGTGCCGCCAAGGTCGTGCACCAGATGACCGTGTCACAACGCTCTTCCTCGTCGCACATTGCCCGCCGGCACGCCCTGGGCTATGCGTCGGTGGACAGCGAGAAGCTGCGCCAGGCCATCGTCATGATGGAGAAAAACCTGTCCACCCCGCTGGAAATTGGCGTCATCGCCCGACTGGTGGACTCCAGCACCCGCCAGCTGGAGCGCGTCTTCCTGGCCGAAACCGGCGCATCGCCTTCGGAGTTCTACCGGAACTCCCGGTTGAAATACGGCCGCTGGCTGTTGACCACCACCGACTCGACGGTGAACGACATCGCGTTCGAGTGTGGGTTCTCCGACGCCGCGCACTTCATCCGGCACTTTCAGCAGTGTTATGGCGTCGCACCCGGGCGGCTTCGAAAGGCCTTGGCAGGACCGCGCTGACCCTGGCCCCATTCCAGAACCCTCAGACCCAGCGCGGCGCGGGTCCCCGGCGGGCTACTGGCTGCCGAGGTCGAAGATGCGGTCCATGAGCACCCACTTGGTTCCGGGCGGCGTCCAGGGCGTGGGTGCCTGGTAGGTCCACATCAGCGCCTCCCAGCGCTGGATGACCGGGCTGGCCAGCGAGGCCGCGTCCATCGCCTGGGCGCTGTACACGGCGGGGTCGACCTCCATCACCATGAACAGGCGCGTGCCCAGGCGGTAGATCTCCATGTCCAGCACCCCCTGCGCGCGCAGGTGGTCACGCACCTCGGGCCAGATGGTTTGATGGGCCCGTTCGTACTCGGCGATGCGTTGCGCATCGTCCACCAGATCGAGGGCCAGGGCATAGCGCATGCGGGTTCCTTGCGTGGGGGTGCTCAAGACAAAGCGCGGTCCAGGTGGGTGTACCCCCCATCGACGAACACCCACTGCCCGGTGGTGTGCGACGAGGCGTCGGACAACAGGAACACGCAGGTGCGCGCGATCTCTTCCGAGGTGGTCATGCGCTGGCCGAGCGGGATCTTGCGCGTGATGCTCGCGAGCTTGTCTTCGGGGTTGTCGAAGCTGTCGATCCAGCGCGCGTACAGCGGCGTCATGACCTCGGCCGGGAGCACCGCGTTCACCCGCACGCCGTCGGCGAGCAGGGAAGCGGCCCACTCCCGGGTCAGGGACAGTTGCGCCCCTTTGGACGCGGTGTAGCCGCTGGTGTTGCCCTGGCCCGTGAGCGCGGTCTTGGACGACACGTTGACGATGGCGCCGCGCGTGGCCTTCAGGTGCGGCACGCAGTGGTGCGCCATCACGTAGTAATGGATCAGGTTGCGCTCCAGCGAGCCCACGAAGGCGTCACGCCCGGCGTCCAGGCCCACGCTGTCGTTGACGCCCGCGTTGTTCACCAGGCCGTCGATGCGGCCGAACTCGCCCACCGTCTGCGCCACCGCGGCGGCGCAGGCCGCTTCGTCGGCCAGCTCCAGCTGGATGAACCGGTGCCGCGCGCCCGTGGCCTGCAGCTGCTGCGTGAACGCCGCCGACATCGGGCTCTTGCCCAGGATCACGGGCACGGCGCCCTCCTGCGCCAGGGTGAGCGAGATGGCGGCACCGATGCCGCTGGCGCCACCGGTGACGATGACCACTTTGTCTTTCAGATGCAGGTCCATGGGAACGTTTCTCGCTGGGTGTGTCGGGACATCAAAGGTCGGACGGATGCAGGTCGTAGCAGCGCAGGGCGTTGCCGCTCCAGAACGCCGCTTGCTCGGTGGCGCTCAGGCGCGAGCGCGCCCACTGCTCGGCCAGGCCGTGCACCACGTCGTAAGGCGAAGAGAGCTGGCACACCGGCCAGTCGGAGCCGAACATCAGGCGCTGCGGGCCGAAGGCTTCGAGCGCCTGGTCGAAGCAGGCGAGGATGTGGCGGGCGTCTTGCCGCGTCAGGCCGTGGTGCTGCGGCCAGTCGGTTTCGGTCACCGCGCCGGAGAGTTTGCACATCACGTGCGGCATCGCCGCGAGCTCGCGCAGGCCGTCGCGCCAGCGCGAAGTGGCCGGCGCGCCGTCGTCGCCCCAGTCGCGCAGCGCGGGTTTGCCCATGTGGTCGAGCACCAGCCAGTGCGCGTCGTGGCGGGCGCACAGCGCCACCGCGGCGGGCAGCTGGTGCTCGAACACCAGCACGTCGTACACGCGCTGGTGCCGCTGCAACGTTTGCAGGCCGTGTTGGTGGGCCGGCGCGGCCACCCACGCCGCTGCATCGGCCTCGTCCTGCAGGATGTGGCGCAGGCCCTTGAAGGCCGGGTGCGCGCACCAGGCCTGCAGCCGTGACTCCAGATCGGCGGCGCCCAGGTCGGCCCAGCCCACCACGCCCAGCACCTCGGGGTGCTGGGCGGCCAGTCCGAGCAGGAAGTCGGTCTCTTCGGCCAGTGTGCGCGCCTGCACGGCCACCACGCCGCCCACGCCCACGGCCCGCATGGCCGCCGCGTTGTCCGGCGGCAGGCAGTCGCGCCGCAGCGCCGGCATGGCCTCGCTGATCCAGGGAAATTCCGGCGCGCTGTAGCGCCAGAAGTGCTGGTGGGTGTCGATCTTCATGCGGCCCGGGGCTGGAATTGATACTGCTTCAGGGACTCAGGCTTCATCTCGATCGAGAAGCCCGGGGCCTGGGGCGGCATGTAGGCCGCGCCCTGGATGACGCAGGGGTCCTTGAAGTGCTCGTGCAAGTGGTCCACGTACTCGATCACCCGCCCTTCGCGGGTGCCGGCGATGCACAGGTAGTCGATCATGGAGAGGTGCTGCACGTATTCGCACAGCCCCACGCCGCCCGCGTGCGGGCACACGGGCAAGTGGTGCTTGGCCGCCATCAGCATCACCGCCAGGATCTCGTTCACGCCGCCCAGGCGGCAGGCGTCGATCTGCACCACGTCGATGGCGCCGCGCATGATGAGCTGCTTGAAGA
>NZ_JADMKB010000053.1 GCF_018780075.1 Hydrogenophaga sp.
GGGTGTAGCGCGTGTTCTGGTAGCTGCCCACGGCCTGGCCAAACACCTTGCGGTCCTTCACGTACTGCACCGTCCAGTCGATCGCCGCCTGCGCCGCGGCCACCGCGCCAATGGCGATCTGCAGCCGCTCCCAGGGCAGCTGCTCCATCAGGCAGATGAAGCCCCGGCCCTGGAACGCCTCGCCACCCAGCAGGTTGTCCGCCGGTACCCTGACATTGTCGAAGAACAGCTCGGACGTGTCCTGCGCCTTCATGCCCAGCTTCTTCAGGCGCTTGCCCTTGCTGAAGCCGGGCGTGCCCTGCTCCACCAGCAGCAGGCTGGTGCCTTTGGCGCCCGCAGCAGGGTCGGTCTTGGCGACCACGATGACCAGATCGGCGTGCCAGCCGTTGGTGATGAAGGTCTTGCTTCCGTTGAGCAGGTAGCTGCCGTCCGCCTGCTGGATGGCGGTGGTCTTCACGCCCTGCAGGTCGCTGCCGGCGGCGGGCTCGCTCATGGCGATGGCGCCCACCATCTCGCCGGTGGCCAGCAGCGGCAGGTATTTTTTCTTCTGCGCTTCGGTGCCGTAGTGCAGGATGTACGGCGCCACGATCTCGCTGTGCAGGCCAAAGCCGATGCCGCTGACTCCGGCGCGCGCGATCTCCTCCATCTGAGCCACCGAGTACAGCTTGTCGGCCCCGGCGCCACCGTATGCCTCCGGCATGGTCATGCAGAGAAAACCGTTTTCGCCGGCGGCGCGCCAGACGGCGCGGTCCACGTAGCCCTGCTCCTCCCAGCTGTCGTGGAACGGGGTGATTTCCTTCTCCACGAAGCGGCGAAAGCTGTCGCGAAAGGCTTCGTGGTCGGCGTTGAACAGGCTGCGTTCGATCATGGTGTCACCTATCAGACTGGGTCGGTTGATTTACACAAAGCAAATGCTTGGTAAAAGTCTATACTGATCCGATCGTCCGGACCACCCGGAGAAATCCCCGAGGAGACACCATGAGCCCCCACGTTCACATGCGTTCACTGCCCCCCGAGGGGGCTCTGGCCTCCTTGAAGCGGTTCTGCGGAGGCCAGCCATGAGCGAAGCTTTCGTTTACGACGCCATCCGCACGCCGCGCGGCAAGGGCAAGAAGGACGGCAGCCTGCACGAGGTCAAGCCCGTCAACCTGCTGGCCGGTCTGCTGACCGAACTGCAGCGCCGCAATGACCTGGACACCGCTGCGGTGGACGACGTGGTCATGGGCGTGGTCTCGCCGATTGGCGAGCAGGGTTCGGTGCTGCCCAAGGTGGCCGCGCTCAAGGCCGGTTGGGACTGGCGCTGCGCGGGCGTGCAGCTCAATCGCTTCTGCGCCTCGGGTCTGGAGGCAGTGAACCTGGCCGCCATGAAGGTGAAAAGCGGCTGGGAAGACCTAGTGGTCGCCGGCGGCGTGGAGAGCATGAGCCGCGTGCCGATCGGCTCCGACGGCGGCGCCTGGGCGCAGGACCCGGAGACCAACAGCGCCACGCTGTTCGTGCCGCAGGGCATCGGCGCGGACCTGATCGCCACCCTGAGCGGCTTCAGCCGGGCCGACGTGGACGCCTTCGCGCTGGAGTCGCAAAAACGCGCCACCGCCGCACGCGCCGCCGGCTACTTTGACCGCTCGGTGGTCGCGGTGAAAGATCCGCTGGGCCAGACCATCCTGGACAAGGACGAGTTCATCAAACCCGGCACCACGATGGAAGGCCTGGGCGGTTTGAAGCCAGCCTTCGAACAGCTGGGTGCCATGGGCTTCGACGCCGTGGCCCTGCAGCGCTACCCGCAGGTCGAGCGCATCCACCACATGCACCACGCGGGCAACTCCTCGGGCATCGTGGACGGCGCGGCCGCCATCCTGATCGGCAGCGAAGCCGCGGGCAAGACCCACGGCTTCACGCCACGCGCGCGCATCGTCTCGGTTGCGCTCTCGGGCGCCGACCCGACCATCATGCTCACCGGCCCCATGCCGGCCGCGCGCAAGGCGCTGGCCAAGGCGGGCCTGACCATCGATCAGATCGACCTGTTCGAGATCAACGAGGCCTTCGCCGCCGTGCCCATGAAGTTCATGCAGGAGATGGGCGTGCCGCACGAAAAGGTGAACGTCAACGGCGGCGCCATCGCGCTGGGGCATCCGCTCGGCGCGACGGGCGCCATGATCCTGAACACCGTCATCGATGAACTGCACCGCAGGCAGCTGCGCTATGGCCTCGCCACGCTCTGCGTCGGCGGCGGCATGGGCATTGCCACCATCGTTGAACGCATCTGAACGACAGCGGAGACCACGAACATGATCACCAAAACCATCCGCTACGAACTCGCCAACGGCATCGCCACCATCACCTTCGACGAGCAGGGTTCCCCGGTCAACACCATGTGCCTGCAGTGGCAGGACGACCTGGACGCCATCGCTGCGCAGGTGGTGAAGGACAAGGCGCAGCTCAAAGGCATCGTGCTCGCCTCGGCCAAGAGCACCTTCTTTGCCGGCGCCGACCTCAAGGGTGTGATGCGCTCGACCGCGGCCGACGGCCCGCGCGTGTTCACCGAGATTGAGCGCATCAAGCGCAATTTCCGCACCATCGAGACGCAGGGCGTGCCGGTGGTGAGCTGCCTCAACGGCGCGGCGCTGGGCGGAGGCTGGGAAGTGGCCCTGGTTGGCCACCACCGCATCGCCGTCAACCACCCCAAGGTCCAGTTCGGCCTGCCCGAGATCACGCTGGGCCTGATCCCCGGCGGCGGTGGCATCACCAAGATGACGCGCGTGCTCGGCCTGATGGCCGCGCAGCCGTACATCCTGGAGAGCAAGCTGTTTGGCCCCGAAGAGGCGCTGAAGATCGGCGTGGTGCACGAACTGGTCGCCACGCCGGAGGAACTGATGCCGCGCGCGCTGGCCTTCATCGAATCCGCGCAAGGCAAGCCCGAGGCCTGCCAGCACATGTGGGACCGAAAGGACTACAAGATGCCCGGCGGCACGCCGAGCAACCCCAAGATCGCCGGCATGCTGAGCGTGGCGCCTGCGGTGCTCAAGCAGAAGACGCGCGGCCTCTACCCCGCGCCCGAAGCCGCCCTGGCCGCCATGGTCGAGGGCGCGATGGTCGACTTCGACACCGCCATGCGTGTGGAAAGCCGCTACCTGGCCGGGCTGATGACCAGCGGCGTGGCCAAGAACATGA
>NZ_JADMKB010000147.1 GCF_018780075.1 Hydrogenophaga sp.
GCTCGTTCCCGCGCAGCGGGAAGGAAACCAGACCGCGATCCCCGGGCACGGGACAGGGCCGCTGCTTTATTTGCAGCCGGTGAACACCGGCCATGCTCCGCCCTCCCCTGTGACCGCGCACAGCGCGCTGATCAGCAACAAGAAATTGGGGCCGAAGGCCCCACGGTTCACACAAGCCCTTGCTCGGCCATCGAATTCACCGCGTCGCCCGCCACGATGAAGTGGTCGAGCACCCGCACATCGACCAGCGCCGCTGCCTGCTTGAGCGTCTGCGTCAGATACTCGTCGGCACGCGATGGACGGGCAGCACCGCTGGGATGGTTGTGCACCAGGACCAGGGCGCAGCTATTCCTAAGGAGCGCATCGCGCACCACCTCACGCGGGTAGACCGAGGTCTGGCTCACCGTGCCCCGGAACATCTCGACGTAGTCCAGCACGCGGTTCTGCGCATCCAGATGCACCACGGCAAACACCTCGTGCGGCAGGTGGCCCAGCCGGGCGCGCAGGAAGTCCTTCACCGCAGCGGGTGAGTCCATCAGGTCGTTGCCGCGCACCTGGGCGGCCAGCAACCGCTGCGCCGCCAGCAGCACCTCGTCGGCCTCGGCCGGACGGTACTGGCCCGCGACATCGCGCACCAGCAAAGCGGAAGCGGCAACCGAGAGTGCCTGGAAGGAATCGAGGGAAGAGAACAGATCGTGCTGCATGACCAACTCCGGTGATCGGGCGGGATTGCCCGAGACCGGAACCGGCACGCCGCAGCGCAGCGGTCACAGGTTCGAAGACGGCCGAACGGCCGCCAGCGCCCACAGGGCGCGCAGACCTTGACGGCGAGAACGGTGTGCAAGGATGAAGGGAACAGCAAGCCAGCCCCACCACACCTACAGGCGTGAGGATGGCAAGCGCAGCGCGCAGGCCGGGGGCATGCCCTCGGCCGAAGGCGTCAGGGATCGAAGCCGAATGGCCGCGACCCGGCACGGGGCGCGGGGCGCAGCCCGCAGAGCCCGACGGCGGTACGCCGGGACGCGCACAGGTGAAGAAGACGCCTCAATTTCGAAAAGGGAGACCTGATCAAAGTCGGCGGTTGAGCCTCTCGAAGGCAAGGCCGTATCTGATCCGATGCGAAAAGCCAACACCACCAGCAATTTTTGGAGAACTGGTATCAAACTGGTACAGGCGAAGAAATGAAAAAGCCCGCCATCAAAAAAGATAGCAGGCTTTTCAATCCAGACCATGCATGACTGGTAGGCCGTGTTGGACTTGAACCAACGACCAAAGGATTATGAGTCCTCTGCTCTAACCAACTGAGCTAACGGCCCGGCAAGGCACGCATTGTAGGGCTCAGGCCAACCGCTCATTTGTTGTGGCTCAGCGCATTGCCCACCAGCTTGGCGGTCACATCCACGATCTGGATCATGCGGTCGTAGGGCATGCGTTGCGGGCCGATCACGCCCAGCGTGCCCACAACCTGGCCATCCACCTCATACGGCGCGGTCACCACAGACAGCTCCTGGAACGGCACCACCTGGCTCTCGCCGCCGATGTAGATGCGCACGCCGTCGGCTTGCGTGGACACATCCAACAGGCGAATCAGCTGGGTCTTCTGTTCAAACAGGTCGAAGAGCTGACGCAAGTGGCCCATGTCGCTCGAGAACTCGCTGACCGAAAGCAGGTTGCGTTCGCCAGACACCACGATGTGCTCTTGCGCCGACCCGGCCCCGGTGCCGATGTCGACCGCCGCCTGCATGAGCTGGGCAATTTCACCGCGCAGCGCATCCACCTCCGTCTTGAGGCGGGCGCGCACTTCCTCCATGGTCAGACCCGCGTAGTGCGCGTTGAGAAAATTGGCGGCCTCCAGCAACTGCGACTGACTGAAACTGACCTGTGTGTGGATGATGCGGTTCTGCACATCGCCCTCGGGCGAGACCAGGATCACGAGCACGCGCCGCTCGGACAGGCTTAAAAACTCGATGTGGCGAAACACCGACGTGCGTCGGGGTGCCATCACCACCCCGACAAACTGCGACAGACTGGACAACATCTGCGCCGCGTGGCTGATGACCCTCTGTGGCTGAGCGCCGGCCTCGATGCCGGTGGCCCCCATCTCGTCCGCACTGACCAGTCCTTCGCGACGCACCGTGAGCATGGTGTCGACGAACAGGCGGTAACCGCGCGCGGTCGGGATGCGACCGGCCGACGTGTGAGGGCTGGCGATCAGGCCCAGTTCTTCCAGGTCGCTCATCACATTGCGGATGGTCGCTGGCGACAACTCCATGCCGGCCGCCTTGGCCAGCGTGCGCGACCCCACAGGCTGGCCGTCGGCGATGTATCGCTCGACGAGGGCTTTGAGCAGCAACTTGGCGCGGTCATCCAACATACCTTCATTTTACGGACGCCGGCGAAGTGGCGACGGTCCGTGTGCAAGGGTTTTTGTGGGCGGGTCACACCAATCCCTATGTTGTAATTTGTGCATGAGCCTGCCCTCCCCCCAACGCCACGGGTCCATGCCCGACGGAAAGACCTTGCGTTTTGCGCACGTGGCCATCGTCGGCAAATACCAGGCCCCGGGCTCGCGCGACGTGGTGGAGGAAGTGGCTCATTTCCTGCATGACGAAGGCTGCGAGGTGTCGCTGGAGCGGGAGACAGCGCTCAACACCGGCCTGCTGCAGTACCCCGCGCTGGACGTGCCAGCCATGGGTCAGTCCATCGATCTGGCGCTGGTGCTCGGCGGCGACGGCACCATGCTGGGCATCGGGCGGCAACTCGCCCGCTACGGCGTGCCCCTGGTGGGCATCAACCAGGGGCGCCTGGGCTTCATCACCGACATCCCTTTCGACACTTACCGAGACAACCTGCGGTCTATCCTCAGGGGTGAATACGAAGAAGACACGCGTGCGCTGATGGCCGCCAGCGTCTGGCGCGACGGTCGCTGTGTGTTCGAGGCGACTGCACTCAACGATGTGGTGGTCAACCGCGGTGGCGTCGCCAGCATGATCGAGCTGCGGGTCGAAGTCGACGGCCATTTTGTGGCCAACCAGCGCGCCGATGGCCTGATCATCGCCACCTCCACCGGATCGACGGCCTATGCGCTCTCCGCGGGCGGGCCGCTGCTGCACCCGGCCATCGACGGCTGGGTAATGGCGCCGATCGCGCCGCACACCTTGTCGAACCGTCCCATCGTGCTGCCTGCGCATTGTGAGGTCGCGGTGGAAATCGTCTCAGGCAAGGACGCCAGCGCCAACTTCGACATGCAGTCGCTGACCAGCCTGATGCACGGTGACCGCATCGTGGTGCGGCGTTCGGAGCACACCTTGCGTCTGCTGCACCCGCAGGGCTGGAGCTACTTCGACACGCTGCGCAAGAAACTGCACTGGAACGAAGGCGCGTGAAATAGCGGTCAGAATACGACCGCTGTTTCCTCCGTTTCCAATTCCTCCCATGAGCCTCAGACGCATCGTTTTGCGCGACTTCGTCATTGTGCAGTCGCTGGATCTTGAACTTGATCAGGGCTTTTGCGTGCTCACCGGCGAAACCGGTGCGGGCAAGTCCATCCTGATCGACGCGCTGCAGCTCGCCCTGGGAGCCCGCGCCGAAAGCGGCGTGGTGCGCGAGGGCGCCACCCGCTGCGAGATCGCCGCCGAATTCGACACGCCGGTGTCGATCAAGCCCTGGCTGGAAGAACAGGGGTTCTCCAGCGACGAGAGCCTGCTGCTGCGCCGCACCGTGGACACCGAGGGCCGCAGCCGAGGCTGGATCAATGGCAGTGCCGCCACCATGGCGCAGCTCAAGACACTGGCCGACGATCTGGTCGATATCCATGGCCAGCACGCCTGGCAAAGCCTCACGCGCAACGACGCGGTGCGCGGCCTGCTGGACGCCTACGCCGGCATCGACACCTCGCCCGCCTCGGCGTTGTGGACCCGCTGGCGCCAGCACCGCAAGGCCCTGGACACTGCCACTGAGCGGCAGAACACCCTGCAGCTTGAAAGCGAGCGCCTGGCCTGGCAGATCGGCGAGCTGGACAAACTGCAGCCGTTGGCCGGCGAATGGGAAGACATCAACGCACAGCACAGCCGCCTGGCCAATGCCCAGGGACTTCAGGACGCCGCACGGCTGGCGGTGACTGCGCTGGACGACGAAGACGGCAGTGCCGCCAGCCTGATCCACCGTGCCCTGGGCGCGTTGCAGGCACAGGCCCACATCGAGCCCGCCTTCGGTGGGCCGGTCGAAGCGCTGGAGGCTGCGCTGGCCCAGGTGCAGGACACCGTGCACAGCTTGCACCAGTACGCGCGCCACGCCGACCAGGACCCTGCCAGCCTCGAAGCGCTGGACCAGCGCCTGTCGATGTGGATGTCTCTGGCCCGACGCTACCGGCGCCCACCCGAAGAACTGGCCGAGCTGCACACAGCCTGGAAAACCGAACTCGCGCAGATCGACCAGGCGCTGGACCTCGACGGCCTGAACGCCGCTGAACGCAAGGCCTGGCAAGGCGTCGAAGCGGAACTCAGCGTGCTGAGCAAAAAACGCCAGCAGGCTGCCCCCAAACTGTCGAAAGCCGTGAGCGAGGCGATGCAGACGCTGGGCATGCAGGGGGGGCGCTTCGAGGTCGCCCTGCAGCGCCTGGACGAGCCGCAGGCGAGTGGCTGGGAACAGGTGGAGTTTCTCGTGGCGGGTCACGCCGGCGTCAGCCCGCGCCCGGTGGGGAAGGTTGCCTCGGGCGGTGAGCTGTCGCGCATCGCACTGGCGATCTCGGTGGTCACCAGCCGCCTGGGCCAGGCGCCTACCCTGATTTTTGACGAGGTGGACTCGGGCATCGGTGGTGCCGTGGCACACACCGTGGGGCAGCTGTTGCGCCAGCTTGGCCGGGACCGCCAGGTGCTCGCCGTGACCCACCTGCCGCAGGTCGCGGCCTGTGGCGATCACCACCTGTTGGTGAGCAAGCGCCAGAGTGGTCGGACCACCCACAGCACGGTCAGCGTGATCGACCAGGAACAACGCGTGAGCGAAGTCGCGCGCATGCTCGGCGGCAACGACCGCTCTGAAGTTTCGCTGGCGCACGCGCGCGAGCTGCTCGCCGCATGAACACCTCGACCCAGTCCGGCAAGCCCCCCGTCGAGATCGAGCTGGTGCTCATCACCGGCATGTCGGGCTCGGGGAAATCGGTCGCGCTCACCGCACTGGAAGACCTGGGTTTCTATTGCGTGGACAACCTGCCACCCGAGTTGCTCGCGTCCTTCATCGCGCTGGAGCAAAGCCACCGTGCCAGCAAGGTCGCCATTGCGATGGACGTGCGCAGTGCCGCATCGCTGCCCGGACTGCCCGCCCGCCTGGCCGACCTCCTCAAACAACCCGGGCAGCAGATCCACCTGAGCACGGTGTTTCTCGACGCCACCACCGACACCCTGGTGCGCCGATTCTCCGAAACGCGCCGACGCCATCCGCTCTCGCTCAAACAGTCGGACGATGAACACCGTGCGCTGACCGACGCCATCGAGTACGAACGCGAACTGCTGTCCGAGTTGCGCGAGCAGGCCCTGGTGCTGGACACCAGCCTGATCAGGCCCGCGCGCCTGCGCAGCCACATCAAGGAACTGCTCGGTGCGCAACAGGCGCCGCTGACCCTGGTGTTCGAGTCGTTCGCGTTCAAGCGCGGCATCCCCATGGATGCTGATTTCGTGTTCGATGTCCGCATGCTGCCCAACCCGCACTACGAAGCCGCGCTGCGCCCCCTCACCGGACGTGACGCACCCGTGGCCGCGTACCTGGCGGAGTACCCGGAGGTGGCACAGATGGAGTTGCAGATCGGCGACTTCCTGCGCCATTGGTTGCCCCAGATGCTGGAGGACCACCGGAGCTACGTGACGGTGGCCATCGGCTGCACAGGCGGGCAACACCGGTCGGTCTATCTGGTGGAGCGACTGGCCCAGGCGTTTTCCTCCGCCTGGGCGACGCGCTTGCGCCATCGGGAAGTGGACGGATGGCCGGTGGCTCCGGCACGCGCCGCCGTGCCTGGCCCCTGAGCGTCAGGCGGGCAATTGTGGCAGCAAGCTGCGCAATGGCGTCGGCAGGCCCACCTGGTCCAGCCGGTCCAGCAAAACCCACTGCCCATCCGCGTGGGCAGTCATCGCCCGGTCCGATGGCGCGTCCACCAGCAAAGGATGCAGACGCAACTCGCGGTGGGTGAGGCTGTGCACGATGGGCGGCAGCTCATGCACGACCAGACCGGCAAGCCGCGGTGACTCGCTGGCGAGTGCCTCGCTCGAAAACACGGGCGTGCAATACAAGCTGGCCCAGATGCCACGCGCTGGCCGACGCTCCAGCCAGACCTTCTGCCCGTCCGGCGAAGCGCAACGCCAAATCAGCAGCCACCAGCTTTCGTGCCGGCGCAACAGCTTGCGTGTCTTGACCGGGTAACGCTCCACCGTGCCAGCCGAATGGGCGAGGCACAGGGATTGCACCGGGCAGCGCTCGCAACCCGGACGGGTGCGAGAACAGATGCTGGCCCCCAGATCCATCAGTCCCTGCGTGTAGGCGACCATGTCGGCCGCGGTGGGCTCGGTGGGCAACAAGGCCTGCGCCATGTCCCACAAAGCGCGCTGGGAGGCTGACTGCGACTGATCGCCATCAAACGCCAGCAGGCGGCTCAGCACGCGGCGCACATTGCCGTCCACGATGGAAATCCGCTCACCGTGGCAAAACGCCGCGATCGCTGCAGCGGTGGACGCACCGATGCCGGGCAAGGTCTCCAGCGCCCGTGCGCTGGACGGAAACACCCCGCCATGTTCAGACACCACGGTCTGCGCGCAGCGGTGCAGGTTGCGCGCGCGGCTGTAGTAGCCCAGTCCGCTCCACAACGCCATCACGTCGTCGTCGGGCGCTGCGGCGAGCGAATGGACGTCGGGGAACCGTTGCAGAAAACGGTCGTAGTAGCCCAGGACGGTGCTGACCTGGGTCTGCTGCAGCATGATTTCAGACAGCCAGACGCGGTAAGGATCGCGCGTACCCTGCCAGGGCAGGCCGTGCCGGCCGCTGTGGCGTTGCCAACGGATCAGCGCCGGGGCAAAGCCGGCAGCCCCTTCAGCGCCCGGGGTCATGCCGTGACGGCTTCGGCGGAGACGTCTTCGGGTGCGGCCAGCAGCTGGCCGGTGAGTTCGGCCAGCTTGGCGTCCACCAGATTGAGCTGGGCCTGCTGCGACTGAAGCTCGCGAATGCGGTCATCCAGGCCGCTCGCGGCCTGCTGGATGCGCGACACCGCCTCGATGCGGCGGCTGAAATTGCGGCGGCGCTCGCGCAGCTGGGCGTCCAGTTGGGCGGCGGCCGATTTGTTCCAGAGCTCCACCGAGTTGACCGCCGTCTCGTACACCACCCGCAGGCGGCTCATCAGCGCTCGCGCCAGGCGCTCGGCAAACTCCGGCTGCGCCAGGCGCAGCGCATTGCCCAGGCTCAGGTACTGCAGGTGACTCTTTTCAATCAACTCCAGGTCCTTGAGGTACTGGGTCAGTTGCGGCGGTGTGGGCGGCTGGAGCGAAAATCCGTACTCGGCGTTCAGGTTCTTGAAACTGCCCTCCAGCATGGACTGAATCTCGGTTGCCAACTGATCGGCGCGCAACAGGTCGGAGCGCAGGTGCTCGAAGGTATTGCCATAGGCCCGCCGCACCCCCAGTTTGATGCCCGGCTGCTTGAGCGCACGCCCCAGCGCGCTCACATGCGTCTTCAGCTGCGTGGTGCCAAGCAGGGCAAACAGGTCTTTGAGCAGCCGCAGATGCACCGATCGCACGGCCTGAATCTTGGCTCCGCTGGCGTCGAAATCGGCCTGCTCCTGCTCGATGCGCAGACGCATCTGCTTGATCACACCCGTGTTCTTGCCGCGAAGGCCTTCCAGCTCCTGAACCTGCTCCACCAGATCGCGCGCCCGGGTGTGCACAAGGCGACCGGTTTCCTGGCGCAGTGCCTGCACGCCTGAGGCCACCGCTGCACCCAGAATCTGGCGGCGCTGTCCCAGGATGTCACTGCCCAGCGCAGCCTCCAGCTCCATCAAGTTGCTGGCCTGCAACAGTTTGTCGTCGCGGCTGACCTTCGCCAGCAAGCCCTTTTGCGCCGACACCGCGATCACCTGCCGTGGCGACAGGCCCAGCACATCGGCGGAGTCCGTGCGCTGCGAAGCGACCTGCAACTGCACCTGTTCGGGTGAGCTCAGCGCGTCCCACATGGTGTCGATCTTGTTGAGCACCACCAGGCGGGTGGCTTGGCCATCGGCCAGCCCGGTGATGTGCTGGCGCCAGATCGCCAGATCGGACTTGGTCACACCCGTGTCGGCCGCCAGAATGAACACCACCGCGTGCGCCTGCGGCAACAGGCTCACCGTGAGTTCCGGCTCGGCACCGATGGCGTTCAGTCCTGGCGTGTCCAGAATCACCAGGCCCTGCTTGAGCAGGGGATGGGCCATGTTGATCAGCGCGTGGCGCCACTTGGGCACCTCCACCAGACCGTCCGCGCCCACCGGTGGGTTGTCGTCAGGCAACTCGTCGTTCCAGAAACCGAGCGCGGCCGCCTCAGATCGGCTGACGCGGCGCACCTCGGCCACCTTCTGGATGGCCCGCGCGAGCTGCTGGGGATCGTTGACATCCAGATCCACCCGCTCCCACTTGGCGGTCGAGTTGCGCCAATCCAGCAGCGACTTGGATTGCAGCCTGGTTTCAATGGGCAACAGCCTCAAACACGGGGGGATCTCGGCGTCGTACCCCAACTCGGTGGGACACATGGTGGTTCGACCGGCGCTCGCGGGCATGATGCGACGTCCGTAGCCGGCAAAAAACACCGCGTTGATCAGCTCGGACTTGCCCCGCGAGAACTCGGCGACGAAGGCCACCATGATCTTGTCGTTCTTGACCTGAGCGTGCAGCTGGTCCAGCCGCTCGCGAACCCCCGCCTCCAGCAGATCGTGGTCGCTGAGCCATTCGGACATCAGCTTGAGCCGCAGCGCAAACTGCTTGCGCCAGGCGCCGTGCTCGTCAAATTCCTGATTGAAGCTCATGTGCCGGTGGGGTATGTTTGGAACCAATATAGCATCGCGCCCTCAGGCCCTCAGGCCTTCTGGCAACTCGGGCAGAAAAAGCTGGATCGCTGCCCCTGCTTGAGTTGCCGGATCGGCGTGGCGCAAACGCGGCAAGGCAGCCCCTCGCGGCCATACACCATGGCATCGAGCTGAAAGTAGCCACTCTGCCCGTCGGCACTGGAAAAGTCGCGCAGTGTGCTGCCACCCAGGGCCAGCGCCCGCTGCAACACGGTGATCACCGCACCGTGCAGAAGGGCTGCCCGGGGACCACTGAGCCGATCGGCCCGCAGTGTGGGGCGGATGCCGGCGAAGAACAGCGCCTCCGAGGCGTAAATGTTGCCCACCCCCACCACGATGTCCCCCGCCAGCAGCACCTGTTTGATGCTGGCGCGGCGCTGTCGCAGCGCCTGGTGGAAAGACCGCGGATCAAACCCGGGTTCCAACGGCTCCACCCCCAGCCTGTCCAGCAGCTTTCGGGCGCGGGGGTCGTCCACCGAATCCGCGAAAACCACGGCCCCGAAACGCCGAGGATCGTGCAAGCGCAGCAGGCCGCGACTGGTTTGGCATTCAAAGTGATCGTGTACACCACGCTCGGGCAGGCTGGAGGCAAACTGAAGGCTGCCCGACATGCCCAGGTGCAACAGCAGCAGGCCCTGATCCAACTCGACCACAAGGTACTTGCCCCGTCGGCCGACGGTTTTCACTTCGCGCCCGACCAGGGTCGATGGCTCACAGCCCAGCGGCCAACGCAAAGGCTTCCCCATTGCCACGCCCAGCACTTTCGCGCCAGCGATGCGGTCGGCAAAGCTGCGGCGCGTGACTTCAACTTCGGGCAATTCGGGCATGGAACAACTATTTTTTCGAGACCATCGGAACGCTGACGGCAGCAAGTGACTCACTCCCTGTCGGACACCGCCGTTCCATTATCATGAACCGATGAACACCCTGCAAAACCCCGGCCAGCGCGGCCACCAGCGCCGTGCCCACTGGATGGCCTTGAGTGGCCTGCTGTGCCTCAGCTTGCTGGGTTCGCCGCTGATGGTGCTGGCCCAAGACAAGCCCGAGACGTCGTCCGAGGCCCCGGTGAACAACTCCGCTCTCAACGCACCTTTGTTTTACCAATTGCTGCTGGGCGAGCTCAACGTGGCGGCCGGGGAAGCGGGCGCGGCGTATTCGCTGATCCTGGACGCGGCGAGAAGGCAAGAAGACCCGCTGCTGTACCGGCGCGCCGTGGACATTGCGCTGGAGGCGCGCTCGGGCGAAGCCGCTCTGGCCGCCGCCCGGGCCTGGTCCCAGGCGATTCCCGCATCGACCGATGCTGATCGCTTTGAGCTTCAAATTCTGCTGGCGCTCAATCGGGTGTCCGAAACCGGGCCGGTGCTGCGCAAGCTGGTCGAGAGGGCCCCCGCCGCGAGTCGCAACGATGCCATCAACGGCATCCCGCAAATTTATTCCCGGGTGCCAGACAAGGCGTTGGCATTGCAGGTGGTTCGTGAAGCCCTGGCGCCCTCATTGAAATCACCGGCCCATTCGGCGGCCGCCTGGACAACGATCGGGTTCATGGAACTCGCAGACAACCAGTTGCCTCAAGCCCTGACCTCTGCGCGCAGCGGACATGCCGCCGAACCCGCTTCTCCCTTTCCGGCACTGCTCGCGCTGGAGCTGATGGAGCGCGGCCAGAGCGCTGCCGAGGCCGTCGTGAGCGGACAGCTCACAGCGAGCCCGCCCACCGCAGGTGGTCCGCCCATTGTGGCCATGGCCTATGCGCGCATCCTGTTTGACCTGCAGCGCAATGCCGAGGCCCTGGTTCAACTGGACCGACTGACCCGCCTGCAGCCCGAGGTCATGGAGCCCTGGCTGCTGCTGGCCACGCTGCAGGTGCAGGGCAACCGCCTGCCGGCCGCCACACAGTCGCTGCAGACCTACATGGGCCTGGCCCGACAGGCGGGCGACGAGCGCGCCGCGCGGGGCCTGACCCAGGCCTACTTGCTCATGGCCCAGATCGCTGAGAAGAAGAAGGATTTCGCCGCCGCCAACGCCTGGCTGGATCGCATCGAAAACGCCGACGACATCATGGCGGCCCAGATGCGCAGAGCCTCGCTGCTGGCGCACCAGGGGCAAATGGCGAAGGCGCGGGCACTGTTGCGCAACCACACCGAACGCCGACCCGAAGATGCACGGCTGAAATTCGTGGCCGAAGCTCAGTTGTTGCGTGACTTCAAAGAATGGCAAAAGGCCTACGAGGTCTACGACGAGGCCGTGACCCGCTTTCCCCAGGACAGCGACCTGATCTACGACCAAGCCATGATGGCCGAGAAGATCAACCAGATCGATTCGATGGAGCGGCTCTTTCGCCAGGTGATTGCGATCAAACCCGAGCACCACCACGCCTACAACGCACTGGGCTATTCGCTGGCCGACCGCAGCCTGCGACTGCCCGAGGCGAAACAGTTGATCGAAAAGGCCGTGGCGTTGGCACCCGATGACCCCTACATCCAGGACAGCCTGGGATGGGTCGAGTTCCGCATGGGGAACACCGGTCGCGCTACAGCGATCTTGCGGGACGCCTACACGAAGCGGCCGGACGCCGAGATCGCCGCCCATCTGGGTGAGGTGCTGTGGGCACAGGGGCAACGCGACGAAGCACTCAAGATCTGGCGGGAAGGCCTGCTGCTCGCCAGCGACAACGAAACCTTGCAAAGCACCCTGCAGCGCTTGCGCGTCAAACCATGATTCTGGCGACCGTATGGCGCGCCCTGCGGCGCGGAAGCGCTGTGGGTGCGTGTGGCGCCGCCTTGCTGCTCGCCGCGTGTGCCACTCCCGCACCGACCACGCTGATCGATGGAGCACCGTACTGGAGCGGCCGCCTGGCCCTCACCGTTGACAGCGATCCACCCCAGTCGTTTTCGGCGGGTTTTGATCTCCGTGGAACGCCCCAGACGGGTGAGCTGCAGCTCAACTCACCCCTGGGCACCGCGCTGGCCACCGTTCGCTGGACACCCGAAGGTGCGGAGCTGCTCCAAGGCGACACAATCACCCGGCGCCCGACGCTGGACACCCTGACCACCGAGTTGGGCGGCCAAGCGTTGCCTGTGGCCGCCCTGTTCGCCTGGCTGCGCGGACACGGTGCTGAGATCAACGGCTGGCAGGCAGACCTCTCCCGCCAAGCCTCCGGGCGCATCGTCGCCAGGCGAACGCAGCCGCTCCCGACAGCCGAGTTGCGCATCGTGCTCCAACCATGACCTTGCCCCAGGCACCCTTGCGGCAATTGCTGAACGTTGCCGCGCCCGCGAAGCTCAATCTGTTTCTCCACGTCACGGGCCAGCGCCCCGACGGCTACCACCTGTTGCAGTCGGTGTTCATGCTGATTGACTGGTGCGACACCCTGCACTTCGATCTGCGCCCCGAAGGGGGCTTGAGTCGCGAGGACATGCAGCCCGGCAAACTGCCCCCCGAAGACCTGTGTCTGAGGGCCGCGAGGGCTTTGCAACAAGCCACTGGCTGCGACATGGGTGCGCACATCCGGCTCGACAAACGCATTCCGGCCGAGGCGGGCATGGGCGGCGGCTCGTCCAATGCGGCCACCTGCCTGATCGCGCTCAACCGCCTGTGGGGCCTGGGTTTGAAGCGCGCCGAGCTGGCCGCCATCGGCCTTCGTCTGGGCGCCGATGTGCCTTTTTTCATTGGTGGCAGAAACGCCTGGGTCGAGGGCGTGGGAGAACAATTGACCCCCATCTCTTTGCCACCAGCCCGCTTCGTCGTGGTCAAACCGGCGACCGGAGCCTCCACCCAAGCCATTTTCAGTGCGCCGAATCTGCAACGGGCCACAAAAACTGCTACAATCCAAGGCTTTGCTGCAAACAACACACAGGGATTGTTGACTTGCGATCTCCAGGAACTCCTGGCGTTCGGTCACAACGATCTGCAACCCGTCGCTGAGGCCTTGTGCCCCGATGTGGTGGAGTGCTTGGATTGGCTTTCGGCTCGCGACCTGCGAGGCAGAATGACCGGATCGGGCACCGCGGTGTTTGCGCAAATGTTGCAGTCAGTGGATCTGTCCGGTGCGCCGGATGACTGGGTGGTCCACGAATGCAACAACATGGATGCACATCCATTGCTTGACTGGTGCACCGATTAGAATCGGAGCGCGCACCAGCCCGGTCAGTGAATGCGCAACCTGCGACATTTTTTGGGTCGTCTGTCCAGCGCAAGCTGCACAGGGGTCCTGAGTAGGGGAGTCGCCAAGTTGGTAAAGGCACTGGATTTTGATTCCAGCATGCGAGGGTTCGAGTCCTTCCTCCCCTGCCACCATTTTTCATGAAACACACGCAGCGGCGATGCCGCTGCACGGCCAGCGCCCTGGCCGTTGATACAGCTGGGAATACCATGCAAGTTCAGCCCCCGGATTTCATGATCTTCACCGGCAATGCCAATCCCGTGCTGGCCGCGGAAATTGCGCAGCACCTGGGCACGCAGCTCGGCTCCGCCAATGTGGGCCGATTCTCCGATGGTGAAGTCACGGTTGAAATCACGCAAAACGTGCGCACCCGTGAAGTGTTCGTGATCCAGTCCACCTGTGCGCCGACCAATGAGAACCTGATGGAGCTCATCATCATGGTTGATGCGCTCAAACGCGCTTCGGCCTCGCGCATTTCGGCCGTGATCCCCTACTTCGGCTACGCCCGCCAGGACCGTCGCCCACGCTCTAGCCGCGTACCGATCACGGCCAAGGTGGTCGCCAACATGCTGCAGGCGGTTGGCGTCGATCGCGTCCTGACCATGGACTTGCACGCCGACCAGATCCAGGGGTTCTTCGACATTCCGGTCGACAACATCTACGCCTCTCCCGTGCTGCTCGGCGACCTGCGCGCCAAGAACTACACCGACTTGCTGGTCGTTTCTCCCGACGTGGGCGGCGTGGTACGCGCGCGCGCACTGGCCAAGCAGCTGAACTGCGACATGGCCATCATCGACAAGCGCCGCCCCAAGGCCAACGTCTCCGAAGTGATGCACGTGATCGGCGACATCGAAGGCCGCAACTGCGTGATCATGGACGACATGATCGACACCGCCGGCACGCTCGTGAAAGCCGCCGAAGTGCTGAAAGAACGTGGCGCCAAGAGTGTTTACGCCTACTGCACGCACCCGATCTTCTCTGGCCCGGCCATCGAGCGCATTGCCAAAGGCAACGCACTCGACGAAGTGGTCGTGACCAACACCATTCCCCTGTCGCAAGCCGCCCAGGCCTGCGCCAAGATCCGCCAGCTCTCCGTGGCACCGCTGATGGCCGAAACCATCGCGCGCATTGCCTCGGGTGAGTCGGTCATGAGTTTGTTTGCCGATCAGGACAACCTTTTCTAAGGCCTGAACGCAACAAAAAGCGGGCCGCCCTGCGCATTGAAAGCAGGCGGCCTTTTTCAACCCGAGGCGTTCTGGTCGCGGAACCCCTCAACAGGAGTCAGTCATGCAATTTGTCGCTTTTGAGCGCGCCAAGCAGGGTACGGGTGCGAGCCGCCGTCTGCGCATCACCGGTCGCGCGCCCGGTATCGTTTTTGGTGGTGAAGCCAAGGCCGAGATGATCGAACTCGATCACAACGCCCTGTGGCACGCGCTGAAGAAAGAGTCCTTCCACGCCTCCATCCTCGACATGGAACTCGCTGGCAAGGTCCAGAAGGTGTTGCTGCGCGACGTGCAGTACCACCCCTACAAGCCGCAAGTCCTTCACATCGACTTCCAGCGCGTGGACGACAAGACCCGCCTGCACAAGAAGGTGCCGCTGCACTTCGTGGGTGCCGAAGAGTCGCCCGCGGTCAAGGTCGACAAGTGCGTGGTCAGCCACGTCATGACCGAGATCGAAATCGAGTGCCTGGCCACCCAGCTGCCCGAACACATCACGGTGGACCTGAGCAAAGCCACGACGGGCGCTGCCATCCACACCGGTGACCTCGAGCTGCCCAAGGGCATCAAGCTGGTTCTGCACGGCCGCAGCAACCTGACCCTGGCCACCATGGTGGCTCCGATTGCCGAAGTGGTTGCCGCTCCCGTGGTTGCAGCCGTCGACGACAAGAAGAAGGGCAAGGGCAAGAAGTAAGCACCACGCTCTTCTCGCTGCTCAAAACGGCTCGCTTCGGCGGGCCGTTTTCATTTCAGCCCTTGAGATAATCCACCCATGATCAAGCTCATCGCGGGTCTCGGCAACCCCGGCCCTGAATACGAACACACGCGCCACAACGCAGGCTTCTGGTGGGTGGACGAAGCCGCCCGCTTGCTGAAAGTGCCTTTGCAAATGGAGCGCGGCCACTTTGGTCTGGTTGCGCGGGCCAGTGTCGGTGGACAGAGCGTCTGGCTGGTCGAGCCGCAGACCTTCATGAACCTCTCGGGCAAATCGGTGGCTTCGGTTGCCCGCTTCTTCAAGATCGCGCCGGAAGAGGTGTTGGTGGTTCATGACGAGCTCGATCTGCCGCCTGGTGAGGCCAAGCTCAAGAAGGGCGGAGGCCATGCCGGCCACAACGGCCTGCGCGACATCCATGCCCAGCTCGGCAGCGCCGACTACTGGCGCTTGCGGGTGGGCATCGGCCATCCGGGCAACAAAAACGAAGTGGCCAACTGGGTGCTGAAAAAACCCTCGCCCGACGACCGCATCGCCATTGCACAAACGCTGGACCGGACCCTCAAGGCGCTGCCTCAGCTGATCGCAGGAGAGATGGACAAGGCGACGGCCCTGATCCACACCAGCAAGCCCCCACGCCCGAAGCCGCCGAGGCCGCTCAAGGCCGACGGCACGAACGCTCAGCCCCCCGTCGGGGTGGCAGAAGGAAGCATCGAAACGGGCACCTCGTCCGACGACGTCAAGGGCTGACCGGCCTTCGTCAGTCGCTGGTACTTTTGCCAGAGCGTCTCGCGGGTCTCGACGTGGTCCGGATGGATGGGGATGCAATCGACGGGACACACCTGCATGCACTGTGGCTCATCGAAATGCCCGACACACTCGGTGCATTTGTCCGGGTCGATCTCGTAAATGTCTGCGCCCATGTAGATCGCCTGGTTCGGGCACTCGGGTTCGCAGACATCGCAATTGATGCACTCGTCGGTGATCATCAGGGCCATGGGGTCACCTTCATGCCTGCAGGGGCTGCGGTTGGAGGCGTTGCGCCACGGCGGGGCTGACCATCTGCGACACGTCACCACCGAGCATCGCAATCTCGCGCACCAGCGTGCTTGAGATGCATTGCAGTTCGGCCTGTGGCAGCAGGAAGACGGTCTCCACCGCCGGGTACAGCTTGCGGTTCATCGCGGCCATCTGTGCCTCATAGTCGAAATCGGTCATGTTGCGGATGCCACGCACCACCGCATGGGCGCCCTGCTGGCGGCAGAAGTCCATGATCAGGCCGTCAAAGGGCAAGACCCGCACCCGGCCGGGCATCGCGGCGCCCGCGTCGGCCACCAGGTCCATGCGCTCCTGCAGGCTGAAACGGGTCTTCTTGTGGTGCGCCATGGCCACCGCGACGATCACTTCGTCAAACAGTTGCGCGGCGCGGCGAGCCACATCGTCGTGGCCCAGGGTCCAGGGATCGAAAGTGCCGCTGTACACCGCCACACGCGGTGAGCGCGCGGTGCGGGAAGCGTCGGCGTTCATGGCGGAATTATGCGCGAGCGCTCTCACTGCGCGGGCAACAACCGCAGCAGGTGAAAGGCCACCGCACCCGCCTGGCCTTCCCGGTGCACCTGCAAGCCCAGTTGGGCCAGTTCGTCGCCGCTCCATGCGCGCGGCGCTTCAAGGTAGATGAAGCCTTCATCACGGACACACTGACGCGCCGCACGCAGCGCCGAGAGGTACAGCTCGGCATTGCCCTCGCCGAACGGCGGATCGAGAAACACCAGGTCCAGCCCTTGTCCACGGCGTTGCAGCAAGGCCGCGACGCCGTCGCCCCGCTCCACGCGCACCGTGTCGGCCTTGAGCCGTTCCCGGACCGCGTTGAGCCCACGCGCCAGCACCGGGTCCTGCTCCACCAGCACCACCTCGGTCGCCCCGCGCGAAGCGGCCTCCAGACCGAGCGCGCCGGTGCCCGCAAAGGCGTCGAGACACCGGAAACCGCGCAAGTCCTGCCCCAGCCAGTTGAACAGCGTCTCACGCACCCGCGCCGGTGTGGGCCGCAAACCGGGCCGGTCGGCCACCGGCAGCTTGCTCCGCTTCCAGAGGCCACCAATGATGCGGACCTCGTGGGGGGCGTTGACCGTGGGGCGGGGAGCGGGTTTTTTCATGCCCTGAGCTTAACAAGCCGGTGTGGTGCGGACACTCGATGCGCGGCGGGTATGGTCATCATCCGGAGCGAAATGCGCCGGCCCAGGATGCGGCGGCACCGGCTGCTTGCCAGGCCGCCGCCCCTTGAAGGGGTCGCGCGCAGTGCGGCAGGGGGCTATCGCGCTCCGCCCACGACCACCGTCACCATCCGGTCTGGCTGCAGCACGCGGGCGAATGCCCGGCGGATGTCGGCCACGGTCACCGACTGGACGCGCGCGGTCCAGGTATCCAGGTAGTCCAGCGGCAGACCGTTCCAGGCGATGTTGGCCACGTTGTCCAGCAGCTTGCGGTTGCTGTCGATGCGCAACGCAAAACCGTTGACGAGGTAGTCCTTGGCGGCCTGCAGTTCGGCGTCGGTCGGTCCTTCGTCGACGAAACGCTTCACCACCTCACGGGCCACCCCCAGCGCCTGCTCGGCCTGGTCGGGTCGCGTGGTCAACCCGACCTGAAAGGTGCCCCCGTGCAGGCCCGGTGAAAAGTAGCTGTAGGCGCTGTAGCTCAAGCCCCGTTTCTCGCGCACCTCGGTCGTCAGGCGCGAGACGAAACCGCCACCACCCAGGATGTAGTTGCCCACAAACAGCGGGAAGAAGTCGGGATCATTGCGGCGGTGGCCGGGTTGTCCCACCAGCACCTGGGCCTGTGCGGCGTCGAAGGGCAGCCGCCGCTCCACGGCTTGCGCCAGCGGCACCACTGGCGTCACCCTGGACAGCGGTTCGCAGCCGTTGGTCGCGAGCGCCGCCATGAACCGGTCCACGATGCGCTCGGCGGTCGCGCGGTCGATGGCCCCGACCAGGCTGACCTGCGCCCGGCAGGCGGCGGCATGGCGCCGGTAGAAGGCGCGCATGTGATCCACGGTGATCGTGCCCACGGTGGTGGCGGTGACTTCGCGACCGTAGGGGTGATCCCGGTACACCGCCTGCGAAAAAGCGCGACCCGCGTGCGTGCCCGGGCGCGTTTCGGCCTCCTTCATCGAAGCCAGCCAGCGCTGGCGTTCGCGCTGCCAGATGGCGTCGGGCCAGGCCGGCGCGGCCAGTTGCCGGGCCGCAAGCGCCACCGCGCCCTCCAGCAGGTCGGGCTCGGTCAGGCTGCGCAGCGACACGCTGAGCCGGTCTCCACCGGCCTGCGCCCCCATCTGGGCGCCCAGGTCCACCCAGGCCTCGCTCAGCTGGTTCTCGTCGAGCGCGGGCTGGCCCTGGTGCGCCGCCACACCGGCGGACATCAGCGACGCCGTGGCACTGGCCAGTCCTGCCCGGGACGGCGGGTCGCGCAGGGACCCGCCGTCCATGTCGATCTGCACGTCGAGCATGGGGATCGCGGGGCTGGCCACGAGGTAGACACGAGCACCGCTGGCGTGCGTCCAGTGCTGGATGGGGATGGCCGCCTGGGCGGGCAACGCCACGGCGAGCCCCCCGAGGACCACAAGAAACCAGCGAACGCTGGCCGCAAGAGAGGTGTGCAACATGGTCACTTTCAATGCCGTCCCAACACCGGGCGCGGGCCGACGGGTGCCGCGGGCGTGCGGCGCGTGGGATCGGGCACGAGCACCGCCGTGCTCAGGCGGTCGTCCGAAAAGTGGCGCTGGGCCACAGAGCGCACCTGCTCGGCCGTGACCGCACGCAGCTGCGCCATCAGGCGTTCACCGCTCTGGATGTCCATGCCGTTGACCCAGTAGGTGCCGAGCTCCTGCGCCTGGTTGACGACCGAGTCGAGCTTGTAGATCTCGCCGGCCGCCCACTGGGTCTTGACCCGCCGCAGCTCGGTGTCGCTGATGCCGTCGCGGGCCACGCGCGCCACCTCCGCCTGCAGGGCCTGGATCGCCGTGTCGGCGCTCACGCCCGCCGCGGGCACGGCGGTGAGAGAGAACTGCGCCGGGCCGCGCCCCAGCAGGCCGTACGACGCACTGGCGCTGTCGGCCACGCGCGGTCCCTTTTCACCCTGCACCAGGGCCCGGTCCATCCGAGCGCCGCCGTAGCCGTCGAGCACGGCGGACAGCACCGCCAGCGCCAACGCATCCTGGCTCGCCGGGTCCTGCGCCAGCGGGTCCCGCAGGCCGGGCACCGGGTACGCCAGCGCGACCAGGGCCTGCTCGGTCGCCGCGCGGTACTCCATGCGGCGGGGGCCCACCTGCTCGGGCTCCAGGCGCGGCTTGCGCGAAGGCACCGGGCGGGCGGCGATGCCCCCGTAAATCGTCTCGGCCTGGGCACGCACCTGCGCCACGTCGACGTCACCCACGATCACCACCGCCGCGTTGCCGGGCACGTACCAGCGCTGGTGGAAGTCGCGCACATCCTGCGGCGTCATTGCGTCGAGATCGCTCATCCAGCCGATCACCGGCCGCCGGTAAGGGCTGGCGAGGTAGGACATGGCGTTGAAGGCCTCGAACATGCGGCCGCGCGGCGACTCCTCGGTGCGCTGGCGCCGCTCTTCCTTGATGACTTCGATCTCGCGCTTGAACTCGTCGTCTTCCCAGCGGTTGTGGGCAAAACGGTCGGCCTCCAGGCGCATCACCGCCTCCAGGTGCTGTGCCGGCACCTGCTGGTGGTAGGCCGTGTTGTCGCGGCTGGTGAAGGCGTTCTCGCGCCCGCCCAGCGCGGCCACGCGGCGCGAAAACTCCCCGGGCTTCAGGCTGGGCGTGCCCTTGAACATCATGTGTTCCAGCGCATGGGCCACGCCCGTGGTGCCGTCCACCTCGTCCATGGACCCCACGCGCACCCACAGCATGTGCACCACCGTCGGTGCCCGCCGGTCGGGCTTGACGATCAGGGTCATGCCGTTGGACAGCGTGAAGGATTGCGCCTGCTCCGCGGCGGGCGCCGCCACCGCCGGGCCCCACCCCATCCAGGCAGCAATGCCAACGATCCAAACAGCACGGAACCAGGTCGAGAGGGTGGGCAAGAGGCGTTTCATAGAATGTGGTGGACTCCAAAGATTGAAACATGTTCTCGTTCTTCCGAAAAAAATCCCCCGCGCCCGCCCCCACCGCCGCACCCGCATCTGCGCCCGCGGCACCTGTCGCCGCCCCGGTGGCGGCGCCTGCGGCGCCCGAGCCGGTCGCGGCACCTCGCAAGGGCTGGCTAGACAAGCTCAAAGCCGGCCTGCGCAAGACCGGCTCCAGCATCGCCACCGTCTTCACCGGCACGCAGATCGACGACGCGCTCTATGAAGAGCTGGAAACCGCGCTGCTGATGGCCGACACCGGCGTCAAGGCGACCGAACACCTGCTGGCCGATCTGAAGCGCCGCGTGAAAGAGAGCAAGACCACCGACCCGGCCGCCGTGAAAGGCCTGCTGGCCGAGGCCATTGCCGACCTGCTCGCGCCGCTGCAGAAGCCGCTGGTGATCGGCGAACACAAGCCCACGGTGATCATGGTCGCGGGCGTCAACGGCGCGGGCAAGACCACCTCCATCGGCAAGCTCACGCGCCACCTCGCCAACGAAGGCGCCACGGTGCTGCTGGCCGCGGCCGACACCTTCCGGGCCGCCGCCCGGGAGCAGCTCGCCGTCTGGGCCGACCGCAACACGGTGGAAATCATCACGCAGGAAGGCGGCGACCCAGCCGCCGTGAGTTTTGACGCCGTGAGCGCCGGCAAGGCGCGCGGCAAGGACGTGGTGCTGGTGGACACGGCCGGCCGCCTGCCGACCCAGCTGCACCTGATGGAAGAACTCAAGAAGATCAAACGCGTGGTGCAGAAGGCCGATGGCACCGCGCCGCACGAGGTGCTGCTGGTGATCGACGGCAACACCGGGCAGAACGCGCTGACACAGGTGAAGGCGTTTGACGAGGCGCTGGGCCTGACCGGCCTGATCATCACCAAGCTCGACGGCACGGCCAAGGGTGGCGTGGTCTGCGCCATCGCGCGCGAGAAGCCGGTGCCGATCTATTTCATCGGCGTCGGTGAAAAGCTCGAAGACCTCGAGACCTTCGACGCGAAGGAATTTGCGCAGGCCTTGCTGAGCTGACACCGGCCGGGCCCGGGCGGCCCTCTCGTGCACGCCACACCCGCGCGGGGCAACATGGCGCCTTCGGGTCGTCGGCTCAGGCCCCGGGCCACCGCCTCCGCATGGCGCTCGAAGCCTGTCATTCACACGCAGACCAACACGAACCTGGCTCCAGGCGACAGGACGGGGTGGCGTGCGAGCGGCCGATCACCCACAGCGGGAACCGGGTCACCCGGCCGTGGGCACGTTCCGGCAGCGGCCCGAGCCCGCACCGCCGAACGGCAGCGACACCGGTCATCATTTTTTGAATGCCGCTGTAAGAAGCGCGCCCCTGGCCAGACCCACCTTCAACCGCCAGGCACTGCCGTCGCAGACCGGTGGTTTCAACCCACCTCAACAGGAGCCACTGAAATGAACCAACGCACCATGATCACCGCCGCCGCCACCTCGCTGATGTCCCTCGCCCTGCTGTCTTCGCCCGTGATGGCGCAGAACGCCGCCAAGGAAAAATGCTTCGGCATCGCCAAGGCCGGCCAGAACGACTGCGCCAACCTCTCGGGCTCGCATTCGTGTGCCGGCCAGGCCAAGGTGGACAACGAAAAAGGCGAATGGAAGTACGTCGCGGCCGGCACCTGCAAGACCATGAACGGCATGAGCATGGACGAAGCCAAGATGGGCATGAAGACATCCTGATCTGCGCCGCTTTGTTCGCTCGGACAAGACCGCCACCATGACCACCCCGGCACACCGGCTTCCCGCTGCAGCGCCGGACGTGGGCATCGGCTGGCGGCACCCGCATCACGCGGCGCTGCTGGAGCAGCAGCCCGCACTCGACTTCATCGAAGTCCATTCCGAGAACTTCTTCACGCCCGGTGGCGCCGCGCTCGCGGTGCTGCGCGAGGGCCGCGAACGCTACCCCGTCAGCCTGCACGGCGTGGGCCTGTCGCTGGGCTCGGCCGTCGGCATTGACCCCTGGCACCTCGACCAGTTGGCCCGGCTGGTGCAAGCCATCGACCCCGTGCGCGTGAGCGACCACGCCAGCTTCGCGCGCGGCCCCAGCGCCCACGCGGCCGACCTGCTGCCCGTGCCCATGAGCCACGCCGCGCTCGACGCGATGTGTGGCAACGTGGGCCGCGCGCAGGACCGACTGCGCCGCCCCATCGCGGTGGAAAACCTCTCTGCCTATGTTCAGTGGGCTGACGCCGAGATGGACGAGCCAACTTTTCTGAACATGCTCTCGCAGCGCACCGGCTGCCAGCTGCTGGTGGACGTGAACAACCTCTATGTGAACGCGCTCAACGCGCAGTTGCGCGGCGAGACGGGTGACCCTCTGGATCGCTGCCGGCACTGGCTCGACGCCATCGCCCCCACCTATGTGGGGGAGATGCACCTTGCGGGCCACGTGCACTGCGGCGACATCGTGATCGACGACCACGGCAGCCGCGTGGTGGATGCCGTCTGGGCGCTCTACCGCCACGCGGTGCAGCGCTTCGGCGCGTTGCCGACGCTGATCGAGTGGGACACTGACCTGCCCGATCTGGGGGTGTTGCTCGATGAAGCCTCGCGCGCGCGTTCGGTGGCCCAGCAAGCCCTGGCACCCGAGGAGCTGGTCGCATGAATCCGATGCCCCCGTCATCGCTGGCACAACAGCAGCAAGCCCTGTTGCAGGCGCTGTTTGTGCGGCCCGGCACGGTGGACGCCGGTACCGCTGCGACGCAACTGCGCAACCTGCTCGATGCACGCAGCGCGCAAACCGCGCGCGGCCTCGCCGCTTACCAGGCCAACGGCCACGCGCTGGCCGAGCGCTCGCTGCTCGCGGCCTACCCGGTGATCGCGGCGCTGATCGGCGGCGACAACTTCGCGCTGCTGGCACGCGACCTGTGGCACCACCATCCGCCCCGGTGCGGCGATCTGGCGCAATGGGGCGATGCCCTGCCCGGCTTTCTGCAGACCAATGAACAGCTCGCTGACGCGCCCTACCTGAGCGACGTGGCGCGCGCCGAATGGGCGCTGCACCGCGCCGCGGGCGCGGCCAACGCCGAACCCGATCTGCCCAGCTTCGCGCGCCTGGGGCAGGAAGACCCGCAGGGCCTGGCGCTCACGCTCGCGCCCGGCACCACCGTGATCGCCAGCCCCTACCCCGTGGCCAGCCTGATCACCGCGCACCTGTTTGAAACACCCCCATTGGCCGAGGCCGCCCAGCGCCTGCGCAACGGACAGGGCGAACACGCGCTGGTGTGGCGCCAGGGCCTGCGCCCGCGCATCGCCGGCATCGCACCGGCCGCGGCGGCCCTGGTGCAGACCCTGCTGAGCGGCTTCGATCTCCCTCAATCTCTCGACACGGCCTGCGCCCACGCAGACCCGGACGCGGTCTCTGATGTCTTTGATTTCTCCGCCTGGCTCACCGCCGCCGTGACCGATGGTCTCGTCATCGGCGTGCACCAAATGCCCCCGACCCCCTCTCCCACAAAGGACATGCCATGAACACCACGCTGCTGCAACGCGGCCTCACCTTGTGGGGGAGCTTCACCGCCGCCCTCGACAGCGCCCGCCCGCTGGCCGCGCTGCTCGCCCGCGCCCACCTGGCCCAGGTGTTTTTCCTCTCGGGCCTGACCAAGGTCCGCGACTGGGACACCACCCTGCTGCTGTTCACCGAGGAGTACCAGGTGCCGCTGCTGTCACCCGAGGTGGCGGCGGTCATGGGCACGGCGGGGGAACTGGTGTTGCCGGTGCTGTTGCTGTTCGGTCTGGCGGGGCGCTTCGCGGCGCTGGGCCTGAGCGTGGTCAATGGGGTGGCCGTGCTCAGCCTCAGCGAGATCGCGCCCGCCGCCCTGCAGCAGCACATCACCTGGGGCGTATTGCTCGCCGCGCTGGCGCTTTACGGCGTGGGCAGGTGGTCGGTGGATGGCGCCTGGCTTCAGCCGCGGCTGGAGCGCTGGCTGACCCCGCGCAACGCCCGCCCTCTGTCCATGAATTAAGCTCACGAACCCCTTGCTGGAGACCCCCTTTGACGATGCCCACGCCCAAACACGCCCTCACCCGCCGCCACCTTCTGCTGGCCGCCGGTGCCGCCACCGGCAGCGCCCTGCCACCCGCCTGGGCGCAGACCGCCGCGCCCGTGTGGGCCGACATCGAAAAAGCCGCGCGCGGCCAGACCGTGTATTTCAACGCCTGGGCCGGCAGCGAGCAGATCAACGCCTACATCCAGTGGGCCGCGGGCGAAATCCAGGCCGCGCACGGTGTGAAGCTGGAGCATGTGAAGGTCAGCGACGCGGCCGATGTGGTCAAGCGCGTGCGCGCCGAGAAAGCGGCTGGCCGAAAGGCGGGCGAAGGCACGGTGGACCTGGTCTGGATCAACGGCGAGAACTTCGCCGCCATGAAGCGCGACGGCCTGCTGGGCGCGCCTTTCACGCAGAGCCTGCCAAACTTCAAGTACGTGGACACCACCGGCAAGCCCACCACGCTGAACGATTTTTCCGTGCCCACCGACGGGCTGGAGTCGCCTTGGGGCATGGCCCAGCTCACCTTCTTTGCCGACAGCCAACGCCTGCCTCAGCCGCCGCAAAACACCGCCGAACTGCTGGCCCTGGCCCGCCAACAGCCCGGCCGCATCAGCTACCCGCGCCCGCCCGCCTTCCACGGCACCACCTTCATCAAGCAGGCGCTGCTGGAGCACACACGCGACGCAGCCGCGCTGGCCCGCCCGTTCACACCCGAGGCATTTGCCACCGTCACCGCGCCGCTCTGGACCTACCTCGATGCGCTGCACCCGCAGCTGTGGCGCGGCGGCAAGCAGTTCCCGGCCAACGCCGGCGCCATCCGCCAGATGGTGAGCGACGGCGAGTTGCTGATCGCCATCACCTTCAACCCCAACGACGCGGCCAACGAGATCGTGGCCAAACGCCTGCCCGCCACCACCACCAGCTGGCAGTTCGCCAAAGGCACCGTGGGCAACACGCACTTCGTCGCCATCCCCTACAACGCCCAGGCCCGAGCCGGCGCCATGCTGGTCGCCAACTTTCTGCTCTCGCCCAAGGCCCAGGCGCGCAAGGCCGACATCGCGCACTGGGGCGACCCCACGGTGCTGGACCTCGCCAGGCTGCCCGCGGCCGAGCGCGCGGCGTTCGCCGCCGCTCCGCTGCCCGGCCAGGTGAAGCAGACCGCGCCTGCGCTGCCGGAACCGCACGCCTCCTGGGTGGAGCCGCTGGAGAAGGAATGGACACGCCGATACGGTGGGTCCTGACACGCCAGCATCCATGCGCCGTCTGGCTGTTGCCGCCCTGCTGCTGATGGCGGCCCTGCCGCTGCTCGCCACAGCGGCGCTGGCACTCGGTGCTGTGTTCGACGCCAGCGCCTGGCGCGCGCTCTGGCAAGACCCACAATGGTTGCGCGCACTGGCCCACAGCCTGTGGACCGGCCTGGCCTCGACCGCGCTCGCCTGGTGGGGTGCCGCTGCGCTGCTCGCACAGGGTTTTGTGCGCCAGTCGCTGGATCGCCTGCTGCGCGGCCTGCCGGTGATGCTGGCCACGCCGCACGCGGCCTTCGCCATCGGGCTGGCGTTTCTGATCGCGCCCAGTGGCTGGCTGCTGCGCGCCGCCTCGCCCTGGCTCACCGGCTTTGAATTTCCCCCTCCCTGGCCGACCACGCAGGACCCCTGGGGCCTGGGCCTGATCGCCGCGCTGACGGCCAAAGAAATCCCCTTCCTGCTCTGGACCGCCGCCACCCAGCTGCAGCGCGACGACCTGCGCCAGCGCTGGCGCGCCGAACACGCGCTGGCGCAGACACTGGGCTACGGCCCGCAACGCGCGCACTGGCGCGTGGTCTGGCCGCAGCTGGCGTCGCGCCTGTTCTGGCCGCTGCTCGCGGTGCTGGCCTACGGCCTCACGGTCGTGGACATGGCGCTGGTCATCGGCCCCGCCTCGCCGCCCACGCTGGCGGTGCTGGCCTGGCAGTGGCTGCAGGACGCCGATCTCGCCACCAACGCGCAGGGCGCGGCGGCGGGGGGCGTGCTCGCGCTGGCGGTGCTGGTGTCGGCCTTGGGATGGCGCGCGCTGCAGGCGGTCGCCGCGCACCGCGCACGCCAGGGCAACGGCGAACGCGGCGCAGTCACCGCCGTGGTCCTCGGCACACCCGCGGCACTGTGGCTGCTCGCTGCCCTCTACGCCGCCAACCTGCTGGCCCTCGCCGTCGGCAGCATCGCTGGCGTCTGGCCCTTCCCCACGATCTGGCCCGAGGCCTTGACGGGCCAGGCCTGGCACAGCGTCTGGGCCAGCCGCAGCACCCTCAGCACCACGCTGGTCCTCGCGCTCGCGTCCGCGGCGCTGGCGCTGGCCTGGTGCGTGGCCTGGCTCGAACTCGCCCCGCGCCACTGGGACGTTGCCCTGCGCCCCCTGCTCTACCTGCCGCTGGTGCTGCCCGCCGTGTTGTGGGTGGTGGGCCTGTACAGCCTGGCGCTGTGGTTGCGGCTCGAAGGCCGGTGGAGCGGCCTGCTGCTGGCGCACACCGCGATGGTGCTTCCCTATGTGCTGCTTTCGCTCTCGCCCGCCTACCTCGGCTTTGACCCGCGTTACGCGGCGCTGGCCGCCAGCCTGGGCCACGGGCGCTGGCGCTTCCTGTTTCGAGTGAAGTGGCTGCTGCTGCGCCGAGCACTGGCCGCCAGCGCCGCCGTGGGCTTCGCGGTCAGCGTGGCGCAGTACCTGCCGACACTCTACGTGGGTGCCGGCCGCTTCTCCAGCGTCACCACCGAAGCCGTCACGCTCGCGGCCGGTGCGCAGCGCTCGCTCACCAGCGCGTATGCGGGCCTGCAGTTCCTGCTGCCGGTACTCGCTTTCGCGTTCGCCGCCTGGGTTGGCCGACCGCGCCGCTTTAAAGTCACCACCCCATGACACTCTCGATCCACATCGCCACCCTGGGCAGCGCGCAAGGCACGCTGGTGCAGGACCTGCGCTTCGAGGTGCGACCGGGCCAGATCCTCACGCTCATGGGCGCCAGCGGCAGCGGCAAAAGCTCGGTGCTCGCGGCCATCGCCGGCACGCTGGGCAGCGTGGCCGAAGGCGCGCAGGCGCTGCGCTTCACGGGCACGATCCGACTCAACGGAGAAGACATCACCCATCAGGCCACCGCGCAACGCGGTATCGGCCTGCTGTTCCAGGACGCCCTGCTCTTCGCGCACATGACCGTGGCCGAGAACCTGCTGTTCGCTGTGCCGCCCGGCCCGCGCGCGCAGCGCTTGGCCCAGGTGCAACAGGCACTGGAAGAAGCAGACCTGCAAGGCTACGGCGAGCGCGACCCGGCCACGCTCTCAGGCGGTCAGCGCGCGCGCGTCGCGCTCATGCGCGCCCTGCTAGCGGCGCCGAAGGCGTTGCTGCTCGACGAGCCGTTTTCCAAGCTCGACGCCGCGCTGCGCGACCAGTTTCGCGCTTTTGTTTTCGAGCACATCCGCGCACGCCACATCCCCGCCGTGCTGGTGACGCACGATGCGGCCGACATCGCCGACCCGGCCCTGGTCGTGGAGCTGGCCCATGCTGGATAAGGCCGTGCAGCAGGCGCTGCGCCCGCTCATGACGCGGGCCGCGCGCGGCCTCGTGCGCCTGGGTATCGGGGCCGACGCGATCAGCGTCGCCGGTTTCGCCATCGGCATGGCCGCGGCGACCGCCATCGCCTTCCAGTGGTACCTGCCGGGCCTGGCGCTGCTGCTGCTCTCGCGCCTGATGGACGGGCTGGACGGCGCCGTGGCCCGCGCCACCCAGCCCACGGACCGCGGCGGTTTTCTCGACATCACGCTCGATTTCCTGTTCTACGCCGCCATCCCGCTGGCCTTCGCCATCGCCAACCCGGCCGCGAACGCCCTGCCCGCCGCCGTGCTGCTGGCCGCCTTCATGGGCACCGGCAGCAGTTTCCTCGCCTTCGCCGCCGTGGCCGAGAAGCGGCAGCTGCAGTCGGTGGCGTTCCCGGACAAGAGCTTCTATTTCCTCGGCGGGCTGACCGAAGCGACGGAGACCATCACCGCCTTCGCCGCCATGTGCCTGTGGCCGGCGCGGTTCCCCCAGATCGCCTGCGGGTTTGCGGTGCTGTGCGGCATCACCATCGTGTTGCGCATCGGCTGGGGCTGGCAGCGGTTCCGCTGAGCCCATCCGACCCATCCCGGGCCCGGGGTGGGCGCACCGAATCCAGGCCGCAGCGCCGCGCAGCGTTGCCGTAAACTCCCCGCGAGGTCCACACTGGCCACCCCGTGGCGCGGCGGACAGGGACCCTTGTGCGGAGGCACTGCGTATGAACACCCTGCTGGAGAACAAGACATGAAGGGCGTGATGGGCTTTCTGGAGAAGGCGGGGCTGGTCCGCATGGACACGTCCCACGACAGCGTGGAGCCTCCTCCTGCGCCCAGCCCGGCCACGCCGGCGGAACCCGCCTCCACGGCACCGCCCGAAGCCGCGATGCCGGTCGTCGGCACCCCCCTGAAACTCGACGAGATCTACGCCAAGGCGGGTGTGCCCGCCTCGCTATACCCCGCCGAGCGCCTGCTGCGGTTGATCGAGGGCCTGAGTGCGATGGACCCCGGCACCCGGCTGATGGCCATCCAGGCCATGGACGCGGCCGACGAGTCCTGGACCATCGACGACCCGCTGGCCGACGCGCAGGCCAAGGCCCAGGCGCTGTCCCTGCACGCCGAGCTGCTGCAGCTCAACCTGCAGGCGCTGGAACGCGACACGCTGGCGCGCATCGAGGCCGCCACCGCCAAACGCGAAAAAGTCGTGGGCGACATCCGCCAGCAGATGTCTGAGCTTGACGCCCTGATGAACCGCGAGGTGGCCCGGGCCGCCCAGGACATCGCGAACCAGGAAGCCCAGCTCCAGGCCGCCCGGGAACACATCACCGGACAGCTCGCCAGCCTGTCGCAACTCGGCCAGCAGTTGCAAAACCTCTCGGCGCAGTTCGGTGCGCCCGTCGCCGCCCCCAAGGAATGACCCCATGGCCAGCCTGACTCCCCTTTCCAAAGGCCTGATCGGCCTCGCCGTGATCGGCGCCATGGCCTCGGCCGTGTGGAACTTCGCGCTCAAGGACGGCTTCGGCCCCGCAGCGCCCGCGCCAGCGTCCACCGCGACCATCACCAGCCCGTCCACCACGGAACCGCCCGCCAGCAGCGTGGTCTCGACGCCGCCGAACACGCCACCGGCCCCCAGCGAAGCGCCCGCCGCCGTGGGCAACAGCGGCGGCGGCCTGTCCCCAGCCGAACACGCCGCGCAAGGTCGCCAGCTCATGGAAAGCGGCGACTTCGCGCAGGCCCGTGGGCACCTGGAGCAGGCGGTGAAGGGCGGCGACGCCGGTGCGGCCTGCCACCTGGGTGAGATGACGCTCAAGGGCCAGGGCGGCATCACCCCCGACCAGGACGCCGCCGCCAAACTGTTCCAGCTGGCCCAGTCCCGCAACACCATCTGTTTCGCGCCCGGCCAGTGAGCCCTCGCGCCGTCTGATTCAAAGGATTCCCATGAACCTCCGTCCCATCGCTCTCGCCGCCGCCCTGCTGGGTGGTCTCTGGCTGTCGAGCGCCGCCCAGGCCCAGGGCTTCGTCTTCGGCACCGCCGAACCCAAGGCGGCACCCGCCGTTCCCGCCGGGGCACGCAACGCCAAGGTGGAATCGGCCCAGCGCCTGCTGGCCCGCCTCGGCCTGCTGCGTGAAACGCCCTCGGGCACGCTGACCCCGGCCACGCTGGACGCCATGCGCGCCTTCGCCGCGCGCACCGGCACGGCGCCCGCCAGCGAGGTCAACGACGCGTTACTCAACGCCATCCGCCGCCACATCTGGACCAGCCAGAACTGGTCCAGCGGCAACTACAAGGGCAAAGAGAAGATCGTGGACGCGGTGGGCCTGCGCGAGGCGCAGATCCTGCTGGGCAAGCTGGGCTTCAACGCCGGCCCGCTGGACGGCACCTTCGGCCCTCAGACGCAGGTCGCCACCGAGGCCTTCCAGGAATCGCAGGGCGTGAGCGTGGACGGCCTGATCACCTCGACCGTGCTGATGAACCTGCGCCGCGCGGTGAACGGTGCGGGCGCTGGCGCCAAGGAAACGGTGCGCGTGCTCAACTGGCCCGACTACATCGAGCCCAGCGTGCTGCAGGACTTCGAGAAAGAATTCAACATCCGCGTGGTCTACGACATCTTCGCGGACAACGACGACCTGCAGGCCCGCCTGGGCGCGGCGGGCACGCCCTACGACGTGGTGTTCCCGACCGCCAACGCCGTGCCCGGCATGGCGGCCAAGGGCCTGCTCGGCAAGCTGGACAAAGCCAGCCTGAAAAACATCAGCAACATCGACCCGCGCGTGGACGCGACCCTGCGCGCCTGGGACAAGGACGGCGCCTACAGCCTGCCCTACATGTGGTACACGGTCGGCATCGCCTGGAACCCCAAGCTCACCAGCAAGGCCTTCCCCGGCCACACCATGGACGCGCTGGCCACCGTGTTCGACCCGGCCATCGCCAAGCGCTTCCAGTCCTGCGGCATTGGCGTGGTGGATTCGGCCTCCGATGTGCTCCCGCTCGCGGCCATGGCCGGCGGGCAGCCCAAGTGGGCCGGTCGCGCGTCCATCGCGGCCGCCGAGAAGGTGATGGAGCGCCTCGTGGGCACGGTCAAGGTCATCCCCACCGACCAGTTCATCGACTCGCTGGCCAACGGCAAGCTCTGCGTTGCCATCGGCTTCTCGGGCGACGCGGTGCAGGCGCAGGGCAAGTCGCGCGGCGCGGTGGAGTACCGCGTGCCGGCCGACGGTGGCCTGCTCGCCATCGACGCCATGGCCGTGCCGGCCAACGCGAAGAACAAGCGCGCCGCGCACCAGTTCATCGACTACCTGATGCGGCCCCAGGTGATCGCCAAGGTGTCCAATACCGTGGGTTATGCCAACGCCAACCTCAAGGCCGGCGAGTTCATGAGCGCGAGCGTGAAGAGCAACCCGGCCGTGGTGCCCAGCACCACCGCGCTGAGCCGCTCGTCGCCGATCCCGGTGTTGTCCGAACAGGACGAGCAGGAGATCAACCGCATCTGGTCGCGCTTCGCCAAGTGAGAACGCCCGTGAATCAGCGAACGACACCGGCCACACGACCTTGAGCGACAAGCCGTCCTACCTGGGCGCCTTCCTGCGCCACCCGGCCAACCGCACCGCCCTGCTCGCGGCCGGCGTGGTGGCGATCTTTGCATCCATCCCCATGGGCCTCGCGGGCCTGGCGCTGGTCGGTACGCTGGCGGTGGGCACCGAAATCCTCGCGGCGCTGATGGTGCCGAGCCTGCCCTCCTTCAAGGCCTGGGTGGATCGCGAGGCCCACCACCAGAGCCTCAGCCAACGGCGCCAGCTGCTCATCGCCGAGCTGCGCGACCGCGGCGAAACCGACGCCCTAAGCACCTACCAGCACATGTGGGAGCGCGTGCAGGCGCTCTACCAGACGGCGGGCGACCGGCAGACCACCTTGACGCGGCAGGACGTGGAAAAACTCGACACGCTCACCGTGGACTACCTCGGTCTCTGCGCGGTCAACGCCTCGCTGCGCCGCCGCAAGGACCACACCAGCGAAGACCAGGTGAACCGCCGCATCGCCAACGTCGAGGCCCAGTTGCGCAACCCCGCGCTGGGCGACGAAGAGGCGCGGCAGCTGCGCGCCACGCTCGCCGAATACACCGAGGTGCTGAACCGCTCGCGCCGCCTCGCGGTGCGGCGCAGCGCGCTCGAAGCCACGCTGGTCGCCATGCCCGACAAGATGGAAGAGGTGTACCAGCTGGTGATCACCTCGCCCTACGCCACCGACATGGGCAGCAAGCTCGAAGACTCGCTCTCGCGCCTGCGCATCGCCGAAGAGGTGGCCGCCGAGTTCGACGACGCCGATCTCGCCACCTTCGGCCACAAGTCTTCACGCACCAGCGCACCGAACGCGGCCGCCCGCCAGGCCGCGCAACGCCAGAACACCTGAACCACCCCCTCAACATCCCCGCTTTCAACCAGGAGCTTCCCATGGCCAACAACGCAATCTTCGCCCGCCTCGCCAACCTCTGGACCGGCTTCATCTCCCTCTGGGTCTCGGACATCGAGAAAGAGCACCCCGAGATCGCCTACCAGAACGCGATCGCTTCGATGATCCAGAAGTACACCCAGCTCAAGGCGGCCACCGGCGCCATCATCGCGCGCCGCCAGGACATCACCTCGCGCCTGGAAGCGCACGAGCGTGAACTCGCTGCCGTGACCAACGACCTGGAAGCGGCGATGGCCACCAACCAGGACGACCTCGCCGTGGTGCTGATCCAGAAGAAGAACACGCTGGACGCGGCCCTCACCGAACTGCGCGCCGACGCGACCCAGGCCACCGCCGACGCCGACAACGCCAAGGACTCGCTGATCCAGGTGAAGTCCGAGATCGACAAGCTCAAGGCCGAGAAAGAGCGCATGCTGGCGCAGATGCACAGCGCGCAGGCGCGCATCAAGATCCAGGGCCAGCTCGACGGCCTGTCGGTCGACGCCGAGGTGCAGGCGCTGGGCGCCGTGCGTGACCACATCAAGGGCCAGGTGGCGCAGGCCAGCCTGGGCGCCGAGCTGCAGAACTCCGACCTCGACGTGCGCCTCAACAAACTGCGCCAGAGCAGCGGCAGCGTCACGGCCAAGGCCCAGCTCGAAGCCATGAAGCAGGCGCGCGCCGCCGCGCAGGCCGCCCCGACCAAGACGCTCTGAGCGGCCCCGCGCATGAACGCACCCGCATCCCCCCGCCACGAGCTGCCGCGCTGGGCCGAGGTCCTGCGGCAGAAGTACCTGGCGGGCGAAGCGTCCACCTTCGTGCTCTACCGCAACGTCTTCGACAACTACCTGGTCGGCGACCGGCTGCACAACCTCGGTGCCTTCCTGGTCGAGGAACTGTTCAAGGACACCAAGCAGCACGTTTGCGAGGTAAGCCTGGAGCGCGGCATCCGGGTGCTGTCGGGGACCAGCGAAGACAAGCAGCGCGCGCTGTTGCGCCAGCATGAAGAAGGCACCGAGCCCGACCTGCTGGCCTCGCTGCACGCGCTGGAGCAGCGCATGCGCGCACAGCCCTCCACCGCCGTCATCGTGCCCTACGCCGACGCGCTGCTGCCCGCCGGCGACCCGAGCTTCATGGCGCAGACCGACCGCCAAACCTACCTGGTGTTCCACCGCTGGTCGCTGGACCAGACGCTGACCCAGGGCGACAACATCGTGGTGCTGATCACCGAGTCGCTCAACGCGATCAATCCGGGCCTGCTGTCCAACCCCAAGGTCGCGGCGATCGAGATCCCCATGCCCGACCTGCCGCTGCGCAAAAAGGTCATTGGCTTTTTCGCGCCCAAGCTCACCGAACACCAGGTCGAGCTGTTCTCGGAACGCACCAGCGGCCTGCGCACCGTGCAGCTCGCCAACATCCTGGCGGGCTCGAAAGGCCATGGCCTGAGCGAGGCCGAGCGCCGCGCGCTGATCGGCCAGCTGCTCGAAGGCACGCCCGACGCCGCCGCCCGCGCCGACACGCTGGCCACCATCACCGCCGGCATGACGCCCGCCGAAATCACGCGCCTGATCGAACCCGGCAAGACCCTGCCCGAAGGCGATGCGGATCAGGAGGTGCTCAAGGTCATCCACGCGCGCAAGCGCGAGATGATCGAAAAAGAGTGCGCGGGCCTGATCGAGTTCATCGAGCCCAAACACGGTCTCTCGTCGGTGGGCGGGCACGAGCACATCAAGCACGAGCTGATGGCCATCGCCCAGAACCTCAAGGCCGGTGAAACCACGCTGACCCCGATGGGCCTGCTCGCGGTCGGCCCCATGGGCTCGGGCAAGACCTTTGTCATCAAGGCCTTCCTGAAAGAGGCCGGCCTCTCGGCCGTGGCGCTGAAGAACTTCCGCTCCAAGTGGGTCGGCTCCACCGAGGCCAACCTGGAGCGCGTGCTCGCAACCGTCAAGGCCATGGGCCCCATCGCCGTGATCATCGACGAAGGCGACCGCAGCTTTGGCAACGGCGGCGGCGAAGACAGCGACGGCGGCACCAGCTCGCGCGTGATCGCGCGGCTGAAAGAGTTCATGGCCGAGACCGAGAACCGGGGCCAGGTGCTGTTCGTGATGATGACCAACCGGCCCGACAAGCTGGATTCCGACATCAAGCGCCCCGGCCGGCTCGACCGCAAGATCCCGTTCTTCTACTGCGACACGGCGGCCGAGCGCGTGCAGGTGCTGCAGGCCGTGCTCTCGCGCTACGAAGAGCCCTGTGTGGCGAGCATGGAAGAGCTGTTGACCCTGTGCGACACGTTGACCGGCTACTCCAACGCCGACCTCGAGGCGCTGGCGCTGCTGGCCGTGGAGCTGGCGCGCAACCAGACCACGCCGCTGAACGCCGAGGCGCTGAACCAGGCCGCGGCCGACTTCATGCCGCCGCAGGAGCGCGACATGATCGAGTTCATGGAGCTGCTCGCGGTGTCCGAGACCTCGCGCCGCTCGATGCTGCCCAAGCGCTACCGCGACATGGCCATCGCCGACATCCAGAGCAACCTGATCGCCGCCAAACGGCGCGCCCTGACCCGTTGATCCGCTGACCCCCACACCGACAAGGAGACCTTCCATGAACCCGATCCAAGACCAGAACCTGAGCGCCACCCAGGTGATCCAGCTGACCCAGGCCATGTTGTCCGTGGCGCTGGTGGACGGCATCCACCCCGCCGAAGCGGCGCTGATCGGCCAGTTCTACGAGAGCTCGCGCCTGGCCGACATGCCGACCACGGCGGCCATGCTGTCGGGCAACCACGCCTTTGACGCCCAGGCGATGGCCGGCTGCCCTGCCGAGGTGGCCGACACCGTGGTGCTGATGTGCCTGATGACCGGATACGCCGACGGCCACCTGAGCGCCGAAGAGCGCGCGCTGGTGCAGTCGTTCGCCACCGCCCTCAACGTGGACGCCACGCGCTTTGAGGCGCTGCTGGGCCAGGTGCGCGACGAACTCATCGGCGCCCTCTCGCACCTGCCCGACGCCGAGTCGGTCGCCAAGGTGGTGCGCGAACTCACCGCGGGCGGCTGATCCCCCACCGCGGTTCCGCCGGGTCAGTGTGAATGACCCGGTTGATGGCCGTGACCGTCGTCGGCCCCCAGCTCACCGCGCGCCTGGCGCCAGACCTGCCAGCCACCGCGCACCGCCAGGGCCGCCATGAGCATGGCCACCAGCAGGTCGGGCCAGGCGGTGCCGGTGCCGAACACGCCCAGCGCCGCGAGCATCACGGCGATGTTGCCGATGGCGTCGTTGCGGGTGCAGAGCCACACGCTGCGCATGTTGGCGTCGCCCTCGCGAAAGGCGTAGAGCATCCAGGCCACGGCCAGGTTGGCGGTCAGCGCAAGCGCGCCCACCAGGCCCATGGTCATGGCCTCGGGCACCTGGCCACTCCACAGGCTCCAGAGCGCCCTGCCCAGCACAAACAGGCCAAACGCCACCATGCTGAACGCCTTGAGCATGGCGGCGCGCGCGCGCCAGGCCAGCGCCGCCGACAGCACCGCGAGCGACACGCCGTAGTTCAGCGCGTCGCCACCGAAATCGATCGCATCGGCCAGCAGCGAGACCGAGCCCGATCGGTAGCCGGCGGCCAGCTCCACCACCAGCATGGCGGCGTTGACCAGCATCGCGATCCAGAGGATGCGGCGGTAGCGCGGCAGGTTGGTGAGGGCCGCAGGTTTCGGCGTGTCGTGTTCGCAGCAGTGGGCAGACATGGGCGTTCCTTTCGAATGGATTGATTGGAAACCCTGGAGCCGCTACAGTGTCAACACCCTTTTTTCCGAACACAGGCATCCACCATGCGCATCAAGGAACTGAGCCAGGCCACGGGCGTGGACGTGGAGACGATCCGCTTCTATGAAAAAGAGCGCCTGCTGCCCGCGCCCTCGCGCTCCGACAACGGTTACCGAGACTACGCAGGACCGCACCTGGAGCGGCTGTCGTTCATCCGCCACTGCCGCGCGCTCGACATGCCCCTGTCGGACATCAAGCGCCTGCTGGCCTTCGTGGACGACCCGGCGCAGCACTGCCTCGACGTGGACCAGCTGGTGGACGAACAGCTCAGCCGTGTGCGGGCGCGGCTGAAAAGCATGCGCGCGCTGGAGCGGCAGCTGGTGCAGCTGCGCTCGCGCTGCAAGGGCGAACACGAAGGCGGCGAGTGCGGCATCCTGCACGAGCTGGTGGCGGCGGCACACGGCGAGGCCTGCGCCTGCCACCCGGGCTGAGTGCCCCCGGGGAGGCCGTCACATCCGCCGGACCCCGAAGCGCCGCAGCACCGCCTTCTCGATCTCCACCAGCACGAACTTGCCAGCCGCCAGCGCAACGATCAACGCCCACGACGCGGCGTCCAGCGCCGCGGTGCCAAACAACGCCTGCATCGGCGGCGCGTAGGTGAACAGGGCCTGCAGCACCAGCGTGATCCCGCAGGCCCAGACGGCGATGCGGTTGCCGGTCAGCGTCTCCCAGCGCCAGGCGCTGGCGGTGAAGTGGCGCACGTTGAAGAGGTAGAACACCTCGCTCATCACCAGCATGTTGACCACGGCGGTGCGCGCCACGTCGAGCCCGCTGCCGCGGCCGAGTTCCCAGTGGTAGACCCAGAAGGCCGCGCCCATCATGAGCAGGCTCACGTAGACCACGCGCATGAAGAGCAGGCGCGTGATCAGCGGCTCGCTCGCCGGCCGCGGCGGCCGCTGCATCACGCCGTCCTCCGCGGGCTCAAAGGCGAGCGCCATGTCGAGCGTGATGCTGGTGACCATGTTGACCCAGAGGATCTGCGCGGCCGTGACGGGCATGGCCAGGCCGGCGAACACGGCGATCAGGATCAGGCCCGCCTCGCCGCCGTTGGTGGGCAGGATGAACAGCAGCGATTTCTTGATGTTGTCGAACACCGTGCGGCCTTCGCGCACCGCGCCCGCGATGGTCGCGAAGTTGTCGTCGGTGAGCACCAGGTCGGCCGCTTCGCGCGCGGCGTCGGTGCCGCGCTGGCCCATGGCCACGCCGATGTCGGCGGTCTTGAGCGCGGGGGCGTCGTTCACGCCATCGCCGGTCATGGCCACGAGCTGCCCGCCGGCCTGCAGGTTGGCCACCAGGCGCAGCTTGTGCTCGGGGCTGGCGCGGGCGATCACGTCGGTCTGCGCCAGGCGCGCGCTCAGGGCCGCGTCGTCCAGCGTGTCGATTTCGGCGCCGCTGATCGGATGACCGTCGCGCAGGCCCAGGCTGGCGCCGATGGCGGCAGCGGTGGTGGCGTGGTCGCCGGTGATCATGACCACCCTCACACCGGCCGCCTGGCATTCGGCCACCGCGGTCACGGCCTCGGGGCGCGGCGGGTCCATCAGACCCACCAGGCCGAGCAGGGTGAAACGCGGCGTGATGTCGCTGGTGGCCAGCTCGCGCGTGCCGGCGGGCAGCTCGCATTCGGCGAGCGCGAGCATCCGCTGCCCTTCCCCGGCGGCCTCGTCCATGCGCGCCTGCCACGCGGCCTGCTCCAGCGGCTGCTCTGCCGCACCGTGCACACACAGCGCGAGCACGCGCTCGGGCGCCCCCTTGAGCAGCGCGAAAGCGCGGCCCGCGTGGTCGTGGTGCAGCGTGGCCATGTAGCGGTGCTCGGACTCGAACGGGATGCTGTCGATGCGCGGCGTGCGCGCAGCCTCCTGCGCGGGGTCCAGCCCCGCCTTGCGTGCGAGCGCGAGCAGCGCACCCTCGGTGGGGTCACCGGCCAGCGCCCAGCCGCCGGCTTCGCTGTGGTGCAGCTGCGCGTCGTTGCACAGCAGGGCGCAGCGCGCGAGGCGCATCACGCCGCCGTCCCGTTCAGCGTCGATGGCCTGGCCGTCCACATGGAAACCGCCCTCGGGCGCGTAGCCGGCGCCACTCACGTCCACGCGCTGGCCGGGCAGCAGCAGACGCACGGCGGTCATTTCATTCTTGGTGAGCGTGCCGGTCTTGTCGGTGCAGATCACGCCGACCGAGCCCAGCGTTTCCACCGCCGGCAGGCGCCGCACGATGGCGCGCTGGCGGGCCATGGCGGCGGTGCCGATGGCCAGCGTGATGGTGACGATGGCGGGCAGGCCTTCGGGGATGGCGGCCACGGCCAGGCCGACCACGGCGAGAAAGATGTCCAGCGCCGGCAGGCCACCCACGCGGCTGCCCCACAGGAAGGTGGCCACGCTCACCAGCAGGATGAACAAGGTGATCTGGCGCGCGAACTGGTCGAGCCGGCGCGTGAGCGGCGTGGCCAGGGACTGCACCCCGGACACCAGGCGCCCGATGCGACCGATCTCGGTGTGCCCGGCGGTGGCGACCACCAGGCCCGTGCCCTGCCCCACCGCCACCACCGTGCCGGCGTAGGCCATGTCGCACCGCTCGGCCAGCGGGGCGACGGCGGCCACCGGAGCGGGGTCCTTGTCCACCGGGACCGACTCGCCGGTGAGCGCGGCTTCGTCGATGCGCAGGTTCTTGGTCGTGAGCAGCCGCAGGTCGGCCGGCACGCGGGTGCCGGACTCGATCAGCACCACGTCGCCGGGCACCAGATCGGCGGCATCGATTTCGTGTCGCTCGCCGTCGCGCAGCACCATGGCGCGGCTGGCCAGCATGGCGTGCACGGCTTCGAGCGCACGCTCGGCCTTGCCCTCCTGGATGAAGCCGATCACCGCGTTGATGAGCACCACGCCGAAGATCACCGCCGCGTCGAGGTGGTCGCCCAGCCAGACGGTGGTGGCCGCGGCCACCAGCAGGGTGTAGATCAGCAGGTTGTGGAACTGCCTGGCGAAGCGGCGCAGCCAGCCGGGGCGCGGTGCGGCAGCGAGGCGATTGGGGCCGTGCCGGGACAGGCGCTCGCGGGCCTCGGCGCCGGACAGGCCGGTCTCGGCGGTCGAGAGCTGCCGCAGCGCGACGGCCGTCTCCAGGGCGTGCCAGGTGTCGGAGGGGATCGGATCGCTGTTCATGGAACGACCATACCCGAGCGCCGTGACGCGGGCCACCGCCTGGATCAAACGGAGCGCGAATGTGCGACCGCGGGGCGCTGCGCCCAGAGCAGGCGGTGGTGGTCGAAGCCGGCCTCCAGCGTGGGTTTGACCACCTGGAAATAGGGCGACACATCGAAGTCCCGCGGCGCATACAGGCTGTGATGCCGCACATGCAGGATCTGGCGCACGCAGTCTTCGCAGTCCGGGTCGTTGAGCACCGCGTCTTCCACGATGGGCAGGATGGGGTAGTTCACCGCGTCGAAGGCCTGGGCGATCAGTGTCGAGCAGATGGCGCGCGTCGGGTCGCCGCTGCCCAGCGCGAGCATGCGGCGGCGCCAGCCGCTGGGCACGGGAGGGATGGGCAGCAGGTACCGCGCCAGATCGACGATGTTCTTCAGGTCGTAGCAGTGACCGATGCGCCGCACCGCGTAAGCGCACACGGCCAGGATTTCGCTCCCGGTGAGGCTGGCGGGCCGGCAGATGCGGCAGTGGCGCCCGATGAAGGCCGAGAGTGGCACCGCGCGCACGCCGTCGCGCATGTCGGCTTCGACCACGCTGCAACGCTCGCCCTCCACGGTCTGCGAACCGATCGGCCCGACGTAGAGCGCCGCGTGCGACCAAGTGGATTGGGTGAGGTACTTGATCGCGGTGCTCACGCGCGAGGTGCCCTCGACCAGGATCACATCGGCCGGGCGCAGTGCCGCGGCCAGCAGGTGCGGGTCGGTCGGGAATCCGATGGACGCCGCGTGGCCAGGCTGCGACAGGTAGCGCGCCAGCGCGCGCCCGACGGTTTGTCTGAACATGGTGATGTCGCCCCGGTGTAAGAATGTCGCAGCTTCGGCGACTCAACAACAACGCAGAAAAGGAATGGTCGTGAGCATCCGGAAGATCTTGCTGCTTTTGGTGGTCCTGCTGGGCATTGTGGCGTTCTTCGCCTTCGGCCTGAATCGCTACTTCAGCCTGGCGTTCCTGAAAGAGAGCCAGGCCTCCTTCGCCACCTTGCGCGAGACGCAGCCGCTGCAGCTGGCGCTGGGCTTCTTCCTGGTCTACGTCGCGGTCACCGCGCTCTCGCTGCCCGGCGCCACCATCGTCACGCTGGCCGGCGGCGCCATCTTCGGCCTGGGCTGGGGATTGTTGATCGTGTCGTTCGCCTCCAGCATCGGCGCGACGATGGCCTTTCTGACCGCACGTTTCCTGCTGCGCGAACCGGTGCAAAGCCGCTTCGGCCAGCGCCTGGCCGACATGGACAAGGGCATCGAGAAAGACGGCGCGTTCTACCTGTTCACGCTGCGCCTGATCCCGGTGGTGCCCTTCTTCGTGATCAACCTGCTGATGGGCCTGACGAAGATGAAGGCCTGGACCTTTTACTGGGTGAGCCAGCTCGGCATGCTGGCGGGCACCGCGGTCTACGTGAACGCGGGCACGCAGCTCGGCCAGCTCGACTCGCTCCAGGGCATCCTGAGCCCCGGCCTGCTGGGCAGCTTCGTGCTGCTGGGCCTGTTCCCGCTGATCGCGCGCAAGATCGTCGAGGCGGTGCAGAAGCGCAAGGTGTATGCGAAGTGGGCCAGCGTTCGCCCGGCCAAGTTCGACCGCAACCTGATCGTGATCGGCGCGGGCGCGGGCGGCCTGGTCTCGGCCTACATCGCCGCCGCGGTGAAGGCCAGGGTGACGCTGATCGAAGCCCACAAGATGGGCGGCGACTGCCTGAACTACGGCTGCGTGCCGAGCAAGGCGCTGATCAAGAGCGCCAGGCTGGCGCACCAGATGCGCCACGGCACGAACTACGGCCTGAACGACGCCACGCCCACATTCAGCTTCAAGGCGGTGATGCAGCGCATCCACGATGTGATCAAAGCCATCGAGCCGCACGACAGCGTGGAGCGCTACACCGGGCTGGGCGTGGAGGTGCTGCAGGGCCACGCGAAGCTGGTGAACCCCTGGACGGTGGAGGTGGCGCTGAACGGCGGCGGCACGCAGACGCTCACCGCGCGCAGCATCGTGATCGCGACCGGCGCGCGGCCTTTCGTGCCGCCGCTGCCCGGCCTGGACGCGGTGGGCTGCGTCACCAGCGACACGCTGTGGGACGCTTTTGCAAAGCTCGACGAGGTGCCGAAGCGGCTCGTGGTGCTCGGCGGTGGCCCCATCGGCTGCGAGCTGGCGCAGAGCTTTGCGCGGCTGGGTTCGCAGGTGACGCAGGTGGAGATGGCGCCGCGCCTCATGATCCGCGAGGACGAAGAAGTCTCCGCGCTCGCCCGGGCCTCGCTGGAAGCCGATGGCGTGGCCGTGCTGACCGGCCACAAGGCGCTGCGCTGCGAGGTGGTGGACGGCGAGAAGACCCTGGTGGTGGAACACGCGGGCGCAGAAAAGCGCATGGCGTTCGACCAGCTGCTCTGCGCCGTCGGGCGCGTGGCGCGCCTGACCGGCTACGGGCTGGAAGACCTGGGCATCCCGACCAACAAGACCGTCGAGACCAATCAGTACCTGCAGACCCTCTACCCCAACATCTACGCTGCGGGCGACGTGGCCGGGCCCTACCAGTTCACCCACGTGGCCGCGCACCAGGCCTGGTACGCGGCGGTGAACGCGCTGTTCGGTGACTTCAAGAAATTCAAGGCCGATTACAGCGTGATCCCCTGGGCGACCTTCATCGACCCCGAGGTGGCGCGCGTGGGCCTGAACGAGCAGGAAGCGAAGGAAAAGAACATCGCCTACGAGGTGACGAAGTACGGCATTGACGACCTCGACCGGGCCATCGCCGACAGCGAAGCCCGTGGCTTCGTGAAGGTGCTCACGGTGCCGGGCAAGGACACGATCCTGGGCGTGACCCTCGTCGGCACGCACGCGGGCGACCTGCTGGCCGAGTACGTGATGGCCATGAAACACGGCCTGGGCCTGAACAAGATCCTGGGCACCATCCACACCTACCCCACGCTGGCCGAGGCCAACAAGTACGCGGCCGGCGAATGGAAACGCGCGCACCAGCCCGAGCGGCTGCTGGCCTGGTTGAAGAAGTTCCACGACTGGAAACGCGGCTGAGGATGGAACCTCGACCTCGCGCACCGGGTCCACACACCATGACCACCCGCCGCCAACTCTTCACCCTGTTCGCGGCCGTCGCTGTCGCGCCGCTGGCGGCCCGCGCACAGAACCAGGCCCCAGGCGCCTTCGACCACACCTACGCCGCCTGGGACGCCCTGCTGAAAAAACACGTGCGCTGGCTGCCCGACGGCAAACAGTCGCGCGCCAATTACAAAGGCTTGGCCGCCGACCGTGCCGCGCTGAAGGCCGTGCTCGACAGCCTGAGCGCCGTGCCCAGGGCCACGTTCGACGGCTGGAGCCGGCCGCAGCAGATGGCCTTCCTGATCAACGCCTACAACGCCTTCACCGTCGAGCTGATCCTGACGAAGTACCCGGACCTCCAATCCATCAAGGACCTGGGCAACCTGATCCAGTCGGCCTGGAAGAAGAAATTTTTCACGCTGCTCGGCGAAGCGCGCCACCTCGACTGGATCGAACACGAGCAGCTGCGCCCGCGCTACAACGAGCCGCGCGTGCACGCGGCGGTCAACTGCGCCAGCATCGGCTGCCCGGCGCTGCGCGACGAGGCCTTCACCGCCGCGAAGCTGGAGGCCCAGCTCGACGACGGCATGCGCCGCTTCATGGGCGACCGCACGCGCAACAGCGTCAAGGGCAACCAGGTCGAGGTCAGCAGCATCTTCAAGTGGTTCAGGGAAGACTTCGAGAAGGGCCACGGCGGCTTCAACCAGGTGCAAGACGTGTTCGCGACCTACGCCGAGCAGCTGAGCGACCAGCCCGCCGAGCGGGCCGCCCTGAAAGCGAAGTCGCTGGGCGTGAGCCACCTCGACTACGACTGGTCGCTGAACGACACAGGTCGCTGAACCATGCGCCGCCTGCTGGCACTGAGCGCGCTGATCCCGCTGGCCGTGGGCGCGCAGACGCTGCCGCCGCTGCTGCAGGCCGACGGCGCGCTCAACCCGGCCTGGCGTTTCGTCGGTTTCCCGAAGAGACAGGCCGACCTGCCAGCCACGCGGTTCAGCGCCGGGCGGGTGGACGGCCAGCCCGCCCTCCAGGTGGTCACCGCGTCGTCCTACGGCAGCCTGGTGCACGACCTGAAAGGCGCACCACCCGCCCGCCTGCGGTGGCGCTGGCGGCTGGACCAGCCGCTCACGGGCGGCCAGACACCGCCCGACCTGACCACCAAGGCCGGCGACGACGCCGCGCTCAAGGTGTGCGTGATGTTCGACCACCCGCTGGAGCGCGTGCCTTTCGTCGAGCGCACCGTGCTGCGGATGGCGCGCAGCGTCAGCGGCGAGCCCCTGCCCGCGGCCACGCTCTGCTACGTCTGGGACAGCGGCCACGCCGCCGGCCGGCAGGGCGACAACCCCTACTCGCGCCGTGTGCGCTACCTCAGCCTGCGCGGCAGCGAAACGCCGGCGAGCCAATGGGTCGCTGAAGACCGCGACGTGGCGCGAGACTTCATCACCCTGTTTGCCGACGAACTGCCGCAGGGCGCGCAGACCCCGCTCACGGGTGTTCCGAAGGTCGGCACCGTGCTGATCGGCGCCGACAGCGACAACACCGCCAGCCGCAGCAGCGGCTGGGTCGCCGACCTGGGTTGGGGCCCCGCCGGCCCCTGAAGTCACAACCCGTAACATCGGTGCCCATGCACCACGGAATCAAGAAGCTCCTCCTGCTCGGCACCGGCCATGCCCATCTGCAGGTGCTGACCCGCCTGGCGCAGAACCGCCCCGCCGACCTCGACGTCACCGTCCTCACCCCCTACCCCCACCACACCCTCAGCGGCATGGTGCCGGGCCTGGTCGCGGGCCGCTACAGCGCCGAGGACTGCCAGATTCCCCTGGAGCCGCTGGTGAAGGCCGCCGGGGCCCGGTGGGTGCAAGGTCGCTGCACCGCGCTCGACGCGGCCCGGCAGACCGTGGTGGTCAGCCCCACCAGCAAGGGCCAGGCGGTGCCGTCCGAGCTGCCCTACCACCTGCTGTCGGTCGACACCGGCGCCGTCTTCGACCGCACCCGGCTGGAGGCCGACATGCCGGGCGCCTCGACACACGCGCTGATGGTGCACCCCGTCGAGGTCTTCGCGACGCTCTGGCCCCAGGTGATGGAGCGGGCGGTGAACCGGCCGCTCTCCATCGCGGTGGTCGGCGCCGGGGCGGCCGGTCTCGAACTGCTGTTCGCGGCCGAACAGTGCCTGCGCCTGCACGGCGCCGCGGGGGCGCGTTTCACGCTCATCACCGGCGGCACCGAGCCTGCGGCAGATCACCCCCGGGGGGTTCAGCGGCGCGTGCTGCGCCGCCTGAAAGCGCTGGGCATCACCGTGCTGCGCGACACCTGCGTGGGCATGGACCATGGCGTGGTGCGGCTGGGCGGCGGTTCCGAGCTGGCCTGCGACCTGCCCCTGCTCGCCATCGGCACCCACGCCCCTGCTTGGCTGCCAGGCAGCGGGCTGGCCCTGTGCGAGGCCGGGCACGTGCTCGTCAACGACCGCCAGCAGAGCACCAGCCACCCCAACGTGTTCGCGGCCGGCGACGTGGCCACCCGGGCCGACGCGCCGCACCCCAGGAGCGGCGTCCACGCGCTGCGCGCCGGCCCGACCCTCGCGGCCAACCTGCTGGCCGCCCACGAAGGCAGCGCGCTCAAGCCCCACCACCCACCCAAGAACACGCTCAGCCTCCTGTCCTGCGGCGCGGGCCACGCCATCGCCAGCTGGGGCCCGCTGCACGCCGAAGGCGCCTGGGCCTGGGCGTGGAAAGACCGGATGGATCGGACGTTCGTGGCGAAGTACACGGTGACGGTAGGGTGAACCGCTACGGGCATCCGACGTGTTGTCGTTTAATTTAAGGAGAGGGGTTACATGAGTCCGCACGACCGCAAAGCAATGTCAGAGGCGAAGCTCCGAGCGATAGCAGTCCCCGTCAACGACCACCTTCCGATGATCGAAGCAGATCACGAAGTGGACCTGCGTTCACCAGAAGAAGTCTTGCGCCGCCTGTTGGCACTGTGGGCGGTGGTAGACAAAGCATTTCTAGGCTCGAAATCTAAAACCAGTAACTACTTCGCAACGCACAATTTGCAGCCATGGCTATCAAACGTCGAGCGCGACTTCCTGTTGAATGACCACCCCAGCAGACGCGACGGCATACATTTTTCTTGGCAGCTGGAAACGTTTTACTTTCTCGCCTGGTGCGCGGGCTTGCTCGCTTGCAATGAAATCCCGAATGAAGAATCCAGTGTCAAGCCGATCCTCCATCTGTTTCCTGTGGGAGCCGAAAAACCCGACCGCCTTCGCGCCGCGATCCACCTACGCGACAAGAGTGAGGTTCTTGACAGGGCTGACATCCTGTACCGACTGCATTGGGCAGTACGCAATGCCCAAGTAACAGGCTCGGACGCGCCAAAGGGAATTGATGGTGGAGTGGTTCAAGAATGGCATCGCGCGGTGAATTGGATGATTCGATACGACGGCGAAGACAACTGGGACAACGTTGGAACAGACACCTAGGTCGAGCTGCGGAAAGCAAGGTCTTGCCACACATGTTCAACGCCGACAACCCATTCGAAAACGCCCCAAAACCATGAAACTCGGCTACACCATCACCTACGTCCCCGACGTCGCCGCCTCCCTGGCCTTCTTCGAACAGGCCTTTGGGTTGCAACGCAAGTTCCTGCACGAGAGCGGCACCTACGGCGAGCTCGACACGGGCGAGACCACGCTGTCGTTCGCCGCGCACGAGCTGGGCGACATGAACTTCGAAGGCGGGCATGTGCACGCCGACAGCTCCCCGCAGCCGCTGGGTTTCGAGATCGCGCTGGTCACGGACGATGTGGCCGCGGCGCACGCCAGGGCCTTGGCGGCCGGCGCGCGCGAGATGGCGGCGCCATCTCAGAAGCCCTGGGGGCAGGTCGTGTCCTACCTGCGTTGCCCGGACGGCATCCTCGTGGAGCTGTGCACGCCGATCGGCGGCTGAGCCGACCGGCCCCTGCGCCGTGGCCTCAGGGTTTGGCCAGGTGCCAGACCCCGCCGCGGAACCCGTCGCCCGAGCGATCCCCGGGCTTCTGGTCGTTGGCCCACAGGTACAACGGCCGGCCTTTGTAGGCCCACTGCTGTTTGCCGTCATCGCGAACGATCAGCGAGTAGTCTCCCATCGCCTGGGCACCGTCCTTGACCAGCATGGGCGGCCAGCTCAAGGTGCACACCCCCGTGCACGCGCTTTTGCCCGGAATGGTGAGGTCGTTGTCCCACCAGTAGAGGCTCATGCCTTTTTCGTCGGTGATGACGCCGTCGGTGGTCTTGGGCTGGGCCCCGGCGACCGACATCCAGGCCACGAGGGCCAAGGCGGCAAGGGCTTTCAGAGATGTACGGGAAGTGCGCATGGTGATGTCTCCTGGGTCGGCATGACCCACTCTACTGTAGGAGCGGCAGGCACCGCGTCATTGATCCTCGTCAACCCAGGGCGCCGTTCAGGCCCCTGGCGCCGCAGGGCGCTTGGCAGGCGACCCTTGCACAGGGTCCAGTCACGCCCACCTGCCACCCAGGATGCGGCCGCCAAACGCCACCATGACACCCGGCCATCCCTCGACCTGCGTCTCTGACCTACCGGCCCCCCCACGCCCCGGCGTTGGCCGCGGGCACTGCTCGGCCTGGTGTTCTTTGCCATGTGCGCGCTGACCACCAGCGCGGTGCACTTCTGCATGCTTGTGCTGGGCGACATGCAGGTTCGTCTGATCGGTGTCGTCGGGCATGCGCTGTGCTTCCCGGCCGCTGCCAAGGTGGCACCGTTTCTGCATGCGCGCCCGGCATCCCGCCAACCACCCAGAGCCCACCATGCAAACCGTCACCATGCCCTTGCAGCTCGCGCCGACCAGCCTGACCCAGCCCATCCTGCCAAACTGGCAGTTCCACCTGTTCAATGTGAACCTGGGCAGCTCGTCCAACCCGGCCGTGGAGCAGGCCGCGCTGGAAAAGGTGGGCAGCTACGGCCGGCAGATCGGGCACCTGGCCGAGGCGCTGGAGCTGATCGTGAAGAAGGCGAAGCTGCTGGACAGCCCGGACCTGACGCAGGACGAGAAAGACGTGCTGCAGGTGTTCCTGGGTGACGCGTCGGCGATCCGCCAGATCAAGGCGGCGTTGCCGGGCGCTTGACCCGCCACCAGGCTCAGTGCTTCACCGTCGCCGTGGCTTTCGCCGCCGCGTCGAACCCGCCCTTGGCCTTCCACTCCTCCATGCCACCCTGCAGGATGCGCAGCTTGTCCCAGCCCGCCACACGCAGGGCGAACCCGGCCTGGGCCGAGAGCGAGCCGGTGTTGCAGTAGATCAGCACGGGTTTGTCTTTGGGGATGGTGTTGCGCTTGGCCAGCACCTGGCGCCAGTCCATGTTGATGGCGCCGGGGATGTGGCCCTTGGCGAACTGGGCGGCGTCGCGTGCGTCGATCACCACCATCTTTTTCCACTCGTCGGCCGGGATCTGCTCGGCAAAGATCACGCCGCCGCCGTAGTCGACGAACTCCAGGTACGCCTCCATGAAGTCCACCGCGTCGGCCTGTTGGTCGGCGTGGGCGGCAGGGGCCAGCAGCAGGGTGGCGGCGGCGAGCGCGGCGAGCGCCAGCGGTTTCAGTGTCATGGGGTCTCCTGGTTGAAATGGTAGTGAATCAGCATTTACTGATATTGTGCCGGAGGGGAGGCGGCTCTGGACAGGTTGTTTCACCTGCCCCGCCGGAGGGTCGTCAGTCTTTCACCTCGGCGCCCGGCTCGGTGGGGGGGCGGCGGTTGATCGCGTAGCCGGTGATCGCGCCTTTGAAGGGCAGCAGCAACATGCCCGGCAGGCGCGCCACCTCGTGCGGGTCGGTGTGCTCGTGGATGCCGATGGTCATGCCCAGCTGGCCGGCGCGCGGCTGGGCGCGGTAGGTGCCGAACAGGTGGTCCCACCAGGGGAGGTTGAAACCGAAGTTGGAATTGCTCTCGTCGTCTTCCACCGAGTGGTGCACCCGGTGCATGTCGGGCGTGACGAGGAACCAGCGCAGCACCCGGTCCACGCCGTCGGGCAGCCGGATGTTGCCGTGGTTGAACATGGCACAGGCGCTGAGCAGCACCTCGAACACCACCACCGCCAGCACCGGCGCCCCCAGCAGCGCGATGGTGGCGAACTTGATGCCCATGGACAGCACGATCTCCAGCGGATGAAAGCGCGTGCCGGTGGTCAGGTCGTAGTCGAGATCGGCGTGGTGCACCCGGTGCAGCCGCCACAGCGCGGGCACGGCATGCACCATCACGTGCTGCAGCCAGATGACGAAATCCATCGCCACGACGGCCAGCGGTACGGCGAGCCAGAACGGCACATCGAAGTTGTTCAGCAGCCCCCAGCCCCGTTCAACACCCAGCGCCGCCATGCCCACGGCCGCCGTGGGGAAGGCCACCCGCACGATCACCGTGTTGAGCAGCACGATGCCGAGGTTGGCGGTCCAGCGTTGCCGGCGCGACAACGTCAGGACCCGCCGTGGCGCGGCCAGCTCCCACAGGGCGACGAGCGCGAACACCCCGGCGAAGAACCCCACACGGATCTGCGGTTCATGGGCCAACACGAACTGTTCAAAGCTCACAGGGCCTCCCGCAGGCGGAGGGATTTCAGCTCGGTGCCGATGGACGCGAGCAAGGCGAGCAGCAAAAACGGCACCACGGCCAGATTCAGCGCGGACCAGCCGTAGCGGTCGTACAACCAGCCGGCGGACAGGCTGGACGCCGCCACCAGCCCGAACACCAGGAACTCGTTGATGGCCTGCACCTTCAGCTGTTCGGCCGGGCGGTAGGTCTGCGTCAGCAAGGCGGTTCCGCCCACGAAGACGAAGTTCCAGCCCACGCCGAGCAGGATCAGCGCCGAGGCAAAGTGCAGAAACTCCAGCCCCGAGAGCGCCACGGCCACATGCGCCAGCAGCAGCATGAAACCGGTCTGCATGATGCGCGGGGCACCGAAGCGTTTGACCAGGCTGCCGGTGAAGAACGACGGCGCGAACATGCCCACCACGTGCCACTGAATCACCGGCGTCACGCTCTGCCCTGGCAGGCCGCAGCCCAGCATGGCCAGCGGCGTGGCCGTCATCACCATGATCATCACGGAATAGCCCACCGCCGCGCCCAGGATCGATGTGAGCAGCAAGGGCTGCGACAACAGTTCCCTCACGGACCGGGCCGTGCCCGCCGCCACAGACGCCGCCGGCTTGAGCCGGACCTGCGACAGCAGACCCAGCGCCGCCACACTGAGCGCGGCCTGCGCCAGGTACGAGCCCACGAAGGGCCCGGAGATGAACCAGTCGCGCCCCCACTGCCCCAGTTGCGGCCCCACAAACGCCGCCACCACCCCGCCGGCCACCACCCAGGAAATCGCGCGGCTGGTGTGCGCCGCGTCCACCGCCTCGGTCGCGGCGAAGCGGTAGTAGTTGGCGAAGCCCTGATAGCTGCCCAGCAGCAGGTGCCCCAGAACGAACAGCGCAAACGACTGCTGCCAGAGGGCGTAGCCGGCCAGCGCACTGCCCGCCACCCCCAGGCTGGCGCCGATCAGGAAGCCCGTGCGGCGGCCCCAGCGGCGCATGAACATGGCCGCGGGCAACGACGCGATGGCCGTGCCGACCACCATCGCCGCCACCGGCAGCGTGGCCAGGCTTTTGTCGGGCGCCAGCAGGGCGCCCAGGATGGCGGCCAGGCTCATCGACAGCACGATGGCCGAGAGCATCAGGGCCTGGCTGCCGGCCAGCAGGAGCACGTTGCGACGGCCTGGAAACATGGTGGGCTTTCGTGGGATTCAGAAGACCAGCACCTGGTCGGCCTCGGCGGTCCAGTCGGCGAGCTGCGCGAGGGTCGAGCGCTGCGCGCCCTCCACCAGCTCCGCTTCGCCCAGGCCGCGCGCGTCCATGCAGGTGCCGCACAGGGCCACTTCGCCCTTGCGCAACACCTTGCCCAGCATCAGCTGCACGTTGTAGTAACCCTCGGGCACCTTCTGGCCCGCCTTGGCGCAGCCCACGGCGTCGGCCATGAGGAACACGCGCACCTGCGCTTCCGCCTTGGCGGTCATGGCGCCGGCCAGTCGCAGGCCGTTGTAGGCGCGCTCGCTGCCGTAGGGCGCGTCGTTGAGGATGAAGAGCACCGATGTCATGGGATCTCCGGGTCGGGGATCAATCGGCCTGCCGCTCCAGCGGCAGACCGGCGGCCTGCCACTCGCTCACGCCGTCGGACACCTTGCGGGCGCGGTAGCCGCGTGCCTGCAGCAAGGCCACGGCTTCGTCGGACAGCAGGCAGAACGGCCCGCGGCAGTAGGCGACGATGTCCTTGTCGCGCGGCAGCGAGGCCAGGTGCTTCTCCACCTCGGCCAGCGGCATGGAGCGGGCGAACGGCAGGTGCGCGACGGCGTATTCGTCGGACGGGCGCACGTCGATCACCAGCACCTCACCGCGGCGGGCCTGTTCCATCAGCGCCCGGCGGTCCACCGGCGCGAGCTGGTTGGGGTTGGCCACCATCTGGTCGAGCGCCAGCCGCAGTTCCAGCAGGTGTTCTTCGGCCACCTCGCGCAGCTTCACACCCAGGCCCGCCACATCGGCGCCGGTGAGGCGGTAATGAATGAACTTGCCTTCGCGCCGGCTGGTCACCAGGCGCGCGTCGCGCAGCGCCTTCAGGTGGGCACTGGCGAGCTTGATGTCGATCGACAGCTCGGCCGCGAGCGCGTCCACCGACTTTTCGCCCTGCGCGAGCATCTCCAGCAGCTCCAGGCGCTTGGGGCTGGACAGTGCCTTGCCGATGCGGGCGACCTGTTCGTACAAGAGGTCTTTGAGTTCACGGTGCTTCATGCGATTCATTCTAACGAATTTTAGAATGATGATGCAAGCAGGTGATCCCCCAACCCCGGGCTGGGCGACGAACGGCGTCAGCCGCTCCGGCGCAGCAGGTGCATGGTCTTTGCGCCGACCAGCGCGTAAGCCAGCATCACGTCGGCGTCGATGGCGGCGAACACCCATGAGCACGACGTCCGACAGCACCGCACCGGCCACGCCGGGCAAGGCAGCGCGCACGCCGTGCCGCGCGTGGCCCACGCGAACAGGAACCGGGCCGCCGGTGCGGCGGGGCGGGGTTTTGGTTGAGGGTCATGGCGGTCTCCAGTGGATGGACATCCACATGGTGCGCGGGCCCGCCAGCGGCGCCTTGACCCGTGTTCAGACCCACCCTCCCCGTCAGCCCGCCAGGAGCAGGCTCAGGGGCAGCCCAGCAGGTCGGCGAGGTGCAGCAGGTCGCGGGCGTGCAGCGTGTTGGCCGGGTCGGGCGACACGTCTTTCGGGTTCGCCGCGCCGAACTCCAGCGGGCGCTGGATGTACGCGGTCTGCAGGCCGCAGCCACGCGCCGCGGCGAGGTCGTCCTGGTGGGCCGCGACCATCATCACCTCGGCCGGTGCCAGGTCGAAGGTCTGTGCCACGCCGAGATAGGTGCGCGGGTCGGGCTTGTAGGCGCGAAACACCTCGGCCGAGAGGATGCAGTCCCAAGGCAGGCCGGCGGATTTGGCCATGTTCGTCAGCAGGCCGATGTTGCCGTTGGAGAGCGTGCAGAGCGTGAAACGCGCCTTCAGCCGCGTGAGCCCGGCCACCGCGTCGGGCCAGGCGGCCAGCCGGTGCCAGACGCGGTTCAGGTGCTGGCGCCGGGTTTCGTCCAGGTGGGCAAGGCCGAAGCGCGGCAGCAGGTCGTCGAGGATCAGGCGGTGCAGCTCGTCGATGCGCGTCCAGCCCAGCTCGCCCGAGCGCACGCGTTGCATGGCCGGCTGGTAGCCCGCGCGCCAGGCGAGTGCGAAGGCGTTGGCGTCGACCGCCGGGGCCAGCGCCTGCACCTCGCGCACGATGCTGCCGTGCCAGTCGACCACGGTGCCGAAGATGTCGAAGGCGAGCACGCGGGGCATGGGGTTCATGATCGGTCGCCTTTCGGCTCTCAGAGCCAGCGGCGCACGCGCCGGGTGTAGGCCGTGTAGGCCTCGCCGAACAGCGTGGTGAGCACGCGCTCCTCGGGCTGGATCTGGAAGCGGGTGATGTAGAGCACAAAGGCCACCGGTCCCAGCCAGGGCCACAGCGCGCCGAGCCAGACCGCCCAGGCCGTCAGCAAGCAGGCCATGCCCAGGTACATGGGGTTGCGCGTGATGCGGTAGACCCCGCTGGTGACCAGCGCCGATGTGTTGGTCGGCCTGAGCGGGTTCACGGTGGTGTGGCGGCGCACGAAGGCGATCAGGCCCGTCAGGTCAAAGCCGGCACCGACAGCCGCGACGGCCAGGGCCAGCCAGAGGCGCGCCGGGTCCGGCACAGCGAGCCCTGGCCCCAGCGGCGCCAGGAACCACATGGCCACACCGACCACCAGACCCACCACCGGCGGTGGCACCTTGAGTTCCAGCCAGCGGGTGTTCATCAGGCCGGTTGCCGCTTGCTGGTGGCCAGCAGGCCCGCCGCGAGCAGGAACACCACGCCGGTCAGCCGGTTGAACTGGCGCGCGCGGTGCGGCTGCTGCAGCCAGCGCTGGGCGCGCGAAGCGGTCAGCGCATAGACCGTGAGCCAGCCCAGTTCGAAGAACACGAAGGTCGCGCCCAGCACCAGGAACTGCGGCAGCTGCGGTGCGGCCGGGTCGAGAAACTGCGGGAACAGCGCGCCGAAAAACAGCAGCGCCTTGGGGTTGCTCAGGCCCACCAGGAAGCCCTGCGCGAACAGCCTGGGCGTGCGCGCCGCAGCGGCACCGCCCGAGACGCGGATGTCCGACGCCGGCGCGAGCAGCGCACGCACGCCGAGGTAAGCCAGGTAGGCGGCACCCGCCCATTTCAGCGCACTGAACAGCAGCTCGGACGCCGCGAGCAGCGCCCCCAGACCGAGCGCCGACAAGGCCATGAGCCCGACCACCGCCGAGGTGCTGCCCAGCGACGTGACCAGCGCCTTGCGCGGCCCGAGGTTCACCGAGGTGGACACGCACATGAGCACGGCCGGGCCGGGCGTGACGGTGAGCACAAAGACGGCGGCGACGTAGAGGAGCCAGGTGGAGAGGGTCATGAAAAACTCCGGTGAAACCCAACAGGCAAATCGCCTGCGAGCGGGGATGTCATTGCAATCGGGACGCGAAACGTTCCCAGCGGGGCAGCCAGTTCGTCGTGATGTCGGCCGACACCAGGATGCGCTCAGCGCGGGCGATCAGCAGCGCACGCGGCACCGGGCCGAAGAAGCGCGAGTCGCCACTGTTGTCCCGGTTGTCGCCCATCATGAAATAGTGGTCCGCCGGCACCGCCACCGGCCCGAAGCTGCGGTGGTTGGCCATGCCGTCCAGATACTGCACGGTGCGCTCGCTGTCCGCCGTGCGCTCGGTCGCGCGCGTCGCCGGCACGTTCATGCCAGGCGCCAGGAAGTCCTGCACCTCGCGAACATCGGCGTAGGCCGCTTCCGAGCCGTTGATGGACAGCACGCCGTCGTGCAACGCCACCACATCGCCGGGCAACGCCACCAGCCGCTTGATCAGGCGGGTGCCGTCCTGCGGCGAATCGAAGGTCACGATGTCGCCACGCTGAGGCTCCCCCAGCCGCGCCACGGCCATGCCGGTCAGCGGAATCTTGAGGTCGTAGGCCAGGCGGTTCACCAGCACCACATCACCCTCGAGAATGGTCGGCCGCATCGAGCCCGAAGGCACGGGGTTCCAGTCGGCGATGGCGGTTCGGAAGACGCCGAAACACAGCATCAGCACCAGAAAACCGCGGTTGCTTGTCAGCCATTTCTTCATGGCGGCACCTCAAAGGTTTGCACTTCGTTTCGCCAGCTCCTGGGCCGCGTTCAATCGGCGCAGCACAGGCCCGTTGAGCTCCCTATTCGCGGCCGTCCAGCGAGCCATCGTGCGGTCCAGCTCAACCCGCAGCCGAGACGCCGTGGCCTGATCACCCATCGCCAGGGCCCAGATGGCGTATTCGGCTTTGCAGTCGAAGCTGCCAAAGCGTTCCACCGCAGCCTCAAACTGCTCACGCGCCGCGTTGGCTTGACCCGCGCCCGCGTATGAGCGGGCCAGCAACAGACAGACCGCCTCGGTGCGGTATTCCGGGCGATCACGCTGAAGTTGTTCCAAATGCTGAACGGCATCGTTGTAACGCTGACACTCCACCATGGCCCGCGCGGCGCCGAAACGCAACTCGGGGTCCGACAAGAAGGGCCCCTTCAATGCGCTCTCGTACATCGAAGCCGCCTCTGAGGCTTCGCCCATGTCGAGCAACGCCGCTGCCAAACGCATTTGATTCTGCGCCGTTGGTGTCTCTTCAAAATCCGCTCTGGCGAGCCGGAGCTGCTTGCCGGGATCCAATGCCCTGGCCGCTGCTGAGACGGCCTTCAGCGCGCCACGCTCCAGCCGGGAGCTGGGCAGATAGATCATGAAGAAATAGACAATGCTGCCCAGCAGGGGGAAGGCAAAAAGGATGAACAACCAGTACATCTGTTGCCCCGATCGGACAACGTGAAAAGCGCAAAACAGCGCGATCAAAACATGCAAGCCCAGTCCTGCGATTGGCATGATTCCCTCCTCCTTGGTTTTGAAGATTGCTGACCGTTTTCGGCCATGACATCCGCTATCTCGGGTGGTCGCCCGACACCCGAAGCGCTGCTTAATCTACCCGAAGCCGCACACCCCCAGCCTCGGCCTGCACGATCTCGCCCACCTCGGCCGCACCGGCGAAACCGTGCCGCTCGAAGACCGCCAGCACCTCGGCCACCGCCTCGGGCGCGCAGGCCACGAGCAGGCCACCGCTGGTCTGCGGATCGCTCAGCAGGGCCTGGTCCACCGGCTGCAGGCCGGCGCCCAGGCGCACCTCGTGGCCGTACGCGGCCCAGTTGCGGCCGCTGGCGCCGGTGACCATGCCCTGTGCAGCGAGTTCGCGCACGCCGGTGATCAGGGGCACACGCGCCATGTCCATCTTCACCGTGGTGTTCGAACCGCGGGCCATCTCCAGCACGTGGCCGGCGAGGCCGAAGCCGGTGATGTCGGTGAGCGCGTGCACGCCGTCGAGCTGGGCCAGATCGGGCCCGGGCGTGTTCAGCTGGGTGGTGTGGGCGATCATCTGCGCGTAGCCCTCGGCGGGCAGCGCGTCTTTCTTCAGCGCGGCCGAGAGCACGCCCACACCGATCGGTTTGCCAAGGATCAGGCGGTCGCCCACCTTGGCGTCGGCGTTGCGCTTGACGCGCTGGGGGTGCACCAGGCCCAGGGCCACCAGGCCGTAGATGGGTTCAACCGAGTCGATGGTGTGGCCGCCCGCGATGGGGATGCCGGCGGCGCGGCACACGTCCTGCCCGCCCTGCAGGATCTTGCCGATGGTCTCGGTGCTGAGCACGCTGATCGGCATGCCCACCAGGGCCAGCGCCATGATGGGCGTGCCGCCCATGGCGTAGACGTCGCTGATCGCGTTGGTCGCGGCGATGCGGCCGAACTCGTAGGGATCGTCCACGATGGGCATGAAGAAGTCGGTGGTGGCGATCAGCGCCTGCTGCTCGTTGAGCTGGTAGACCGCCGCGTCGTCCGCCGTCTCGATGCCGACCAGCAGCTCTTTGGGCATCGGCATCGCGGCCGCGCCCTTCAAGATTTCGCTCAGCACGCCGGGCGCGATCTTGCAGCCGCAGCCACCGCCGTGCGAGAGGCTGGTGAGGCGAGGTTCTTTGGGGATAGTGGGGGTCATGGGAAATGTCCGTGGCAATGCGCAAGTGTCGCGCAGACTCACATGAAATTGCGCGTGTGGCGTTCGGACAGGTCCTGGGCCTGCCCGGACGCGAAGCCGAGCTTGACCAGGCGCGCACGCCGGCCCTCGGCCATCTCCTGCTTGAGGCGCTGCACGCGCTCGTGGCCCGTGGCCACGGCCTCGGGCGTGAAGGCGCCGGCGGCCAGCAGGACCAGCGCGTCGAACACCTCTTCGTTCAGGCCATCGGTGCTGGCGAGTTCGTCGTAGCGCCGCTCCACCGCCGCGTTCAGGCGGTGTTTCAGATCCGGGTCCTGCGCCATCTGCCAGGCCAGGTGCGACATGCCGAAGGCCACGTGGCGCGCCTCGTCGCGGCTGGCCAGGCGGCAGATCTGCCGCGTGACCGGATCGGGTGCGTAGGTGTTGAGGAAGTTCAGCAGGTTCACGAACGTGCCTTCGCCCAGCACCGACAGCAGGAACGACGCCACCGAAAACTCGGGCTCGTCGAACAGGGTCTTGAGCGAAGCCTGCGCGCCCGCGGTCGACAGCGCCGGGCCACGGCCCTTGAGGCCGATGCGCCGTGTGAAGACCTCGACGTGCCGCGCCTCGTCGGCGATGGTGATCGCCAGGCACTGCAAGACTTCGCGAAAGTGCGGGTGCATCTGGCCGAGGAAACGCGCCGGCACCAGCAGGGCGGCGTTTTCGTTTTCCACCAGGTAGGTCATGACCTGGACCACGGCGTCTTCCACCTCGTCGGGCAGCTCGAAGGGCGCGGCCCAGTCGATGGCTTCGTTGGGGTTCCACTGCGCTTCGACGGCCGAGGCGTACAGGCGTGCGGCGTCGTCGGCCCAGAGTGCGGCTTTGTCCGACAGCGGAAAGTGGAACTCGGGTGCGCCGGCCTCCACCAGCGCGCCGCGCGCGGCCACGCCCCAGCGGGCGCTGGGCTGCGACACCACCGCGCCTGGGGCGGACGGATCGGACACGCCGGCCCGTTGCGCGCCGCGCCAGCGCTGCGCTTCGCCCTGGCCGGGCGCGATGCGGTGTTCACCGTCCTGGCTCACCACGGCCAGGCCGCGTTTGCGGCACCAGCCGCTCAGGTGCACGCCCAGCTCGGGGTGGCTGCCGCGCACCCACAGCGGCAACGCCGGGTCGCGCTGGCGCAGCGCATGCGCCACCAACACGTGGGCGCCGGTGTCCATGCCCAGCGAGCCCAGTTCCAGCACGGGGCCGCTGGGGGCGGTGTCAGTAGCGGTAGTCATGGGCGGTGATGTTCCCCTGTGCGTCGTAGAAGCCGGTGGCGTCCACCGCGCGGTCCAGCCAGGCGTAGCCGCTGGTGCGACCGTCGCGCCACTGGCGCAGGCCTTCGAGTTCGAGCAGCGGGCGCACCTGCGGATCGTCGAACGACATGGCGCGGGTCAGGGTTTCAAAACGCGCCATCAGCTCGGCCGGCGCGCCGGGGCTGGTGGTGAAGTTGCAGTGGTCGAAGGCGGGCGTGCGCGCCAGCACCGTGGTGCGGCCAGCGGGCAGCGTGCCTTCCTGCGTGAACTGCAGGTGGTTGCCGTCGATCATCACCGCGGCGTCCACCTCGCCCGCGATCAGGGCGCGTGCGGCGTCGCGCTCGCCGCCGACGTGGTCACCGTGCTTGCCACCCAGCACATCGTGGCGCACCACGGTGAGCGCGGTGTCGGGGTCCAGACCCTGCTCGCGCAGCCACTGCAGCGGGATCAGCGTGGCCTGTGGCGAATCGATCGCCCCCACGCCGATGCGCTTGCCGCGCAGGTCGGCCAGGGTGGTGATGCCGGCGCCGGCGCGCACCACGATGACCGAGGTCAGGTCGCAATCGGTGTCGCGCATGGCGATGGCGCGCACCTGGTCGGACACGCCGCGCGCCCGGGCCATGCGCTCGGCGCGCAACCAGGCCAGCGGCGAGTTCCAGGCCACGTGCACCGCGCCGCTGAACTGCGCCTCGACCTGGCGCTCGTAGTTGGAATACAGGATGAAATCGAACGGCAGGCCGTTGCGGACGTAGTACTCCTTGAAGCCTTCCCAGATGGTGACGACCTTGGGGGCGTAGGCGACGGCGCCGAGGATCAGTGTTTGCGACATGGTGGGATCTTTCTCTGGTGAAGGTTCAGAACAGGTCCATGCCCAGCGTGGCCTTGCCGATGAAGTCGTAGAGCACGTCGGAGGTCGGTGCCATCACGGAGGCGGCGCGCGCGTCGCGGAACAGGCGCTCGATGCCCACGTCCTTGCGGAAGGCGGCACCGCCGCACACGCGCATGGCCAGGTCGGTGACCTGCAGGGCCGACTCGGCGGCGTGTGCCTTGACCTGCAACACGCGCAGCATGGCGTCGGCGCGGCCACCGGCGATGGCGGCCACGGTGTCGTCCAACAGCACGGCGGCGCTGTCGGCCTGGATCTTGGCGCGGGCGATGTAGGCGCGGGCGGTCGGCAGGTCGGCGATGCTGGTGCCCAGGTGGGCGAAGCGGGTGGCGTTGACGTGGGCGGCGGCGCGGGTGATGGCCCCTTCCATCATGCCCACCGAGCCCGAGGCGTTGAGCACCGAGAACCAGGGCAGCACGGTGCCCATCATCACGTCAAAACCTCCGCCGTCGGCGCCCAGCATCGCGCTCTGCGGCAGGCGCACGCCCTCGGCGCGCACCGGCGACGAGGCGTTGCCGCGCAGGCCCAGGCCGTCGAACGGGGCCACGGTGGACAGGCCCGCGGTCTCGCGCGGCATCAGCCAGATGCTGCTGGCGCCCGCGACGGCCAGGGGCTGGCTGGACCACACATACGAATCGGCGTGGCCAGCGGCGGTGACCCAGCTCTTGCTCGCGTCGAGCACGGCGTCGCTGCCGTCGGCGCGGGCGGTGCTGGTGGGCGCCCAGAAGTGGCTGCGCGAACCGGCTTCGGAGAAGGCCAGCGTGCTCAGGTGCTGCCCGGCGGCCACCGCCTTGCGCGTGGCCTCGTTGCCGAATTTTTCGATCACGGCCACGGCGCTGTAGTGCATGGCCAGGATCATGGCGGTGGACGAGCAGGACTGCGCGATGCGGCGCACCGCCTGGCTGGCGTGGCCCAGGCCACCGCCGGCACCCCCGACGCTGGCGTCGCTGATCAGGCCCAGCAGGCCGGCGCTGCGCAGGGCGGCCAGGCTGCTGGCGGGAAATTGCCCGAGCTTGTCGGTCTCGATGGCCGCGGCGTCGATGACCGAGGTGACCACCCCGTCGAGTTGGTTCAGCAGGGCTTGGGCAGGGGCGGAGTTCGTCATGGGTGCAGATCCAGATGAAAAGTGGATGGAATGGTTGCGGAAACGGGCCTTGGGTGCTCCTGCGGGCAAGCGGCAGGGGACATCACGCACGCGGTCCGGCCCGAAGACCGGCAGCGGCGCTGCACCCGAAAGACGGTGAGAGCGTAATGCATCCGGGCGCGCGCTCACGCACACCCGAGGGCCGGTGGGAAGGGGTGGCGGCCGTGGCCGGGGGTGTCAGGCCAGCTCGGCCAGCAGACGGAGCAGCGCGGCCCGCTCGGCGGCCGGTTCAAACAGCGCGGACCGCAACGCGCACTGCGACTGCAGGGTCGTGAGAAGCCCGGTGCCGTGGGCCAGGCCGTCGCGCGCCCGGCGCAGCAGCGCGGCCAGGGCGGCGGCGTCGCCGGGCGGGAAGTAACCGCCGTAGTCGGCACCGAGCATGCCCACGTTGCCGTCGATGCGCGAGGCCAGCACCGGCGTGCCGCAGAGCGCGGCCTCCAGGATCACGTGGGCGCCGCCTTCCAGGCGGCTGGGGTGCACCAGCACGTGCGCGCGCTGGATGCGCGAGCGCGTGGCCGCGTGCGGCAGGCCGCCGAGCCAGCGGTAGTGTGGGCGGTCGCGCTGCGTGGCGCTCGCGGCCTCGCCCAAAGCGGGGTCGAGCGCGGCGCCGACGTGGTCAATGAAGATGCCTTCGTCGGGCCCGATCAGGCGCGCCGCATCCAGCAGGGTCTGCGGCGATTTTTCGTCGCGCAGGTGGCCCACCATGAGCGCGCGCAGGTGCGCCGTGGTCTTGGGCAGGGTGGCGCGCCGTGTGCTCGACTGGAACACCACGCGGCACTTGCCGCGCAGCGCCTCGGGCAGCGCCATGGGGCCCTGCTCCTGCAGCACGATGAGCCGGTGCGCCAGCGCCAGCGAGCGCTGCGCGCTGGCGTCGGTGATGATGTCGCGGTAGAGGTCGGTGCCGGTGAGCGCGAGCACCAGCGGCCTGTCCGGGTGGGCCGCGGCCCAGGCCGCCACCGAACCGGCCGAGCGCCGCGCGTGCAGCGCGAGCAGGATGTCCGTGCCGTCGTCGGCCGCTCCGTCGGGCCACTGCTTCGCAAGCCGCACCACATAATGGCCCGACAGCAGGCGCGCCCAGCGGCGCGCGGTCTGCCAGTTGCCATTGTTGGCATCGGCCAGGGCCGGGGTGACGATGCACAAGGAGGGCTTTTTCATGGGTGTGAAGCTGACGCCATCGATTGTGTCCGATGCCGTGTCCGCGCGCAGCGGCGGCAAAGCGTTTCTCGCGGAGGCGCTGCGCGACGCGCGCGCGCGCAGCCTGTCCCAGTTCGCGGCCTGCGAAGCCGCGCTCGGCCCCGGCCTGCGCGTGCCCTGCGCGCGCGAGCTGAACCTGCCGCTCTGGGAGCTGGGCCACGTGGGCTGGTTCGCCGACTGGTGGCTGGCGCGGAACCCGCAACGCCACCGCGGCGTCAACGCCCACCCCGACGCCCCACGCAGCCCCGCGCGCCAGGCCGCCCGCGGCGTGGACGCTGACGCGCTGTACAACTCCAGCGAGGTGCCGCACGACGCGCGCTGGCGGCTGGACCTGCCCGATGCACACGCCGTGCGCGCCGACCTCGCGGCCAGCCTGAGCGACACGCTGGCCCTGCTCGCTGACGCGCCCGACGACGACACCGGCCTGTACTTCTTCCGCCTTGCGCTGTTCCACGAAGACATGCACGCCGAGGCCGCGGTCTACATGGCGCAGACGCTGGGTTTCGATCCACAGAACCCCCACCCGGGCGCCCCGGTCACACCGCACCGGCCGTCTGCACTGGAAATCCGCGCCACGGACTGGACGCTGGGCCACAGCGGCCCCGGCTTTGCGTTCGACAACGAGCTCGGCGCGCACGGCGTGCAGGTCGGCGCCTTCGAGATCGACGCCCAGCCCGTGACCTGGGCGCAGTTCCTGCCCTTCGTCGACAGCGGCGCCTACGCGCAACGCCGCTTCTGGGGCGCGCCCGGCTGGATCTGGCGCCTGTCCCAGGAGCGCATGGCGCCGCGCTACCTGCGGCAAGGCGCACAGGGCTGGGAACAGCAGGTGCACGGCCACTGGCGGCCGCTGGACCCGGCCGCGCCGGCCAACCACCTCACCGCGTTCGAAGCGCAGGCCTGGTGCGCCTGGGCCGGGCGGCGCCTGCCGACCGAGGCCGAGTGGGAAGTGGCGGCGCAGCAGCCGGGGTTTGTCTGGGGCAGCGTGTGGGAATGGACCGCCAGCGCCTTCGCGCCCTTCCCCGGCTTCGTGGCCCACCCCTACGTGGACTACTCCGCGCCGTGGTTCGACGGCCGCCCGGTGCTCAAGGGAGCGAGCCACGCCACCTCGGCGCGCATGCGCCACCCGAAGTACCGCAACTACTTCACCCCCGAGCGCAACGACATCGTGGCCGGGTTCCGTTCGGTCGCTGTTGCCTGACACCCGCCCTCGCTGTCCGACGCCGGCCCCCATCCCGGCCGTCCCCCGAGGGGGAAAGAGTCGATCCGTTCAGGCCGGAGCGAAGAACACGCTGAACCAGCCGCGTTCATCGGTCCAGTGGGCGGCAGGGCCGAAGCCCGCTTCGTGCAGCAGCGCGTCGAAGCTGTCGGGCCGCCACTTGTACGAGTTCTCGGTGTGCAGCCGCTCGCCGTCGGCAAAGTGGCGCTCGCCGCCGGGCCAGCGCACGGTCTGTGCGCCGTCGGCGCGCAGGTGCATCTCGATGCGCGAGTCGGTGTCGTTGAAGAAGGCCACGTGCTGCCAGCGCGCGGGGGCGAAGTCGGTGCCCAGCAGGGCGTTGGCGTGCAGCAGCAGGTTGCGGTTGAAGGCGGCGGTGACACCGAGCGGGTCGTCGTAGGCGGGTTCCAGGATGGCCGTGTCCTTCACGCGGTCCACCCCGATCAGGAGACCGCCGCCCGGCCCACCCCCGGCGCACACGGCGCGCGCCTGGCTCAGCAAGGCCAGCGCTTCGGCGGGGTTGAAGTTGCCGATGCTGGAGCCGGGGTAGAACACGCAGCGCGGCGCGCGCTCGACGCCCTGCCCGGCCAGCCAGTCGGTGGCGGCGCCCGGCAGGGCCAGCCCGGCGGAGAAGTCCATGCCCAGCCCCAGCATGGGCAAGCCGGTGTGGCGCTGTTGCAGCGCGCCCATGGCCTCGCGCAGGTAATCCACCGAAATGTCCACCGCCACGTAGGCCGCCGGCCGCAGCACCGGGAACAGGCGGGCGGCCTTGGCGCAGCTGCCGGCCCCCAGATCGATCAGCACCGCGCCCTGGGGCACGTGCCGGGCCATGTCGGCACCGTGCTGCGCGAAGATGCCGGCCTCGGTGCGGGTGGGGTAGTACTCGGCCAGCTCGGTGATGGCGTCGAACAGGCGCGAGCCCAGCGCGTCGTAAAAGAACTTGGGCGACACGTGCGCCGGGCGCGCCTGCAACCCCGCCGCCAGCTCGGCGCGCACGGCGGCGTGGTCGGTCTGGTGCAACTGCACAAAGTGGGGAGCGGTGGGCAGTGGTGGCATGGTGGGACCTGTGTGGACGACGCACCGCTTTATAAACCGGTGTCCCCTCGCGGCCCACGCCGGCCCACCAAGGCCTTGCGGGCCAAGGCCCGTCCCAAGACCCCTGGGCACCGGAACGGCGTGGCAACGCGGTCTAATACCCCTCCCGCATCCCTCTTCACCGGATACACCATGACACACCCCACCCTCTCCCGCACCCGACGCGCACTCTTGACCTGCGCCGTGCTCGCCGCTGGCACCGCCTTCACCGGCCTGGCCCAGGCCCAGGCCCAAGCCGTGTTCCGCGTCACCGCGATCCCCGACGAAGCCCCCACCGAGCTGGCGCGCAAGGCCGCGCCGCTGGTGAAGTACCTCGAATCGAAGCTCGGCATGAAGGTCGAGTTCACCCCCGTGACCGACTACGCCGCTTCGGTGGAGGCCCTGGTCAACAAGAAGGTGGACATGGCCTGGTTCGGCGGCTTCACCTTCGTGCAGGCCAACGTGCGCTCGGGCGGCAAGATCGTCCCGCTGGTGCAGCGCGAGGAAGATCAAAACTTCAAGTCCGTCTTCATCACCAGCGACCCGGCCATCCAGAGCCTGACCGACCTCAAGGGCAAGGACGTGTCCTTCGGTTCGCAGAGCTCGACCAGCGGTCACCTGATGCCGCGCAGCTTCCTGCTGCAGCAGGGCATCAACCCCGAGAAGGACTTCAAGCGCGTGGCCTTCAGCGGCGCGCACGACGCGACCATCGCCGCCGTCGCCTCGGGCAAGGTGCAGGGCGGTGCGCTCAACATCTCGGTGTGGGAAAAGTTCGTGGCCGACAAGAAGGTGGACCCCACCAAGGTGCGCGTGATCTACACCACCCCGCCCTACTTTGACTACAACTGGTCGGTGCACGCCGACATGCCGGCCGCCACCCGCCAGAAGCTGGCCGAAGCGCTGACCTCGCTCAGCAAGGCCACGCCCGAAGGCAAGGAGATCCTGGAGCTGCAGCGCGCCACGAAGTTCGTGCCCACCAAGGCCGAGAACTACAAGGGCATCGAAGCCGCCGCGCGCAGCGCCGAGCTGCTGTAAACCGAGGCACGGCGTTTGAAGATTGAACTGCAAGGCGCCAGCGCCCGCCACCCGGCGGCGAAGGCGGGCGCCGCCCCCGCGCTCATGGCGGTGGACCTGCGGGTCGCGCCGGGCGAGCAGGTGGCCGTCATCGGCCCCTCGGGCGCGGGCAAGACCACGCTGTTGCAGGTGCTGGCCTGTGCCATGCCGCCGGCCACCGGCTCGCTGCTGCTGGACGGGCAGGACCCCTGGCAGCTGCCGCGCGCCGATCTGCAGCGCCTGCGCGGGCGGCTCTTCCTCGCGCCGCAGGTGCCGCCGCTGCCGCCGCGCCAGCGCGTGGTGACGTCCGTGCTGGCGGGTCGCCTGCCGGCCATGGGGTTGTGGCAGAGCCTGCGTTCGCTGTTCTACCCGGCCGACATCCCCGCGGCCTTCGAGGCGCTGGACCGCTTCGACCTCGCCGACAAGCTGTTTGAGCGCGTGGACCGGCTCTCGGGCGGCGAGCGCCAGCGCGTGGGCCTGGCGCGCGCGCTGCTCGCGCCCGCCTCGCTCTGGCTGATCGACGAGCCTTTGTCGGCGCTGGACCCGTCGCGCGCGCGCCAGGCCATTCACACCTTGCTGGCGGGCGCCCGCGAACGCAAGGCCACGCTGGTGACCACGCTGCACCAGGTGGAGGTGGCGCTGGAGCACTTTCCGCGCATCGTCGGCTTGCGCGACGGCGCGCTGGCGTTTGACCTGCCGGCCGCGCAGGTGACGCGCGAGCACCTGGCCCACCTGTACGACCAGCGCGAAGACGAGCTGCACGGCCCAGCTCCGTTGGACGCGGCCCCGCCGCCCCAACCGCTGCCGGTGGTGATGCACTGCCGGTGATGGAACACCCCCCGCGCCGCTTCGCGTCACCCCCCGCCCGGCAAAGCCGGTTCGGCGGCTGCCGCTGGACAAAGGCCCCTCGCCGTGGCTGACCTGAGCATGCGCGCTCCACCGGACCGCGACCCGGCCTGGCTGCCGCGCCTGTTCTGGAGCGGCGCGTTCGTGGTCATGCTGTGGCCGCTGCTGGTGGCCACCGAGTTCAGGCCCTGGGTGATGCTGGCGCCCGAGAGCCTGAAGGTCAGCGGGCACTTTCTCGCGAGTTTCTGGCCGTTGGCCCACAGCGGCGAGTTCCTGGCTCTGGTGGCAAAGGAAACCTGGCGCACCGTGGCCATGGCCACCGCCGGCATCACCCTGGCGCTGGTGCTGGCGGTGCCGTTCACACTGCTGTCCACCCGCGTGCTGTCGATCTCGGCGCTCTCGGGCCGCATGGCGCGCGGGCCGTTCTGGTGGCGCCAGGCGGTGCGCTGGGGGTTGATCGTGCTGCGCAGCATCCCCGAGCTGGTCTGGGCGCTGGTGTTCGTGCGCGTGGTCGGCCTCGGGCCCACGGCCGGGGTGCTGGCCATTGCGCTCACCTACGGCGGCATGCTCGGCAAGGTGTACGGCGAGATCCTGGAGAGCGGCGAAACCCAGGCCACCGAGGTGCTGCTGCGCAACGGCGCCGGCCGCCTGCAGGCCTTCTTCTATGGCCTGCTGCCCGCCAGCGCGGCCGAGCTGACCAGCTACACCGTGTACCGCTGGGAGTGCGCGATCCGCTCTTCGGTGGTGCTGGGCTTTGTGGGCGCGGGCGGCCTGGGCCAGCAGATGGACAACTCGATGAAGATGTTCAGCGGCGGCGAGGTGGCCACCATGCTGCTGGTGTTCATGGCGCTGGTCGCCTTCGCGGACAGGTTGAGTGCCTGGCTCCGGAAAGCACTCGGATGACCCAACCCCGCGCCGCGAAAGAGACCTACAAGCTGCCGCCGCCGCTGTTCGACGCGCGCTGCAGGGCCTGCTGGTTCGTGCTGGGCCTGCTGGTGCTGGTGATCGCCAGCTTCTGGTCGCTCGATCTGCAGTGGGCGCAGTTTTTATCGCTCGACGCGGCGCGGAGCATGGGGCGTTTCCTGGGCGAGTTCTTCCCGCCCGACACCTCGCCCGCCTTCCTGAACAAGGTGGCGCAGGGCGCCTGGGAAACGCTGGCCATGTCGGCCCTGGGCACCCTGCTCGCGGCCGTGGCCGGGCTGGCGCTGGCGCTGCCCGCGAGCCGCCTGTTTGAAGGCCACGCCGCCTGGGGCCGCGTGCCCACACGCCTGCTGCTCAACGCGCTGCGCAGCATCCCCGAGCTGGTGTGGGCCGCGCTGCTGCTGATCTCGGCCGGCCTCGGGCCGCTGGCCGGCACGCTGGCGCTGGCGCTGCACACCACCGGCGTTCTCGGCCGGCTGTTTGCCGAGGCCATGGAAAACGCGCCGCCCGGCCCCGGCGCGGCGCTGCGCACGCAGGGCGTGGGCAACGTCCGCGTGGTGCTGTTCGCCACGCTGCCGCAGGTGCTGCCGCAGCTCATGAGCTACACGCTCTACCGCTGGGAAAACAACATCCGCGCTGCCGCCGTGCTGGGCGTGGTGGGCGCGGGCGGTCTGGGCCAGTTGCTGGCCTTCCACATGGGCCTGTTCCACATGGGCAAGACCGCCACCATCCTCGGCGCCATGCTGCTGCTGGTGGCACTGGTGGACGCGGCCAGCCTGGGCGCGCGGCGCTGGATGACACGCTGAGGCGGCCCCCTCGCGCCGCCGCGCAACGGCCCCGTTGCCGTTGGGGTGATGGGCCCGCGTTGGTGTCACGGCCCCAGGTGGCGTAAGGTGCGCGGCTGTGGTGATCACGCCCGTGGGGCACGGACGGCATCACCAGCGGCACCCAACGGGGGGACACAGCATGAACACCCAGCCACGCCACCACCTCAGCGCCAGCGCGCTGGCCCAGCGCTACGCCCAGGTGCGCGCGCAGACCCTGGCGCTGGCCGCGCCCCTGAGCGAGGCGGACTGCCAGGTGCAGTCCATGCCCGACGCCAGCCCCACCAAGTGGCACCTGGCCCACGTGACCTGGTTTTTCGAGACCTTTGTGCTGGAGCGCTTCGAGCCCGACTTCCAGCCCTTCCACCCCGCGTTCCGCGTGCTGTTCAACAGCTACTACCAGGGCGTGGGCGAACAACACCCCCGCGCCCAACGCGGCCTGATCACACGCCCCGGCCTGGCCAAGGTCAAGGCCTGGCGCGCGAACGTGGACGCGCGCATCGCGACGCTGCTGCAAGGCACGGTGAGCGACGAACTGGGCGAGCTGATGGAACTCGGCCTGCAGCACGAGCAGCAGCACCAGGAGCTGCTGCTCACCGACCTCAAGCACCTGCTGGCCATGAACCCGCTGAACCCGGTGTACCACCCGCAGTGGCCGCTCAGCAGCGTCGTGGCCGCGCCCCTGGAATGGACGGACTGCGCGGGAGGCCCGGCCTGGCTGGGCCATGCGGGCGACGGGTTTGCCTTCGACAACGAAACCCCGGCACACGCGGCGCTGCTGAGCCCCCACGCGCTGGCGAACCGCCCCGTCACCCACGGCGAGTGGCTGGCCTTCATGGACGACGGCGGTTACCTCGATCCGCGCTGGTGGATGGCGGCCGGCTGGGACTGGCGGTGCGCGCAGCGCATCGAAGCGCCGCTGTATTGGCAGCCGGGCGGCGACCCGGCCGTGCACGGCGGCTGGACCAACTTCACCCTGCACGGGCGCGTGCCCATCGACCCGCACACGCCGGTGGTGCACATCAGCTGGTTCGAGGCCGACGCCCACGCACGCTGGCGGGCCGCGCAAGACGGGGAACCCATCCGCCTGCCCACCGAAGCCGAGTGGGAGCACGCGGCGCAATCCCTCGGCGCCGCGCTGCACACCCAGGGCAACTTCCTGGAGAGCGGCGCGCTGCACCCGATGCCGCTGTCCCGCAGCGGCCCGGGCCTGAAGCAGATGGGCGGCGACGTGTGGGAGTGGACCGCCAGCAGTTACCTGCCCTACCCCGGCTACCGGCCCTGGGCCGGCGCGGTGGGCGAATACAACGGCAAGTTCATGGTGAACCAGATGGTGCTGCGCGGCGGTTCCTGCGCCACGCCGCGCGAGCACATCCGCGCCAGTTACCGCAACTTCTTCCCGACCGAGGCCCGCTGGCAGTTCAGCGGCCTGCGGCTGGCGAAGGATCTGTGAGCCAGCGCGGCCAGCTTTGACAAGCGCGATCTCGGCGCCTTCGACGTGCCGAGGCTTGGCGCTCCAGCGCGAGAAG
>NZ_JADMKB010000191.1 GCF_018780075.1 Hydrogenophaga sp.
TAGCCGATCACCACGTAGGGCAGGATCTTGCCCACCATCACCTCCAGCGGCCGCACCGGGGTGGCGAGCAGGTTTTCCATGGTGCCGCGCTCGCGCTCGCGCGTCATCGCCAGCGAGGTCAGCATCACCATGGTCATGGTGAGGATGGTGCCGATCAGGCCGGGCACGATGTTGTAGCGCGACAGGCCCTCGGGGTTGTAGCGCCGGTGAATCCGCAGCTCGAACGGTGCCGCGCCCTTCTGCAGCGACTGCAGCGGGCCGGTGAGATCGTGACGCAGGGCCAGGTTCGTCATCTCGCCGAGCGCGGCGATCGCGTTGCCCGAGGCCGAGGGATCGGTGGCGTCCACCGAGACCAGCACCGCCGGGCGTTCGCCGCGCACCACATCGCGCGAAAAACCGGGCGGAATCACGATCATGAACTGCACCTCGCCCGTGGCGACCAAGGCGTCGGCCTCGGCTTCGCTGGTGCCCTGGTGCACCACCTTGAAATAGCCGGTGTTCTGCAGCGAGGCCACCAGGCTGCGCGCCAGCGGGCCGGCGTCGGCCGCGATCACCGCTGTAGGCAGGCCTTTGGGGTCGGTGTTGATGGCGTAGCCGAACAGGATCAGCTGCATCACCGGCACGCCCACCGCCATGGCGAAGGTGAGCCGGTCGCGCAGCATCTGCTGGAACTCCTTGATGAACACGGCCCAGGTGCGCGCGGGCGAAAACCATTTCATGTGCGCCCCGCCTGGCCGTGGCCGAAGTTGTCCTGCGCCTGGTCGATCAGGCTGATGAACACGTCCTCCAGGTTGGCCCGCGTTTCGCTCAGCACCACGCCACCCTCGCCCTGGAAAGCGCCGAGCGACTGCGCCAGCAGCGCGGCGTCGCGCCCGGCCACGTGCAACGTGGTGCCAAAGGCGACGACGTTCTGCACCCCGGGCAATCCGCGCAAGCGTTCGCTCAAGGCCGGATCGGCAGCGCCTTCGAGCGCCCAGACGCTCAGGCCCGCCGCGTCGACGATCTCGCGCTCGCTGCCACGCGCGAGCACCTTGCCGTAGGCGATGTAGACCAGGTCGTGGCAGCGCGCGGCCTCGTCCATGTAGTGGGTAGACACCAGCACCGTGATGCCCTGCGCGGCCAGCTGGTGGATCTGGTCCCAGAAGTCGCGCCGGGCCTTGGGGTCCACGCCGGCCGTGGGTTCGTCGAGCAGCAGCAGGCGCGGCTGGTGGATCAGGCAAGCGGCCAGCGCCAGGCGCTGTTTCCAGCCGCCCGAGAGCGTGCCGGCGAGCTGGCGCTGGCGGCCCTGCAGGCCCAGCCGCTCCAGCGCCAGGTCCACCGCCGCGCGGCGGGTGGGCAGCTCGAACAAACGGGCCACGAAGTCCAGGTTTTCTCGGATCGAGAGGTCGTCGTAGAGGCCGAACTTCTGCGTCATGTAGCCCACCTGGCGCTTGATGGCGGCGGCCTCGCGGCGGAAGTCCAGCCCCAGGCACTGCCCCTCGCCCGCGTCGGGACGCAGCAGGCCGCAGAGCATGCGGATGGTGGTGGTCTTGCCGCTGCCGTTGGGCCCGAGGAAACCGCAGATGCGGCCCTGGACCACCTGCAGGGTCACGTCGTCCACCACGGCGCGGCCGCCGTAGCGTTTGGTCAGGCCGCGCACGTCGATGGCGAGGGCGTTCACTTCGGCTCCTGGGCCAGCCGGGCCACGTCCAGCGGCTGACCCGGGTGCAGGCGGTTCGCGTCGGCCGGGCGCGGTGCCGCTTCCACCAGAAACACCAGCCGGGCGCGCTGGGCGTTGGAGTAGATCACCGGCGGCGTGAATTCCGGGCCGCTGGCGATGCGGATGATGCGCGCCGGAATCGGCTCGCCGCAACCGTCGCAGCGCAGGCCCACCCACTGGCCGGTGGCGAGCGCGCCGACCTCGGTCTCGGGCACGTAGAACCGGGCTTTCACGCCGCCCGGCGGCAGCAGCGACAGCACCGGCTGCCCCGGCGCCACGTATTCGCCGACCCGGAAAAACACCTCGGCCACCAGGGCGTCAGCGGGCGCGGGCTGCTGCTTCTGCGCCAGCCGCCAGTCGCTCTGGCGCAGCGCCTGGCGCGTGGCTTCGGCCTGGGCCTGGGCGGCATCGCGCTCGTCGCTGCGCGCCGGCAGGGTCGCCACGCGCAGGGCGGCCTGCAGTTCGGCGACGCGGGCGCTCGCCTGGTCGAGCGCGGCCTTGGCCGCGTCCAGACTGGCCTGCGACACAAAACCCTGGGCCACCAGATTCTGCTGGCGCGCCCAGGCAGTCTGCGCCAAGACAGCCTGGGCCCGGGCCTGTGCCAGCTGGGCGCGGGTGACCGCCACCTCGTCGCTGCGCCGGCCCTTGGTGGTGTTGGCGGCCTGCGCCAGGGTGCCAGCCAGGCGCGCCTGGGCTTCGGCCTGCGCCGCCTGCTCGGCCTGGGCGTCCAGCGCGAACAGCGCATCGCCATGGCGGACCCGGTCGCCCGCCCGCACGGTCAGCCTGTCGAGCCGCCCACCCACCGGAGACGATACGTGCACATAGTCGCCCTCGACATACCCCGACCAGCCCGTGGGCGGCGCTTCACCGCAGGCCAGCAGGCCAGCAACCACGGCCAGCACCGCGGCCAGACGAAGCCCGCGCCCTCCGCCGGGCGGTGCGTCGTGCGCAACCTCCCCCAGGGCAACGGCGCGTTCGTGCTCGAACACAGAGACCGCCGGGATGTCGCGGCGGATGCGGCGGGTGAACACGCTGTCGGTCATGGCTGATCGTCCGGTGGGGCCAGGCGGGGGTGGCATGGTGCTGGCCGGGTTCATTCTGCCTTGAACTTTTCGCGGTGGACCGCATCATTCCATCCGATGAAACGTCTACTGATCCTCCTGTTTGTGTCGATCGCTGTGCTCACCGGCTGCGCCACGCTCGACCAGCGGCAGCGGGCTTGGATCTTCCAGCCGTCCGACCGCAGCTGGGCGCGCGGCACCGAAGCCGCCGAGGGCATGGACGATGTCTGGATCAACTTCCCGTCAAAGGAAACCGGGCGGCCGGTGAAGCTGCATGGACTGTGGCTGGCGCATGACAACTTCAGCACCCGGCCGGACGCGCCCGTGCTGCTCTACCTGCACGGTGCGCGCTTCAACGTCACTGGCTCGGCCTTCCGGGCGCGCCGCATGCAAGAACTGGGGTTTTCGGTGCTCGCCATTGACTACCGTGGCTTCGGCAAGAGCTCGCCGGAGCTGCCCTCGGAAACCATGGCCTACGAAGACGCCCGCGCCGCTTGGGACTGGCTGGGCCAGCAGTACCCCGGCCGGCCGCGCTACATCTTCGGCCACTCGCTGGGGGGAGCCATCGCCATCGAACTCGCCGCCCAGGTGCCCGACGAAGCGGGCACGCTGGTCGAAGGCAGTTTCACCTCGATCCCGGACGTGGTCAGCTCCTTCAAGTGGGGCTGGCTGCCGGTGGGGCCGTTGATCACCCAGCGCTTCGACGCGATGAAGCGCGTGCCCGCCATCGGCTCGCCACTGCTGGTGGTGCACGGCGGAGAAGACCGTTTGATCCGGCCCGAACTGGGGCGCCGCCTGTTTGAGGCCGCCACCGGGCGCAAGGCCTTCGTGCTGGTGGAGGGTGGCTCGCACCACAACACCAACTCGGTGGGCCAGCCGCAGTACCGGGTGGCGCTGGCCGAGCTGTTCGGGTTGAACTGAATCACCCCCGCGCCGCCTTCGGCGTCACCCCCTGAGGGGGCAACGCGGTGCGGCCCGGCAAAGCCGGTTCCGCCGCGTCCTGGACGCATGCACGTCGCGCAGGTCGCACATGGGGCCATCTGCTACCCTCAGTCGGATGTCCGCCTCCCCCGCCACCGCTGCCGTGCCCCGAGCCATGTCGCCCGGCCTGATCGTGCTCGTGCTCTCCCTGCTGCTCGGTCTGCAGCCGGTCACCACCGACCTCTACCTGCCCGCCCTGCCGGCCATCACGCAGGGCTTCGGCGCCACCATGCCGCAGGCCCAGCTGACTCTGACCGCGCTCTTGCTGGCCTTCGGCATGTCGCAGATGGTCTGGGGCCCGCTGTCCGACCGCTTTGGCCGCCGGCCGGTGCTGCTGGGCGGCACGCTGCTGTATGTGCTCGCGTCGGTGGGCAGCACCTTCGCCGCCACCATGGACCAGCTCATCGTCTGGCGCACCCTGCAGGGCGTGGCCATGGGCGCGGGCGTGATGTGCGCCCGTGCCGTGGTGCGCGACCTGTACGCCCCCACCGAAGGCGCGCGCATCATGTCCAAGGGACTGACCGGGCTGGGCGTGATCGCCTGCGCCAGCGCGCCGGTGGGCGGCCTGCTGGCCGAGCTGCTGGGCTGGCGCATGGCGCTGATGGCGCTCGCGGTGTTTGGCGCCGTCACCCTGGCCGTGCTGGTCTGGCGCTTCGAAGAGACCCTGGTCCAGAAGAACCCGCGCGCGCTGCAGCCGCTCACACTGCTGCGCACCTGGGGGCAGATCGTGCGCCACCCCACCTTCTGGGCCTTCACCCTGCTCTCGGCCACGTCCTACGGCGGCCTGTTCACCTTCCTCGCAGCCTCGTCTTTCGTGTTCACCGGCGTGCTCGGCCTCTCGAAAACCGCCTACGGCCTGGCCATGTTCTCGATGTCCCTGTCCTACATCGTCGGCACCTTCGCCTGCCGCCGCCTGCTGCCCCGGCTGGGTGTGCGCAAGACGGTAGCACTCGCGGGCGCCTGCACACTCACCGCCGGCACCACGATGGGCGTGCTGGCGCTGTTCGGCGTGCAGAGCGTGGCCGCCATCATGGGGCCGGTCTACCTGTTCATGGTCGGCCACGGCGTGCACCAGCCCTGTGGCCAGAGCGGCGCCGTCGGCCCGTTCCCGCAAGCGGCCGGCGCGGCCTCGGCAGTCAGCGGTTTCCTGATGATGGTGTCGGCCTTTTTCATGGGCGGCTGGCTCGGCAAGAGCCTGGCCGCCAGCCCGGACAGCGTGCAACCGCTGACCAACGGCATGTGGTTCTGGAGCGCGCTGATCGCACTGACCGCGTGGACGCTGGTGCAGCGCTTTGGGGAGGTGAAGTCAGCTCCCGAGCGCGTCACCTCTGAAGCCACCACATGACGATGAGTGAAGTGCCTGATCCAGAAGCATCGCGGAACCGCCCTTCGACAAGCTCAGGACGCGCCGCAGATGCAGCCCCCTTGAGGGGATCGCGCGAAGCGCGGCGGGGGTGCATCGCCATCGCTGGCCCCACGGCCAGCGGCAAGAGCGCGGCGGCGCTGGCCATCGCCGAGCGCTGGCCGGTCGAGATCATCAGCGTCGATTCGGCGCTGGTCTACCGGGGCATGGACATCGGCACCGCCAAGCCCACGCCCGACGAACTGGCCCGGGTGCCGCACCACCTGATCAACATCACCAACCCGCTGCAGGCCTACAGCGCCGCCGAGTTCGTGCGCGATGCCACCCGGCTCATCGGCGAGATCAGCGCCCGGGGCCGCACGCCGCTGCTCGTGGGCGGCACCATGCTGTATTTCAAGGCGCTGATGCAGGGCATGGATGACATGCCACGCGCCGACGCCGCCGTGCGCGAGGCGCTGGAGGCCCGCGCACAAGCGATGGGCTGGCCCGCGATGCACGCCGAACTCGCCCGCGTGGACCCCACCACCGCCGCGCGCCTATCGCCCAACGACAGCCAGCGCATCCAGCGCGCGCTGGAGGTGTTCGAGGTCTCGGGCCGGCCCATCTCCGCGTTCCAGACCGGCGGGCGCACGGCACACAACCCGGTGCCGCCCGGCGCCTTCCTGAGCCTGGAGCCGACCGACCGCGCCTGGCTGCACGCGAGGATTGCTCAGCGTTTCGACGCCATGCTCGATGCGGGTTTCCTGGACGAGGTGCGGGCGCTGCGCGCGCGAGGTGACCTGCAACCCGATCTGCCGTCCATGCGCTGCGTGGGCTACCGCCAGGCCTGGGAGGCGCTCGACGCCGCGGGCGGCGCGCCCCTCACGTCGGTCCAGCTCGCCGAACTGCGCGACCGCGGCATCTTCGCCACCCGCCAGCTCGCCAAACGCCAACTCACCTGGCTGCGCTCGATGCCCGAGCGTCAGGTGATCGCCTGCGACGAACCCGTCGCGCTGCCGCAGGTGGCCGCCGCCGTGCAAGCGCTGCTGGGCCCAGCTGAGCGATGATGGCCCCATGCTGCAACGCCTACTCAATCTGCTGCCACCCGCCCTGCGCTGCCACTGTGCGCTGGGCCATGCGTTGTGGCTGGTGATGCTGATCGCGGCGTTCCTGATCTGGGGACACGGCGCATGAGCCTGGTCATTCACAAGCTGTGCAAACGCTACGGCGACACCGCCGTTTTCTCGAATGTCAGTCTGCAGGCGGCACCCGGCGAGTTCATCGCCATCGTCGGTGAATCGGGCGTGGGCAAGTCCAGCCTGCTCAACTGCATGGCCGCGCTCGACGACTGGAGCGAGGGCTCGATCACCCACGACGGCGTGGACCTTGGGTCCCTGGGCGAGGTGCAGCGCGCGCACTGGCGGCGCGAGAAGCTGGGCTTCGTGTTCCAGGCCTTTCATGTGCTGCCGCACCTGGACGTGGCGCAGAACGTCGGCCTGCCCCTGCTGCTGTTGCATCGGCCCGATCCGGCGCGCGTGGCGCAGATGCTCGAAGCGGTCGGTCTGGGCGGTCTGGGCGAGCGTCTGCCGGCCCAGCTGTCGGGCGGTCAGCTGCAGCGCGTGGCCATCGCCCGCGCGCTGGTGCACCGCCCCCGCCTGCTGCTCGCCGACGAACCCACGGGCAACCTCGACCCCTCCACCGCGCGCCAGGTGATGGACGTGCTGGAACGGCAGGCCCGCGACAGCGGCGCGGCGCTGATCCTGGTGACGCATTCGGACGCCGCGGCGTCGCGGGCGCAACGGGTGCTGCACCTGACCGCCGAGGGGCTGGCGCCGGCCGGTGGGCCGTCGGGGACCCACCCGCCCTGACGCAGGGTCAGGCCGCCTCGGGCACAAGGCGGATTCCGGGGCGGCGGGCGCCCGATAGAGGCCACACCATGGGCATCTGGATCGAACTGGGCGTGTTCTTGATCGCCCTCGGGTTCGGCGTCCGGCCGCTGCGCGACGTCAAGCGGGCCCAGGCCGAGCACCGTGCGCGCGAAGCCCGCGAGCGCGACCATGCCACCGTGCACAGCCACCCACGCGCTGAGGTACTCAGACTTTCAGGAAAACGTCGCGATCGGGCGCAAAGCAGGCGTGCAGCGGAAGCAGCGCGCCGCCCAGCGCACGCGCGTCCGAGCCGATGCTGCCGAGCTCCAGGCGCGGCAGGCCCTGCAAACCTTCGAGGTTGTAGGCCTTGAGCGCGTCGCCGGTGCGCGCCCAGAGGTCGCGCAGCAGGTCGGACGCCACCACCCCGTCGATCACCACCGCCTCGACATCGAGGAAGGCCGTGCCGGCCACGATGCAGTGCGCCAGCGCCAGCGCGGCGCGGTCGATCCACTCGCGGGTGTGGGGCAGCCAGGGCGCCTGCATGGCCCGGGCGTCGTAGGCGGCCATGGGGTCGAGCGCGTGCTCACGGAACCGCTGCTCCAGGTCCCACAACGAGGCCTGGCTGATCAGCTGCGGCGGCAGCTCCTTCACGCCCGGCACCGCCACCTGCAACGGCAGCGAGGCCACCGCGCCGGCGTTGCCGTTGACGCCCCGGTGCAGGTGGGAGTTGATCACCAGCCCGCCGCCGACGAAGGTGTCCATGAAGAGGTAGAGAAAGCTGTGCAGCTCGCGGCCACGGCCCTGCAGCAGTTCGGCCACGCAGGCGGCCGAGGTGTCCTTGGCGTAGCTCACCGGCAGCTCGGTCAGGGCCTGCACCTCGGTGGCCAGGTCGATCTGGCTCCAGTCGTGCGCCTGCGCTTCGGTCAGACCGAGCATGCGGTGCCAGCCACCCAGCTGGAACGGTGCGGCCACGCCCACGCCGACCACGCGGCTGCGCAGCGCACCCAGGCCATCGAGCAGGCGGTTGAGGTTGGCTTCGATGGCGGGCAACAAGGTGGCCGCATCGGGGAACGGGTAGTCGAGCACGATGCGCTGGCGCACGTGGCCCAGAAAATCGACCAGCAACCAGTCGGCGCTGCGGCGCCCGATCTTGATGCCCACGGCGAATGCACCGTCGGGGTTCAGGCCGATGGGCACCGAGGGCTGGCCCACGCGGCCGCGCACCGGCGCTTCGCGGGTGAGCAACTGGTCTTCGTCGAGCCGGGCCGTGATCAGGCCGATGGTCTGGGCCGTGAGGCCGGTGAGCCGGGCCAGCTCTGCTTTGGGCAGGCTGCCGTGCACGCGCAGCGCCTGCAGCACCACGCGGTCGTTGAACTGGCGCATGCCCACCTGGTTGGAGCCGCGCTGGCGCAGGCGCGGGGCTTCCACGCTGTCAACGGTCGTCTCAGGCGGCGAGGTCTCGGTGGGGTCGGTGAGGTGGGTGTCGGTCACAGCCAGCGAGTGTGACACGCTCAGGCCCGCAGGGGCTGACCCAGCACGCCTTTGCGCAGGATGAAGTTGCCCCAGGGTTCGAGCTCGCCGGTGACCACGATGGCGTAGGACTTCTTCACGCGCTCGTAGAACGCAAAGCGCTCCACGGCCTCCACCCGCTCGGGTGGCAGGCCCGCGCCCGCCAGCAGGTCCACGGCTTCGCGCTGCAGCGCCGAGCGGTAGCCTTCCGGCGTGTCGCTCACGTGCATGTAGGCAACCGGATGGCTCACGTCTTCGGCCAGCGGCAGCACGCTGACCACCGCCTGCAGCGTGCGCAGCATGCCCACGCCGGGCAGGCGGAGCACCGGCTTGCCGGCGCCCAGGCTCATGGCGGTGAAGTTGGCGTCGGCCAGCACCACCGCGTCGTCGTGGCCCATTTCGGCGAGCAGCTTGAGCATGTCGGGACTGAGCAGGGGATCAATGCCTTTGAGCATGGTCGGTCCGTGTTCAGGCCAGCACTTCGGGCGGCAGCTGGTCGACGGTCATGGCACCCGTCATCACCGCCACCGTGTCGCTCATGCTGATCTTCTTCGGGTTCACCACCGCGGCCCGCTTGCCCAGGCGGGCGATGTGGATGCGGTCGGCGATCTCGAAGACGTGCGGCATGTTGTGCGAAATCAGGATCACGGGCAGGCCCTTGTCGCGCACGCGGCGGATCAGCTCCAGCACCATGTTGCCTTCCTTCACACCCAGCGCGGCGGTCGGCTCGTCCATGATCACCACGTGCTGAGCAAACGCTGCGGCGCGGGCCACGGCCACGCATTGGCGCTGCCCGCCTGACAGTGTCTCCACCGCCTGCGTCATGGAGCGGATGCCGACCTTGAGGTCGTTCATGCGCGAGATGCTCTCTTCCAGCATCTTCTTCTTGTCGATCATCTGCAGCACGCTGCCCAGGAAACCGGGGCGGCGGATCTCGCGGCCGAGGAACAGGTTCTCGGCGATCGTCATGGCCGGGGCCACGGCGAGGTCCTGGTACACGGTTTCGATGCCGGCGCGGCGCGCATCGATGGGGCTCTTGAACTGGATCTTCTGACCGTCCAGGAAGATCTCGCCTTCATCGGGGATGGTGGCGCCCGAGAGGCACTTGATCAGGCTGGATTTGCCGGCGCCGTTGTCACCGATCACGGCCAGGATTTCACCGGCACGCAGTTCGAAGTCGGCACCGTCGAGGGCCGTGACCTGGCCGTAGCGCTTGGTCAGGCCGGTGGCCTTCATGACCAGGGGGGCGTTGGTATCGATGGTCATTTCAACGCACTCCTTTGCGGGACATCTGGTCGGTCAGGACCGCCAAAATAACGAGAACACCGGTCACCAGGATCTGGTACACGGAAGACACACCCATGAGCGTCAGGCCGTTGCGGAACACGCCCACGATCAGCGCACCCACCAGGGTGCCGAGGATGATGCCGCGGCCACCGAACAGGCTGGTGCCGCCCAGCACCACGGCGGTGATGGCGTCGAGGTTTTCGGTCTGCCCGGCGTTGGGGTCACCGGCGCCGATGCGGGCCACGCTCAGCAGCGAGGCCAGGCCGTAGAACATGCCGGCGAGCACGTACACGCCCAGCAGCACCTTGTCGGTCGAGATACCGGTGAGGCGCGTGGCCTCGGGGCTGTTGCCCACGGCGTAGATGTGGCGACCCGGCGCGGTTTCGCGCAGGAACAGCCAGGTGATGAGGTACAGCACCAGCATCAACACCACACCGTAGAGGATGTTGGTCTGCCCGATGCGGAACGAATTGCCCAGCCAGGTCATGCCTTCGGACACGTCGGTGACCGTCTGCGAGCCCGAGTACAGCTGGGTGATGGCGAACGCGATGTTCAGCGTGCCCAGCGTGACGATGAAGGGCGGCAGCTTGGCCTTGGTGACCAGCAGGCCGTTGACCAGGCCGAACAGCGTGGTGGCGGCGATGCCCAGCGCGATGGCGACCGGCGCGGAAAGGCCGAAGTCGGCGCCCATCTTGGTCATGACGATGGAGCCCAGCGCCATGATCATGCCGCACGACAGATCGATGCCGGCGGTCAGGATGATCAGCGTCTGGCCGATGGCGATGGTGCCCACCACCATCACCTGCTGCAGGATCAGCGAGAAGTTCTGCAGCGAGAGAAAGCGGTCGCTCTGCGACGCAAAAAACAGGCAGGCACCGAGCAGGGCAATGAAAGGCCCGAGGGTGCCCATGGGCGGAAGTTTGGCTTTGATGGCGTTCATGGCGGTGGCCCGTCCAATCAGAGGAAAAGAGGTTGCATCACACCCCGCTCCGGCGGGGGTGGTGCTCATGAAAAGCCCGTCTGACGCAGGCTATCGAAGTCAAAGGAATCGCAAGGCGCCAAGCGAAGCGAGGCGTGACCCCACCCAGGGGCAGCAAGGGTCCGGCTCCGCCGGCCCAAGCTGCCGTCCCCCCTCCAAGCCGAAGGCGCCAGAGAGGGGGGAAGCCGCGCAGCGGCGCAGGGGGGAGTTACTTATTACCCCAGCACAGGTCCGTGCCGGTCTTCACGTCTTTGCTGTCCACGCCCTTGACGGACTTGGCAGCGATCAGGGTCACGCCGGTGTCGACGTAGCCACTGACCTTCTTGCCGGTCTTGGCGTATTCCACGCCCGCGGCCACGCCCATGGAGGCCATCTTCAGCGGGTACTGCTGCGAGGTCGCGGTGATCACGCCGGCGCCCACGTCCTTGATGCCGGCGCAGCCGCCGTCCACCGAGACGATGACGACGTCTTTCTCCTTGCCGGCGGCCTTCAGTGCCTTGTAGGCACCGGCGGCAGCGGGTTCGTTGATCGTGTACACCAGGTTGATGCCGGGGTTCTTCTGCAGGCAGTTTTCCATGCCGGTCTGGCCCTTGGCCGCGTCACCGAAGCTGTCGGCCATGCAGGCCACACCGGCCTTGGCGCCGCCCAGGTCGTTGCTCTTGGCGTCGGGGGCGGTCAGGCCAAAACCCTTCAGGAAACCGTTGTGGCGCTGGGCGCCCACCGGGTGGCCGGGGAACAGGTCGAGCGTGGCGATGACCGGCTTCTTGCCGGCCATGGCGACCTTGGCGTACTCGCCGATCAGCACGCCGGCCTTGTAGTTGTCGGTGGCGAACAGGGCGTCCACGGCAGTGGCCGGGTCGGTCGGGCTGTCCAGGGCAATGACCATCACGCCCTGGGCCTGGGCCTTCTTGATGGCGGGGATGATGGCCTTGGCGTCGCTGGGGGTGATCAGGATGGTCTTGGCGCCGGCGGCGATCATGTTCTCCATCGCGGTCACCTGGCCGGCGTTGTCGCCGTCGGTCTTGCCGGCGGCGGCGATCAGCTTGGCACCCAGCTTCTTGGCTTCGGCGTCAGCGCCTTCCTTCATCTTCACGAAGAAGGGGTTGGACTCGGTCTTGGTGATCAGGCCGATCACGGGCTGGGCCTGGGCGGCGGCGGCGCCAACGGCCAGGGTCAGGGCGGTGAACACGAAGGTGGAAGCGATTTTTTTCACAGATGTCTCCTCAGAAGGATGGATGAAGGACCGACGGATGGATGATTCACAGTTCTCTGCAGCCAGCGTCTTCGGGTTTTCACGAGGTTGGCTGCGGAGTGGCTGAACTATAGTTCGAACACCTTTAATAAATCAACTGGATTTAGTTATGGTTTTCCCTAAGACCCACACCCCCGTTCAAGTCGCCACCGCCGGCGAGGCCCTCATCGACATGATCACCGAGGCCGACGACCGCCTGCGCCCCTGCGCCGGCGGCGCCGTCTACAACCTCACCCGGGCGCTCGGGCTGCAGGGCGTGGGCACGCTCTACCTCAACCCGCTCTCGCGCGACCGCTTTGGCCGCCTGATGGCCGAGGCCATCGCCGAGGCCGGCGTGACCCTGGCGCGCCCAACCCCGGTGCACCAGCCCACCTCGCTGGCCCTGGTGAGCCTGGACGCCGAAGGCAAGGCCAGCTACAGCTTCTACCGCGAGGGCGTGGCCGACCGCGACGTCAACGCCGTCGACATGAGCGTGCAGTGCGCGGCGCAACCACAGCTCTCGGTGATCGCCACCGGCTGCCTGGCATTGGTGGCCGAAGACAGCGACAAGTACCTGCCCTGGCTCAAGGCGCAACGCGCCGCCGGCAAGCTCGTGGTGGTGGACGCCAACCTGCGCCCGGCCATCGTGCCCGACATGGCCGCCTACCAGGCCAGCGTGATGGCCGCGCTCGGCGAGGCCCACATCGTCAAGGTGAGCGACGACGACCTCGCCACCCTGGGCTTCACGAACCCCGACCCGCTGGTGGCGGCCCGCGAGCTGCTGGCCCAGACGCCGGCCCGCTGGCTGGCGCTCACGCTGGGTGCCAAAGGCGCGGTGATCCTGGACCGCGATGGCAGCGGCTGGCACGGCGCCGAGTCGGTGCCGGTCACCGTGGCCGACACCGTGGGCGCGGGCGACAGCTTCCTGGCGGGCATGCTGGTCGCGCTGCTGCAGCGCCCGGCGATGCAGGCTGCGCGCACCGCCAGCGAGCTGTCGCTCGACGCGGCCGACGTGCAGCACATCCTCGGCCACGCCATCGCCAGCGCCAGCCTGTGCGTGATGGAAACCGGCTGCGTGCCACCCAGCCTGGCCCAGGCGCAGGCCCGCGTGGCCCACGCGCAACCGGTGTTCCGGTCGCTCTGAGCGACGCAGGCGACCCGGCACGACGGCGCGCACGGAGCTTGCATGCGGGAACCTTCCATTGGAAACCCGCATGTAACTTGATTACAGTATCATCGCGACAAAACCGTAACTAAATTAGATTTATGGCCACTTCCAGCTCCAACCCCACCCCAGCGGCCCCGCTCGATCTGGTGATCTTCGGCGGCGTGGGCGACCTCTCGGTGCGCAAGCTGCTGCCGGCGCTCTACATGGCGCACCTGCACAACAACCTGCCCGAGCAGACCCGCATCCACACCCTGGGCCGCCAGAGCTGGGACCGCGCCGCTTTCCTGAACTTCATCCAGGAAAAGGTGCGCGGCTTCATCGGCGAGAAGGCCTACACCGACGAGGCCTGGGCCACCTTCGTGCGCCGCCTGACCTATGTCTGCGTCGACGCCACCGACGCCGCCAGCTACCCGGGCCTCAAGGCCGAGATGCAGCCCGGCTCCGACCGCGTGTACTACCTCGCCACGGCGCCCAGCCTGTTTGTCGACATCTGCGCGAACCTGTCCGGCGCGGGCCTGATCGACGAACGCGCCCGGGTCGTGCTCGAAAAGCCCCTGGGCCACGACCTGGCCTCGGCGCAGCAGATCAACAACGACGTGGCCCGGTACTTCGAAGAGCACCAGGTCTTCCGCATCGACCACTACCTCGGCAAGGAAACGGTGCAGAACCTGATGGTGCTGCGGTTTGGCAACAGCATCTTCGAACCGCTGTGGCGCAGCCCGCAGATCAAGAGCATCCAGATCACCGTGGCCGAGAGCGTGGGCGTGGGCAGCCGCGCCGGCTTCTACGACGGCACCGGCGCCATGCGCGACATGGTGCAGAACCATTTGCTGCAGCTGCTGTGCATCGTGGCGATGGAGCCACCGGTCTCGCTGGACCCGGACGCCGTGCGCGATGAAAAGCTCAAGGTGCTGCGCTCGCTGCGGCCCATGACGGTGGCCGACGTCGCCAAGGACACGGTGCGTGGCCAGTACAGCGCCGGCGCCTCGGGCGGTGAAGCCGCTGCGGGTTACCTGCAGGAAGAAAACATCCCCGAAGACAGCGGCACCGAAACCTTCGTCGCGCTCAAGGCCCACATCAACAACTGGCGCTGGGCCAACGTGCCGATCTTCCTGCGCACCGGCAAGCGCATGGCGGCGCGCCAGTCCGAAATCGTCATCGAGTTCGCCGAACTGCCCTTCACCATCTTCAACGACTCGGCGCACAAGTCGGTCAACCGCCTGCTGATCCGCCTGCAACCGGAAGAGCACATCCAGCTGCAGATGATGGCCAAGGAACCCGGCAGCGGCATGAAGCTGCGCCCGGTGAGCCTGAACCTGGACCTGGAATCGGCCTTCACCGGCCGCCGCGCCGAGGCCTACGAACGCCTGCTGATCGACGTCATCAAGGGCCGCCTGACGCACTTCATGCGCCGCGACGAACTCGAAGCCGCCTGGGCCTGGGTCGAACCCATCATCGACGGCTGGCAGCAGCTGGGCGAGAAGCCCAAGGCCTACACGGCGGGCAGCTGGGGGCCGGCGGCGTCCTCGGCGCTGATGGCGCGCGAGGGCAGCTCCTGGGTAGAGGAATCCTGATGCAGGTGACCGAACACCCCGGCGCGACCCCCGCCGCCATCGCCGCGCACATCGCCAGAGCCCTGCGCGGCGCCATCGCCGCGCGCGGTCAGGCGAGCCTCGCGGTGTCGGGTGGCAAGTCGCCCATCCCCATGTTCGAGGCGCTGCGCGAACAGGACCTGGACTGGTCCAAGGTGACCGTGGTGCTGGTGGACGAGCGCGTGGTCCCGCGAGACCATGCCGACAGCAACACCGCGCTCGTCGCGCGCCACCTGCTGCAGGGCCGCGCCGCCGCCGCCCGCTTCCTGCCCTTCTTCCGCGAACTCGCGCCCCGGTTCAATGCCGAGGTGCTCGACGCGCTGGTGCTGGACGCTGAGAACCGCATCGCCGCCCTGCCCTGGCCGCTGGACGTGGCCGTGCTCGGCATGGGCGAGGACGCCCACACCGCCTCGCTCTTCCCCGGCGCGCCCGGCTTCGCCCGCGCCATCACCACCGACCAGCGCCTGGCCTGGGTGGTGCCCGACACCGCGCCGCACGCGCGCGTCAGCTTCACCCTCAGCGCCCTGCTCGCCGCGCGCGAGCTGGTGCTCTCCATCGCCGGCGACAGCAAGCTCGCCGTCTACCGCCGCGCCGCCGACAAGGCCGACGAGGCACTTCCGATCTCGCTGGTGATCAACCAGACCCAGACTCCGTTGACTGTCTGGATGAATTGAACAGGAAACCCACCATGACCACGCCTCTGCACCCCGCCATCGAACGCGTCACGAAACGCATCACCGACCGCAGCGCCGACACGCGCGGCGCCTACCTGGCCAGCATGGCCGCGCAGCGCAAGAACGGCACGCAGCGCGGCGGCATGGGCTGCGCCAACATGGCGCACACGACGGCCGCCCTGCCCTCGGCCGACAAGCTGAAGATCCACGCCGAGCGCGCGCCGCACGTGGGCGTGATCACCGCCTACAACGACATGCTCTCGGCCCACCAGCCCTACGAGCACTACCCCGAGCTGATCCGCGACCACGCGCGCGCGCTGGGCGCCACGGCGCAGGTGGCGGGCGGCGTGCCGGCGATGTGTGACGGCGTCACGCAGGGCGCGGCCGGCATGGAGCTCTCGCTCTTCTCGCGCGACGTGATCGCCCTGGCCACCGCCGTGGGGCTGTCGCACAACGTGTTCGACGCCGCGCTCATGCTCGGCATCTGCGACAAGATCGTGCCCGGCCTGTTCATGGGCGCGGTGCAGTTCGGCCACCTGAGCACCGTGTTCGTGCCCGCCGGCCCCATGACCAGCGGCCTCTCCAACGACGCCAAGGCCAAGGTGCGCCAGCAGTACGCGCAGGGCCTGGTGGGCCGCGACGCGCTGCTGGAGAGTGAGTCCCTGGCCTACCACTCGCCGGGCACCTGCACCTTTTACGGCACCGCCAACAGCAACCAGATGCTGATGGAAATCATGGGCCTGCACCTGCCGGGCTCGTCGTTCGTGAACCCCGGCACCGAGCTGCGCGAACTGCTGAGCAAGGCCGCGCTGGAGCGCGCGCTGGCCAACACCGGCAAGACCGGCCAGCCGGCCATCTGCCTGGCCGACATCGTGACCGAAAAGACCATCGTCAACGGCCTCATCGGCTTGCTCGCCACCGGCGGCTCCACCAACCACACCATCCACCTGGTGGCCATGGCGCGCGCGGCCGGCGTGCTGATCGACTGGGACGACTTCGCCGAACTCTCCGCCGTGGTGCCGCTGCTGGCCCGCGTCTACCCCAACGGCAGCGCCGACGTGAACCACTTCCACGCCGCGGGCGGCATGGGCTTCCTCATG
>NZ_JADMKB010000082.1 GCF_018780075.1 Hydrogenophaga sp.
AAGCTGATGCAGGGCGAGCGCGACAAGCTGCTGGTGATGGAAGACAAGCTGCACACCCGCGTGGTGGGGCAGGACGAAGCGATCAGTGCCGTGGCCAACGCGATCCGGCGCTCGCGCTCGGGCCTCTCCGACCCGAACCGCCCGACCGGTTCCTTCCTGTTCCTGGGCCCGACCGGCGTGGGCAAGACCGAACTGTGCAAGGCGCTGGCCGGCTTCCTGTTCGACAGTGAGGAGCACCTGATCCGCATCGACATGAGCGAGTTCATGGAGAAACACTCCGTGGCCCGCCTGATCGGTGCGCCGCCCGGCTACGTGGGCTACGAGGAGGGCGGTTACCTGACCGAGGCCGTGCGCCGCAAGCCGTATTCCGTGCTGCTGCTTGACGAGGTCGAGAAGGCCCACCCAGACGTGTTCAACGTGTTGCTGCAGGTGCTGGACGACGGTCGCCTGACCGACGGCCAGGGCCGCACCGTGGACTTCAAGAACACCGTGATCGTGATGACGAGCAACATCGGCTCGCACCTGATCCAGGCCATGGTGGGTCAACCCTACGACGACATCAAGGAAGCCGTGTGGGGCGAGCTCAAGGACCATTTCCGGCCCGAGTTCCTCAACCGCATCGACGAGACGGTGGTGTTCCACGCGCTCGACGCGCAACACATCGCGTCCATCGCGGCGATCCAGCTGAAAGCGCTGCAGGCACGCCTGCAGAAGATGGACCTGCGCCTGGAGGTGGCCCCGGCGGCCCTCGAAGAACTGGCCAAGGTCGGCTTCGACCCTGTGTTCGGTGCCCGACCCCTGAAGCGCGCGATCCAGCAGCGCATCGAGAACCCCCTCTCGAAGCTGTTGCTGGAAGGCAAGTACCCGCCCAAGTCGGTGATCCCGGTGGACGTGGACCCGGTTCGCAACCCCGGGGTGTTCGAGTTCAAGCCGGCGCTGGCCGCCGATTGAGGCCTCGGGTCTGGGCACACCGTGGCCTGGGCCCGAGACCCTGCGGTGGCAGCGAGGGGTTTGGTAGAGTGTGCGGTATTCCACAAGTCGATCCGGTGCAGGTCAGCCACTTTCCAAGGCTTGCTGCGGTTCGATTTGCACTGGACGCTGGCGGGAAGTAAGCTGCCAATTTGTCTGAACTTCCGCCCGAACAGACGCTCCGATGAAGCCGCAACATGTGACCCTGCTCGACAAATGCACCCTGGAGGCGGAGCGTTGCGCACCCGAGATGCTGAAGCGTTGCATTGACGCCGCCACGGTCTCGTTGCAGGGCTCGGAAAACGCCAGCGAAGGTGGTCACCAGCGACAGCTGCTGACCCAGGCGGCCTGGAGCCTGGCGCAAAGCCGGGCGGTGCTGATCCGCACCTACCCGCGGCGGTTGCGCGAGGCCTTCAAGGCGCGCGACAGCGAAGGGGGCATCACCCAACTGGCCGGGTTGTCCGACTCTTCCATGCTGCGGCTCGTCGACGATCAGGCCATGACCGAGTCGCTGGAAGCGGTCCGCCTCCTGCAGAACCTGCTGCCCCTGGTGGAGCAATCCCTGCCGGTGCTGGACGCGCGCATGAGCTCCCTGATCGGGCTGGATTCGGTGCGGGTGGAGAAGAACCCGCTCAGGCCCTCGGTGTTCGTTCGCGAGTTGCGTGAGCTCATGGCTGAAATCGAATCCGACGTGGCGGTGCGTTCGCTGTGGCTGAGTCACATCGCCCACCCGCTCGGTCGTGAACTCGGGCAGCTGTACGAACAGATCGCCCTGATGTTGCAGCGAGCCAACGTGCAGGAGGCCAGCTACCGCATCCGGCTCGTGGACGATCCCGAAGCCGGTCGGCAGTCATCGTCTTCCGGCTTCGCGCCCGTGGACACGCCGCACTTCGGTGGGGGCCGAAACGCTGGCGGTGCGGAGGGTGCCGGCGGGCGCGACCTGGACGCGGAGGGCGGCATGAAAGCCCTCGGCCGATCGCAGTCACGCATCGGGAGTTCGGTTTTTCAGGCCTTTCTGAGCGACCCCAAGGCCGCTTCCGGAAGGCCGCTGGATCAGGGCTTTTACGACCAGGTCGACCAGGAGTTGCGCCAGGTCGGTGCCGCCGCGGGGAACCCTGTGCCGGACGACGCGGTCATCCAGCGCGAGCAGGCGCGGTACCGCAACCTGCCCGCGGTGGACCGTCCGGCCCGCGCCGTGTCCGTCGAGTCCCCGCTGCGCGCTGACCGGTGGGGCGAGTATGGCCAGGCGCATGTGCGCAAGCGTGTGTTCCTTGAACTCAAGCAACGTGCGCAGAACGTGTCCCAGGCCCTCGGGCTGGAGCTGGTGCGCAAGCTGGTCAACCAGGTGGCGCACGACCCCCTGTTGCTGGCCCCGGTGCGCGAGGCGGTGGTGGGGCTGGAGCCGGCGTTGTTGCGCCTGGCGCTGGCGCAGCCGCGGTATTTTGGCCAGCCCGACCATCCGGCCCGGAGCCTGGTGGAGCAGGTGGCGCAGCGCAGTTTCCGCTTCAACGACGAGTTCGCGGACGACTTTGCCGCGTTTGCGGAGCCGGTGCGAGAGGCCTTCAATCAGCTCAACGAGCTGCAGACCGACGATGAGCAGCCGTTCGCCGATGCGCTGGAGCGTCTGCGGGAGCGCTGGCTCGAAGGCGACGCGTCGGCGCAAACCGCACGCGATGCCCAGCTGCAAGCCCTGCAGTTTGCCCAGGCGCGCCAGGAACTGGCCGACCAGGTGGCCTGGGAAATCAGCCTGCGCCCCGATGTGTTCAACGTGCCCGAGGCGGTGCTGGACTTTCTGTACGTCACCTGGCCCCTGGTGATCGCCTCGGCCGAGCTGCGCGAACCCGAGGCCGGGCCCGACCCGAAAGGCTACCGCTCTGCGGTGGGCACCCTGTTGTGGAGCGTCCGGCCTGAAATCCTGCGGCAGCCCAAAGAGGTGTTCGAGGCCCTGCCGGGGCTGCTGCGCACGCTGCACTCGGGGTTGGACATGCTCGGCAAACCGGCCGAAGAAACGCAGAGTTTCTTCGACGCCCTCATCCGGCTGCACAAACCGCTGCTCAACCTGCGGCGCGCGCGCGCCCGAAGCGACACCGTGCAATCGGGGCTGACGCCACTCGACGTCCTGGAAGAGGATGCCACGCCGGTGAAGCGTGTGGCGGGCAAAGGCATGCGCCCCGAGGCGGCGCAGCAGCCCTGGCTCACGCCGCAGGAGTTGGCCAGTGCGGGTTTTGAAGACACGCTGCAAGACACCCACGACGACCGCTCGCCGGAGGCGCCAGCGGCGCCCGTTCCCGACGCCATGGCCGAAGGGGCCACGGCAGAAGCCGCTCTTCAGGGGGCCGAGGCACCCGCCACCGGGCTGATCGCCCAATTGAGTGTCGGCAGCCTGGTGGATCTGTACTCCCGGGGCGAGTGGATCCGGGCCGAACTGGTCTGGGTCAGCCGCCGCGCCACCTTGTTCATGTTCACCAGCCATGGCGGACGCGCCCATTCCATGACCCTGCGCAGTTGCGAAAAGCTGGTGGGCAAGCGCTGGATGCGACTGGTCGAAACGCGCGCGGTGGTGGGCGAGGCCATGAACGTCCTGCTGAAAGCCCCCCCGGAGGCGGGCCACGGGGTTCGCCACGCGGAAGCGACGCTGCACTGAGCGGAAGAGCGGTACTTTCGTCGGGCGCAGCGTTTCAATATGATGGAACGATGACCCTGGCACCCCCCGACATTCCCCTGCGGATCCTTTTCGACGCCCAGTTTCAGGCGAGCCGCGCGCAGATCGAGGTGCCGATCGCCCTGCGCCGCGATCGGCTTCGCCGCATGAGGGCCTTGATCGACGAGCACGGCCCCGCGCTGGCCGAGGCGGTGCAGGCCGACTTTGGGGTTCGATCCCCGCGGCTCACCGAGGTGGCCGACTTCTTCGTGCTGCGCGCTCTGCTGGGCGATTTGGAGAAACACCTGGCGGCGTGGATGAAACCCCGGCGCGTGCGCACCCCGCTTTACCTGCAACCGGCCAGCGCTCACATCCAGCGCCAGCCGCTGGGCGTGGTCGGGGTCATCGGCCCGTGGAACTACCCGCTGCAACTCACGCTGGGCCCCGCCGCCACCGCACTGGCCGCGGGCAACCACGTGATGATCAAGCCCAGCGAACTCACGCCCCACACCTCGGCCCTGCTGGCCACCGTGTTGCACCAGGCCTACGCGGCCGACGAGTTGTGTGTGGTGCAGGGCGGGGCGGACGTGGCGCACGAGTTCGCCAGTCTGCCGTTCGACCACCTGTTCTTCACCGGCTCGACCGCCGTGGGCCGCAAGGTGGCCGCCGCCGCCGCCGCCAACCTCACGCCGACCACACTGGAACTGGGTGGCAAGTCGCCCTGCATCATCGACGCCTCGTGCGACATCACCAGCGCCGCCCTCAAGATCGCGCACGGCAAACTGCTCAACGCCGGTCAGACCTGCATCGCGCCCGACTACGTGCTGCTGCCGCGCGGCCGCGAGGCCGAGTTCGAACAGGCCTTTGCCACGGCCGTGGCGCGGCTGTTTCCCACCCTGGCCGGCAACCCCGACTACGCCAGCATCGTCAGCGACCGACACCATGCGCGCCTTCAAGCGTTGCTGTCTGAGGCGCAGGCGCAGGGTGCCCGGGTGGTGGACATCCAGACAGGCGCCTCCCAGTCAGTGGCCAGCGGCCGGCAGATGAACCCGGCCCTGGTGTTCAACGCCCAGCCCGGGCAGCGCCTGATGACCGAAGAAATTTTTGGGCCTATCCTGCCCGTGCTGCCCTACGACCGCCTGGACGACGCCATCGCCTCGATCAACGCCGGGCCCCGCCCGCTGGCGCTGTACTGGTTCGGCAGCGACACCGCCGCGCGCGACCACGTGCTGCAGCACACGGTGAGCGGCGGCGTGACGGTCAACGACACGCTGCTGCACATTGCCCACGAGAACCTGCCCTTTGGCGGCGTGGGCGAAAGTGGCTGGGGCGCGTACCACGGCGAGACTGGCTTCCTTCGCTTCACGCAGCAAAAGCCGGTGTTGGTGCAGTCGCGGTTCGCGATGGGCAGCCTGTTTTACCCCCCCTACGGCCAGCGCTTCGACCAGGTGATGGGCTTGCTCAAGCGCTGGCTTTGAGCGGCTGCGCCTTCAGCTGTTGAGGGTCGGGTCCACGTCGCTGTACATCACAAGCGGAATCGGTTGCAGGTAGCCCTGCTGTTGCAGTCCGTGGGCCAGTTCGGACACATCGCCCCCCAGCAACATGGAAAGCTCCCTTTCGCTGCGGCGCCCGTTGGCCATCAGCAGCAGGCTGTGGGCCTGCCGCCCGATCTGGCCCGGACGCGCGAGCGCATCCCAGGCTTTGGGTGTTTTGGCGAACCGTTCGATGCTGATCATGTGAATGCCCCTGAGCGTGTGACGTCTGATCAGCAAGATACGGGCCGCTTGTGACGGGGCTGTGACGGCTCCTCTGTGCCCGATGGGCGGGCACGTTGCACCGCGAGCAGGCGCTATGCTCTCGCCCGCGTCCTCCTTGGCACCACCATGAAGCCCATGCATCCCGACATCACCATCTTCCACAACCCGTCTTGCAGCACCTCTCGCCACGTGCTGACCCTGATCCGCGAGGCGGGTTTTGAGCCGCAGGTGGTCGAGTACCTCAAGACCCCCTACACCCGCGAGCAACTCGCTGGCCTGCTCCAGGCACTGGGCCTGCGGCCGCGCGATGTGATCCGTCGCAAAGGCGATCTGTACACCGAGCTGGACCTGGCCCGCAACGACTGGACCGACGGGCAATTGCTCGACCTCATGGTGAGTCACCCGGCGCTGGTGGAGCGGCCCATCGTCGTCACGCCGTTGGGCACGCGCCTGTGCCGGCCCACGGAGCGTGTGTTGGAGGTGCTGCCCGCCCGTGCAGCCTGATCAGGTCACGCGGGCATCGGTCCGCGGCCCGAAGCGTGTCGGCGGCTGGCCCAGCGCGGCCCGGAACATGGCGGTGAAGGCGCTGTCGCTTGCGTAGCCGCTGGCCGCGGCCACCTGGCTGACGGGCGTGCCACGCGCCAGCATCGGCAAGGCGTGGGCCAGCACCACCTGCTGGCGCCAGCGCTGGAAGCCCATGCCCAGTTCGTCCCGGAACAGCCGGGCAAGCGTGCGTTCGCTCGCACCACTGTGCGCCGCCCAGGCGGCCAGCGTGGCATGTTGCGCGGGCGCGTTCATCACGGCCTCGCACAGCGCGCGCAGCCGGCGGTCGCCGTGTTGCGGGTCGGGCATGGGCACCCCCAGCGGCTGCGTGGGCGCGTGCGCCATTTCGGCCAGCACCAGCGTGGCCAGCGCCTGCTGCTGGGCGGTTTGCTGGGCGTGGTGCGGCTGGTCCATGCCACGCACCAGTTCGCGCAGCAGCGGCGAGACCACCAGCACCCGCGAGCGGCGCCAGGCATCGTGCACCACCGACGCGTCGATGTAGAGCGTGAGCAACTGAGAGGCTTCGAGCATGGTGACCGCGTGCCGAGCGCCGGGAGGGATCCACACCGCACGCGACGGCGGCACGATGGTGGTGGTCTCAAAAGCAGGCGTGCTGGTGGTCGGGTCTCCTGGCGTGGACACCGTGACCTGCAGCAGGCCGCTGGCACAACAGGCGAGTTGACCCCAGGGATGGTGGTGGGGCTCGAACTGGGTGTCGTGCCCCATGGCGCGCGCCCGACAACGCACCGGCCGCGCGGGGGTGGGCTCGAAGGGGTCGGTGTCCCCGAGCGGGACGGCCTTTATCGGGCGACGGGCTTTCATGGGCGGGGCAGGGTGATTTGGCGGGAAATCGACAGGACTTGTCTTTTTATCGCAAACGGCCGTTCCCTGCTCACCCTAACATGGGTCGCATGAACACCGCCACCCTCAGCGCCGCCGCCGCCGCCCCCGCCAACCCCATACCGCTCCAGCAGGACGCCGCCGTCATCGGCCTGGTGGGGCTGGCCCACGGCACCTCGCACTTCTCGCACCTGTTGCTGGCACCCTTGTTCCCGGTGTTCATGCGCGACTTCGGGTTGAGTTACTCCGATGTCGGCCTGCTCATGACCCTCTTTTTCGTGATCTCGGGCTCGGGCCAGGCCGTGGCGGGTTTCGTGGTGGACCGCATCGGCGCGCGGCCGGTGCTGTTTGCCGCCATCACCTGCTTCCTGCTCGCGGCATTGGCCGCGTCCATGGCCACGGGCTACATGGGCCTGGTGCTGGTGGCGGCGCTGGCCGGTCTGGGCAATGCGCCCTTCCACCCGGCGGACTTCACCATCCTGAACCAGCGCGTGTCGGCGCCGCGCCTGGGCCACGCCTTCAGCGCGCACGGTCTCACCGGCAATCTGGGCTGGGCGCTGGCGCCGGCGTTTCTGGTCGGCATCACCGCGCTCGCTGACTGGCGCACCGCGTACCACGCAGCGGCGCTGCTGTATGTGGCCGTGCTGGCCCTGCTGTTCTGGCAGCGCGACAAGCTGCGCACCGAAGTGCATGTGCGCCACGCCGACGCGCCCAAGGGCTCGGACCTTGCCTTCATGAAACTGCCCGTGGTGTGGTGGTGTTTCTCGTTCTTCCTGCTGTCCACCATGACGCTGGCCGTGGTGCAGAGCTTCGCGCCCTCCATTCTGAAAAACCTCTACGGCGTGAGCGTGGAAGCGGCCACCTTCACCATCAGCGCCTACATGCTGTGCGGCGCCTTCGGCATGCTGGTCGGCGGCTTCGTGGCGGCCTACACCAAACAAAGCGATCGTGTGGTGGCGGCGGCCATGCTGGCCGGCGCGGTGCTGCTGCTGGTCTGCGCCACCGGCTGGCTGGGCGCCACCGGCACGATGGTGGCACTCGCCGCCACCGGCTTTGCCGTCGGCGTGGGTGGCCCCAGCCGCGACATGATGATCAAGAAAGCCACGCCCAAGGGCGCGACCGGCCGTGTTTACGGCACGGTGTACTCCGGCCTGGACGTGGGCTTCGCCGTGTCGCCCATGATCTTCGGCGGCTTCATGGACCGAGGCTGGTACGCGCTCACGCTGACCGGCGCGGCCGTCGCACTGTTCGTCTCGGTGTACGCCGCCATCGGTGTCGGCCGCCGCACAAACTGAACGCTGGCGCGCGGCACAATGCCGGCATGACCTCTCCCATCGCTGGCCACCTGCTTGTTGAATGCCTGATCGCCCAGGGCGTGACCCACGCCTTCGGGGTCCCAGGTGAAAGTTACCTCGCCGTGCTCGACGGCTTTCATGCCCACGCCGACCGCATCCGGTTCGTGACGAACCGGCAAGAGGGTGGGGCGGCCTTCATGGCCGAAGCGCAGGGCAAGCTGACCGGCCGCCCCGGCATCTGTTTCGTGACCCGGGGGCCGGGCGCGACCAACGCCTCCATCGGCCTGCACACCGCCTTCCAGGACTCCACGCCCATGGTGCTTTTTGTGGGCGACGTGGCCAGCGACGCGCGCGACCGCGAAGCCTTCCAGGAAGTGGATTACCTGAGCTTCTTTGGCCCCACGACCAAGGGCATGGCCAAGCGCGTGGAACGCATCGACGATGCGCGCCGCATTCCGGAGTACGTCGCCCGTGCCTTCGCCACCGCCATGAACGGCAGGCCGGGCCCGGTGGTGCTGGTGTTGCCCGAAGACATGCTCACGCAGACGGTGGACGCCGAGCCGCTGCCGCGTGTGGAGCCGGTGCAGGCCTGGAGCGACCCGGGCGCGTTGCGCACGCTGCGCGAACTGTTGCTTCAGGCCCAGCGCCCGCTGGTGATCGCTGGCGGTGGCGGCTGGACGCCACAGTCGGCCGCCGCCTTGCAGCGTTTCGCTGAAAACTGGCAACTGCCCGTGGCCAACGCCTTCCGTTTCCAGGACTGTTTCGACAACCACCATCCCCACTACGCGGGCGACATCGGCCTCGGCATCAATCCGGCCCTGGCCGCGCGCGTGCGCGAGAGCGACCTGCTGATCGCCATCGGTCCGCGCTTGGGTGAGGCCACGACCGGCGGCTACACGCTGATCGAAGCGCCGGTGCCAAAACAGAAGCTGGTGCACATCCACGCCAGCGCCGAAGAGTTGAACCGCGTCTACCAGGCCACGCTGGCGATCCACGCCACCATGAACGCGGCGGCGCGCAGTCTGGAGGTGTTGACGGCGCCTCCCGGTGTCGCCTGGGGCCAGTGGACCCAGGCCTGCCACGCCGACTACGAGGCCAACGTGGACGTGGCCAACGGTGGCATCGTGCTGCCCGGCAGCATCGACATGCCGGCCATCATCCACAGCCTGCAGCGTCACCTGCCGGCCGATGCGGTGCTCACCAACGGCGCGGGCAATTTCGCCAGCTGGCTGCACCGCTTCTTTCGGTATACCGGGCTGGTCAAGGGCCACAAGACCCAGCTCGCGCCCACCAACGGCGCCATGGGTTACGGTGTGCCGGCCGGCATTGCGGCGGCCATCCTCACCGGGCGCACCGCCTTCACCATCGCGGGTGACGGCGATTTCCTCATGAATGGTCAGGAACTCGCCACCGCCGTGCAGCACGGCGCGAAAAGCATCGTGCTGCTGCTCAACAACGGCACCTACGGCACCATCCGCATGCACCAGGAACGCGAATACCCGGCCCACGTGAGCGGGTCGGACCTGCGCAACCCCGACTTCTGCGCGCTGGCCCGGGCCTACGGCTACGCGGCCGAGCGCATCACCCACACCTCCGAATTTGAACCCGCCTTGCTGCGAGCGCTCGCGGCGCCCAACGGCACGGTGATCGAGGTGACGCTCGATCCCGAGGTCATCACGACGCGTGGCACGCTGTCTGCGATCCGGAACAAATCGCGCTGACAGGGTCCGAATTGTTGGTTTTTGGCAACGCGGCATGTGAATACATCACAGACCGTCGGGCAATGGCTCACGGGTTGTAACAGGGTCTTGTCCCTAAGCTTTCCTCATCCCAAACACAGAGGAAAGCACCATGCAAGCCACCATCCAACGCAGCGCCAGTGACCTCTTTTTTCACGCGGAACCACCGTCTCGCAATGAGGGCTTCGGACAGGCCTTGTTGTTGCGTGTGCTGGACGAAGTGGACTACGGCTTGCTGGTGATCGACGCCCAGGGCCGCATCCGCCACGCGAACCACCTCGCCCGGCACGAGATGGCCACGGGTCGGCTCATCATGACCCATGCCCGCGCTTTGCTGGGGCGCAGCACCGATCTGACGGCCAAGATCCAGGTGGCCCTGGAGCAGGCCCTGCGGGGTCAGCGGCGGCTGGTGCTGCTCAAGCAAGGCGAACAAGAGCTGTCCATGGCGTTCGTTCCCTTGAGCCACCCGCTGGAGTTCGATGCACCGTCGGTGCTGGTGCTGCTCTCGCGTCAGAACGCTTGCGAGAACCTCGCGCTTCGCATGTACGCGAGAGCCCAGAACCTGAGCCCCAGCGAAGAGTCGGTGCTCATCGCCTTGTGCCGCGGCCTGACCATTCCCGACATCGCGCGCGAACATGGCGTGGCCCAATCCACCGTGCGCAGCCAGATCAAGGCGCTGCGCGAAAAGACCGGTTGCAGCAGCATCCGCAACATGATGCAGCGCGTGCACAGCCTGCCGCCTGTGGTGCCCGCCTTGCGCGTGATCTCACCGATGCTTCACAATGCCATGGATTTTGCACAACCATGAGCCTGGATGCCCGCCGCCCCGTTCCTTCCTGCCAATGACGCGCCATCACCTCACATCAAGGCTCTGGCAGCACTGGGCGTGCAGCGGCGCTACCGCAGCGGAGCGCTGCTGATCCAGGAGGGTGAGTCCGGCGACACGATCTACATCGTCCTGCAAGGCCGTCTGCGCGCTTTTCTCGGGGATGGCAACGGCAAGGAGCTGACCCTGGGCTTCTACGGTCCGCTGGAGTATGTGGGTGAGATGTCGCTCGATGGTGGCCCGCGATCGGCCAACGTCGAGGCGGTCGACGCAACGACCTGTTCCGTGATCTCCCGGGCGGTGCTGCTGAACTACATCGCACAGCACCCCGAGTTCGCGCTGGAACTCATGGCCCGGCTGATCCGCCGGGCGCGGCTGGCGACCCAGAGCGCCGGCAACGTGGCCCTCATCGATGTCTATGGTCGCCTGGCGCGCCTTCTCAACCAGCTGGCCCAGGAACCCGAAGCCTCCGGCGAGCGCCGCCTCGGCGAGCGGCTGACCCATCAGGAACTGGCGCAGCACCTGGCGTGCTCGCGCGAAATGGTGTCCCGCCTGCTCAAGGACCTGGAAACCGGCGGCTACATCGCCGTGCGCGAGCGCTGGATCTGGCTGCTCAAGGCCTTGCCGGCGCGCTGGTGACTTTCTGAATCAGAGGCGCTTCCTGGCGATCTGTGGCGAGGCGCAGCTGGTGCCGTACATCCGCACGGAGGAGCCGCTTCGGCTTCCTGCACCCAGCACCCCCCAGAGTGCCGTGCTTTCGTCGCTGACAGCCAACCGATCGGGGACCTTCTTGACGCCATACCGCTGGGGCAGGCGGGTCGCATCCGGATCAGGCAGTCTGGGGCTGTAGCGTGCGGCCGGGTCGAACGCGCTGGAGGCGAAGCGGACGCCGCCGACCGAGTCCGTGTGTTGTCCGGTCCCGATGCTGTTGAACACGCCGCTGCGCCGGATCGGCGTCGGGTTGTCCGGATGGTCGATGAAGCTGTCAATGTTCCCGCTGGTGTCGTAGCAAAGGTCCAGCATGGAGGACTGGCGGGCACCGGTGTGGGTGCCTTGTGCCACATCGTCCCGTTCCACGTAGGCATCCAGCACGACGGGGTTGAACCCGCCGTTGCGGACCTTCACCCGCCAGACGCCAGCCGGCGACAGCCGGTCTTCGGGGTGGTGCGAGGCCGTCGGGCACAGAGCGAGCAGGGCGCAGGTGCCGTGCCGCCCCAGCGCGGTTTTTCTCGGAAACACCAGTGCCAACTGAGGCGCCGCGGACGAGGGCCAGCAACCCGCATGGCCGACCGTCATCGGCCCGAGCACCTGCCCCCCCGGCAGGGTGACCTCGATGCTGATGTCCTGCAGCGCTTCCTCGGGCAGGTCGGGGTCGCCCAGCCACAACTCGAGAAAGCTCTGGGTCCGGTCGTCGGGCTGGATGTGCCAGTGCAGTTCGGCGGGATCACCCCCCGGCTGCAGTGTCTGGTTCACATGGGTGCGGTCCTGGTATCCGTTGCCCGCCGGAATGAAGACCTGCAGCTGCTCGGGCATGCACAGGTTGATCAGATGGTCGATGGCCGCTTCCAGCACCGAAGTGCCGTCGTGAGGGCCGGCCAGCGTGCCCCAGCTGATGTTGACCACCAGCCTCGCGTCGGCGGTCACCCGGTTCAGGATGTACATCAGTGCGTCCAGCACACTGACATTCATCGCTCCACCCGAGGTGTCGATGACGTTGGACCAGTCCAGCTGCACCGCGATCAGGGGCGCGCGGCTGGCCTCGTCGTCGGCCGGTGTCATGTCCGGCGTGTGCGCAGCGCTGCTCATGCGGGCGGTGGCCAGCCAGGGGCCGGCGGCCAGGCTCGCCACCACCGTCCCATGGTTGACCGGGTGCTTCAGGTCCCAGCACTGCAGGTAGTCGTACAGGTCGTCCTCGTCGACCGAGCCGTTCAGCGTGAACCGGTCCATGGCGGCGCGGATGTCGGCGGCCGTCAGTTCATGGCCGTAGCCCATCACCGGCGGCGTCGGGCCGGCGCGTCGAGGGTCCAGGCGGCTGCGCAGGCGGCGGCCCAGGCCCGGTCCGTGCGGACCGTCGAATTCGTCCTGGCGCCAGAAGTGGCGCACCCGCGGCTGTCCATCGGGCTTCAGGAAAGCGGTGTTGGCCATCGCCAGGCCACCATCGATGATGCCGATCACCTTGCCTCCCACGCGCTCCGGACAAGCTGGGGCGGCGTCACCGGGCAACGCCGGGTCTGTCAGTGGCCCGGTGTGCTCCTCCACGGGCAGGCCGAGCTCGAAGCGCCGGACGATGCCGGCCAAGTCCGAGCGCTTTCGCATCTCCTTGAAAAAGCCCTTTCGCGCGCGTGCCGTGCAGAAGCGAAGCCCTGGCAGCAGCAGGTAGGCCTTGGGCACCTGCAACCACTTCACATCAGAAGCCTGCAGCAGGTCCTGAATGCCGAAACCTGGGTGGAGTTCGATGATGATCGGCAGCCAATTTGGCTTGGCTGCCAGGCCTTCGCCCAGTCGGTAACCTTCAAAGCGGTCGGCTTCCGCCCACGCGAGGTAGGGGTCGGCGCCCTCGATGCTGCCCGGCAAGGACCAGTCCGTGCCCGTGACCTCGCCTTTGGGCAGCGGCAGCCAGGGCTGGGCAACACCGCTCATGACCACTCCTTCAGGGCCTCCTGCCACAGCCAGCCCAGGGTGTCTGCCTGGGGCAGCGGGATCGCCGGGCCGCCCACGCTGTAGGCGCCCGCGTCCATGGGGTCGCTGAGCTTGAAGTCCTTGGGGGCGCCATCCGCCTCGACGAACTTGTCGCTGTCGAAGCCACGCAGCCGGACGTTGCCGCTGGTGGCACGGGCCACAAAGAACTCGCCAAGGCTGGTGCCCAGCAGGCGACCGACCGCGCTGTCCACCGGATAGTGGACGCCGGCCACCGTGCGGTTGACCGCGATGCGCGCGGCCAGACGCTGCAGTTGCGTGCGGCTGTGCTGGCCGTCGTTCTTGCCCGGCCGCGCCTGGTCCATGAACGTTTCCAGCAAGGTGGCCACCGCGAACGCTTCGGTAGAGTGGCCACTGGGCCAACTGCCGTGTCCCGGCGTGGGGATCATGGGCTGGATCTGTGGCGACAGCTCCACCGGCCGCAGGGTCGCAAAGATGTGTTTGAGCCGCATCTCGACATGCACGCACAGGCCCAGCGCGATCTCGATCAGCTGCAGCGTTTTCTTGTGTCGGTGGGCCGTCAGACCCAGCACGGCCGACCAGTAACCGACCGGCGCGGTCAGCTGGTCCAGCACCTCGGCGGCCCTGTCTCCGCGCAGATCCGCATAGGCCGCGACCAGATCCAGTTGCTGCTTGAGCAGGTTCTTTGACGGGCCTTGCAGTTGCACCAGCGTACGGTTCTTGATCGTGGTCGCGCCGAGGTTGGCGAACTTCAAGTCGGCCTGTTTGGTGCTCGCCGAGGCGGTAACGGAAAGACCTTCGACCAGTTCTTCAAAGCAGGTGGTCATCCGCGGACCGTCGGCCCAGAGGCGCAGGTTCTGGTCTTGGTTGAACCCAGGCGTGGCGGGATGGAGCACCGCGCCGTCGAACGGGCCTGCGATGGCGGCGCGACTGGTATCTATGGCTTGAGCAACGCCGGAGCCATATCCGCCGCTATACCCACCGCTATACCCACCGCTGTACCCACCGCTGTACCCACCGCTGTACCCACCGCTCATGGAGCCTCCTGTTTTCAGTGTTGAAGATCAGTATTCCGGCAGGCCCAAAGCCTTGAGGACCCGTGCGCCGTGTTGTCTTGTTTGGCTCTGGTTGCCGGAGGCAAGGTACCGGTTGACCGTCAAGTCGGGCTGCAACTGACAGAGCAACTCCAGGGTCCGTCTTGCATCATCACGGAGTCCGGCTTCGTATTGGCTGAACACGAGAACCCTCACCGTGGGGGCGTGGTACCGGTTTTTGCTCAGCGAGCTTTTGCACAGTTCAATGGCCGCCGCGTAGTTGCCCATGGCCAAATGGCTGTTGGCAAGCATCATCTCGAAGTAATACCGCTGCGGGTCCAGCGGTGATAGAGCGAGTGCGTCCTGCGCGGCCTGCAACGAGTCTGCGGGCCTTCCCCACAACTGTGACCACACGCTGCTGTACAGCCTTGCCATCGGGTCGTTGGGGTTTGAATGGGTGGCCTCGTTGAGCAACCTGTTCGATTCCTCGACATCTTTGCCCAGGTGGCACATGGCGTGTCCTTTGACCGAAAGCGCCAGGGCGCTGTCCGGCGCCATGTCCAGCGCGCGGTCCGAGATGTCGATCGCCCTTTGGAATGATTCTTGGGGGTTCGGAGCGATGCCCTGCACCACCTGCATGATGTGCCACTTGGCCAACCACGCCCAGGGTGCGACCGAGCGCTTGTGGCGGTCCACCAGGGCCTCCAGCAGCTGCTGGCTGCGCTCGAGATCGCGGCGGGTGGAGCGGTGCATCAGGTTGATCGCGCCCAGCATCAGGGCGCTGCTGTCCAGCCGGGGCAGGGCCTGGGTCAGGGTGCGTTGCACCTCCGAGTGCAACAGCTGGTCGGCGCAGGTCGACGCCAGGGCGTTGATCAGTTCGCTCTCCTGCTGGACCACGTCCATCACGTCGCCGGTCAGCCGGTCGGCCCAGATCACTTCGTTGCTTCGCGAGTTGCACAACTCTGCGGTCACCAGCACGCGGTCACCCATCGCGACGTAGCTGCCCGACAGCACGAAGTGGGCGTCGAGTTGCTGGCTGGCGGTCTGGTTTGCGTCTTCCCGCCCTCTGAGCACCGAGGTCGACAGCCGTGAAATGACGCGCAGGTGCTGGCTGCGCGACAGCTGCACGATGACACCATCGGCCAGCAACTCGCCAATGACGAAGTGTTCGGCGACATTGCCCCGCGAGACGAATGGCAGGACAGCGATGGTGGCCCTGAAGTCGTCGGGTCTGGCCAGGGCAGCGGGTTTGAGGAACAGGCCCGTTCCGGAAGGGGGCGACAGCGTCCAGGTTCGCACTGGTTCTGGCCAGTGCTTGAGATAACACTCGCCCATGTCCGCCATGTCGCCATCGACGCCATCGACCAGTGCGTCGTGCACGTTCGCGGTGATGACTGTTTCGCCCGGGCCCGCAAGACCGGCCACGCGGGCCGCCAGATTGACCCCGTGGCCGAACACGTCGTGGTCGTCGACGTACAGGTGTGTGGCGTTCAGACCTGCCCGCAGCCACAGCTTGCTGTCGTCGTCTCGCCTGCGGTTGTATTCGTCGAAGAACCGATGCAGCCTGAGCGTGGCTTTGGCTGCCGGGGCGACCTCGTCGAATTCGACCAGGATGCCGTCGCCCAGGCTCTTGACCAGGCGTCCGCCGTGGCGGGGCAGCACCTCGTCGCGGGCGTGCTGAAGAAAGCTGTGCCAGTGGAACACCACGGACGCCTCGTTCGATGCCATCAGCCTCACGGATTCCACCAGGTCCATCACCAGCACCACCTTGTTCTGCATCAGCGGCAGTGGCGGCACCTCTGGGGACGGTACCGTGTTGCCTTGGGAGAGCATGGTGCTTGGGGGCGGCTGGCTTGTCATACCTCGGATGGGGGAAGTGCTGTTTCAGTTTCTCACATCTGAAAGGACCGGGTGCAAACAGCATGGGCAAAAAAAAGAGCCGGCAAGGCCGGCTCTCCGCACACGAGGAGCACAGGGTGCCCCTTCGCGTCGACGATCACTTCAGGTGTTCGTTGATCATCTTGGTCATTTCGAACATCGAAGCCTGGG
>NZ_JADMKB010000166.1 GCF_018780075.1 Hydrogenophaga sp.
CTCGTTGGGCTCATAACCCAAAGGTCGCAAGTTCAAATCTTGCCTCCGCAACCAATCCGGAACTGACCAGAGTTCCTCAACAAAGCCCGCTTTAAGCGGGCTTTGTTGTTTCTGCTTGGTAGCAGATGGGGCTTGTGGTGCGCCCCGTGTTGCTGCAAATGGATCAGCGCTTCAATCCGGCAGCACCGCCGTCACCTCGATCTCCACCTTGGCGCGCGCTTCCACCAGTCGACTGACTTCCACGCAGGTCATCGCCGGGAAGTGTTTGCCCATCACGTCCCTGTAGGCCGAACCGAGTTCGCGCAGACGGGTGTTGTATTCGTCGCGGTCGGTGATGTACCAGGTCATGCGGGCCATGTGCTCGGGCCCGGCACCGGCGCTGGTCAGCACGGCGTGGACGTTCTGCAACGCCTGCTTGGTCTGGTGAATGAAGTCGTCGCTTTCGAATTCCTGAGCGGCGTTCCAGCCGATCTGGCCGCCCACGAAAACCAGGGTTCCGCGGGCGGCGATGCCGTTGGCGTAACCCTTGGGGGTGGCCCAGCCGGGCGGTTGCAGTTTTTGCATGGTGTGCTTTCTTGGTGCCTTCAGGCGTTGGTGTCGATGGCCATCTTGCGAAGCGCAAAGCGCTGAAGCTTGCCGGTCTCGGTGCGCGGCAGGGCGGTCACAAACCGCACCTCGCGCGGGTACTTGTAGGGGGCCAGCGTGTGCTTGACATGGTCCTGAAGAACCTTGATCTGGGCGTCGTCGCCGGTCTGTCCTTGTTTGAGCACCACGTAGGCCAGGATCACCATGCCGCGCTCGTCGTCCGGGCGCCCGACCACGCCGCATTCGGCCACCGCGGGGTGCTGCAGCAGAGCCGCCTCCACCTCCGGACCGGCCACGTTGTAGCCGGCGGTGATGATCATGTCGTCGGTGCGGGCCTGGTAAACGAAGTAGCCGTCTTCGTCCTGGCTGAAGGCGTCGCCCGGGAAGTTCCAGCCGCCCTGCACGTACGCCCCCTGGCGCGCGTCGTCGAGGTACTTGCAGCCAGTCGCGCCTTTGACCGCCAGACGGCCGACCTGACCACGTGGCAGCTCGTCACCCTGCTCGTTGACGATCTTGGCCAGGTAGCCGGGCACCACCTGGCCGATCGCGCCGCGCTTCACAGACTCGGGCGGCGAAGAGATGAAGATGTGGAACATTTCAGTGGCGCCGATGCCGTCGAGCATCTCCAGGCCGCTCGCCTCTTTCCAGAGCTGGCGCGTGGCGTCGGGCAAGCCCTCGCCGGCGCTGACGCTGATGCGCAGCCGCCCGATGCCATGCTGTTTCGCGAACGCGGCCATCTGGCGGTAGAAGGTGGGCGCCGTGTAGCAGATGGTGGCGCCCACCTGGCCGATGAGCTTGACCATGGCCTCGGGCGTGTAGGGAATGCCAGGGAAGTAGACCGAGGCGCCGGCCCACATGGGGAACACCAGCAGGCCGCCCAGACCGAAGGTGAAGGCCAGCGGAGGCGAGCCCATGACGATGTCGTCCGGCGTGGCGCGCAGCACGTGGCGCGGCCAGGTTTCGCATGCGGCCAGCACGTCGCGGTGCGTGTGCACGGCGGCCTTCGGGCTGCCGGTGGTGCCGGAGGTGAAGGCCAGCAGGGCGATGTCATCGGCGCTGGTGGGGCAGGGGGCGGCCTGGTCGCTGGCGTGGCGGGCCAGCACTTCGAGCGAACCGCCGAGCACCACGGCCGCGTCGCCGGTGTTGAACAAGCGCAACGGAAGGCTTGCCGTGTCCGGACTTTGTGACAGGGCCGCCTTGAGCTCGTCCTGCAGTTTCACGTCGCACAGCGCCGCTGAAGGCTTCGACTTGTCGATGATGGCCTTGAGCTCGGTGGCGCGCAGCAGCGGCATGGTGGCCACCGCGATCAGCCCGCTCTGCACCACGGCCAGCCAGGCCAGCGCCATGGCGACCGAGTTGCCGCCGCGCAGCAGCACGCGGTTGCCAGGTTGCAGACCCATCTGGGCCAGCACATTCGCGATGCGGTTCACCTCGGCGCGGGCCTGTGCGTAGCTCAGCGTGCGCTCGTCGCTGCGCAGGAACGGTCGATCGGCGTGGCCGCTGGCCACCGCGCGATCGAACAGCGCCTGCACCACGTTGAGCTGCGCGGGGATCTGTTGCAGCTCGGGCAGGTCGTAGCGCAGCTCGGGCCACAGGTCCGGTGGCGGCAAGCGGTCGTGGACGAACCGATCAATTTGAGCGGAGGGCATGGGAATCTCCTGCGTTCGATAAAGCCAAGGTGTTGGAGCGAAGTGCTTTTGAGCCGCACACACCCCAGAACCGGCTTTGCCGGGCCTTCGGTGCGGTTCCCCTCTCGGGGGAAAGATGGGACGCGGCGCAGGGGGTCATCTCAACGCCTGTTTGCCCAGGATGAGCAGCTGCACCTCGCTCGCGCCTTCGTAGATGCGCAGCGAGCGGATGTCGCGGTACAGGTGTTCGATCACATTGCCCACCTGCACGCCGCGGCCGCCGAACATCTGCAGCGCCATGTCGATGACCTTCTGCGCGTTCTCGGTGGCGGTGAGCTTGGCACTGGCCGCTGCGGCGGTGTAGGCGGGTGTGCCGGCGCCACTGGCGCTGCTGCAGTCGCGTTGCCAGGCGGCGCGGTAGGTGAGCAGGGCGGCGGCGTCGATCAGCGCGCTCATCTCGCCCAGCTTCGCCTGCGTGAGCTGGAAGTCGGCCAGGGTCTGCCCGAACATCTTGCGGCTTTTCGCATGGACCACCGCCTCGGCAAAGGCGCGGCGCGCCATGCCCAGCGCAGCGGCGGCGACCGAGGCGCGGAAGATGTCCAGCGTCTGCATGGCGAGCTTGAACCCGCCGTTGACGTTGCCGACCAGCGCACCCTGGCCCACGGTGCAAGCGGTGAAGGTGAGCGTGGCCAGCGGGTGCGGCGCCATCACCTGGATGTGGGCGCTGCTGTCCAGGCCCGGCGCGTCAGCGTCGACGATGAAGGCGCTGATGCCGCGCGCGCCCGCACCCGGATCGGTCTTGGCGAACACCACGTAGAAGTCCGCCATGCCGCCGTTGCTGATCCAGGTCTTCTGGCCATTGAGCTGCCAGCCGGTGGCCGTCTGCGTGGCGCTCAGGGCCATCGCGGCGACGTCGGAGCCGGCATCGGGTTCGCTCAAGGCAAAAGCCGCGATGTTCTCGCCGCTGGCCACGGCGCGCAGGTAGCGCGACTGCTGGGCGGGCGTGCCCGCGAGCGTGATCGCGCCGCTGCCCAGGCCCTGCATGGCGAAGGCGAAGTCGGCCAGCGGCGAGTGAAAGGCCAGGGTCTCGCGCAGGATCACCAGCGCGCGCGAATCGAGCGCGGGCAGCGCACCACCGTGGGCTTCGGGCACGCAGTAACGCAGCCAGCCGGCGGCTCCCAGCCGCAGCACCCAGTCCTTGCAGGCGGCGCGGTCGTCGGTTTCGTCCACGCGCTGCTCGCGTGCCCAGGCGACGAGTCCGTTGGCCAGTGCGCGGTGCGCGTCGTCGAAGAACGGCAGTTCGAGGTGCGCGGTCGGCGCCAGCGCGCCGTGCGGGTGGGGGTGTTCAAAGGCAACCATGGCGTGTTCCTTCAGTCGCCTTCGAAGACCGGGCGCTGCTTGGCCGCAAACGCCTCGTACGCGCGCCGGAAGTCCTGCGTCTGCATGCAGATGGCCTGCGCCTGGGCCTCGGCTTCGATGGCCTGGTCCAGCGTCATGGCCCATTCCTGGTGCAGCATGGTCTTGGTCATGCCGTGCGCGAAGGTCGGGCCCTGCGCGAGTTGCGCGGCGAGCTTGTGCGCCGCGGGCAGCAGCGCGGCGCTCTCGTGCAGCGCGTTGAAGAAGCCCCAGGCCTGGCCTTCCGCCGCGGTCATGGCGCGGCCGGTGAACAGCAGTTCGCTCGCGCGGCCCTGGCCGATCATGCGCGGCAGCAGGGCGCAGGCACCCATGTCGGCGCCGGCCAGGCCGACGCGGGTAAACAGGAAGGCGACCGTGGCCGAGGGCGTGCCCAGTCGCAGGTCGGAGGCCAGCGCCATCATCGCGCCGGCGCCGGCACACACGCCGTCGAGCGCGGCCACGATGGGCTGCGGGCAGGCGCGCATGGCGCTGACCAGCGCGCCCGTCATTCGGGTGAACGCCAGCAGCTCGGGCATGCTCATTTTCGTGAGCGGGCCGATGATCTCGTGCACGTCGCCGCCCGAACAGAAGTTGCCGCCCGCGCCGGTGAGCACCACGGCCTTGATGTCGGTGGCGCGCTGCAGGCCAAGGAACCAGTCGCGCAGTTCGGCGTAGGAGTCGAAGGTGAGCGGGTTCTTGCGCTCGGGGCGGTTCAGCGTGAGGGTGGCCACGCCGTCGGCGACGCTGAGGGCGAAGTGCCTGGGGGTGACGCCGGCCATCGCGCTGTATTGGGCGCGCATGGGGTTGTGGTCGGGGATGGGGTGTTTCATGTGGGGGTCACTCCGCCTCGGAGTCCATGCGTTGGTTGATGTCGAGTTGGTGTTGTTTGACCTTGCCCAGCAACTTGTGCAGCTGGTCCAGGTCGCGTGGCGACAAGCCCTCGAAAGCGCCGACGATCCACTGCTCGTGCTGCGTGGCCATGTGCTCGAAGGCGCTGCGACCCTGGGGTGTGAGGCGCACCTGAAAGGCCCGGCGGTCGCCCTCCACGGCCATGCGCTCCACCAGGCCTTCGGCCACCAGCTGGTCGGTGATGCCGGTGACGTTGCCGCCCGTGACCATGAGCCGGTGCGACAGCTCCTTCATCTTCAGACCGTCGGGGTGGCGTTCGAGCTGCGCCATCAGGTCGAAGCGCGGCAGGGTGGTGTCGAACTGCTCGCGCAGGCCGGCGCGCACGCGCTTTTCGATCAGCTGCGAGCAGGTGAGCAGGCGCAGCCAGAGGCGCAGTTCCTGCGCGTGTTCGCTGTGGGCGCGGGCTTCGAGGTCGAGGGTCATGTGGCTTCTGCCGGGTCGGTGGCGGTGGGTGCGGCCAGCAGGCTCTGCTGGCGCGCGATCTCGCGGTACAGCTGGTCGCGACCGCTCAGGTAGGGCAGGGGCCAGTCCACCGCTCGGGTCTGCAGCTTGGCGGCTTCGTGCAGCGTCCAGGCCGGGTCGGCGAGGTGCGGGCGGGCGACGGCGCAGAGGTCGGCTCGGCCGGCGCCGATGATGCTGTTGGCGTGGTCGGCCTCTTGAATAGCGCCCACCGCCATGGTCAGGATGCCGGCCTCGTTGCGCACGCGGTCGGCGAACGGCGTCTGGTACATGCGGCCGTAGACCGGCTTGGCGGCGCGCGTGGTCTGGCCGGAGGACACGTCGATCACGTCGCAGCCGGCGGCTTTGAACATTCGCGCCATGTCGACAGCGTCGTCGGGCGTGTTGCCGCCGGGCGCCCAGTCGTGCGCGGAGATGCGCACGCTCATGGGCCTGTCGGCTGGCCACACCGCGCGCATGGCCGCAAAGACCTCCAGCGGGTAGCGGCAGCGGTTTTCGAGCGAGCCGCCGTACCCGTCGGTGCGCTGGTTGGTGAGCGGGCAGATGAAGGCCGAGAGCAGGTAGCCGTGGGCGGCGTGCAGCTCCAGCCAGTCGAAGCCGGCGGCGGCGGCGCGCTGGGTGGAGGCGACGAACGCGGCGGTCATCGCCTCCATGTCGGCGCGGGTCATCGCCTGGGGCACCTGATTCTGTTCGCCATAGGGCACGGCGCTGGCCGAGAGCAGCGGCCAGTTGCCTTGGGCGAGCGGCTCGTCGGTGGTCTCCCAGCCGAGCTGAGTCGAACCCTTGGGGCCGCTGTGGCCGAGCTGGATGCCGATCTTGGCGCTGCTGTTGCCGTGTGCAAAGTCCACGATGCGCTGGAAGGCGGCCTGCTGAGTGTCGTTCCACAGGCCCGGGCAGCCGGGGGTGATGCGGCCTTCGGGCGTCGGGCTCGTCATCTCCACCATCACCAGCGCCGCGCCCCCCACGGCGCGCGCGCCCAGGTGCATCAGGTGCCAGTCGCCCGCCACGCCGTCGGTGGCCTTGTACTGCGCCATGGGCGAGACGACGATGCGGTTCTTCAGCTCCACGCTGCGCACCTTCAGCGGCAGCAGCATGGGCGGCGTCGGGTGCTTCTTGGGCGCGGTGCCTGGCACGGCCTGGGTCTGCAGCCAGGCCTCGTAGCCCTCCAGCCACTTCGCGTCGCGCAGGCGCAGGTTCTCGTGGCTGATGCGCTGGCTGCGCGTGAGCAGCGAGTAGCTGAACTGCTGGATGTCCATGCCGGTGTAGCGGTCGACGTTCTCGAACCACTCGGTGGAGTTGCGCGCCGCGTTCTGGATCTTCAGCACCTCGACACTGCGGCGCGCTTCGTAGCCCTGCAGCACGGCGGCCGTGTCGGCGTTGGCGTGGCGCGTGAACTCGTCGGCCAGGTCGATCGCGTCTTCCAGCGCGAGCTTGGTGCCGCTGCCGATGGAGAAGTGCGCGGTGTGCGCCGCGTCGCCCATGAGCACGATGGGTGTGCGCCTTGCCGCGCGATCCGGCGCCGGGCCGCCCCAAGCCGGATCAGCCCCCTCGAGGGGCAGCGACCCGCGCAGCGGCGGAGCGTGGGGGGCAGGAATCTCCTGCCAGTGCACCCAGGTGTGGCAGATCACGCGCGGGAAGCGGATCCAGTTGGCCGAGCCGCGCAGGTGCTTGGCGTTGCTGATCAGGGCGTTGCCATCCAGGTACTTCGCGAACAGCTTTTCACAGAACGCCACGCCGTCTTCCTGGCTCATGTCCTCGATGCCGTGTGCCTTCCACACGTCTTCGGGCGTCTCGACGATGAAGGTCGAGGTCTCGTCGTCGAACTTGTAGGCGTGGGCCTGGAACCAGCCGTGTTGCGTCTGTTCGAAGGCGAAGGTGAAGGCGTCAAAGGTTTTCTTCGTGCCCAGCCAGACGAAGCGGCACTGGCGGGTGTCGATGTCGGGCTGGAAGCTGCTTTCATAGCGCGTGCGGATGCGGCTGTTCAGGCCGTCGCTGGCGATCACGAGGTCGGCGTTGTACTGCTGCGCCAGTGCCTGGTCGTCGGTCACGTCGGTCTCGAACACCAGGTCCACGCCGAGGGCCAGGCAGCGTTCCTGCAGGATGTTGAGCAGGCGCTTGCGCCCGATGCCGATGAAGCCGTGGCCACCGGAGCGCACGCGGCCGCCCTTGTAGAACACCTCGATGTCGTCCCAGTGGTTGAAGGCGTCCGCCATCTGCTGGGCCGACTCCGGGTCGGCCTTCTTCAGGTTCTGCAGCGTCTGGTCCGAGAACACCACGCCCCAGCCGAAGGTGTCGAACGGCCGGTTGCGCTCGACCACCGTGACGGTGAGCGAGGGGTCGCGCCGCTTCATGAGCAGCGCGAAGTACAGGCCCGCCGGGCCACCACCGATGCACAGGATGCGCCGCAGCGCGGGGGTTGAAGTGTTCATGCTTGATTAGTTTAGGCCTGAAATATATTCAACCAACCGGGTAAACCCGAACCGCGTTGACGGAACCGGTATCTTCTGGGCGCCCGCGGTGCAAGAATGAACCCATTCAACCTAGGAGTTCCACATGTCCCTGTACCGATTCAAGTCCCGAGAAACGGGCGACCTCGTGATGCTCCAGCCCACCGGCAAGCGCATCCTTGAAATCCTGGGCAAAGACCCCGCGGGGCCCGGCATCCTTCAGCCGGCCGAGTTTCCCGGTGCGGTCGACGCGCTGCGCGAGGCCGCGGTGGTCGAAGAAGCCCTGCAACAACGCCTCAAGGAAGAGGCCCGGGCCAAGGGCGAGCCCGAACCGGAGTTCGAGACGGTCAGCCTGCGCATGCGTTGTGCACCCTTCATCGAAATGATGCAACGCTGCCAGACGGCGGACGTGGCGATCGTCTGGGGCACCTGACCCCCCGGGCAAGGGTCAACGGCCGCTCGGCAGGCACAAAAAAGCCGCCCGAGGGCGGCTTGATGGGTGATGTGTGCCCGACCGGGCACGGGCGCCCGGGTGTCAGTCGGCGAACTGGCCCGCGGCTTCGATCACCGCCTTCAGCTTGGTGATCTCGCTGGTCACAAACGCCTTGTGGCCCGCCGGGGTCACGCGGCTGTCGGTCACGACGATGGCGCCGAGTTCATTCTGCTTCTTGACGAACTCGGGGTCTTTCAGCGCGACCTGCAGGGCGTCGTTGAGCTTCTTCTGCACGTCGGCCGGCGTGCCCTTCGGGGCGTACATGGCGTGCCAGATCGTCAGGTTGAAGCCCTTGAGGCCCATTTCCTGCAGCGAGGGGTAGTCCTTGAGCAGCTTGTGGCCCGACAGCGGCTTGGCGGTGGTCACCGCGAAGGCCTTCACGCGGCCGGCTTCGATCTGCGCCGTGGTGTTGGTGGTCTGGTCGCACATCACGTCCACCTGGCCGCCCAGCAGGTCGTTCATGGCCGGGCCCGTGCCGCGGTAGGCGATGGTGGTCATGGACTTGTCCAGCTTCATCGCCGACTGCCACATCAGGCCGCACAGGTGGGAGGCGGAACCCAGGCCGGCGTGGGCCAGGTTGAGCTTGCCGCCGTTGGCCTTGATGTAGTTCTCGAAGTCGCGGTAGGTGGCGGCGGGCAGCTTGGGTGCGCCCAGCAGCGTCATGGGCACATCGTTGATCATGCCGAGGTACTCGAAGTCCTCCAGCGGCTTGTAGGGCAGCTTGCGGTACAGGCCAACCGTGGCGGCCATGCCGATGTGCCAGACCAGCAGGGTGTGGCCGTCGGGTGCGGCGCGGGCGACCTTGGCGGCGCCAATGGTGCCACCGGCACCGGCCGCGTTTTCCACCACCACCGTGGCGCCGCCCAGGGGCTTGCGCATGGCTTCGGCCAGCTGGCGCGCGACGAGGTCGGTCGGGCCGCCGGCGGCGAAAGGCACCACGAGGGTGATGGGCTTGCTGGGGAAGGCTTGGGCAAAGGCACCGGCCGAGACGGCGGCGGTCAGTGCAAGGGCCAGGATCTTTTTCATGCGGTTGCTCCTAGGGTGGATGTTCGACGTTGCATGGTAGCCCTCAAATCCGGACCTGAAATGGCGGTAATTACGTAGCCGGGCACAGGGGAAAACCCTTTCGTGACAGGTGTTTGCGCCAGATCAACGGTAGCTGCGGGCGTCCTCGATCACCTTGCCGTCGTTGGGCAGGCTGCCCGGACGCACCACCTGCACCTGGCCACGCAGTTTGGTGACCTCGCGCATGGCCGCTTCGATCTGTTCCCGAAGCCCTTCGCCCACGTCGCTGGCCTCCACCTGCAGGCACATCTGGTCGTTCGCCATCTCGCCGCTGACGACCAGGCGGGCCTTGTGCACCTGTGGAAAGCGCTTGGCGATGTCGGCCACCTGGGCCGCGTGCACGAACATGCCCTTGATCTTGGTGGTCTGGTCGGCGCGGCCCATCCAGCCCTTGATGCGCGGCGCGGTGCGGCCCGTGGGGCAGGTGCCTGGCAACACAGCCGAGAGGTCGCCGGTGCCGAAGCGGATCAGCGGGTAGGCCGGGTTGAGGCTGGTCACGACCAGTTCGCCCACTTCACCTTCGGCCACCGGGTCGCCCGTGCCAGGGCGCACGATCTCGACGATCACGCCTTCTTCCAGCACCAGGCCCTCGCGCGCCGCGGTCTCGTAGGCCACCAGGCCGAGGTCGGCGGTGGCGTAGGTCTGGTACACGTCCACGCCCTGCTCCTTGAACCAGGCCGTGAGGCTGGGGGGGCAGGCCTCGCCACCGACCGAGGCCTTGGTCAGGCTGCGGACGTCCGCACCGGTGTCGCGGGCCTTCTCCAGCAGGATGCGCAGGAAGCTCGGCGTGCCGGTGTAGCCGTTGGGCTTGAGGTCCACCATGGCTTCGAGCTGCTGCTCGGTCTGGCCGGTGCCGGCCGGGAACACGGTGCAACCCACGGCGTGCGCGCCCGACTCCAGGATGAACGCGCCCGGCGTCATGTGGTAACTGAAGCTGTTGTGCACCAGCTCGCCGGAGCGAAAGCCGGCGGCGAACAGGGCGCGGCCGGCGCGCCAGTAGTCCTTGCTCGCGCCTTCGGGTTCGTAGATCGGGCCGGGGGACGCGAAGATGCGCGACATCGCCGGCCCGCGCAGCAGGGTGGAAAAACCACCGAACGCATCGTGCTGCCGCTTGGCCTTCTGGCGCTCCAGCAGCTCGCTCTTGCGCGTGACCGGGATGCGGGTCAGCGCGGCGCGGCTCTGGATGCCCGAGACATCGATGTCCCGCAGGATGTCGGCGAACGCCGCGCTGTTCTGCTTGGCGTGCGCCAGCTGACCCGGCAGCGCGGCCATCTGAGCGGCTTCGCGATCGGTGGGTGAACGGGTTTCCAGGCGGTCAAAGAAGTCGGTCATGGCAGCAGCGACAAAGGGTGGAGGGAGGTGTCTTGAACCAAGAACGCGGTGGAACCGGCTTTGCCGGGCCACTCGCGTTGCCCCCTTGAGGGGGTGACGCCGCAGGCGGCGCGGGGGTGCTCGCTACGCGAGCCACCTTTTCCTGCGCTTGTAGCTCTTCACGTCCTTGAACGACTTGCGTTCACCGCCGCCCATGCCGAGGTAGAACTCTTTCACGTCCTCGTTGTTGCGCAGATCGGCGGCCAGGCCGTCCATCACGATGCGGCCGCTTTCCATGATGTAGCCATAGTCGGCGTACTTCAGCGCCATGTTGGTGTTCTGCTCGGCCAGCAGGAAGGTGACCTTTTCCTTGGTGTTGAGGTCTTTCACGATCTCGAACACCTCTTCCACGATCTGCGGCGCCAGACCCATCGAGGGCTCATCGAGCAGCACGACGTTGGGGTTGGCCATCAGCGCGCGGCCGATGGCGCACATCTGCTGCTCGCCGCCCGAGGTGTAGGCCGCCTGCGAGGTGCGGCGCGTCTTCAGGCGCGGGAAGTAGTTGTAGACCTTCTCCAGGTTGCGCGCGATCTCGGCCTTGTCGGTGCGCGTGTACGAACCGGTCATGAGGTTTTCTTCGATGGTCAGGTGGGCGAAGCAGTGGCGCCCCTCCATCACCTGCACCACGCCGCGGTTCACCAGATCGGCGGGCGTGAGGTTTTCAATGCGCTCGCCGCGCAGCTCCACGCTGCCCTTGGTGACCTCGCCTCGCTCGGCCTTGAGCAGGTTGGAAATGGCGCGCAGCGTCGTCGTCTTGCCCGCGCCGTTGCCGCCCAGCAGCGCGGCGATCTTGCCTTCGGGCACGTTGAGCGAAACGCCCTTCAACACGAGGATCACGTGGTTGTAGATGACCTCGATGCCGTTGACGTTGAGAACAATGTTGGGAGTCGTCATGGTGTGTTCCTTGGGAGCCATTCGAAAGACCGAGCGAGCTGGTCTTTCGAATGGCGGCTGAAGTCAGCCGCCGCAAACCCGCCGCCAGCGAGGTGACCCATCAAGGGACACCGCGGAACCGGCTTTGCCGGGCCGCAGGTGTCGCCCCCTTGAGGGGGTCGCGCGAAGCGCGGCGGGGGGGGCTTAGCTCTGGCAGTCGGCCGGTGCGCGTCGGGTCAGCTTCTTCTCGGCGGCGTACTTGTCCGCAGCGGCCTTGACCATGGGCTTGAGCACCTGCTCGTCGGCCTGGAGCCACTCGCTGGAGAACTGCCACTTGGCACCGTCCCAGGTGTGCACGCGGGCCCAGTTGGCGCCCATGTGGTCCTGGCAGCTGGTGGAGATCGGGCGCAGCACGCCCTTGAAGCCCAGCGCGTCCAGCTTGGGCTGCGTCAGGTTCAGGTTCTCGTAGCCCCAGCGGGCCTGCTCACCCGTCACGACCTTGCCCTTGGCAAAGCGCTCCTGCGCGGCGCGCACGCCCTCGACCGCGAACATGGCGCTCATCAGGCCGCGCATGTACAGCACGTCGCCGACTTCTTCCTTCGGTCCGGTGCCCTGGCCCTTGTCGTGCAGCTTGGCCAGCACTTCCTTGACCACGTCCGCGCCCTTTTCGGTGCCGTGCTGCATGGTCACGGCGTTGTAGCCCTTGGCGCCCGCGCCCACGTCCTTCACGTCCGGCTCGGCGCCCGCCCACCACACGCCCCACATCTTTTCACGCGGGTAGCCGGTGGCCTGCGCTTCCTTCAGGGCGGTGGAGTTCATCACGCCCCAGCCCCACAGCATCACGTGGTCCGGGCGCTGCTGGCGCACCTGCAGCCAGGTGGCCTTCTGCTCGACGCCAGGGGCGGTCACGGGCAGCAGGCTCAGCTGGAAGCCCAGTTGCGCGGCGCGTTCCTGCAGCAGGGGAATCGGCTCCTTGCCGAACGGGCTGTCGTGGTAGACCAGCGCGATCTTCTTGCCTTTCAGCTTGTCCATGCCGCCTTCTTTCTTGGCGATCTGCTGGACCAGCGCGTCGGCCGCCACCCAGTAGGTGCCGGCAATCGGGAAGTTCCACTTGAACACGCCACCGTCCGACGACTCGCTGCGACCGTAGCCGGCCGTGATGAGGGGGATCTTGTCGTTGGGCGCCTTCTCGGTCAGGGCGAACGTGATGCCGGTCGACAGCGGCTGGAACACCGTGGCGCCCTTGCCCTTCAGGCGTTCGTAGCACTCCACGCCACGGTCCGTTGCGTAGCCGGTTTCGCACTCCTCGAAGCTCAGCTTCACGCCGTTGATGCCGCCGCGCGCGTTCACCAGCTTGAGGTAGTCCACATAGCCGTTGGCGAACGGCACACCGTTGGGCGCGTAGGCTCCGGTGCGGTACACCAGCACCGGGAAGAACTGCTCCTTGGCTTGCGCCATGGCAGCGGTCGACACCAGCGCACCCGAGAGGGCGGCACAGGCCATGGACACGGAAAGAACCAGGTTACGCACTTTCATCATTTGTCTCCTAAAAGAACAAGTCATACACACACAGAAAACCATCACTCAAAAACACAACTGCAACCGGAGCACGTGCACTGGCCAGAGCTCCCGTGGAACCGGCTTCGCCGGGCCACAGGGAGCGCCCCCCTCCCAGGGGGCTGAGGGCCGCGGCTCCGAACCTGCCTGCGCAGGTTTGGACAGCCCGAAGAAGCATGGGCTCTGTCCCATGCTGCGGCCAGCAGGGCGTGCGAAGCGGCGCAGGGGGTAGCCATCCATCAATGCGGGAAGGGCCACAGGCGAAGCTTCTGTTTCGCAATGCTCCAGAGCTTCGCCAGGCCATGGGGTTCCACGATCAGGAACCACACGATCAGCGCGCCGAACACCATGAACTCGGTGTGCGACACGGTCGCCGTGGAAATCTCCACGCCGAACAGCGAACCCAGCGCGGGCAGGAACTGGTTCAGGAAGATGGGCAGCACCACGATGAAGGCGGCGCCGAAGAAGCTGCCCATGATCGAGCCCATGCCGCCGATGATCACCATGAACAGCAGCTGGAACGAGCGGTCGATCGAGAAGGCCGCCGGTTCCCACGAACCGAGGTGCACGAAGGCCCAGAGCGCGCCCGCCACGCCCACGATGAAGGAGCTGACCGCGAAGGCGCTGAGCTTGGCGTACATCGGGCGGATGCCGATCACGGCCGCGGCCACGTCCATGTCGCGGATCGCCATCCACTCACGGCCGATGGCCGAGCGCACCAGGTTCTTGGCCAGCAGGCCGAACACCACCAGGAAGCTCAGGCAGAACAGGTACTTCTGCACCGGCGTCTCGATCGGCATGCCGAACACCTGCATGTTGGACACCGACACCGAGCCCGAGGCGTTGTTGTTGGTGAACCAGCCGATGCGCAGGAAGGCCCAGTCGCAGAAGAACTGCGCGGCCAGCGTGGCCACCGCGAGATAGAGGCCCTTCACCCGCAGGCTGGGGATGCCGAAGAACATGCCCACCAGCGTGGCGAAGAAGCCGCCTGAGAGCAGGGCGATGATCAGCGGCATGCCCTCGATGCGGATGTAGGTGTTGTAGGCCATGTAGGCGCCCACCGCCATGAAGGCGCCCGAACCCAGCGAGATCTGGCCGCAGTAACCCACCAGGATGTTCACGCCCAGCGCGGCCAGCGCCAGGATCAGGAACGGGATCAGGATGGCGCGGAACAGGTACTCGTCCACCAGGAACGGCACGCCGATGAAGGCGAACGCGATCAGCGCGAGGATGGCCCAACGGTCCTGCGCGATCGGGAAGATCTGCTGGTCGGTGCGGTAGGAGGTCTTGAATTGACCGTTTTCACGATAGAACATCTTCTTCTTCCTTAGACGCGGTCAATGATCTTCTCGCCGAACAAACCCTGCGGCCGGAACAGCAGGAACACCAGCGCCAGCACATACGCAAACCAGATCTCGATGCCGCCACCGACCATGGGGCCGAGGTAGACCTCGGAGAGCTTCTCGCCCACGCCGATGATCAGGCCGCCGATGATGGCGCCGGGCACCGAGGTGAGGCCGCCCAGGATGATCACGGGCAGGGCGCGCAGGGCCACCGTGGTGAGCGAGAACTGCACGCCCAGCTTGGAGCCCCAGATGATCCCGGCCACCAGCGCGGTGATGCCGGCCACGAACCAGACGATGACCCAGATGCGGTTGAGCGGGATGCCGATGGACTGCGCCGCCTGGTGGTCGTCGGCCACGGCGCGCAGGGCGCGGCCGGTGCTGGTCTTCTGGAAGAACAGCGACAGCACGACCACCAGCAAGGCCGCCACGCAAGCGGCATAGACATCCTCCAGGTTCACCAGCACGCCGCCTTCGAACATGCCCTCGAGCAGAAAGATCGGGTCTTTGGGCATGCCGACGTCGATCTGGTAAATGTCCGAGCCGAAGATGGTCTGGCCCAGGCCGTCGAGGAAGTAGGTGATGCCCAGTGTGGCCATCAGCAGCGTCACGCCTTCCTGGTTCACCAGGTGGCGCAGCACCAGCCGCTCGATCAGCCACGCGAGCACGAACATGCACGCCGCCGCGACCACGAACGCCAGCACGTTGCCCAGCAGCTTGTTGTCCATCCCCAGCCATTGCGGAATCCACTGGGAAAAGCGGGCCATGGCCAGCGCCGCGAACAGCACCATCGCGCCCTGCGCGAAGTTGAAGACGCCCGAGGCCTTGTAAATCAGCACAAAGCCCAGCGCCACCAGCGAATACAGCATGCCGGCCATCAGGCCGCCGAGGAGAGTTTCTAGAAAGAAAGCCATCTTGTTGTCTCCGTGTTCAGTGGCTCGTACCGAGGTACGCGCTGATGACTTCTTCGTTGTTGCGCACCTCTTCGGGCGTGCCGTCGCCGATCTTCTTGCCGTAGTCGAGCACCACCACACGGTCGCTGATGTCCATCACCACGCCCATGTCGTGTTCGATCAGCACGATGGTGGTGCCGAACTCGTCGTTCACGTCGAGGATGAAGCGGCTCATGTCCTGCTTCTCTTCGAGGTTCATGCCGGCCATGGGCTCGTCGAGCAGCAGCACCTGCGGCTCCATCGCCAGGGCGCGGCCCAGGTCCACGCGCTTTTGCAGGCCGTAGGGCAGCTGGCCCACGGGGGTCTTGCGGAAGGCCTGGATTTCCAGGAAGTCGATGATGTGTTCGACGAACTCGCGGTGCTGCTCTTCTTCGCGCTGCGCCGGGCCGATGCGCAGCGCCTGCAGGAAGAGGTTGCTTTTGATGCGCAGGTTGCGGCCGGTCATGATGTTGTCGATCACGCTCATGCCCTTGAACAGCGCCAGGTTCTGGAAGGTGCGGGCGATGCCCATCTCGGCCACCTGCCGGCTGTTCATGTGCTTGAAGGTCTGGCCGCGGAAGCTGATGCTGCCTTCCTGCGGCTGGTACACGCCGTTGATGCAGTTGAGCATGGAGCTCTTGCCCGCGCCGTTGGGGCCGATGATGGCGCGCACCTCATGCTCCTTCACGTTGAAGGAGATGTCGGTCAGCGCCTTCACGCCGCCGAAGCGCAGGCTGATGTTTTGAACGTCCAGAATGACGTCGCCGATTTTTTTCGTGCTCATGCCGCTGCTTTCACGGGTGCAAAAGTCTTCGCGTCGCGCACCTGCAGCGTGGCGCTCACGCTGCCGGTGCGACCGTCTTCGAACTTCACCTGGGTTTCGATGTACTGCTCGGTCTTGCCGCTGTAGAGGGCGTCGATCAGCGCGCTGTATTTGTCGGCGATGAAGCCGCGGCGGACCTTGTTGGTGCGGGTGAGTTCGCCATCGTCGGCGTCCAGCTCCTTGTGCAGCACCAGGAAGCGGCTGATCTGGCTGCCGG
>NZ_JADMKB010000023.1 GCF_018780075.1 Hydrogenophaga sp.
CAGGCCTGCGCGGTGGACCTGGCCCTGCCGGGCACGCTGCCGGTGATGAACCGCGGCGCGGTGGAGCACGCCATCCGCCTGGGCCTGGCGCTGGGCTCGCACATCGCCGAGCAGAGCGTGTTCGCGCGCAAGAACTACTTCTACCCCGACCTGCCCAAGGGCTACCAGATCAGCCAGTTCGAGATCCCGGTGGTGCAGGGCGGCGAGGTCAGCTTCTTCCTGGGTGACGAGAAGAAGACGGTTCGCCTGGTGCGCGCGCACCTGGAAGAAGACGCTGGCAAGTCGCTGCACGAAGACTTCATCGGCCAGAGCGGCATCGACCTCAACCGCGCCGGCACACCGCTGCTGGAGATCGTGACCGAGCCCGACATGCGCTCCAGCGCCGAGGCCGTGGCCTACGCGAAAGAGCTGCACAAGATCGTGACCTGGATCGGCATCTGCGACGGCAACATGCAGGAAGGCTCGTTCCGCTGCGACGCCAACGTCTCGGTGCGCAAGCCGGGTGCGCCGTTGGGCACGCGCCGAGAGATCAAGAACCTGAACTCGTTCAAGTTCATGCAACAGGCGATCGACTACGAGATCCGCTGGCAGATCGAGCAGATCGAAGACGGCCATGCGATCCAGCAGGCCACCGTGCTGTTCGACCCGGACACGGGCGAAACGCGCGCCATGCGCACCAAGGAAGACGCGGCCGATTACCGCTACTTCCCCGACCCGGATCTGCCACCGCTGGTGATCGCGCGCAGCTGGGTGGACGAGGTCAAGGCCGGCATGCCCGAGTTGCCGCGCCAGATGGCCGAGCGGCTGGTGGCCGAGTACGGGCTGCCCGAGTACGACGCCATCACCGTGACGCAGAGTCCGGCCATGGCGGCGTATTTCGAGACGGCGGCCAAGGCCAGCGGTCAGGCCAAGATGGCCAGCAACTGGATCATGGGTGAGGTGTCGCGACGGCTGAACAACGAAGAAAAAGACATCGCTCAGGTGCCGGTGGATGCCGAGACGCTGGCCGCGCTGCTAAAGCGCATCGCAGACGGCACGGTGTCGAACAACGCCGCCAAGCAGGTTTTTGAAGCCCTTTGGACAGATGATCGGCAATGGGAAGCAGATGGACTCGTGGCGGAAGCGCGTGTCTTGCTCGTCATCGAAGCCAAAGGCCTCAAGCAGATGAACGACAGCGGCGCGCTGGAAAAAATCATCGACGAGGTGATGGTCGCCAACGCGTCCATGGTCGAGCAGTTCCGCGCGGGCAAAGACAAGGCCTTCAACGCCCTGGTGGGCCTGGTCATGAAGGCCAGCAAGGGCAAAGCCAACCCGCAACAGGCCAACGACCTGCTGCGCCAAAAACTGCAATAACGGGGGCAGAGGCCGCCCAACCGGCGGCCCAGCCGGAGCGCGTGCCCCCACCCAGCAAACGCGCTGGAACCGGCTTCGCCGGGCCACTGGCGTTGTCCCCTTGGGGGGAAGCCGCGTCAGCGGCTCAGGGGGGTTATCGAGTGCCCCAGAGCGTCTTCAGCTTGGCCAGTTCTTCGTCAAACCGCGCGTTGACGCGCTGTTTTTCCTTGCCCTGGTCGTTCAGGAAGCGGGTTTGAATCTGGATCTGCTCCGCGTTGTCCTCGATCTTCCGCTTGAGCCAGGACGGCGCCTTGGTGACGTCGTTCTGATAGAACTCCAGTTCGAGGTCGATGTCCCGACGCTGTTTGACCAGTTCCTCTCCGCGCTTCTTCACCGCGCCGATCACATCGTCGATCTGCGCCAGCGCCTCGGCGCGTTCCTTGTCGTGAACCGCCTGGTTGGGGTAGCGGATCAGCAGCGCGCGGTCCCGCCGTTTTTCTTCTGCCACCCGCGAACGCTCTGCGTCTTCCAGCTTTTTCTGCGCGTCGAGGCGGGCGCGCTCGTCGGCGGTGTAGCTCGGGGGCAGCACCCGTTTGACCACGCCGGAATTGTTCAACTCGCGCTGTTCGCGGTCCAGGCAGTCGACGATGGGACGGTCGGATGTGATGCGCCGCCCCTTGCTGTCGACGCAGCTGTAAATGCCCGCCTTGCCTTTGTCTTGTGCAAGCGCGACAGAACACAGCGACATCGCCACCAAACCCAGCGCCGCAAGTCGCAGCGCGTGGACAACAACCGGGATCGAAGTGAAAACGGGCAAGGGCTTCCTCAAGCGACGCCGTAGCGTTCGCGGTAGGCCAGCACGCGGTCGCGGTGGCTGTTCGGTTCGTCTCCCGTGTGCATCGTCAGATAGTGCAGCAAATCCGACAGCCTCGCAATGGCGCAGACCTGCATGCCCAGCTGGCGTTGCACATATTGCACCGCACTGTGGTCCACGTCACGCACCTGCCCGTCGGGGCCCACTTCGGTGGCCTTCTCCTGGCGGTCCAGCGCGATCACCACGGCGTGTGGCGTGGCTCCCGCGGCCTGGATCAGGGCGATGGACTCGCGTGCGGCGGTGCCGGCCGACATCACGTCGTCCACGATCAACACCCGGCCTTTGAGCGGCGCTCCCACCAGCGAACCACCTTCGCCGTGGTCCTTGGCTTCCTTGCGGTTGTAGGCAAACGGCACGTTGCGCCCCAGGCGCGCGAGTTCGATCGCGACCGCCGCGCCCAGCGGGATGCCCTTGTAGGCGGGGCCAAAGATCATGTCGAATTCGATGCCGCTGGCCACCAGGGCTTGTGCATAAAATTGCGCCAGCCGGCCGAGTTTGGCACCGTCGTCGAACAGTCCGGCGTTGAAAAAGTAGGGCGAGAGCCGCCCGGCCTTGGTCTTGAACTCGCCAAAGCGCAACACGCCCGACTCCACGCAGAATTGCACGAAGTCCTGCGCCAGCACGCCGTCTTTTGTTCCGGCAGCCGCCGAGCCCGCTTCCAACACCATGGGGAATTCCTTGTTCAAACTGACCAGCCTCAACCTCAACGGCATCCGCTCCGCCAGCAACAAAGGGTTGGAGGCGTGGCTCGCCGGGCACCAGCCCGATTGTATTTGTGTGCAGGAAGTCAAGGCCCAGGCGCCGGACGTGGGCGGGCGCTTCGAGGCCATCGCCGGTCTCAAGGGGCACTTTCACTTCGCCGAGAAGAAGGGTTATTCCGGCGTCGCCGTGTACACGCGCCATGAGCCCAGCGACGTGGTGGTGGGCTTCGACGGCGGCGAGTTCGATGCCGAAGGCCGCTACGTGGAGCTGCGTTTCGACACCCCCACCGCGAAACGCTCCATCATCAGCGTGTACTGCCCCAGCGGGTCTTCAGGCCCCGAGCGGCAGGAGGCCAAGTACCGTTTCCTCGACGTGTTCTACCCGCACCTGATGGCGCTGAAGGGCCAGCGCGACTTCATCATCTGCAGCGACGTCAACATCGCCCACCAGAACGCCGACCTGAAAAACTGGCGCAGCAACCAGAAGAACAGCGGCTTCCTGCCCGAAGAGCGCGCCTGGATGACCAAGCTGCTCACCGATGGCGGCCTGGTGGACGTGTACCGCCGGCTCCAGCCCGACACCACCGACACCTGCTACACGTGGTGGAGCAACCGAGGCCAGGCCTACGCGAACAACGTGGGGTGGCGGCTCGACTACCACCTGGCCACGCCGGCGCTGGCGGACCACGCCAAGACCGAAGCCATCTACAAGGCCGAGAAATTCAGCGACCACGCGCCGATCACGATCGAATACGACTTCACGCTGTGAGCCGCTGACGGCCTCAGTGCCTCGTCGGCAGCTGCGCCTGCAGCGAGCGCACCTGCTGTTCCAGCGTTTCGATGCGCTGGATGTGGTCCAGCAGCAGGGCCACGGCAAACATGTCGAGGTCGAAGTCCAGCCGCAGCTTGCTGACCGTGCGCATGCGCGTGACGCAGTCGGCGCTGAACATGCGCAGGTCCGCCTCGGATGGACCGGTCTGCAGCGGCTGCAGCGCGCCGTATTCCACCAGTTCGTCCACGTCGTCGGTGCTGATGCCGCAGACCCGCGCCAGCTCGGGCTGTGTGACGCTCTGCACCTCGTCGAGCCAGACCCATTCAACGGCTTGCAGGTTTGTGTTCATGGCGTGGCTCCTTGCGGTGTGGCGCGCGGGTGGAATGGAGAGTCTTTGGCGAGCGCTTCAAACAGCTCGCGTTCGCGCTCTGTGAGGGTGGCGGGCACGTCAATCAGCACGACGGCGTACAGATCGCCCGCGGCGCTACGGCCGTTGGCCAGGCCACGCCCGCGCAGCCGCAGCTTGCGGCCCGAGCGCGTGCCGGGAGGCACGGTCAGCATCACCGAGCCGTCCAGCGTGGGGACCTCGGTCTCGGTGCCCAGCGCCGCTTCCCAGGGCGTGAGCATCAGGTCGAAATAGAGGTCCTGGTGGTCGGTGCGGAAGATCCGGTGCGGCGCCAGCGTGATGTGCAGGTAGATGTCGCCATCGGCGCCGCCGTTCTGGCCCAGGCCGCCTTTGCCGCGCAGCCGCAGTTTCTGGCCATCGCGCACACCGGGCGGCACGGTCACCTCCAGCGTGCGCTCCTGGCCGCCGTCGTCCAGGCTCAGGTGCACGGTGCGTCCGCGGTGGGCGTCCTCCAGGCTGATGCGCACCGTGGTTTCCAGATCGCGCCCATCCCGGGGCAGCGGGCCCTGGCGCGGATCGCGGCGGCCCCGACCCATGGCGGCGAGCAGGTCTTCGAGGTCCATCTCGTCAAACGCTGTGCCGTTGGTGGCGTGGTCGCGGCCCCACTGAGGTGGTGGTGAAAACGGCTCGCCGGCCGGGTGCTTGCCCAGCTCGTCGTAGGCGGCGCGTTTCTCCGGGTCCTTCAGCGTGGCGTAGGCCTCGGCCACCTCCTTGAAGCGCGCCTCGGCGCCATGCGCCTTGGACATGTCCGGGTGGTGCTCGCGGGCGAGCTTGCGGTAGGCCTTCTTGATGGCGTCGAGGTCCGCGTCACGCGGCACGCCCAGGGCGGCGTAATAGTCTTTGTAGTTCATGCAGGACTCCCGGGGACACAGCTTGATTGACCAGAATAACCGGGTCTGTGCGCTGGCGCACCCTGGGCTTCTCCCGCTCCATCCGGCCCGCTTCAGCGCTGCGCCGCCGTGAGCAACAGCTCGTTGGGGCCGACCCAGCCCCCGGGCGTGTTGAACTGGCCGAGGCGCTCCTCCATGTCGGCCCACGCGGCCTCGGCGGCTTCGGGCGCCAGCCGCCCGAGGATCTGCTGGATCGGGCTGGCCGAGGCGCGCACGAAGTCCAGGTAGTGGCGCGCCGTGGGCAGGTGAAAGGGCGCGTCCAGCGCCGTGGTGGCCACCTGCCGGAAGCCGGCGGACTGGAACAGCTCATTGGTCAGGCCGGGCTTGCCCAGGCTCAGCAGGCCGCCGGGCTGGTAGGGGTTGCGCGGGGGCAGCCCGGCGTGGTGCAAGGCGGTGGCCATGAGCAGGCCGATGCAAGGGTTGCGTTCGGGCCGCGAGAACACCACGGTGCAGATGCCGCCGCCCGTGCGCAGCGTCCGCTGCATGGCGCGCAGGCCTTGCAGCGGATTGGGAAAGAACATCAGGCCCAGGCGGCACACCACGGCGTCGAAGCTGGCGGGTGGCACCGGCAGGGCCTCGCCGTCGGCCACCAGGGTCTGCACGTTGCCGTGACCGGCCTGGCGTGCGTTGTCCTGCGCCAGCGCCAGGATGGCGGGCGACAGGTCGGTGGCGAGCACGCGGCCCGTCAGGCCCACGCGCTGCGCAATGTCCAGCGTCTGGTCGCCCGCGCCGGCGGCCACGTCGAGCACCGCGTCGCCAGGGCCGATGCCGGCCATGTCGATCATGGCGTCCGTCGCGGGGCGCAGCCAGGCGCGGATCTCTGCGGTGTGGGCGTTCCAGCCCGGGGCCGAGCGGTCCCATTGTTCGCGGACAGCGGCCTTGAAGGCCGGGCTGTCCGGGGGTGTGATGGGGGTGTTGGCGACAGGGGCTGAGGCGGTGGTCATGGCGGACTCCTCGGAGGGTGTTGGCGGTGCGGGATGGCCAAACCAGTCTGGGCCGTCGACACCGCCGCCACAAGCCGCAGGCTCGCATAATGGGGCCGCAGAAATGCATCCCCCGAGGCATCTGCCCACCCGAGGTCGCTCGCCATGTTCGACTGGAATGACCTGAAGTACTTGCTGGCAGTGGCGCTGCACCAGAGCACCACCGCCGCCGGGCGCGCCTTGCAGGTGAACCAGTCCACGGTCCAGCGCCGGCTTGCCGAGCTGGAGCGCAGCCTCGGGCAGCCGCTGGTGGTGCGCCATCCGAGCGGCTACCGGCTCACAGGGTTTGGCGAACAGTTGCTGCCGCTGGCGCAGGACGTGGAGCGCGCCGCGCTGGCGCTGGCCCGGCATGTGGAAACCTTCCAGCGCGATGTGTCGGGCGTGGTGCGCGTGACCTGCCCGGAGCCGCTGATGTTGCGGCTCTCCAGCTCGACGCTGCTGGAGCGCTTCCGCGCCCGCTACCCCGCGCTGCAGGTGGCGTTCGTGATGAGCGACAAGTACCTCGACCTGGCGCAGGGTGACGCGGACATCGCCTTGCGTTCGGGCGACACGGAAGACAGCGCCCTGATCGGCCGCAAGGTGGGCGATTCGCTATGGGCGGTGTATGCCAGCCCGAAATACATCGCGCGGCGCGGTCAACCGGGCAGCGTGCAAGACCTGGCGCAGCACGACTGGGTCGGCTTTGACGAGAGCATGGCCCAGCACCGCGCATCGGTGTGGCTGCGGCAGGTGGCGCCGGCGGCCCATGTGGTGGCGCGCAACGACAGCGTGCTCGGGCTGGTCTATTCGGTGAAGGCCGGCATGGGCCTGGCCCCGCTGCCGACCGCGCTGGGCGACGCCGAGCCCGACCTGGTGCGGGTGCTGGGGCCGATCCCCGAGCTGGCGCGCATCTGGCGCGTGCTCACCACGGCGGAGCTGCGGCACACGCCGCGCGTGGCGGCGCTGTTCGACTATCTGGTCGACGAGATTGACGCCTTGCGGCCCATCATCACCGGCTGAAGAGGTGACGGCCGCGGCCGGCTTGCTTCAACCGGCCAGAAGGGTTTTCAGTTCACCCGAAGCGATCTGCCGGGACAGGTCGTCGCCGCCACCGATCAGCGTGCCGCGCACGAACACCATGGGAAAAGTCGGCCAGCCGGTCCACATCTTCAGTGCGTTGCGCCGCCGCCAGCCGGAAAAGTAGCTGCCAAATTCCAGGTCTTCGCAGGGCACACCCGCGTTCGCCAGCGCCTTGCGGGCCTTGCCCACGAACGCGTTTGCCTCGCACTGCAGTGCCGTCACCGAACGAGAGGGCCATCACCATCACACACGGCTTCCAGTCTTGCATCGAGCCCCTTGTGGCCGGGGAGCCAACGGCCCGCACTTCCGGTAAGAGGTGCTTTTTGCCGGCATCGGGTGCCTGGTCGGCGGGTGTCTTCCGGCGGGTGGCTGGAAGAGATGGTCGGCAAAGTTGGTGAACGCATTACAGTGGCGCCAGCGTCATCTGTCCAATACCGATTGCGCGACGTGTTATCTTGAAACAAGATGGATGACGCCTTCCTGACCCATTCCCTCTCCACCATGGAACTTCGACAGCTGCGGTACTTTGTGGCCATCGCCGACAGCGGCAGCTTTTCCAAGGCGGCCGAGCGGGTGTTTGTCGCCCAGTCGGCGCTCAGCCACCAGGTGGCCCAGCTTGAAGACGAGCTGGGCGCCAGCCTCTTTCACCGCTCCCGCCGCGGGGTGGAACTGACCGACGCCGGGCAGCGCTTTTTCCCGCACGCGGTCTCGATCCTGCGGCAGGCCGAGGAGGCGCTGCAGAGCGCGCGCCACACCGACGACGAGCCGCGCGGCAAGGTGGTGTTCGGCATCCCGCACAGCGCCTCCAATGCACTGGCCCTGCCCCTGCTGCGCGAGGTTCACCAGCGCTTCCCACGCATCGAGCTCGAACTCACGGAGGAACTCACGGGCAACCTCACGCGGCAGCTGCGCACCGGTCAGATCAACCTGGCCGTGCTGTTCGACGATGGCCATCTGGCCGGCTTCACCAGCCAGCGCCTCCTGAGCGAGCAGCTGTGCCTGATCGAGCCCGCCGGGCCCGGCGCCATTCCGGCCACGACGGTCACGCTGGCCCGGGCGCTGGCGCAGCCCCTGATCCTGCCGGCGAGTCCGCACGGCGTGCGCCCCATCATCGAGACGGCAGCGGCCCGGGCCGGCCTCGCGCCGCCCCAGGTGTTTGCCGACATCAGCTCCATCAGCATCCTGCGCACCACGCTGTTGGCCGGGCTGGGCCGCACCCTGTTGCCTGTGATGCCGTTGCGGCCGGAGATCGACGCCGGCCTGCTGGTGGCGACGCCGGTGGTGGACCCGCCCCTGGAGCGCGTCCTGGTGCTGTGCGCCTCGGCGCACATCCCCTTGTCGTCGGCGTCCCAGGCCGTGGCCAGCCTGGTGATGGCGCTGGTGCAGCGGCTCTGCACCGAGGGTCATTGGCCCGGTGCCACCCTGTTGCCCGGGGACGCCCACCTGGCCGGGGCCTGATTGATACAGTACCGCCAGCCCATCAACGCCCGCCCCGAGACCCATGTTCCAGTACCTCACCGTCCCCGTCACCGCGTTCGCGCAAAACTGTTCCATCGTCTGGTGCGATGAAACCCTGGACGCCGCCGTCATCGACCCGGGGGGTGAGCTGGAACGTGTGCTGGCCGAGGTGAAGCGCCTGGGCGTCACGCTCAAGGCGATCTGGCTCACCCACGCCCACATCGACCACGCGGGCGGCACGGCCGAACTCGCCGCCCAGCTGGACCTGCCGATCATCGGCCCGCACCCGGGTGACCAGTTCTGGATCGACGGCCTGCCGCAGCAGAGCGCGATGTTCGGGTTTCCGCCGGCGGGCCATTTCACGCCCACACGCTGGCTGGCCGATGGCGACACGGTGCAGATCGGTCACTGCACGCTCAACGTGCGCCATTGCCCGGGCCACACACCCGGCCACGTGGTGTTCCAGTCACCGGAGGCGCAGCGCGCTTTCGTGGGCGACGTGCTGTTCGCCGGCAGCATCGGTCGCACGGACTTTCCGCAAGGCAACCACGCGCAGCTGATCAGCAGCATCCGGGAGCGCCTCTGGCCCATGGGCGACGAGACGGTGTTCATCCCCGGGCATGGCCCGGAGAGCACGTTTGGCGAAGAGCGGCGCTTCAATCCGCATGTGAAAGCGGACTGAGAGCGGGCTGAGCGGCCCGCCCTGCCGCGGGCTCAGAGGCTGAGCAGTTTCTTGGCGTCGCCGAGGGCCTTCATGGACTCGTCGTGCTTGCCTTCCTTGTGCATTTTCTCGCCTTGCGCACGCAGGGACTTCACCTTGTCCATGTCGGTCGCGGACAGGCTCGGGTTGGTCCCGAGCTTGGCATCGATCGCCTTCATTTCGTTGGGGCAGTTGTGGGCAAACGCCACAGAGCAGAACAGCAGGGCGGACGCGGTCACCAGGGTTTTCATGTGGTGTCTCCTTTGGGTGGGTGCCGGCAAACGCCGACAGGCGGATGCTAGCCCCGCCGGGCCTGCTCGTACAGGCCCATCACCTTCGGCACGTTCGCCTGCAGTTCCTTGATGCGGTTGGGCCCGCTCGGGTGGGTGGAGAGAAACGCCGGGCCGCCGCCCTTGTTGGCCGAGGCCATCTTCTGCCACAGGCTCACACTGGCCCGGGGCTGGAAGCCGGCGCGGGCGGCCAGCTCCAGTCCCACGAGGTCGGCCTCAGACTCGTCTTCGCGGCTGAACTTGAGCGTGAGCAGCTGGGAGCTCAGGTCGGCGGCGACCGTGCCGATGTTGCCCAGGCCCAGCAGCTCGGCGCCCAGGCGCAGGCCGAGGTTGGTGGCGCTGCTTTTGGCCAGCCGCTCGCGCGCGTGTTCGCGCAGCGCGTGGGCCATCTCGTGGCCCATGATCATGGCGGCCTCGTCGTCCGTGAGCTTGAGCTGGCTCAGGATGCCGGTGTAGAAGGCGATCTTGCCGCCGGGCAGGCAGAAGGCGTTGATCTGGTCGCTGTTGATCAGCGCCACTTCCCAGCGCCAGTCCTTGGCGCGCGGGTTCCAGGCGGCCGCAAACGGAATGATGCGCTTGGCGATCGCGTGCAGCCGCTGGGTCTGCGGGTGGTTGGCGGGAACGAGCGCGTTCTTTTGCTTCGCTTCCTGCACGGTCTGGACGAACTGCTGGCCGCCGGCCTGTTCGATCTGGTCCGCGGGCACGAGCTTGCGCATGCTGGAGGCCTTGCCCACATCGACCTGCGCCACGGCGGGCAGGGCGGCCGCCGCAGCCCCCGCGAGCACGAAGGCGCGGCGCGCCTGCCAGGGGCCGCGCTGTGGAGCGGGGGCGGGGGATGTCTTGAGGTCGCAGAGAAAACACATGGGTCAATAATAGGCAAAGCCCCCGCCGGGCGCACCCACCTGCCGCAATGACCGAGAACGCCGTCACGCCTTCGACCACGGACACCACCGTCCGACCCACCTGGGGCGAAACCCTGCGGGCCTACCTGGAGCCCGCCAGCCTGCGCATGTTCGCGCTCGGTTTCTCGGCCGGGCTGCCGCTGCTGCTGGTGCTGGGCACGCTGAGTTTTCGACTGCGCGAGGCGGGGCTGGACCGCACGACCATCGGCTACCTGAGCTGGGTGGGGCTGGCCTATGGCTTCAAGTGGTGCTGGTCGCCGTTGGTGGACCGGCTGCCGATCCCGCTGCTGACGCGCTGGATGGGGCGGCGTCGCAGCTGGCTGCTGCTGTCGCAGGGCGCGATCATGGCGGCGCTGGTGGGCATGGCGCTGTCGGACCCGCGCACCGGGCTGAACGTGGTGGTATGGTGCGCGCTGGCGGTGGCGTTTGCCTCGGCCACGCAGGACATCGCGCTGGACGCGTACCGCATCGAGTCCGCCGACGCGCGGCACCAGGGCGTGCTTGCCGCGACCTACCAAACGGGCTACCGGCTGGCGATGATCTGGGCGGGCGCGGGCGTGCTGTGGCTGGCGGCGCGGGCCGAGGTGGCGCCAGTGGCGCAGGCCGCCGCCGCGGTGGCTTCGCAGGCCGCGGGTGCCGTCTCGGCCGCCGCCGATGCCGCCAAACCTGCGCCCGGTTCGCTGTACCAGAACGCAGCCTGGACCACGGCCTACCTCGTCATGGCAGCGAGCATGCTGGTCGGCGTGGTCACGGTGCTGTTCTCGCGCGAGCCGGTGCAACTGGCCGTGCCGCCCGCGCGCAACGCGGCCGAGTGGTTCCGGGGCGCGTTCGTCGAGCCCTTTGCCGACTTCCTGAAGCGCTACGGCCATCAGGCGCTGCTGATCCTGGCGCTGATCGGCGTCTACCGCATCAGCGACGTGGTGATGGGCATCATGGCCAACCCGTTCTACGTGGACATGGGCTACACCAAGGACGAGGTGGCCGCGGTCACCAAGGTCTATGGCGTGATCATGACGCTCGTGGGCGCCTTCATCGGCGGCGCGCTGTCGCTGCGCTGGGGCGTGATGCGGGTGCTGATGCTGGGCGCCATCCTGTCGGCCGCGAGCAACCTTCTGTTCGCCTGGCTCGCGGGCCACGGACACGACGTGACGGCGCTGATCGCCGTGATCTCGGCCGACAACCTGAGCGCGGGCGTGGCCTCGGCCGCGTTCATCGCCTACCTTTCCAGTCTGACCAACGTGACGTATTCGGCCACGCAGTACGCGCTGTTCAGCTCCATGATGCTGCTCGCGCCCAAGTGGCTGGCGGGGTACTCAGGCGCGTTTGTCGATGCCCACGACTACCCGACCTTCTTCACCGCGACGGCGTTGCTCGGCTTGCCCGTGTTGTTGCTGATCTGGCTGGCCACGCGCCTCATTCCACTGCCGGAGCGTCCAGCAGGGTCTTGAGCGCGGCCTTCTGCACCTTGCCCAGCGCGGTCTTGGGCAAGGCCTCGACCCGCAGCCAGCGCCGGGGCCATTTGTAGCGCGCCAGCCGGCCGTCGAGGAACCGCTGAAAGGGCGCAGCCCAGTCGCTGCCCACCGGCGCATCGGGCTGCAACACCAGCACTGCCACCGCCACCTCGCCCCAGCGCGCATCGGCCTGCCCGACCACGCTGCACTCGACCACCAGCGGGTGCTGCAGCAGCAGGTTCTCGATCTCGGCCGGGTAGATGTTTTCGCCGCCCGAGATGATCATGTCCTTGGCGCGGCCCACCACGGTGTAGCTGCCGTCGGCCGCCTGCTGCGCGAGGTCGCCGCTGTGGAAGAAGCCGTCGGCGTCGCAGGCCGCCCGGTCGGGCCAGTAGCGCCGCACCACGTTGGGCGCGCGCAGGCAGAGCTCGCCCACCTCGCCGGGCGCCACCACCTCGCCCAGCGGGCTGCGCAGCGCCACCTCCACCCCCGGCGCGGGCCAGCCGCACGAGCCGGCGTGCGACACCGCGTGCTCCGGCGGCAGGGCGATGGAGAAGGGCCCGGTCTCGGTGCTGCCGTACACGTTGCACACCGGCACGCCCCGCGCGTGGAAGGCGGCCACGGGCGCGGGCGGCAAGACGCTGGAGCCCGCCCACACGGCGCGCAGGCACGAGAGGTCGGTGGCCGTCCACCACGCATGCTCGGTCAGCGCCTTGAGCGTGGCCGGCACCTGCAGCGTGAGCGTGGGGCGTTCGGTGGCGATGGCCTGCAGCGTGGCGCTGGCGTCGAAGCGGCTGTGCAGCAGCACGTGCGCGCCGACCGAGAGCGCGGGCAGGGTCTGGATGCACAGGCCGCCCACATGGAACAGCGGCAGCACGGTGAGCACCGTGTCACTCGCGGTCAGGCCCTGCACCTGCGCCGCCATGGCCATGTTGGCCAGCAGGTTGCCCTGCGTGTGCACCGCCGCCTTGGGCGCGCCGGTGGTGCCCGAGGTGTAGACCAGCAGCACGCCGAGGTCCGTCGCGTCGGTCGCGGGCGCGGGAAGGGCGTTCGGGGTCGCCCGGGTGTTCAGGTCGCGCAGCGCGATGCAGAGCGGGCCACCCGGCGCGGCGCACAGGGAGATGGCCGCGTCGGCGAACGCCGCGTCGTGCACCAGGCAGCGCGGCGCGCAGTCGGCCAGCACGGCCGCCCACTCGGCGGGCGCGAGCCGGTGGTTGAGCGGCACGAGCATGGCACCCAGCCGCGCCAGCGCGAACAACAGCGCGATCTGGGTCGGGTGGTTGAGGCCCAGCCAGGCGACGCGGTCACTCGCCTGGATGCCCCAGCGGGCGGCGAGGTCCTGCGCCAGCGCGTCGGCCTGTTGCATCAGACCCGCATAGCTCAGCGGCGGCAGGGCGTCCTGGCCGGGCTCACGGCCGCTGAGTGCCGGGGCATCGGGTCGGGCCGTCGCCAGGCCGCGCAGCAGCGCGGTCAGCGAAGGGGCGGGCAGCGGCAGCGGGGTGGACGGCGTGAACATTCACGCAACTTTACGCGAGCGATCCACGCGCTTCACGCGCGTGCGCGACGATGCCTGCTCAATGACCGGACCGGTACACTGATTCCCATGAACGCCCCCAGCCCCACCCGCCTCCTGATGATCGAAGACGACGCGCGTCTGGCGCAGATGGTCACCGAGTACCTGGCCCAGTCCGGTTACGCCGTGACCCACGCGAACGACGGCGAAAAGGGCCTGGAGCAGCTGCCGCTGCTGCAGCCCGAACTCGTGATCCTGGACCTGATGATGCCGGGCATCGACGGGCTCGAAGTCTGTCGCCGCATCCGTGCCCTGCCCAACGACAGCGCGCGCGTGCCGGTGCTGATGCTCACCGCCAAGGGCGATCCGATGGACCGCATCATCGGCCTCGAACTGGGCGCCGACGACTACCTGCCCAAACCCTTCGAGCCGCGCGAGCTGCTGGCGCGCATCCGCGCGGTGCTGCGGCGCCGGGGCGAGCCCACGGGCAGCGCGACCGCCACGCGCAGCACGCCGGTCTTGCGCTTCGGTTCGCTGGAGATCGACCGCGACGCGCGCACCGTGCAGGTGGGCAGCGGCGTGTGCGACCTGACTTCGTACCAGTTCGACCTGCTGGTGGCGATGGCCGAGCGGGCCGGACGCGTGCTCACGCGCGACCAGATCATGGAGGCGGTGCGCGGGCGCGAGCTGGAGGCGTTTGACCGCAGCATCGACGTGCACATCGGCCGCATCCGCAACGCCATCGAAGCCGACAGCAAGGAGCCCAAGCGCATCCTGACGGTTCGGGGCGTGGGCTACGTGTTCGCGAAACAACAGGATTGACGGTGACCCCCCTGCGCCGCTTCGCTCGCCTTGCAGGCCGCAGCATGGGACAGAGCCCATGCTTCTTTGGGCTGTCCGAGCCTGCGCAGGCAGGCTCGGAGCCGCGGCCCTCAGCCCCCCGGGGGGACAACGCCTGCAGCCCGGCGAAGCCGGTTCTGCGGCGTTCCCGGTTGGGGGGCGCCTCGTTGGCTTGGCGTGGTCTGTTCGACCGCCGCTGTCGTGATCCGTCGGCTGGCCAGGAAGGGGCGTGGCCATGAAAGGTCTGTGGGGCCAGCGCCTGTACCTGCGCATCTGGCTGGCGGTGGTGGCGGCGGTGGCGGTGCTGGCGCTGATGGCGGGCTGGTTGTGGCAGATGGCGCTGGACCGCGACCGCGAGGAGCGCGATGCGCGGACGGCCCGCGAGATCTTTCTGCGCAACGGCGCGGGCGAGATCGTCGGCCAGGCGCCCGCCCAGGCGGTGCGTGTGCCCGGCCAAGGGCTGGAGTTCCAGGTGCAGATGAAAGACGGCGAGACGCTGTACATCCAGCTGCCCCGGCCCAACCGCCCGCCGGGCAGCGCGGCGGCGAACCGCCGCAGCCTGTTTGGCCTGCAGTCGCCGTATGGGTTTGCCTGGTTGCTGGGCCTGGTGGCGCTGGCCGTGGCGCTGGGTGCCTACCCCATCGTGCGCCGCCTGACCAAGCGCCTGGAGGCCTTGCAGCGCGGGGTGGAGCGCTGGGGGCAGGGGGATCTGAGCACGCGCCTGCCGGTGTCGGGGCAGGACGAGGTGGCCTTTCTGGCCGAGCGCTTCAATTCGGCGGCCGAACGCGTGCAGACGCTCATGCTCTCGCACAAGGCCTTGCTCGCCAACGCCTCGCACGAACTGCGTTCACCGCTGGCGCGCATCCGCATGGGGCTGGAGCTGCTGGGCCACGACGCGGCGCATGCGGGCCAGCGCGCCGAGGTCGCTCGCAACATCGAGGAGCTGGACCAGCTGATCGACGAGATCTTGCTGGCCAGCCGGCTGGACGTGCGCGACGCCAACGAAGCGTCGGCCCTCGGACCGACCGAAGAGGTCGACCTCGTGGGGCTGGCGGCGGAAGAATGCTCGCGCACCGGCGCCGAACTCGATGTCGCCGAAGGCATTTCGCCGGTGCTGGTGCAGGGGCACGCCAAGCTGCTGCGCCGCCTGCTGCGCAACCTGCTGGAAAACGCGCGCCGCTACGGCCAGCCGGTGGGAGCGGGCGGTGTGGTCGAGCCGGTGCGGCTGGGGATCGCGATGCACACGACCGGTCGCGGGCCAGCCATGGTGCGGGTGAGTGTGGAAGACCGGGGCCCTGGCGTGCCGGCCGAGCTGCGTGAGCGCATCTTCGAGCCTTTCTACCGCCTGCCCGGCGCCAGCGAGAGCGTGGGTGGCGTGGGCCTGGGCCTGTCGTTGGTCAAGTCGATCGCCACCCGCCACCAGGGCCGCGTGCATTGCGAGGACCGACCCGGCGGGGGGGCGCGGTTTGTGGTGGACCTGCCGCTGTAACTGTCGGTAAATGCTGTTTCTCTGGCGTACAGGTGTGCGGCAGGCGATGCCTCGGATTCATAGGCCTTTGGGTATGTTTTTCGTGCCAACCGAGCGCCGATTTGCCACAAAGTGCTGCGTTTCTCCCCCAAACGGGGGATGTACGAAACACTTATTGCAACGCACAATTTGCGGGTTGCTGTCACAACATCATCAATCAAAGATCCGGCAAACACCACACGTTTTTACAGCGTTTGAAACTGGTCTCCCAACGACGTCCTTCCAAGGACTTTACAAAGCCACCGCAAGGTGGCTTTTTTTTG
>NZ_JADMKB010000068.1 GCF_018780075.1 Hydrogenophaga sp.
GCCGGGGTGCGCCGAGGTTGATACCTGCGGTTTTCTTGATCCGGCGCATGGCGCTGCGGCGGGTGCGTGGCTAGACTGGTTGCAGGTCGGGTGCCGCGCCACGTCGCGCGGCCTCCGGGCCGTCATGCCAACCACCAGGAGATCCGCCATGTTCAAGAAAATCCTCGTTCCCACCGACGGTTCCGCGCTTGCGCAAAGCGCGGCCACCACCGCAGCCCAACTGGCCAAAAGCCAGGGTGCTGAAGTGATCGGTGTCTATGTGATCGACCCCTTTCCCTACATCGGCATGGGCGAAGCCTCGGCGGCCGGGCTTCAGTCCTACCTGACCGAGTCCCGCAACCTCGCGGGGCAGGCGCTGGAGGCGCTGGGCAAGGTCTGCGCCGCCGAAGGCGTGCCTTTTGCCGGCGACACCATCGAGCGCAACGTGGTCTACGAAGGCGTGATCGAAACCGCCCAGGCCGAGGGTTGCGACCTGATCGTGATGGCTTCGCACGGCCGCCAGGGCGTGAAAGCGCTGATCCTGGGCAGCGTGGCGCAGAAGGTGCTGACCCACGCCAAGGTGCCGGTGCTGATCGTCAAGGGCTGAATCGGAACACCCCCGCCGCGCTGCGCTCGACCCCTCGAGAGGGCGATGCGAGTGGCCCGGTGAAGTCGGTTCCACCGCACCTGGGTGGGGGCGTTTCGCGCCATGGAAACCGACCGGCCCTGGCGTTCAGCGCCGGAAACGCCCCGACTCGTCGATGATGGACAGGTCGACGAACTCCAGGCCGGTGTGGTCGTTCGGGCCGTAGCCCAGCTCCAGCCCGCCGAGGTCCAGTTTCTTCAAACCTTCCAGGGCGTCGCGCAGCTTGGCCCGCGTCGGGTTGGCGCCCGCGCGTTGCAGCCCGGCCACCAGCACCTTGGCGGCCGCATAGCCTTCGAGCATCGCCGGGCTCAGGCCCTCCAGGCCCTTGGCCTTGGCGAGGTCGCCCGCCTCCTTCACGATGGCCGCGGCCAGCGAACGCTCGTTGGGGAACACCTGGGTGACGATGGTGCCGGTCGCGTTGGCGCCCAGCGACTTCACGAAGCCGCCCGAGGCGTTGTTGGAGTTGGTGATGATCTGCGCCCGCGAACCGGCCTTGCGGATCGCCGCGATGCCGTCCGCGACGGCCGCGCCCGACCCGATGAACAGCACGGCCTGGGCGCCCGAGCTGGCGACCAGCGGGGCGAGGCGGCTGTAGTCGGGTTTGGCCCGGTCGAACTTCTCGATGAAAAGCGGCGTCTTGCCGACGGTGGCAAAACCCTTCTGGGCACCTTCAAGCAGGTCGGCGCCGAAGCTGTCGTCCACGTGCACCACGCCGATGCGTTCGATGCCGATCAGGCTCAGGTGCTGCACCGCGCGCTCCGACTCGCGCTGGTAGGGCGCGCGCACGTTGAACAGCCAGGGGTTCGCGGGCTTGTGCAGCGCCATGGCGCCGGTCGACGGCGCCACCAGCGGCACCTTGAATTCATCGAGCAGGGGCAGGATGGCCTGGGTGTGCGGCGTGCCCCGGTTGAGGAAGAGGCTGAGCACCTGCCGGTCGTTGATCAGGGTGCGGGCGTTCTCGGCGGCGAGTTTCGGGTCGAACTTGTCGTCCAGGGACTCCAGCTCGATCTTCTGCCCGTTGATGCCACCTTTGGCGTTGACCGCGTCGAAGTACAGCTTCGCGCCATCGGTCGTCTCCTTGACCCCGGCGGCCACGGCCCCGCTGAAGCCGGCGGTCTGGCCGATGCGCAGCTGCGCCCAGGTGGGGGTGGCCAGTACCGAGAGCAATGCGGCCACCGCGAGGGTGGCCCGGCCCAGGCGAACGGGGGGCGATGTCTTTTTCATGTCTTTGTCTCCTTCGAAGCGCACAGTCTATGGGCCGCGCGCCGCTGGGGGATTGTGGAAATGACGTAACGGCTCCGCGGCCCGATGGCTGGCGCTCCTAGAATGTTTGCCTCCCCACCGGAAGCCCCTTCATGTCTGATGCGCACCCGCTCCTGAACCCCTCTTCCACGCCCGAACCGGCCGACACCGTGCCGGCCACCACAGAAACCGGGCTGATCCGCATCCGGGGCGCGCGCCAGCACAACCTGAAGAACATCGACCTCGACATCCGCACCGGCGAGCTCACGGTGGTCACCGGGCCGAGCGGTTCGGGCAAATCCAGCCTGGTGTTCGACACCCTGTTCGCCGAGGGCCAGCGCCGCTACGTGGAGACCTTCAGCGCCTACGCGCGCCAGTTCCTCGACCGCATGGACAAGCCGGCGGTGGACCGGGTGGACGGCGTGCCGCCCGCCATCGCCATCGACCAGACCAACCCGGTGCGCAGCTCGCGCTCGACGGTGGGCACGATGACCGAGCTGAACGACCACCTCAAGCTCTTGTTCGCGCGCGGCGCCGACCTGTTCGACCGCGAGACGGCGGTGCCGGTGCGGCACGACTCACCGGAGTCGATCTACGCCGAGCTGCAGCAGCGCTGTGCGGCGCTGGGCGATCCCCGCCTGGTCGTGACCTTCCCCGTGGAGCTGCCGGCCAGCACCACGCCCGACGAGATCGAACAATGGCTTTCCGCCAGCGGCTACACGCGCGTGCAGGCCGAGCGCATCGTGCAGCGCGCGGCACCGGCCCCCGACGCCAAGGCAGCGAAAACCACCAAGGCCAAAACAGCCAAGGGCGCCGTGGCCAGCGAAGCGGTGAAGGTGCTCGACGTGGTGGCCGACCGCTTCCGCATCGGCACGGCCGAGCAGGTGCGGGTGATGGAGGCCATCGAGGCCGGCCTCAAGCGCGGCAGCGGCAAGCTGATGGTCTATGTGCTGGGCGAGGAAGGGGCAGGACGCCCCGACGCCGGGCCGCCCCAAGGCGGGGCCGTCCCCTTGGGGGGCAGCGAACCACGCGCAGCGGGGAGCGTGGGGGTGAATGGTTCCGTCATCTGGCGGTTTTCAACGGGTCTGCATTGCCCCGAGAGCGACATCCGCTACACCGACCCCACACCGTCGATGTTCTCGTTCAACTCGGCCGTGGGTGCCTGCGAGGCCTGCCGGGGTTTTGGCCGCGTGATCGGGGTGGACCATGGGCTCGTGATCCCGAACGACAAGCTCACGCTGCGCAACGGCGCGATCAAGGTGTTCCAGACCCCGGCCTGGAAAGAGGCCCAGGACGACCTGATGCGCCACGCCGAGACCGCCGGCATCCCGCGCGACACGCCCTGGAACAAGCTCACGCCCGAGCAGCAGCACTGGGTGAAGGCGGGTTCGCCGAACTGGAACGGCAAGTGGAACCAGCACTGGTTCGGCATCGCGCGCTTCTTCGAGTACCTGGAGAGCAAGGCCTACAAGATGCACATCCGCGTGCTCTTGTCCAAGTACCGCAGCTACACCGAATGCCCGAGCTGCGGCGGCGCGCGCCTGAAGACCGACAGCCTGTTGTGGCGCATCGGCACGAAACAGCAGGCCGATGCGGTGCTGCCGCCCGGGAAGCGGTACCTGCCCAAGGGTGTGGCATGGTCGCGTGAGCAGCTGGAGGCGCTGCCCGGCCTGTGTCTGCACGACCTGATGCAGCTGCCGCTGGACCGGCTGCGGGTGTTTTTCGCGGACCTGGCTTTGTCCGCTTCGCGCGAGATCGGCCTCCCTGCCGATGCAGCGAGCGCCAAAACCGACCTCCAACCCAGCGAAGCCCACGCCAAAGGCTCCGGCGAGCAGCAGGCCGTCAAGCTGCTGTTCGAAGAAATCAACACCCGCATCCGTTACCTGTGTGAGGTCGGCATTGGCTACCTCACGCTGGACCGCCAGAGCCGCACGCTCAGCGGCGGCGAGGTGCAGCGCATCAACCTCACCACGGCGCTGGGCACCTCGCTGGTGAACACGCTGTTCGTGCTCGACGAGCCCAGCATCGGCCTGCACCCGCGCGACATGGCGCGCATCAACGACGCCATGCTGCGCCTGCGCGACGCCGGCAACACGCTGGTGGTGGTCGAGCACGACCCGGCCGTGATGCTCGCGGCCGACCGCCTGATCGACATGGGCCCCGGCCCGGGCGAGCGCGGCGGGCAGATCGTGTTCGACGGCACGCCCGAGGCGATCCGCAGCGCCGACACGCTCACCGGCGCCTACCTCGGCTCGCGCAAGACCATCGGCATGGGCTTCAAGCGCATGGTGACCGACAGCACGCCGCGCCTCATCCTGGAGGGCGCGCGCGAACACAACCTGCAGGGCGTCTCGGTCGAGTTCCCGCTGCAGCGCCTGGTGGTGGTCACCGGCGTGTCGGGTTCGGGCAAATCGAGCCTGATCCAGGACGTGCTCGCGCCCGCGCTGCTGCGCCACTTCGGCAAGTCCACCGACTCGCCCGGCGCACACGACCGCCTGCTCGGCGCCGACTTCCTGAGCGAGGTGGTGTTCGTGGACCAGTCGCCCATCGGCAAGACCGCGCGCTCCAACCCGGTGAGCTACGTCGGTGCCTGGGACGCCGTGCGCGCCCTGTTCGCCGACGCGCCACTCTCGCGCCAGCGCAGCTACACCGCGAGCAAGTTCAGCTTCAACAGCGGCGACGGGCGTTGCCCCACCTGCGGCGGCTCGGGCTTCGAGCACGTGGAGATGCAGTTCCTGAGCGACGTGTACCTGCGCTGCCCCGACTGCGATGGCAAGCGCTACCGGCCCGAGATCCTGGAGGTGCGCATCGAGCGCGGCGGGCGCTGGTTCAACGTGGCCGACGTGCTGGACCTCACCGTGAGCGAAGCGGCGACGCTGTTCGCGGCCGACCGCGAAGTCATCCGCGCGCTGCAGCCCATCGTGGACGTGGGCCTCGAATACGTGAAGCTGGGCCAGCCCGTGCCCACGCTCTCGGGTGGCGAGGCGCAGCGCCTGAAGCTCGCGGGCTTCCTGGCCGAAGCCGCCAAGACGGCGAGCGCCAGCCGCCAGCCGATCTCGCGCAAGGGCACGCTGTTCCTGTTCGACGAACCCACCACCGGCCTGCACTTCGACGACATCGCCAAGCTCATGCGCTCGCTGCGCAAGCTGCTCGACGCCGGCCATTCGCTGATCGTGATCGAACACAACCTCGACGTGATCCGCGCCGCCGACTGGCTGATCGACCTTGGCCCCGAGGGCGGTGCGGGCGGTGGCCTGGTGGTGGCCGAGGGCCCGCCCGAAGACGTGCGGCAACACGCCAGCAGTCACACCGCCAAGGCCCTGCGCGACTACGCCGAGTCCATGGGCGAGGTGCATGCGGTGCACGAAGGGCGCCTGGTCGACTACCTGAAGCAGCCGCAGCGACAGCGCGCCTCGGCCGCGCGCACCGCGGGCCACAGCAACGCGATCCGCATCGTCAACGCCAAGGAACACAACCTCAAGAACCTGAGCGTGGACATCCCGCGCGGTCAGTTCAACGTGATCTCCGGCGTGAGCGGTTCCGGCAAGTCCACGCTGGCCTTCGACATCCTGTTCAACGAGGGTCAGCGGCGTTACCTCGAATCGCTCAACGCGTATGCGCGCAGCATCGTGCAGCCCGCGGGCCGGCCCGAGGTGGACGCGGTCTACGGCATCCCGCCCACGGTGGCGATCGAGCAGCGGCTCTCGCGCGGCGGGCGCAAGAGCACGGTGGGCACCACCACCGAGGTCTGGCATTTCCTGCGCCTGCTCTATGTGAAGCTGGGCACGCAGCACTGCGTGCACGACGGCGCGGCCGTGATGCCGCAGAGTGCCGACAGCATCGCCGCCGCCATCCTCCAGCGCTACGCCGGCCAGCACATCGGCCTGCTCGCTCCGCTGGTGGTCAACCGCAAGGGCGTCTACACCGAGCTGGCCGACTGGGCGCGCCCGCGCGGCTACACCCACCTGCGGGTGGACGGCGAGTTCCTGCCCACCACCGGCTTCCCGCGCATCGACCGCTTCAAGGAACACACCATCGAACTGCCGGTGGCCGACGGCGTGGTGGACCCGGCCAACGAGGCCTGGTTGCGCAGCCAGCTCACCAAGGCGCTGGAGATCGGCAAGGGGCAGGTGCACGTGCTGCACCAGATGCAGGGCCTGGCGCAGGCCATGGCCGAAGGCATGTCCACCGTGGGCCTCGGCAAGCTGGAGGTCTTCTCCACCAACCGCGCCTGCCCGGTCTGCGCCACCAGCTACCCCGAGCTGGACCCGCGCCTGTTTTCGTACAACAGCAAACACGGCTGGTGCCCCGACTGCGTGGGCACGGGTCTGGCGCTCTCGCGCGAGCAGCGCAAGGCGCTCGACGACTCGGTGCGCGACGACAACGAACGTGGCCGTGAACAGAGCTTCGCCGAACCCGAGGTGGAAGACCTGGCCGACCAGCCGTGTCCGGCTTGCGAGGGCACGCGCCTGAATGCGCAGGCGCGGGCGGTGAAGTTCGGCGCGAACGCCACAACCGGTCAGGCCGGGCGGGTCATCACCGACGTGGCACGACTCTCGGTGAACGAGGTGCGCAGCTGGGTGCAGGGCTTGCTGAAAACGGCCGTGCTGACGAGCCGAGAAGCCGACATCGCGCGCGACCTGCTGCCCGAGATCGAAAGCCGCCTGGCCTTCCTCGAAGAGGTGGGCCTGAACTACCTCACGCTCGATCGTGGCGCGCCCACGCTCAGCGGCGGCGAGGCGCAGCGCATCCGCCTGGCCGCACAACTCGGCAGCAACCTGCAGGGCGTGTGTTACGTGCTGGATGAGCCGACCATCGGCCTGCACGCGCGCGACAACGCCATCCTGCTCAACGCCCTGCACAAGCTCGGCGAGATGGGCAACACGCTGGTGGTGGTGGAGCACGACGAAGACACCATCCGCCGCGCCGACCACATTATCGACATCGGGCCCAGCGCGGGCAAACGCGGTGGGCGTGTGGTGGCGCAGGGGTCGGTGGCCGACCTGTCGGCGAATGAAGAGTCTGTCACCGGGCGCTACCTGCTGCACGCGATGAAACACCCGCTGCAGGCGCGGCGCGGCGTCGACCCCGCGGCACCGGCGCTCGAAGTCCGTGGCGCCCGGATGCACAACCTGCAGAACCTCGACGTTGCCGTTCCCCTGCAGCGCCTGGTCGTGGTCACCGGTGTCAGCGGCTCCGGCAAGTCCACCTTCGCGCGCGACGTGCTGCTCACGAACGCGGCGGCGGCCGTGTCCCAGCGCAGCACCTTCGCCGGTCGCCAGGCCTGGGACAACGACGGCGTGCGCCCGGCCTGGGTGGGCTGCGACAAGCTGCTCGGTTCCGAGGTGGTGGACCGGGTGCTCGAAGTCGATCAGACGCCCATTGGCAAAACGCCGCGCAGCTGCCCGGCCACCTACATCGGTTTCTGGGACACGGTGCGCAAGCTCTTCGCCGACACGCTCGAAGCCAAGGCGCGCGGCTACGGCCCGGGCCGCTTCAGCTTCAACACCGGCGAAGGCCGCTGCCCGGGCTGCGAAGGCCAGGGCATGCGCACCATCGAGATGAGCTTCCTGCCCGACGTGAAAGTGCCCTGCGAGGTCTGCCACGGCGCGCGCTTCAACCCCGAGACCCTGGCCGTGACCTGGAAGGGCAAGAGCATCGGCGACGTGCTGCAGATGGAGGTGGACGAGGCGGTGAACTTCTTCGCCTCCATGCCCAACATCAGCCACCCGCTGCAGCTGCTGAAAGACGTGGGCCTGGGTTACCTCACACTGGGCCAGCCATCACCGACGCTGAGCGGCGGCGAAGCGCAGCGCATCAAGCTCGTGACCGAACTCAGCAAGGTGCGCGACGACGTCACGCGCCGCGGGCAGAAGGCGCCGCACACTTTGTATGTGCTCGACGAACCCACGGTGGGCCTGCACATGGCCGACGTGGAAAAGCTGATCCGCGTGCTGCACCGGCTGGTGGACGGCGGCCACAGCGTGATCGTGATCGAACACGACCTGGACGTGATGGCCGAAGCCGACTGGATCATCGACCTCGGCCCCGAGGGCGGCTCGGGTGGCGGACGCATCGTGGCGGCGACCACGCCGGAAGCCGTGGTGCGGCTGGGCACGCACACGGGCAAGGTGCTGGGCCCTGTGCTGGCTCGCTGAATCCCTTTGACCGGATGCCCCCTTTGAGGCGCGCGCTCAGGGGCACCCGGCACCGAGGCCATGTCGGTCAGCGCCGGCCGGTCGCCGAAGCGGCCCCAGTCGCGGCGCGGGCCCAGGCTGCCATCGGCCCGGATGTCGAAGGCCGAGATGCGGTTGCCCATGGTCTCGCCCACGATCAGGGTCTGGCCGTCGGGCGTGATCATGCTGCCGTTGGGGAAGCAGGGCCCGGTGGCGGCTTCGTGCACCGAACCGTCGGGATTCACCCGCGCCAGGGTCGCGGTGTGCGGCGTGCCGCCGCCCATCAGGTCGAAACCGAAGTGGCCGACCTAGGCGCGGCCTTGGGCATCGACCACCATGTCGTTGGCGTGGCCGCCAGCAGCGCCCATCACCAGCGTGACGCATCGCTGCGCGGCGCGACGGCCCTGCGGTAACCTGTACCGATGGCACACCAGGTCATCCACATCCACCCGGCCGCGCCACACCAGCCGGCAGAGGGCGCGCCCTGCAACGGCTGCGGCGTGTGCTGCCTCGCCGAGCCCTGTCCGCTCGGGCGGGTGATCTCGCGCAAGCGGGTGGGTGCTTGTGGCGCACTGCGCTGGGACGATGCACAAAAGCGCTATCGCTGCGGGGCAATCAGCGATGCCGCCGGCGTGCTTGGCCCGCGCTGGGCATGGACAGCGCCGCTGCTGCGCCGGCTGGCTCGGCGCTGGATCGCGGCGGGCATCGGCTGCGACGCCTCGCTGGAATCGATGCGACCTTGATCTAGGTCAAATGAAGCGGTGCCGACCGTACTCAAGTTGGCGTCAATGGCGTCGTTAAACCCTGTGGGTGGCAGGCTTTTTTTGCACCTGCCTTTGTTCCCTCAACCTGAGCCCCACATGGCACTCCCTTCCAATACCCATGCTTGCTGGTCGCGCGCGGCCAGCGGTGGTCTGGCACGCATCCAGACCTCCAACCTGGCCATGCAACTGCTGGTCAAACGCATCGAGCGCAGCACCGATCCCGTGAGCCAGAAGGCCAGCGAGATCCAGGCCTTCTTCACCAAATGGGAGCGCATCCTGGCCTCCGAAGTCGATCAACTCAACCGCATCTGAGGCACCGCATGAAACAACAATTGATGAGCATTGCCGCCGCGTCCGAGCTGATCCGCAGCGGCGCCTTTCTGTCTCTGGCCGGCCCCGAGGGCGCACTGGATGCGCTGCCGAAGGGCAACTGGGTCGCTGGCACCATTCCGTACTTCATGGACACCGCCGGTGGTGTGGTCTCCACCGAGGGTCAGGTGTTTGTGACGCCGCTGCCCACGCAAGCCCAGGTGACGCTGGCCCACTACGCGGCCGACCAGCTCAAGGGCATCGTCGGCAACGGTCCCGACAACGGTTTTACGATGGCCATCGTGCCCGCCGGCAGCGCCGCCCACACCAAGTTTGCCGAAGAGGCCGCCAACGACGCCGACGCCTTCCTCAAGCCCACCGTGGGCTGGGTGGCCGGCATCCACCTGTCCGATCTGGGCAAGGTCACCCCCAAGGTCTACCTGGGCACCACGGGCCAGAAGTTCGAAGACGGCGTGGTCGCGGCCCATGTGGCGCTGCCCGAAAGCCAGCTCGCGTCCATCGAGATCGTCAACATCTTCGAGCCCGGCGACGGTGACACCCTGCGCTTCACCGAAACCTCGTTCGAAATCGGCGACTGCCTGGTCAACGGCGAAAAGACCTCGCTGGCCGCCTATGTGCGAGCCCAGGGCCTGGGCGACGGCAAGCTGCCGCTGGTGGGTGATTTCGGTGGCGCGCACCTGAACGCGTCCATCCAGTCGGTGGATGCCGCCGGTGGCAAGGTGGTGCTGTACGCCCCGGTGTTCACCGGTGTGGACTACCACTTCGCCAAACCCGTGGCCGACTACGGCGCGAGCTTCCGCGAGCGCCTGACCGGCTACCGCACCGAAGGCGTGAGCTTCTCGTGCAACTGCATCCTGAACTTCCTGTTCGGTGAGCTCGAAGGCCAGAAGATCGGCGACCTGCCCGGCCCGGTGACCTTTGGCGAGATCGGCTACCAGCTGCTCAACCAGACGCTGGTGGTGTTGCGCATCGAGTGATGGGCGCAACAACAACGGGCCAGTCTCCGCTGAACTGGTAACGGGTACCGCGTGACAAAAAAGGCACCCGAAGGTGCCTTTTTGCTGGGTTTCCGAACCGGTCGGGCGGTGACAATGCCGCTCACCATGCTGATCTGGCCCCTTCCCGCCCTGCTGACCTGGGCGCTCGCCTGGGGCGTGTTTCTGGGTTTGCGCGCGAGCGGGCTGGGCGCCGTGGCGGCCTTCGTGCTGGCGCTGCTGGCCTCGGGCCTGCCGGCCTGGACCGGGCGCACGCCGTGGCGCCGCGTGTTCATGCTGGGCGGTTTCCCGCTGTCGCTGCTCGCCAGTGGCGCGGCGGGCAGCCTGCCGGGCTGGGTCTGGCTGCTGCCGCTGGCGCTGCTGCTCGCGCTGTACCCGCTCAACACCTGGCGCGATGCGCCGCTGTTCCCCACGCCCGCCTCGGCGCTGAAAGGCCTGGCCCTGAAGGCGCCGCTGCCCGACGGCGCGCAGGTGGTGGACGCGGGCTGCGGCCTGGGCGCCGGCCTGAAGGCCTTGCACGGCGAGTACCCGCGAGCCCAGCTTCACGGCCTGGAGTGGAGCTGGCCGCTCACGCTGCTGTGTGCGCTGCGCTGCCGCTTTGCGCGGGTACGCCGGGCCGACATCTGGGCCGCCGACTGGTCGGGGTATGACCTGGTGTACCTGTTCCAGCGGCCCGAGAGCATGGCCCGGGCGATGGACAAGGCGGCGGCCGAACTGACACCGGGTGCCTGGCTGGCGAGCCTGGAGTTCGAGGCCGTGGGCTGGCGGCCAAAGGCCCGGCTGGCGTCGGTGGCCGGCAAGCCGGTCTGGCTCTACCAGGCGCCGTTCCAGCGGCGCTGAAGTGAGTTCCCCCCCCCCCCCGCAGCGCTTCGCGCTACCCCCAAGGGGCTGAGGGCCGCGGCTCCAAGCCTGCCTGCGCAGGCTTGGACAGCCCGAAGAAGCCTCACCTCTGGTGAGACTGCGGCCTGCAAGGCGCCCTGGCTGTCCGTCCTGAGCTTGTTGGGCGGCCGGCGGTGCCCTGGGTGGCCCCGCTTCAGGCGCAGGGGGGGCGCTCCGGCGGCCTGGAAAACCGATACGGATTCAGCGCCAGACCGACCAGGCCAGCGCCAGCGCCAGCACCAGCAGCCCCATTCCCCACAGCAGCAGGCGGGTGCGGACCCGCAACACCTCCACCGCGCCCACCAGCCGGGCATTCTGCTCGGCGAGTTCGGCCAGGGTCTGTGTGAGCTGGTCCTGCGCCTGGGCCTGGCTGTCGATCTGTTGCTGCGCCGCGAGCAGGCGCTGGTGCAGCGCTGCCGCGCTGGGTGGTTCGACCGAGGGCATGGGGATCACGCTGTCGCCGGCCGCGGGCACGCTCTTGGGCGCACGCTGGCGCTCCATCAGCTTGCGCGCGGCGTTCAGCACCTTGGGCGCGTGTTCGATCACGTCGCCCCAGGGAATCACCTTGAGCGCAACGAGCCAGGGAATGGCCATGGGGGAGTCCTTTGTGGGTGGAAAAACAGCCGCGGAGGGAGCGGGCCAGCAGCTTAACCCGCATGCCGTGTGCGTCCGAGTTTGCGCAGCGTCAACCCTTGGAGCGCTTGGGTGGCATAGCATGCTCAACTGCGCATATATAGATAAATGGAATCATCATGGACTGGACGACCGGGATCGAACGCTGGGGCGAACCCACGGTGCTCGCGCTGTGCGGGCTGGCGGTGGGGCTGGGTTTTGGTTTTTTTGCACAGCGCTCGCGCTTTTGCCTGCGCGCGGCAGTGGTGGAGTTCTGGCACGGCAAGTTCGGCGAGAAGCTGGCCGTCTGGCTGCTGGCGTTTGCCACGGCCGTGGTGGTGGTGCAGCTGTTCGTGGTGAGCGGGACGCTGGACGTGAGCACCGCGCGCCAGCTCGCGACCCGGGGCAGCCTCTCGGGCGCGCTGGTGGGCGGGCTGATCTTCGGCGTGGGCATGGTCATGACCCGGGGCTGCGCCAGCCGCCTGCTGGTGCTGTCGGCCAACGGCAACCTGCGGGCGTTGCTCTCGGGGCTGGTCTTTGCCGTGACGGCGCAGGCGTCGCTCGGCGGCGCGCTCGCGCCGCTCAGGGAGGCCATCGCCGGCTGGTGGGTCGTCGATGGCGGGCCGTCTCGCAGCCTGCTGGCCTTGGCGGGTGTGGGGCCGATGGACGGGCTGGCCTTCGGCGCGCTGTGGCTGGTGGTGGCCGGCTTTTTCGCTTATTACAGCGGCTGGGGTTTCTGGAAATGGGCCGGTGGCGTGGGCACGGGTCTGATGGTGGCGCTGGCCTGGGCCGGCACCTACCAGGTGATGAGCCACTCCTTCGAGCCGGTGCAGATCCAGGGTCTCACCTTCAGCGGTCCCTCGGCGGAGTGGCTGATGCGCGTGCTGGCCGAGCCCGGTGAACCCTGGACCTTTGGTCTGGGCCTGATGCCCGGGGTGTTCGTCGGCTCGCTGATCGGTGCGCTGGTCGGTGGCGACTGGAAGCTCGAAGGCTTCGGTGGCGGCTACACCATGCCGCGCTACATCGTGGGCGCCATCTTCATGGGCTTCGGCTCGATGCTGGCCGGCGGCTGCGCGGTCGGCGCGGGCATGACGGGCGGTGCCATCTTCGCCGTGACCGCCTGGCTCACGCTGGGCGGCATGTGGGTGGGCGGCGGCCTGGCCGACCGGCTGTTCGACAGGGCGCACACGCCCGCGCCGGCCCCCGCCGTGCCCTGATCAACCCGCCCGGTGGGCCCGGCGCAGCAGCCACCAGCCCGGCCCGGCCACCGCCAGCAGCAGCGCGGGAAAGCCCAGCACCGGCGCCCAGTCCAGCATGGCCGCGCCCAGGGCTGGCGCGAGCACACCACCCAGCGTGTACGACAGCACCAGCACGGCGGTGCTGTTGACCAGGGTGATGCCTTCCTCGCGCGAGCCGATGTCGATCATGGCCAGCGTGTACAGGCAGCCGCCCGCGCCGCCCCACAGAAACGCCACCGGGGCGGCCAGCCAGGGTGTCTGCGCCACGAACGGGATCACCAGCGTGGCCAGTAGCGTGATGGCGGCGCAGCCGTGCAGCAGCCGAAGCCGCACCGCGTGGGCGTCGCCGAAACGCCGTGCCGCGCTCATCCGATCGGCCAGCAGGCCAGCGGGCAGCATCATCAGCGCGCTGCCCAGACCGCTGGCCGAGACCAGCAGCGTCGCCGCCGTGACCCCCAGGCCCAGGCTCAGGCCGTACAGCGGCAGGATGGACGTGAGCCCGCTCTCGAAAAAGCCGCCGACAAAGCCCACCGTCATGATCAGCGGGTGGGCGCGCAAGGCGAGCCACACGCCGTGCAGGCCCACGCGCGCGCTGTGCGCGTCGGCGGCCGCGGGCAGCGGCGGGATCAGCAGGCTCCAGAGCAGCCCGATGGCCAGGCTGCCCAGCACCAGCCACAGCGCCAGCGGGTTCTGCGGGCCCACCCACGCGAGCAGGGCGGGGCCGATCACGAAGGTGGTGCCCACCATGGTCTCGAACAGGCCGACCATGCGCCCGCGTTGCTGCGGCGGCGCGAACTCGGCGACCACCGCCTCGGCCAGCACCCAGCGCAGGCCCGAGGCCGCGCCAGCGATGAAGTCGAGCACGAACCACGCGGGCAGCCAGTCGGTGAACAGAAAGCCCGTGGTGCTCACCACCGGCACGGCGGCCGCCAGCCAGAGCGTGGGCCGCCGCCCCAGCCGCTGGGTGATGGCCGAGGCAAACGGCGTGATGACGAACACGCCCACCCAGCCGCTGGCCGCGAACAGCCCGGCCAGGGTGGTGGACACGTCGGCGCCCTTGAGCCGCAACAACAGCAGCGGCAGCAGCATGAAATAGCCCACCAGCTCGAAGAAGGTGGAGCCGAAGATGGCCCAGAGGCCGAGCCGGGCATGGGGCGGTGGCGCCGCGGGCAGGGCCGTGCCGCTGTGGCCGGGTGGCAGCGGGTGCGCGCTCATGGGCCCGTTTTCGCTGAGAGCAGGGCCTGCGCCAGCTCGGCAAAACCGGCGCCGCGCGAATGGGGCGTCACATACCGCGGCCGGTGCGCGAGCCGGTCCCAGAAGCGCGCCACGTTGGCCACGCCCACGCTGTGCGGGCAGTGGCCGAACATGGTGGCGTCGTTGGTCGAGTCGCCCACATAGACCCAGCGCTGAAGCTCGGCGTCGAGGTCTCGGCCGAGCCGCTCGCGCACGATCCAGCGCGCACCGGCCAGCTTGTCGTGGCCGCCGATCCAGCCGTTGATGTGGATCGAGCTCACGGTCGCGTTCAGCCCGCCGTCGTGCATCAGCCGCACGACCTGCGCGATGCTGGCGTCGTCCAGCTGCGCGAACTCGCTGTGGTCGATGGCGATGTCGGTTTCGCGGCCGGGGCTGTCCTGCGACAGCCGGGTCTGCGGCAGCGCGCTCAGGATGTGCTGCGCCACCGCTTGCAGCTGGGCTGCGTTGGCGCGCCGCGTGGCCTCGTCCTGCAGCCAGGCCTTGCACAGCTGGCCGTCCGCCCCGCGCCACAAGGCCACGGCGCCGTTCTCCGCCACGATGGCGTTCACCGGCCAGGCCAGTGCGAAGGCCTCGCTCCAGCCCGCCGGGCGCCCGGTGATGGCGAACACCGGCAGGCCGGCCGCGCGCAGGTGGTGCAGCGCGGCCAGCGCGTCGGGCGTGATGGCGCCTTCGGTGGTGAGCGTGTCGTCGATGTCGGTGAGCACCCCGTGGATGCCGGCGCGCTCGGCCTGCGGCCAGTCGGCCAGTGACGGGGAAAGGGGGAAGTGGGGCATAAAGGGGGAGCAGTTTCGCAGATGTCAAAAAACCGGGGCTGCGGTAGAATCCGCCGATCCGAGGAGCGTTGCAGCGCACCCCTGACCACCGGTCAGCGCGGGGCGTGAGGCTCGGAAATCCATGCAACGACGCTCATCCACTGACGTGTGATGGGCTTTTTTTTGCCTGTTCATGCCAGTGGTTCTTGCCAACCTCATCTGGAGTTTCCATGAACGCTCGCATCCCGACCGCCGTCAACACCGACTGCGCCATCACCGACATCAGCCTGGCCGCCTGGGGCCGCAAAGAAATCCGCATCGCCGAGACCGAAATGCCCGGCCTGATGGCGATCCGTGAAGAGTTCGCCAAGGCGCAGCCGCTCAAGGGCGCGCGCGTCACCGGCTCGCTGCACATGACCATCCAGACGGCCGTGCTGATCGAAACCCTGCAGGCCCTGGGTGCCCAGGTGCGCTGGGCCTCGTGCAACATCTTCTCCACGCAGGACCACGCCGCCGCCGCCATCGCCGCCAGCGGCACGCCGGTGTTCGCCATCAAGGGCGAGAGCCTGGCCGACTACTGGGACTACACGCACCGCATCTTTGAGTTCGGCGCCGCCGGCACCGAAGGCGAAGGCCCGAACATGATCCTGGACGACGGCGGCGACGCCACCATGCTGATGCACCTGGGCAAACAGGCCGAGAAGGACCAGAGCGTGCTGGCCAACCCCACGAGCGAAGAAGAACAGATCGTCTTCGCCGCCATCAAGGCCAAGCTGGCCGTGGACCCGACCTGGTACAGCCGCAAGGGCGCGCAGATCATCGGTGTGACCGAAGAGACCACCACCGGCGTGCACCGCCTGAAGGAAATGAGCGTCAAGGGCTCGCTGATGTTCCGCGCCATCAACGTGAACGACTCGGTGACCAAGAGC
>NZ_JADMKB010000172.1 GCF_018780075.1 Hydrogenophaga sp.
ATGGGCACCATCATGATGACCGCCTGCCGCCAGCTCGGCCTGGCCGGCGTGGTGATGGACGGCGCGGTGCGCGACAGCCTGGAGATCGACGAGATGGACTACCCGGTCTTCTCGGTCGGCACCAACCCCAACGGCCCGACCAAGAACAACGGTGGCCGCATCGGCCACCCGATCAGCATCGGCGGCGTGACGGTGCACCCCGGCGACTTCGTCATCGGCGACGGCGACGGTGTGGTGGTGGTCGAGCGCGAGGCGCTGGCCGGCCTGCTGCCCCTGGCCGAGCACAAGGTGCAGGCCGAGGCCAGGCGCATTGCGCAGATCCAACAGGGCAACACCTCGGCCTCGTGGCTCAACGCTTCGCTGGTCACCGCTGGCGTCCTCAAAGAGGGAGAAACGCTGTGAATCCGAAACCGGTCATCCTCGTCACGGGTGCCGACCTCGCGCCGCAGGCGCTGGCCCTGCTCGAAGGGCACGAGGTGGTCTACACCGGCAAGACGCCCACGCAGGCCGACATCATCGCCATGGCGCGCCAGCACAACCCGGTGGCCGTCATCGTGCGCTACAGCGGCGTGAACGCCGAGGCCATGGACGCGGCGCCCGCGCTGCGCGTGATCTCCAAGCACGGCAGCGGCACCGACACCATCGACAAGGCGGCCGCCGCCGAGCGCGGCATCGCCGTCACCGCCGCCGTGGGCGCCAACGCCGCCGCCGTGGCCGAGCAGGCCCTGGCCCTGCTGCTGGCCTGCGCCAAGTCGGTGGTGCAGCTGAACCAGCGCATGCACGACGGTCATTGGGACAAGGCCACCCACAAGAGCCTGGAACTGGGCGGCCGCACGGTCGGCCTGGTCGGCCTGGGCGCCATCGGACTGCGGTTCGCGAAGATGGCCGACGCCATGGGCATGCGTGTGATCGGCTTCGACCCGTTCGCGAAAAACCTGCCGGATTACGTGACCGCAGTGGACCTGGACACGCTCTGGCGCGAGGCCGACGCGATTTCGCTGCACTGCCCGCTGACCCCTGAAAACAAAGGCCTGATCAACGCGCAGACGCTGGCCCAGTGCAAGCCGGGCGTGATCGTGGTGAACACCGCGCGCGGTGGCCTGATCGACGAGCCCGCGCTGCTGGCCGCTGTGCAGTCGGGCCAGGTGCGCATGGCGGGGCTGGACAGCTTCGCCGTCGAGCCCATGACCGTGCCGCACATTTTTCAGGGACAACCCGGCTTCATCCTCAGCCCCCACATCGGTGGCGTGACCAGCGACGCCTATGTGAACATGGGCGTGGCCGCCGCGCAGAACACGCTGGCGGCGCTGGCCCGCGCCGAAGCCTCTGCCTGATCCCACACAACAATGGAGACATTCATGAACATCACCAACGCACGCCGCGCCCTGCTGTCGGCCACGGCCCTCGCCGCCCTGTGCCTGCTGGCCGGCACCGCCAGCGCCCAGTCCGCCTGGCCCAACCGGGTCGTCAAGATCGTCGTGCCCTACGGCCCCGGCGGCGCGGTGGATGTGGTCACGCGCAAGATGGCGCAGAAGCTCACCGAGCAGACCGGCCAGAGCTTCATCGTGGAGAACAAGCCGGGCGCCACCGGCACCATCGGCGCCCAGCAGGTCGCACAGGCCCCGGCCGACGGTTACACCCTGCTGGCCAACGACACCACGTATTCGTTGCTGCCGCACATCTTCAAGAAGCTGCCGTTCGAGCACGCCACGCAGCTGGTTCCGGTGAGCGCCTACGTGTTCGCACCCATGGGCCTGGTGGTCAACGCCAGCGCGAAGTACAAGACCCTGGCCGAACTGACCGCGCAGGCCAAGGCCGCGCCCAACACCGTGACCTACGGCACCGGCGGCCCGGGCACCACGCCGCACTTCGCGAGCGAGGCCCTGGGCATCGCCAGCGGCGTCAACTTCATGCACATCCCCTACAAGGGCGCGGGCGAAGCCACGGCGGGCATCCTGTCCCAGACCATCGACTTCCAGATCGCGTCCACCACCGGGCTGATGGGCAACGTCAAGGGCGGCAAGCTGCGCATGCTGGCCGTCAGCGGCGACAAGCGCCTGGCCGCCCTGCCCGAGGTGCCCACCTTCCAGGAGGCCGGTGCCAAGTGGCGCGGCGTCGTCAACTGGACCGGCCTGTGGGCGCCACAAGGCACGCCGGCCGAGGTGGTTCAACGCCTGCAAAAGGAAATCGCCACGGCCATGGCCTCCGAAGACATGAAGACTTTTGCCGTGGGCATGGGCGCCGAGCCGCGCCACGCGGGCGCCGACGAGTTCGCCCGGCTGCTCAAGGACAGCACCGACAGCTGGGGCAAGGTGGTGGCCAACACCGCGTTCGAGAAGCAGTAAGGTGTCCGCTCCTGTCGCCACCAACTGAGTCCGCCATGTTCCTGCTCCACCCGCCCGAGGTCCGCACGCTCGACGTCTTCACCACCCTGCCCGCGCGCTTCCGCCAGCGTCAGCGCACGGTGTGGAGCGACGCCAACATGGGCGGGCGCGAGGTCGATTCGTTTCTGGAGGGGCCGGTGTTCGACGACGCCGGTAACCTCTACGTGACCGACATCCCCTTCGGGCGCGTGTTCCGCGTCGACCCGCAGGGCGAGTGGGAGCTGGTGGCGCAGTGGGACGGCGAGCCCAACGGCATGAAGTTCCTGAACGCCACCGAGTTGCTGGTGACCGACTACCGCAACGGCCTGATGGTGGTGGACAGCCGCAGCGGCGCGGTGCGGCCTTACCTGGGCCGGCGCAACACCGAAAGCTTCAAGGGCCTGAACGACCTCACCTTCGACTCACAGGGCAACCTCTACTTCACCGACCAAGGCCAGACCGGCCTGCACGACCCGACCGGGCGCGTCTACCGGCTCAGCCCTGCCGGGCGGCTGGACCTGCTGCTCTCCAACGTGCCCAGCCCCAACGGCATCGTGCTGTCGCTGGACGAGCGGTTCCTGTTC
>NZ_JADMKB010000107.1 GCF_018780075.1 Hydrogenophaga sp.
GCACGTCGGTGGCGACCTGGTCGTTGCGGCTGCGGCCGGTGTGCAGGCGCTTGCCAGCGTCGCCCACCAGCTGGGTCAGGCGGGCCTCGATGTTCAGGTGCACGTCTTCGAGGTCGAGCTTCCACTCGAAGCCGCCCGACTCGATCTCGCTGCGGATCTGCGCCATGCCGCGCTGGATGTCGGCCAGGTCGCTGGCGCCGATGATCTTCTGCGCGGCCAGCATCTCGGCGTGGGCCAGGCTGCCGGTGATGTCGGCCAGCCAGAGGCGTTTGTCGAAGAACACGCTGGCGGTGTAGCGCTTGACCAGATCGCTCATGGGCTCCGAGAACAGGGCGGACCAGGCTTCGGATTTTTTGTCGAATTGGTTGGTGGACATGGTGTGGCCGGCAGCGGCGGGATGGGGGATTCAGAGGGGCGCCAGGCGCTGGGCCAGGCTGGCCGGGTGGCTCAAACGGGTCGCCGTTGCCCCAAAGGGCGGTCGCGGCCTATAGTGCGAGCGTTATGCGTGACTCCCGAATTTTATCGACCTTCCAGGACCTGACCACCGCGACGGGTGCCTTGCCGCTCTCGCAGATGCCGGATCACCCACGTGCGGAAGCACTGATTTTTGACACCTGCCAGGTCGGCGTGGTGTTGCGTGCGGTGATGTTGGTGCAGGCGGTGGCCTGGGTGGCGGCGCTGTATGGCGCGCAGGGCTGGTGGGGTTGGATGACCCAGGTGGCCCTGTTCACGGCGGCGACCTTGCCCTCGGTGCTGATCTGGCTGCTGGCGGTGTGTGCCTTGAAACGCCCGCTCGCCCGCCTGCCGATGCAGGCGCAATGGACGTCCGGCATCGTGCTCGGCGCGGTCTCGGCGATCTACGGCTGTGGCCTGCTGGCCTGGACCGGGCTGGTGGACCCGGCGCCCTGGCTGGCCAGTGCCGCGTCGGGTGCGCTGATGGCGGCGGTGCTGGTGGCGGCCCTGGTGTGGCGCGCCCGGGCGCGGGCGCCGGCCGGCACGACCGCTCGGCTCGCCGAGCTGCAGGCGCGCATACGCCCCCACTTTCTGTTCAACACGCTCAACAGCGCGATCGCGCTGGTGCGCGCCGAGCCCGCCAAGGCCGAGGCGCTGCTCGAAGACCTGAGCGAGCTGTTCCGCCACGCCCTCGCCGACGCGCAGGAGGCGGTGCCGCTGTGGCAGGAGCTGGAGCTGGCCGAGCACTACCTCGCCATCGAGCAGGTGCGGTTTGGGGACCGCCTGCGGCTGGAGTGGAACCTGGACGAGAAGGCGTCGGAGGCGCTGTTGCCGCCGCTGATCCTGCAGCCCCTGGTCGAGAATGCGGTGAAACACGGTGTGGAGCCGAGCCCGACCGGCGCGGTGGTGCGCATCAGCACGCAGCTCCGGGGGTCGACGGTCGTGATCAAGGTGACCAACACCGTGCCCTCGGGCAGTGGTTCGCGCGGCCACGGCCTGGCACTGGACAATGTGCGACAGCGGCTGACGCTGTTGCACGATGTCCAAGGCCGCTTTCAAAGTGCGCTGGTGAACGGCGTGTTTCAGGTGCGTCTTGAAATACCGCTATAAGTCTGCCTGTTCAGGCGGCAACAACGGAGCGTGACATGGCATTGAAGGTTCTGATCGTTGACGACGAGGCGCTGGCCAGATCCCGCCTGTGCACGCTGCTGGGCGACTGCACCTCGCCGCACGCCGAGGTGGTGGGCGAAGCGGGCAACGCGGTGCAGGCGATGGAGCAGCTCCAGCGCCTGTCCTGCGACCTGGTGCTGCTCGACATCCACATGCCGGGTGTGGATGGCATGGCGCTGGCGGCCAATATCCAGCAGATGCCCTCGCCACCCAAGGTGGTGTTTGTCACGGCACACGCCGAACACGCGGTGCGGGCCTTCGACCTGGAGGCGGTGGACTACCTGACCAAGCCGGTGCGCCTGGAGCGGTTGCAGCTGGCTTTGCAGAAGGTGCAGCGCCAGCGCAGCGCCGGCGAGGTGGCGGAGGCGTCGGCCGGGGCCGAGAGCCTGTTGATCCAGGAGCGCGGACGCAGCGAGCGGGTGGCGCTGGCCGATGTGATCTACCTCAAGGCCGAGCTGAAGTACATCACCGTGCGCACGGCCGACAAGGAGCACATCTTTGACGGTGCCTTGAGCGATCTGGAACAGAAGTTTGCGCACCTCTTTGTGCGCGTGCACCGCAACGCCTTGGTGGCCCGGCGCCGGGTGCGGGCGGTGGAGAAGCACAACGACCCGGTCGAGGGCGAGGGCTGGACGGTGCGGCTGGATGGGGTGGACGAGCGGCTGGCTGTGTCTCGCCGTCAGCTGGCTGCGGTTCGCGAGGCTTTGGTGAGCTGACGTTTCTTCTTTGGCGTTGCTCTGTAGGTTTTCTCCGGCTGCTCCGGTCTTCGGCGACCGGGGTGACCGGCTCCGCTCATGTCCCCCGACGGCCTGCGGCCGTCTCCTCCTTGACTTCGCTGCGCCGGTCACCCCGATCACCGAAGACCTCCTGGCGTGCCAGTGGAGGGGTGCAAACCAAGTCACTTGCAGGAGGGGGAGTGGTTTCCAGGGTAACGCGGAACCGGCTTTGCCGGGCCGCCAGTGCCGCCCCCTTGGGGGGGGACGCCGCAGGCGGCGCGGGGGGATCAAGTTTCTGCCGCCTCGATGAGAAACCGAACCCGCCGCTGCCCCTGCCACTCATCCGCATCGAGCCGAAAAGCCAGCTTCACCCGCTCAGGCAAAGGCTCGGTGTGGCCGAACCAGATGCCGTCCACCGGGTCACCCTGGTGCTTCATCTTCAGCGCCAGGTGCTTCTCGCCCACCAGCCGCTGCGACACGATCTGCAGCTCTTCGCAGAACACCGGCGGCGCAAACCCCTGGCCCCACACCTCGTGGTGCAGCGTGTCCACCAGGTCGGTGCGGCGGTACTGCTTGTCGAGCGCGCCGTCGGCCTCCATGCGGCGCTGCAGGGTGGCGGCATCCAGCCATTCGTGGGCCACCTGCTGCAGCGCGGCCTCGAAAATGTCCAGGTGTTCTTCGTCGATGGTGCAACCCGCCGCCATGGCGTGGCCGCCGAAGCGCAGCAACACGCCCGGGTGGCGCTTGGCCACGAGGTCCAGCGCGTCGCGCAGGTGAAAGCCAGGGATGGAGCGGCCCGAACCCTTGAGCTCGTTTTCCTTGCCCTCGGCGCCGCTGGCGGCGAAGACGAAGGTGGGGCGGTGCATCTTGTCCTTCAGGCGCGAAGCGACGATGCCGACCACGCCCTCGTGGAAGTCCGGGTCGAACACGATCAGGGCCGGTGGAGGCTCCTCCGACTCGTCGAACATCTCCTCGGCCAGCAACAGCGCCTGGTCGCGCATCTCGCCTTCGATCGCCTTGCGCTCGCGGTTGATGCCGTCGAGCGTGCGCGCGAGTTCGTCCGCGCGCAGGCCGTCGTCGGTGGTCAGGCACTCAATGCCCAGCGTCATGTCGGCCAGGCGGCCGGCGGCGTTCAGGCGCGGACCGAGGGCAAAGCCGAAGTCGAAGCTCGTGGCCTTGGCCGGCTGGCGCGATGCGACATTGAACAGCGCCGTCATGCCCGGCGGCATGGCGCCGGCGCGCACGCGCTTCAGACCCTGGGCCACGAGGCGGCGGTTGTTGGCGTCGAGCTTCACCACGTCGGCGACCGTTCCCAATGCGACCAGGGGCAACAAGGCGTCGATCTTGGGTTGCGTCTGCGCGGTGAACACGCCGCGCTCGCGCAGCTCGGCGCGCAAGGCGAGCAGCACATAGAACATCACGCCGACGCCGGCGATCGACTTGCTCTCGAAGTCGCAACCGGGCTGGTTGGGGTTGACGATCACGCAGTCGGCGGGCACCACGACCTCGCCGCCCTTGAGCGCGGGCAGGTGGTGGTCGGTCACGATGACCTGCAGGCCCAGCTCGCGTGCGGCGCGCACGCCGTCGAGGCTGGCGATGCCGTTGTCCACCGTGACCAGCACATCAGCGCCCTGCGCCTTCACGCGTTTCGCGATGGCCGGCGTGAGGCCGTAACCGTCGGTCACGCGGTCGGGCACCAGGTAGTTCACTCGGTCAAAGCCCATGGGCGCACCCAGCAGGCGCAGGCCGCGCAGGCCCACGGCGCAGGCGGTGGCGCCGTCGCAGTCGTAGTCGGCCACGATGCAGATGGCTTTGTGGGCCGCCATGGCGTCGGCCAGCGCGCGCGCGGCTTCCTGTGCGCCCTTCATGGACGATGGCGGCAGCAGCAGCGAGAGCGCGTCGTCGAGCTGGTCTTTGCTGGTGATGCCGCGCGCGGCGAACAGGCGCGCCAGCAGCGGGTGCACGCCGCCTTGCTCCAGCGCCCAGGCGGCACGGGGGGGGACGTCGCGGGTGATGATCTTCATAGGTCTTTCAAGGTCTGGCTGGCCGGCGCGCGGCCGAGCAGGTGTTTGAACGGGCGAGTCAGTCGGGCGAAGGCGCTGGCGGGCTGGGTGGTCCAGGTGCGGGCGTGGCGTTCGCCGCAGAGGGTGAGGGTGACGCGGTCGCCGCGCCGTGCCGCGGCCAGCAGACCGGCGATCTCGTTCCCGTCCAGCGCCTGCCAGGCCGTTTTCCAGCCCGCCCAGTCGGCCCGCAGCGCCGCCTGGCGCAGGCCCTCGGTCATGGCGGGCGGCTCGCGCAGCACGGGCACGGCGTCGAGCGCGCCGGCGCCGTGCACCCAGAAGCCGTTGACCGGCAGCAGGCCACGGGCGGTGCGCGCGTCGTGCACCGGGTGGGTGTAGAACAGCATCTGCGCCTCGCTCTGCAGGCGCTTGAGCAGTTGTGCGCCGGCCGGGTTGGCGGGGCTCTCGGTCATCCAGGCGTCCACCTGGCGCCCGCTCACGCGGTCCAGGCTGGCGCAGGCAACACCACGCAGCGGCTCACCACTGGCGTGCCACTGGGTGGCGCTTTCAAAGCGCAGGGTGATGCCGTCTTCGGCGCAGAACGGCGCGAGCGCGTCGAGCAGCGCGCGCGATTCGGCCTCGGGCAGGTCGAGTTGCGAGCCGGGCAGCAGCTGCACCATCTCCATGCCCACCTGGAAGTGGCAGGGGCTGAACCAGGCCTGCGGCACCGTGGGGGCATCGCTCTGCGCGGCCACCCAGGGCATGCGGCCGTCGCCGGCCACCGGCAGGCCCAGCGCCCGGGCCAGGGCGCGCTCGTGCGGCGGGCTCAGGGCCTCGTCTTCACCCCGGTCGGGCGCCTGTTCGGTCAGCAAGGCCAGCAGTTCGGCCAGGCGGGGCAGTGGCAGCCCGGGCAGCAGGGCCTGGCATTCGGGGGCACTCGCGGCGGCGAAGGGAACCAGCAGGTGGTGGGGCGACTCGGGAACCAGGGGCGGGGCGGGCATGACGCGATTGTCGGGGATGCCACAATCGCCGCTGGAATCCATTCATGCAAACCCCCTACGAACTCATTCTCGGCTGGCGCTACACGCGCGCCGGCCGCGCCACCCGGCGCAACGGCTTCATCTCTTTCATCTCGGGCGTGTCCATGCTGGGCATCGCGCTCGGCGTGGCCGCGCTCATCGTCGTGTTGTCGGTGATGAACGGGTTCCAGAAAGAGGTGCGCGACCGCATGCTGGGGGTGCTGTCGCACATCGAACTGTTTGAACCCGGCGGCCAGGCCATCCCCAACCTCGATGCGGTGCTGGCCACCGTGCGCAAGCACCCCGAGGTCGTGGGCGCTGCGCCGTTCGTGGGCGCGCAGGCGCTGCTGGCGCGCGGCGAAGACATGAAGGGCGCCCTGGTGCGCGGCATCGACCCGGCGCTGGAGCCGCAGGTGACCGAGCTCGCCAAAGATCTCTCGCAGACCGTGCTGCCGAGCCTGGTGCCCGGCGAGTTCGGGATCATCCTGGGCGGTGAGCTCGCGCGCAGCCTGGGTGTGGGCACCGGCGACACGGTGACCCTGATCGCGCCCAGCGGGCAGGTGACCCCGGCCGGCGTGGTGCCGCGCATCCGCCAGATGTCGGTGGTGGGCACCTTCGATTCGGGCCACTACGAGTACGACTCGGCGCTGGCCCTGCTGCACCAGGACGACGCCGCGCGCATCTTCCGCGTGGAAGGCCCGACGGGCGTGCGCATCAAGATCCGCGACCTGCACCAGGCGCGCGAGGTCGCCATCGAGCTGGCCAGCCAGCTCGACCCGGGGCTGCTGGTGCGCGACTGGACGCGCCAGAACCGCACCTGGTTCGCGGCGGTGCAGCTCGAAAAACGCATGATGTTCATCATCCTCACCCTGATCGTGGCGGTGGCGGCGTTCAACCTCGTGTCCACGCTGGTGATGACCGTGACCGACAAGCGCGCCGACATCGCCATCCTGCGCACGCTGGGCGCGAGCCCGAAAAGCATCATGGGCATCTTCATGGTGCAGGGCGCCATGGTGGGAGTGATCGGGACCGGCCTGGGCCTGCTGCTGGGGCTGGGCATCGCCTTCAACATCGACACCATTGTGCCCGCGCTGGAGCGCGCGCTGGGCGCGAGCTTCCTGCCGCAGGACATCTACCTGATCAGCCGCATGCCCAGCGACCCGCAGCGCAGCGACATCATGCCGATCGCGGTGATCTCGCTGGTGCTGGCTTTCCTGGCCACGATCTACCCGAGCTGGCGCGCGAGCCGCGTGAACCCTGCGGAAGCGTTGAGGTACGAGTGAACATGAGCCAAGTCGTTCTGCAGGCCACCGGCCTGACCAAGCGATTCACCGAAGGCCGGCTCGACGTGACCGTGCTGAAGGGCGTGGACCTCACCGTGCGCGCGGGCGAGACCATCGCCATCGTCGGCGCATCGGGTTCGGGCAAAAGCACGCTGCTGCACCTGCTGGGCGGGCTGGACGCGCCCACCTCGGGGAGCGTCACGCTGATGGGCCAGCCGCTCGCCGGCCTGAGCGCCGCGCAGCAGGGCGAGCTGCGCAACCAGCACCTCGGTTTCGTTTACCAGTTCCATCACCTGCTGCCGGAGTTCAGTGCGCGCGACAACGTGGCCATGCCGCTGTGGATCCGGCGGCAGTCGCGCGTCGAGGCGGGTGCCCAGGCGGCCAAGGTGCTGGCCAAGGTGGGGCTTTCAGAGCGGTTGCAGCACCGTCCCGCCGAGCTGTCGGGCGGCGAACGCCAGCGCGTGGCGATCGCGCGGGCGCTGGTGGCGAACCCGGCCTGCGTGCTGGCCGACGAGCCCACCGGCAACCTCGACCGCGCCACCGCCGACGGCGTGTTCGAGCTGATGCTGCAACTGGCCCGCGATCAGGGCACGGCGTTCATCGTCGTGACCCACGACGAAACCCTGGCCGCGCGTTGCGGCCGGGTGCTGCGGCTCACGGCCGGGGTGCTGACCGGCTGAAGCGCAGCGGCTGGTCCATGCCTTCGACGTGGATCAGCAGCGAGCCGTCTTTCACCTCGTAGCGCTGCGCCTTCTGCAGAGCGCCCAGGTAGCGCATTTCCTGTTGGCTGGCGCCGCCCATGCAGGCCATCTTGGTGGCGGCGAGCAGGCCGAAGCGGATGCGGTCGCGGTCGATCTCGACCGTGCCGAAGAAGCGGTTGCACGAGCCATGTCCGGCCGCCTGCCCGGGCTGCGGGAAGGCGAGCGTGGCGGCCGGTTGCGCCATGGCCGCCTGGCCGCCCAGGTCAAGCAACCGCCATTCGCTGCCCCAGAGCGGCACCGGTGGGGTCGCGGCGGTGCCGCCGGCCGCGCAACCGGCCAGCGCGGCGATCAGCGGAATGCAAAAGGCAAAGCGGAAACGGGGCAAACGCAGCGACATGAAACATCCTCCTGGGTGGGCGCATCCCGCGCCAAAACTGGTGCGGGCACAATGATTGAAGGAGTTATACCCCGATGTGGATCGACACCCATTGCCATCTTGACGCCCCCGAGTTCGGCCCTGCCCACGAAGGCGCGGTGGCGGCGCGGGCGCTGGCGGCCGAGCGCGGTGTGGGGCTTTGCGTCATCCCGGCGGTCGAGCGCAGCAACCTGGACACGGTGCGCCGGCTCGCGCACCGGCTGGGCGACGCCTATGCGCTGGGCATCCACCCGCTGTACGTGCCCCGCGCCGACGACGCCGATCTGGCGCACCTCGACGCCGCGCTCACCGAGCACCGCGACGACCCCCGGCTGGTGGCGGTGGGCGAGATCGGGCTGGACTTCTTCGTGCCCGCGCTGTGCGAACCCGCGATGCGCGAGCGCCAGATCCGCTTCTACCGCGCGCAGCTGCGGCTCGCGCGCAAGCACGGGTTGCCGGTGATCGTGCACGTGCGGCGCAGCGCCGACGTGCTGCTCAAGCACCTGCGCGAGCTGCCCACGGGTGGCGGCATCGCCCACGCCTACAACGGCAGCGCGGCGCAGGCCAAGGCTTTCATCGACCTGGGGTTCAAGCTCGGCTTCGGTGGCGCCGCGACTTTCGAGCCGGCGCTGAAGCTGCGTGCCCTGGCGGCCGAGCTGCCGCTGGATGCGCTGGTGCTGGAGACCGACGCGCCTGACATCCCGCCCCACTGGCTCTACGCTACCGCCGCCGAGCGCGCGGCGGGCCAGGCCCAGGGCGTGAACACGCCGGCGGAGCTGCCGCGCATCGGCGCCGTGATCGCGGGTTTGCGTGGGCTGCCGCCAGAGGCCCTGGCCCAGGCGAGCACCACGAATGCTTTGGCCGCGCTGCCCCGGCTGGCGGCCCTGAGGCACAAGCCGGCATGAGCCGCCTGCAGGGTTTGCCGCCGGTGCTGGATGCGCGCACGCGCCTGCTGGTGCTGGGGAGCTTTCCGGGGGTGGCGTCGTTGCGCGCGCAGCAGTATTACGGCCACCCGCAGAACCAGTTCTGGAAAATCCTCGGGACGCTGTGGGGCGTGGACCTGAAGGCGTTGCCTTACGAGGCGCGCATCGCTGCCTTGCATGAACACGGTCTGGGGGTGTGGGACGTGTATGGCGCGTGTGAGCGTGAGGGCAGCCTGGACGCGGACATCCGCCATGCGGAGCTCAACGATTTCGCCTGGGTGCAGCGGCAGTGCCCGCTGCTGCAGGGCATTGCCCACAACGGGGGAGAGAGTTACCGGCATTCGAAGCACACCTCGTCGCTCGGGGTACCTGTTTACAAGCTGCCTTCGACGAGCCCGGCCAACGCGGGATGGTCGTTTGAGCGCAAGCTGGCGGCTTGGTCTGAGGTGTTGCGTTTACACATTGTTGCTTTGTAGCTTTGCCTGGCGTCTGCTTCGCGGGATCGCTGCGGCGGTGCGCTCTGCGCCGCTCGTGTCCCCCGGACCGGGCTTCGCCCGGTCCTCCTCCTTTTACCTCGCTTTGCAGAACGCACCGCCCCAGCGATCCGGGACAGTGTTGGCGCTCCAAGGTTGGCGCGCCACGACCTTTACTGGAGGTTGGTGACCGGTGGCCGACGCAGCGAAATAAAGGAGGAGGGCCGGAACGGCCCGGGGGACATTCGCGGAGTCGGCCGCCGGTCGCCAGCCTCCCCGCGAGGTGTCCGAATCAGACAGACCGGTGCACCATAGGCGTCTCAGGCGTCGGGTACCCGGCCGCACCGAACGTCGCCACGATGGCCTTGTTGGTGTCGAAATAAACCTGCCAGTAGTGGTCGGTGTGGGTGTAGGGGCGCACGCACAGCAGCGGGCCCTCGGGTGTGAACTGCAGGATCTCGATGTCCGGCGCGGGCGAGTCCTTCACGTTCGGGATCGCAGCGATCACCGGACGCAGCCGCGCAATGGCGTCCATCACGTCCACGCTGTTGGCCACTTTCGCCACGCAGTCCACGCGGCGGAACGGCTCGGCGCTGAAGTTCTGCACGTTGTCCGCGAACACCTTGTTGTTGCCCACCACCGTCATCACGTTGTCCGGCGTCAGCACCGTGGTGGCGAACAGGCCGAGTTCCTTCACCGTGCCCAGCGTGCCGCCGGCGTTGATGAAATCGCCCACCTTGTAGGGTCGCAGCACCTGCAGAAACAGGCCGGCCGCGAAGTTGCCCAGCATGCCGCTCCAGGCCGCACCGATGGCCAGGCCCGCGCCGGCCAGCAGGGCCGCGAACGAGGTGGTCTTGATGCCGAAAATGTCCAGGATCGCCAGCACCAGCACCAGCGTCAGCAGCACCGAAATGATCGATTTGAGGTACTGGGTCAGCGTGGCATCGATCTTCTTGCCTTTTTCCAGCGCCCGGCCGATCAGGCGCACGGCGATGCCGATCAACCAGCGGCCGATGACCCAGGCGGCGATGGCGCCCACGATCTTGAGTGCGAAGTCCGCACCCTGTGTGGAGAGAAAATTCCAGACAACTTCCATGTTCATAATGATTCCTTTCGCAGAACAAACCGTCCCGATGACATATTCCCTTCCCACCACCCGCTCGGCTGCTCTGGCTGGCGACGCGTCCGCCGTTTGTGTGGTTTTTCTTCCAGCGATGTTGTTTTCGAGGTCGGGGGTGGGCGCATGAAGGCGGGCGCCAACGCCACGGCCCGGGCCCGCAAAGAAGCCCAGGCCCTGCCTGAGGTCACGCTGTCGGAGGACGGCGAGGTGCGTTTCCTGCACCTGGGCACCGAGTGGATCCAGGGCTCGATGATCATTGCCGACCCGTTTGCCATCGAGCTGGACTACGTGCAGCGCATGATGGCCTGGCTGCTGTTCGTGGAGCCCGATTCGGTGGGCAAGCGCAAGGCCATGCAGCTCGGGCTCGGCTCGGCCGCGCTGACCAAGTTCCACTTCAAGAAGCTGCGCATGCACACGACGGCGGTCGAGATCAACCCGCAGGTGCTGGCCGCCTGCCAGGGCTGGTTCAAGCTGCCGCCCGACGGCCCGCGCCTGCGCGTGGTGCTGGCCGACGCGGGGCAGGAAATCCGCCAGGCAGAACACACCGGCACCATCGACGCGCTGCAGGTCGATCTGTACGACCACGAGGCCGCGGCGCCCGTGCTCGACAGCCCGGATTTCTACGCCGACTGCCGCTCGGTGCTGACCGACGATGGCGTCATGACCGTCAACCTGTTCGGCCGCGACGCGAGCTACGAGCGTTCGGTGCAGAGCATCTGTGCGGCCTTTGGTGACGATGCGGTGTGGGCGTTCAAGCCCACGCGCGAAGGCAACTCCATCGTGCTGGCGCAGCGCACGGCCAACCGGCCCACGCGCATGCAGCTGCTCGCGCGCGCCGAAGAGATCCAGTCGCGCTGGGGCTTGCCCGCGGTCAAGTGGTTGCGCATCTTCAAACCGGTCCAGTGAGATTCGAATGAAAACCTCCTCCAAAGCCGCACCGCTCCACGCCGCAGACATCGGCCCGCTCGACTGGCGCAACCTGGTGAAGTGGCTGCGCGAGGACGGCGTGATTTCCGCCGACGAGGCCGCCCGCACCGTGGCCCGTTGCGCCTCGGCGCACAGCGCGCAGCACCCGCTGCAGCGGCTCGCGGTGGTGGGCATGGCGCGTGAGAGCGATGGGCATGTGCTCGACATCGAAACGCTGACGCAATGGCTCGCGGAGCGCAGTGGCCTGGCCTACTTCCGCATCGACCCGCTCAAGGTGGACGTGGGCAAGGTGGCCGACGTGATGAGTGCGGCCTATGCCGAGCGCCACAAGGTGCTGCCGGTGCAGGTGAGCCCGACCGAGGTGGTGGTGGCCACGGCCGAACCCTACATCCGCGACTGGGTGCCCGAGGTGCAGCGCCAGACGCGCAAGAACGTGCGGTTGGTGCTCGCCAGCCCACAAGCCATCAACAGCTTCACCGCCGAGTTTTTTGCACTCGCCAAGTCGGTGCGCGCAGCCAGCAAGAGCGGTGGGCAGAATGGCTTCGGCAGCTTCGAGCAACTGGTGGAGCTGGGCAAGGCCAACAAGCAGCTCGACGCCAACGACCAGGGCGTGGTGCAGGTGGTGGACTGGCTCTGGCAATACGCCTTCGACCAGCGCGCCAGCGACATCCACCTGGAGCCGCGGCGCGAGCAGGGCGTGATCCGCTTCCGCATCGACGGCGTGCTGCACCCGGTGTACCAGATGCCGATGGGCGTGATGAACGCCATGATCGCGCGCATCAAGCTGCTGGGCCGCATGGACGTGGTGGAGAAGCGCCGCCCGCAGGACGGCCGCATCAAGACCGTGCGCCCCGGCATCGGCGCCACGCGCGGCGACGAGGTGGAGATGCGCCTGTCCACCCTGCCCACCGCCTTCGGCGAAAAGCTGGTGATGCGCATCTTCGACCCCGAGGCGACGGTGAAAGACCTGAGCGCGCTGGGCTTCGCGCCCCACGACGCGTTGCGCTGGGAAGGGCTGACCAAACGCCCGCACGGCATCATCCTCGTGACCGGCCCCACCGGCTCGGGCAAGACCACCACGCTCTACGCCACGCTCAAACGCCTGGCGACCGAAGAGGTGAACGTGAGCACGGTGGAGGACCCGATCGAGATGATCGAACCCGCCTTCAACCAGACCCAGGTGCAGCCGCATCTGGACCTGGACTTTGCGCAGGGCCTGCGCGCGCTGATGCGGCAGGACCCGGACATCATCATGGTGGGCGAGGTGCGCGACCTGAACACCGCCGAGATGGCGGTGCAGGCCGCGCTCACCGGCCACCTGGTGTTCACCACGCTGCACACCAACGACGCGCCCTCGGCCATCATGCGGCTGATGGAGCTGGGCATCCCGCCCTACCTGATCAACGCCACGGTGCTCGGCGTGCTGGCGCAGCGCCTGGTGCGCACGCTGTGCCCGTCCTGCCGCATCCGCGAAGACGAGGCCACCGCGGCGACCTCGCGCGAGACGCTCGCCGAGCTGGTGAAGCCCTGGCAGGTGAGCGGCAAATACCGACCGTACCAGCCGGTGGGCTGCGTGGACTGCCGCATGACCGGCTACCGAGGCCGCATGGGCCTGTACGAGCTGCTGACGGTGACCGAAGCCTTCAAGGACCGGGTCAACCACGAGCCCAAGATGGAGACGCTGCGCCGCCAGGGCGTGACCGACGGCATGCGCCCGCTGCGCCTGGCCGGCGCGGCGCGGGTGGCCGAAGGTTTGACCACGCTGGACGAGGTGCTGGCCTGCACGCCCCCGGTGAACGGATGAAGTGTCGGCACAGAATGCGAGCATGATCCCCATCAAGACCGAATCGGCCTGGCGCGGCACCGCCGATTGCCGCCGTTGCGGCATCCGCGACATGGTGCTGTTTGCCGACCTGCGCGAGGAAGACTTCAACCTGATCCACGCGCCCATCGACGACCTGGAGTACGCCGCTGGCCAGCCGCTGCTGCGCATGGGCGAAACCGCCACCTCGCTCTACACCCTGCGTTCGGGCGTGATCAAGCTGGTGCGCAACACGGTGGACGGGCGCCAGCGCATCGTGCGCGTGCTGCGCAGCGGCGACGTGGTCGGGCTCGAAGCGCTGATGGGGCCGACCTACGATGCCGACGCGATCGCGCTCACGCCGATCAAGGTGTGTCGCCTGCCATTGCAGGTGATCCAGCGCCTCAACCGCGAAACGCCGCGCCTGCACCAGCGCCTGCTGGAGCAGTGGCACCACAGCCTGAAAGAGGCCGACGACTGGCTGGCCGAACTCAATTTCGGCAATGCGCGCCAGCGCCTGGCCGGGCTGATCCTGAAAATGCGGTCCGCGCACGACCCCGAGACCTGCACGCTCTTCTCGCGCGAAGACATGGGCGCCATGCTCGACCTGCAACTGGAGACGGTGAGCCGCACGCTCAACGCTTTCGCGCGCGAGGGCCTGATCGAGCCCATGGACAAGGTCGGGCGTGTGTACCGCGTGGTGGACGCCGAACGCCTGCGGGCGCCCAAGGGCGACTGAGTCGCCGACCCTGCGCCTGCGAGGGCGTGAGCGACTGTTGATAATTCACCGGATGTCCGCCACGCCATCTTCCGCTCTGTCATCGCCGCATCCCCATCTCGCCTCCGGCCTGCTGCTCGCCAGCGCGGGCTCCATCGCCTTCAGCGGCAAGGCCATCATCGTCAAGCTCGCCTACCGCCACGGCGTGGACGCGGTGACGCTGATCATGTACCGCATGCTGTTTGCGCTGCCGCTGTTCCTGGCGCTGGCCTGGTGGGCCAGCCGCGGCAAACCGCCGCTCACCCGCAAGGACTGGCTCGGCATCCTGGGCCTGGGGTTCACCGGCTACTACCTCGCGAGCTTCCTCGACTTCTGGGGCCTGCAGTACATCAGCGCCAGCCTGGAGCGGCTGATCCTCTACCTCAACCCCACGCTCGTGCTGGTGCTCGGCTGGGTCCTCTACCAGCGCCGCATCAGCGGTCTGCAGGCGGCGGCCATGGCGGTGAGCTACGCGGGCGTGCTGCTGGTGTTTGGCCACGAGGCCGACTTCGCCGGGCCGGGTGCGGCGCTGGGCGCGCTGCTGGTGTTCGGCAGTGCCATCAGTTACGCCATCTACCTCGTGTACAGCGGCGAACTGGTCAAACGCCTGGGCTCCATGCGCCTGGTGGGCCTGGCCACCAGCGTGGCCTGTGCGCTGTGCCTGCTGCAGTTTGTGGTGCTGCGCCCGCTGGATGCGGCCACCGCGGTGGCGCCCGAGGTGATCTGGCTCTCGATGCTCAACGCCACGCTGTGCACCTTCGCGCCCGTGATCATGGTGATGATGGGCATCGAGCGCATCGGCGCCGGGCTCGCCGCGCAGACCGGCATGATCGGCCCCATGTCCACCATCGCCATGGGCGTGCTGATCCTGGACGAGCCGTTCAACGGCTGGATCATCGCGGGCACGGTGCTGGTGGTGTCGGGCGTGTTTCTGGTGACGCGCTTTGGCGCGGCCAACGCCGCGAAATGACTTTCTGAATCGGAGACTTTCACATGGACTTGGGCATCAAGGGCAAATGGGCGCTGGTCTGCGGCGCGAGCAAAGGCCTCGGCCTGGGCTGCGCGCAGGCGCTGGCGGGCGAGGGTGTGCACGTGGTGATGGTGGCGCGCGGACGCGAGGCGCTGGAGGCCTCGGCCGCCGCGCTGCGCACCGCAGCCCCCGGCGTGCAGGTGATCGCGGTGGCCGCCGACATCACCACGCCTGAAGGCCGAGCCGCGGCGTTCGCCGCCCCGGGCGGGCCGGGCACGGCCTTCGACATCGTGGTCACCAACGCGGGCGGCCCACCGCCCGGCGACTTCCGCAGCTGGGACCGCGAGGCCTGGATCAAGGCCGTGGACGCCAACATGCTCACCCCCATCGAACTGATCAAGGCCACGGTGGACGGCATGGCGGCGCGTGGCTTCGGCCGCATCGTCAACATCACCAGCAGCGCGGTGAAAGCGCCCATCGACATCCTGGGCCTGAGCAACGGCGCGCGCAGCGGCCTGACGGGTTTCGTGGCCGGCGTGGCGCGCAGCGGCATCGCGGCGCAGGGCGTGACCATCAACAACCTGCTGCCCGGCAAGTTCGACACCGACCGCATCGCCGCGACGCTCAAAGGGGCTGCTGAAAAAACGGGCAAACCGGTGGAAGAACTGCGCCGCCAGCAGCAGGCGCAGATTCCCGCCGGCCGCTACGGTCACCCGCAGGAGTTCGGCGCCATCTGCGCCTTCCTGTGCAGCCAGCAGGCGGCCTACATGACGGGGCAGAACGTGCTGGCCGATGGTGGTGCGTATCCGGGGACGTACTGAGGCTCCCCCCCGCGCCGCCTGCGGCGTCACCCCCCAGGGGGCGGCACTGGCGGCCCGGC
>NZ_JADMKB010000153.1 GCF_018780075.1 Hydrogenophaga sp.
TGCAGCAGTTCAAGGACGACTACGCCAAGAACCAGCCGATGTGGCGCATCCTGCCCGAGTTCTGCCAGAAGCACCCGCGCTACGAGCAGATGGGCCTGCGCGATCTGTGTCAGCACGTGCACCAGTTGTACGCCCGTTATGACATCGCGCGCCTGACCACCGAGATGTACCTGAGCGACCTCACGCCGGCGATGAAGCCGAGCGACGCCTTTGCCCACATCGCCCAGCGCACCACCGAGCGCGTGCCGATCGACGACCTGATTGGTCGCATCACGACCAGCCTGGTCACGCCATACCCGCCGGGCATTCCGCTGCTGATCCCGGGCGAGGTGTTCAACAAGAAGATCGTCGATTACCTCAAGTTCGCGCGCGAGTTCAATGCGCTGTGCCCCGGTTTCGAGACCGACATCCACGGTCTGGTCGAGCAGCAGGACGCGGATGGCAAGAAACACTATTTTGCCGATTGCGTGAAGGCGGCGTAAGCTGGCGCTCCACATCCAAGGAGCGCCCATGTTTCCGGAGTACCGCGACCTGATCACCCGCCTCAAGGGCCACGACCACCATTTCACCCGCCTGTTCGACAAGCACAACGAGCTGGATCAGACGATCAAGAACATGGAGGCGCACATCCAGCCCGCGACGGTGACCGAGATTGAGCAGCTCAAGAAGGAAAAGCTGGCACTCAAGGACCAGATCTACGCCTTGCTCCGCCAGGCAGCCGCCTGATCGGAGCACCTGCCCGCGGTCAGGGCCGTGGCCCTGAGGCCGCTGGCTGAACATCCGGGCGCTCGCGCAAAAACGTGGCAAAGCGTGGCAAGCCACTGTCGTTGAGGCCACGGTAGCGGTAGGTGACCCACACGCCTTCGGCAGGAGGGTGTTCGCGCTGGGCATCGGTGAGCCCCGTGCCGAGCCGGAAGCGCCGACCCTGTGGCGTTTCCACCAGCAGCGCACCCAGCCGACCGCTGTGGCGCCCTTTGCCGGGCAAATGGCCGACGACCCTGGCTTCCGCGTCGTCGTGGGTCTTGAGCTTGATCAGGTCGTCGCTGCGGATGCCCCGGTACGCGGAGTCGCCCCGGTGCAGCATCAAGCCTTCGCCACCCGCACGCACCATCTGTTGCAACCGGGCACCCAGCTCGGCATGGCTGGTGACCTTCTCCTGCGGCACCGCCACGACCCACGGCCGGTTCAAGCGGCCCACCAGATCCTGGTAGGCCGTCAGGCGTTCGTCGAATATCCCCGGATGGGCGGGCAGATCGAACACCATGAACCGGATGCGGCGCCAGGCGGCGTCGTTCGGAACCTGCTGGCGCACGGTGGACGTGGCTTCTTCGAACCGGCCACGTCCGGCCCAGAGCTCGCCGTCCAGGGGCACCGCTGGCCAGCCCTCGGTGAACCAGGCAGGCGGGTTCAGCACTTCGCCACCGCGGCTCAGCAGGCGCTGTCCGTCCCAGTAGCCCCGCAATCCATCGTATTTTTCACTGACCCAGTAGGCGCCAAGATCGAGACCCGGGTGGTACTTCTCCGCCAGCATGAGGGCAGGTGCGGCACCGGCGGCTCGAAGCGTGGGCGTGAGCAGCAGGCCGGCGACAGCCAGCAGCCAGCCACGCCTGCGCAGAACAGACATGTTGACCGGTCCGTTCTGCGGGTGGATCAGGCCACCGATTCGCTGTCGCGGCTGATGCCGGCGGTCTGGCTGAAGCCCCCGTCCACATAGGTGATCTCGGAGGTCACGCCCGAGGCCAGGTCCGACAGCAGGAAGGCGGCCACGTTACCGACGTCGTCAATGGTCACGTTGCGGCGCAGGGGCGAAGCTGCGGCCACCATGCCCAGCAGCTTGCCGAAGTCTTTGATGCCACTGGCGGCCAAGGTCTTGATCGGACCGGCGCTGATGCCGTTGACGCGCATGCCGCGCGGGCCGAGCGATTCGGCCAGGTAGCGCACGCTGGCTTCCAGGCTGGCCTTGGCCAAGCCCATGGTGTTGTAGTTGGGAATGGTGCGCAGAGCACCGAGGTAACTCAGCGTGAGCAGCGAGGCCTTGGGCGCCAGGAAGGGCAGGGCGGCCTTGGCCATGGCGGGAAAGCTGTAGGCGCTGATGTCGTGCGCGATGCGGAAGTTCTCGCGCGTCAGGCCGTCGAGAAAATCGCCGGCGATGGCTTCGCGCGGAGCGAAACCGATGCTGTGCACAAAGCCGTCGAACTGGGGCCAGACCTGGGACAGGTCGGCAAACAGCTTGTCGATCTGCGCGTCGTCGCCGACATCGCAGTCGAAGATGAGCGTCGAATTGAAATCGGCGGCGAATTCGGTGATGCGATCCTTGAACCGTTCGCCCACGTAGCTGAATGCCAGCTCAGCGCCTTGCGCGTGGCAGGCCTTGGCGATGCCATAGGCGATGGACCGGTTGGACAGCACGCCCGTGATCAGCAATTTTTTGCCGGCAAGAAAACCCATTGTTCTGACTCCAAAGAAAATTCCAGCAGAATTGTCGCATGCATGCCCGCCCCCCCCGACTCCACCGCGCTCTTGCGCTGTTGCTGCTCGCGGCGATGGGGGGCCCCAGCTGGGCTGCCCATGGCTACGCCCTGTGGGATGAGCTCCGGTACCCGCCGGACTTCCCGCACTTCGCCTACGTCAACCCGGGTGCCCCCAAGGGTGGCGAGTTGCGTCTGGTCAGCAACCTGCGGGTCTCCACCTTCGACAAGTACAACCCCTTCACCCAGCGGGGCAGTGCACCGGCGTACCTGTCGGCACTGATGTTCGACAGCTTGCTGACCAGCGCGCTCGACGAAACCGGCGCGGCCTATGGCTTGCTGGCCGAGGACGTGTCGCTGGCACCCGACCGCTTGTCCGCCACGTTCCGCCTGCGGCGCGAAGCCCGGTTCCACAACGGCGCGCCCGTGCTCGCGGCCGACGTCAAACACAGCTTCGACACCCTGATCGGGCCGCACACCTCGCCGGCGTACAAAACCATCCTGGACGATGTGGCCGGGTTGGACGTCATCGACGAGCGCACCGTGCGCTACCGCTTCAAAAAGGCCAACCGCGAGCTGCCACTCACGGTGGGCGGCCTGCCGGTGTTCAGTCGCGCCTGGGGCGACGAGAAAGACCCGAAGACTGGTCAGCGCAAGGGCTTTGACCAGGTGGTGATGGATGTGCCCATCGGCAGCGGTCCCTACAAGATCGGGCCTGTGCGCTTCGGCAAGGACATCACCTATGTCCGGGACGCCAACTATTGGGCGCGGGAATTGCCGGTGAGGCGGGGCACGGCCAACTTCGACCGCATCACGGTCAAGATTTACAAAGACAACACCGCCAGGCTGGAGGCGCTCAAAGCGGGCGAGTTCGACCTGATGCGGTTCTTTTCGGCGGGCGACTGGGCACGCCGGGTGAACGGCAAACGCTTCGACAGCGGCGAACTGGTGAAGGCCGAGTTCACGCACCGCCTGCCCACCGGCTTCCAGAGCTATGTGCTCAACACCCGCCGCCCGCCGCTGGACGACATCCGCGTGCGCCAGGCGCTGGGTCTTGCCATCGACTACGAGTGGATGAACCGCCAGATGTTCTACGGCGGCTACCAGCGGGTGCAGGGGCTGTTCGGCAACACCGATTGCGCGGCGGAGGGCCCGCCCGGCCCTGCGGAATTGAACCTGTTGCAACCCTGGCGCGCCCAGTTGCCGACCACCGTGTTTGGTCCGGCCTACCGCTCGCCGCGCACCGATGGTGAGCACTCGTTGCGCGCCAACCTGCGGCAAGCGCAGGCGCTGCTGCGCGAAGCAGGGTGGGTGGTCAAGGACGGCGCATTGCGCAATGCCCAAGGGGCGCCTTTCCGCATCGAGTACCTCGACAGCGCGGAGACCGGCGCACGCGTCGTCACGCCGTGGGTGCGCAACCTGGAGAAGCTGGGCATCGAGCTGAGGTTTCGCCCGGTGGACTTCGCGCTGTACCAGGAGCGCCTGCGCACCTTCAATTTCGACATCACCTCACTTGCCTACGGCGGCACGCACAACCCGGGGCCGGAATACGCCGACCTGTTCGGCAGCAAGGCGGCGAACACCGAAGACTCCGGCAACATGGCCGGCGTGCGCAGCCCGGCGGTGGATGCCCTGATCACCCGCATGGTCGATGCCGAGACACGGCCGGATTTCCTGGCCGCCTGCCGCGCGCTGGAGCGCGTGATCACGCATGGCCACTATCTGGTGCCGCAATGGTCGGCCAGCACCCACCGCATGGTCTACAACGCAAAGCGCTTGTCGCGCCCCGAAAAAATGCCGCCCTACGCCGCGGGTGAAGACTGGGCCATCGACACCTGGTGGTCCCGGACAGGAGCCCCATGATCATGTGGGTCTACATCCTCAAACGCCTCTTGCTCATGATCCCGACGCTGTTCGGGGTCTTGCTGCTGACCTTCGTGGTCATCCAGTTCGTGCCCGGCGGCCCGGTGGAACAGTACCTGGCCGAGGCGCGCACGGCGGGCGGCAGCAGCGCTGAAGGCGGGTCGGTGTACCGGGGCGCGCAGGGGGTGGACCCGCAGCGGCTGGAGCAGATCAAGGCCTTGTACGGCTTCGACAAGCCTGCGCACGAGCGCTTTGGCCAGATGCTGGCCCAGTTCGCCCGCTTTGACCTGGGCACGAGTTTTTTCCAGAACAAGGCGGTGTCGACGCTGATCCTGGAGAAGCTCCCGGTCTCGATCAGCCTGGGCCTGTGGACCTTTTTCATCAGCTACCTGGTCGCCGTCCCGCTGGGTGTGGCCAAGGCGGTGAGGGCGGGTTCGAGGTTCGATCTGGTGACGACGCTGCTGGTGCTGATTGGCTACGCCATTCCCGGCTTTGTGCTGGGTGTGGCGCTGCTGGTGGTGTTTGGTGGTCAGTTGCAGTGGTTCCCGCTGCGCGGCCTGACCTCGTCCAACTGGGAGGAGCTGAGCTGGGGGGCTCGCATCGCCGACTACCTCTGGCACATCACCTTGCCGGTGACCGCCATGATGCTGGGCAGCTTTGCCGTGACGGCGATGCTCACCAAAAACGCCTTCCTCGAAGAAATCCGCAAACACTATGTGATGACGGCTCGCGCGAAAGGGTTGTCTGAGCGGCAGGTGCTCTGGAAGCATGTGTTCCGCAATGCGCTGATTCCCATCGTGACCGGTTTCCCCGCCGCGTTCATCGGTGCGTTCTTCACCGGCGCATTGCTGATTGAAACCCAGTTCTCGCTGGACGGCCTGGGTCTGCTGGGCTATGAGAGCGTGATCCGTCGCGACTACCCCGTGGTGATGGGCACGCTGTTCCTGTTCACCCTCATCGGTTTGGTGACCAAGCTGGTGTCCGACCTGTGTTACGTGTGGGTGGACCCCCGCGTGAAGTTCGATTGATCGCCATGGCCTCAACGTCCCCTTCCCGCCGCGCCTGGCAACGCTTCAAGCGCAACCGGCTGGGCTACTGGAGTCTGGTGGCGTTCTGCACGCTGGTGGTGCTCAGCCTGTTCGCCGAGCTGCTGTCGAACGACAAGCCGCTGATCGTGCGATACGAAGGGCAAACCTATTTGCCGATGTTGCGGGACCACCCCGAAACCACGTTCGGCGGTGACTTCGAGTCGGCCACCGACTACCTCGACCCGTTCGTGCAAGCGCAGATCACGAAGGGCGACAACTGGGCGGTGTACGCGCCCAATCCGTACGGGCCGAGGACCCTGAATTACTTCGCGAAAGAGCCCAACCCGTCCCCGCCCACCCGGGACAACTGGATGGGCACCGACGACCGGGGGCGTGACCTGCTGGCGCAGCTGATTTATGGCTTTCGCGTGAGCGTGCTGTTTGCGCTGGCGTTGACGTTCGTTGGTACCGTGCTGGGGGTGCTCACGGGCGCGATTCAGGGGTTTCTGGGGGGGTGGACCGATCTGGTGTTTCAGCGTTTCATCGAGATCTGGTCGTCCATGCCGGAGCTGTACCTGCTCATCATCTTCTCGGCCGTGCTGTCGCCCAGCATCGGTCTGCTGCTGGTGCTGCTCAGCCTGTTTGGCTGGATGGGTCTGTCGGACTACGTGCGCGCCGAGTTCCTGCGCAACCGCCAGCTGGACTATGTGCGCGCCGCGCGGGCGATGGGGCTGTCCAGCCTTCAGATCATCTGGCGCCATGTGCTGCCCAACAGCCTGACGCCCGTGGTGACCTTTTTGCCGTTCCGCATGAGTGCGGCCATCCTGGCGCTGACCTCGCTCGACTTCCTGGGCCTGGGCGTTCCGCCAGGCACGCCGTCGCTGGGTGAACTGCTGAGCCAGGGCAAGAACAACATCGACGCCTGGTGGATTTCGCTCTCCACCTTCGCGGTGCTGGTGCTCACGCTGTTGCTGCTCACCTTCATGGGCGACGCGCTGCGCGATGCGCTCGACCCGAGAAAGGCCGAGCGATGAGTGCCTTGCTGGAGGTCCGGAACCTGCGGGTGTCCTTCAACGGACAGGAGGTGGTGCACGGCATCGACTTTTCGTTGGCGGCGGGGGAGAAGCTGGCCTTGGTGGGCGAATCCGGCTCGGGCAAGACCGTGTCGGCGCTGTCACTGCTGCGCTTGCTGCACGGCGCGCAGGTGTCGGGCTCCGCGGCCTTGAACGGGCGGGATCTGTTGACGCTGAGCGAACACCAGCTGCGGGCCGTGCGGGGCGACCAGGTGGCCGTGATCTTCCAGGAGCCGATGACCTCGCTCAACCCGCTTTACAGCGTGGGCGAGCAGATCGCCGAGGTGCTGCAGCTCAAGAAGGGTCTGACCGCAGCGCAGGCCAAGGCGTCCACGGTGGAGTTGCTGGCCTCGACCGGCATCCCCGAACCGGCCCGCCGGGCGGGCGCTTTTCCGCATCAGCTGAGCGGTGGGCAACGACAGCGGGCGATGATCGCGATGGCGCTGGCGAGCGCCCCCCAACTGTTGCTGGCCGATGAACCGACCACCGCGCTCGATGTGACGGTGCGGGCCCAGATCCTGGATCTGTTGTCCGATCTGCAGCGGCAACATGGCATGGCGGTGCTGCTGATTACCCACGACCTGAACCTGGTGCGTCGGTTCGCCGACCGTGTGGCGGTGATGGAGCAGGGCCACCTGGTGGAGCAGGGGGCCGTGGCGCAGGTGTACAGCGCGCCGCAACACCCTTACACGCAACGCCTGCTGGCCAGCCAAGCGCGGCGCGATGTGGTCGACGCCATGGCCTCGGACGCAGAGCCGGTGTTGCAGGCCAGCGGTTTGCGTGTGAGCTACCCGGTGCCGCTGCCCGGCTTCAGGGGCTGGTTTCGGCAAGGCGCCTTCGTGGCGCTGGAGGGCGCCGACTTCGCCATCGCGCCTGGGACCACGCTGGGCGTGGTGGGGGAGTCGGGCTCGGGCAAGTCGACCCTGGCGCTGGCCGCGCTGGGCCTGCTGCCGCATGAAGGCAGTCTTCGCGTGGCCGGCTCCGGCTGGACCGAGGCACAGGCCGCAGGGAGAACAAGAGCCCTGCGCCAGCGCGTGCAGGTGGTGTTCCAGGACCCTTTTTCATCTCTGTCGCCCCGGTTGACCGTGGAGCAAATTGTGGGCGAAGGGCTGACCGTTCACGAGCCGACGTTGGGCGCACCGCAGCGCCGCGAGCGCGTGCAGGCGGCACTGGCCGACGTCGGGCTGGTGCAAGACCCGGCGCAGGCGGGCGACTGGCTGCAACGCTATCCCCACGAGTTTTCCGGCGGACAGCGCCAGCGGCTGGCGATCGCCCGCGCCCTGATTGTTCAGCCAAGCCTGCTGGTGCTGGACGAACCGACCAGCGCGCTCGATGTCACGGTGCAGCAGCAGGTGTTGGCGCTGCTGCAACGCTTGCAGCGGGAACGCGGGTTGAGCTACCTGCTGATCACCCACGACGTGGCCGTGATCCGTGCCATGGCCCATGAGGTGTTGGTGCTCAAAGACGGACAGGTCCTGGAGCATGGCAGCGTTGATCAGGTCTTGAACCATCCCCGTCACGCGTACACGCAGGCGCTCGTGAAAGCCGCAGCCTGAGCCTGGACTACGATCGGTGCCTGCGCTTCATCACGCGTGCCGGGTTCACACCAACGCGCAACCCCACAGATCCATTCCCATGAAACACACCACCCTTCCTGTGGCGTCCCGACCCATCCCCGTGGACATGATGTCGCCGACCCGGTGGATCGAACTCGGCTGGGAAGACCTTAGTGCGAACCCGCTGCCCGGCCTGGTCCACGGCCTGGCCCTGGCGGTCATCGGCTGGATTTTGCTGTGGGCAGCCCGGGACCGGTTCTGGCTGCTCGCGGGTGCGTTTTCTGGCTTTCTCATCGTGGCGCCGGTGCTGGCCACGGGTCTGTACCACGTCAGCCGCGAACGCGCCGCCGGCCGGCTCGCCGACCTGGGCGACGTGGTGGCGCTCTGGCGTTCGTTTGACGGCAGGCTGGTGCGCTTCGGCCTGTTGCTGGGGTTGGCTGGCACCGGCTGGGTGCTCACGTCGGCCGGTTTGATCACCTTGTGGTCACCCGTCCCGATTCACAAGCCCGCTGACTTTCTGCGCCATGTGGTGCTGGTCCGGGACGTGGGCCTGTTCGAGGCCTGGCTGGTTCTGGGGGCCTTGCTGGCGGCACCCGTGTTTGCGTCCAGCGTCGTCGCGATACCGATGCTGGTCGATAAAAGTGTGCCGGTGAGCATGGCCGTCTCCGCCAGCTGGCGCGCCGTGGCCGACCACCCGGGGCCGCTGGTTTGGTGGGCGGTGCTGATTGCGATGCTGGTGGGCCTGGGCATGATGACCGCCTTGCTGGGGCTGACCGTGGTCATCCCGCTGATCGCACACGCCAGCTGGCACGCCTACCGCGATCTCACCGCGCCCAAGTCCCCTGTGCCGGTGTCGGCCCACTGAGCCCACCGGGTCCCTTCATGGAAAACACGATTTTTGGCCTGACCGAAGGGCAGATTGCCCAATTTGGTCTCACCTTCGGTGTCGGCGCCTTCATTCTTTACATGCTGTTCATCGTCCTCAACTTGGCGCTGGAAGCCAAGGCTGGCAAGTTCGGCACCTTCATTCTGTTTCTGGTTTTGTCCTTTGGCATGCTGGGTTTTGTGGCCAAAAGCGTCATTCAATGGGTGCTGGGCATCTGAACAGTGCGAATCCCTGGCCCCAATCTTGCAAAGGTGCTTCCAAACGGGTTACAATGCGAGCTTCACGACCAAATGGGCGGGTAACTACCGGCCCATTTTTTTTGGCCGAACGTTTTTGATCTTTCGCCGGACGCTGGGGCGTCGGGTTTGTGATTCACCGAAATTCAACAAGGCAGATACCGTACAGATGGGCTGGCAAGACACCGTAACGCAAACCGTGACAGGACTGGGTTTTGACCTGGTGGACCTTGAGCGCTCCGCCGGTGGCCTGTTGCGTGTCACGATCGATTTGCCATGGTCGCCGCCCGAGCCCGGTCAGCCGGTCCCGCCCGAGCAGTTTGTGACGGTGGAGGACTGCGAGAAGATCACCCGCCAGTTGCACTACCTGCTGGAGGTGGAGGGGCTGGAGTACAGGCGCCTGGAAGTGGGCTCCCCGGGCATTGACCGGCCTTTGCGTCACGAGGTTGACTTCATCCGGTTTGAGGGCCGCGTGGTGGATCTGACGCTCAAGGCGCCGATCGGCGTCACCGATTCGACGGTGTCGGCCAGTCGAAAAAAGTTTCGCGGCACGCTGGAGCGTGCTGCCGATGGGGTGATGTGGCAGGTGGTGTGGAGCGATGAGCCCGAGCCCAAGCCGGGTCAGCGCGTGAGCAAGAAGCGCGTGCCGGCCCCCCTGCAGGCCCTGACGTTTGTGCTGGACGATATCCAGCAGGCGCGTCTGGCCCCGATTGTGAATTTCAAGGGCCGCCAGTCGGCAACCGCCGGGCCCGGTCCGGTGTGATGTCTGCGCTGTGTGTGTTGTTGTGGCAATGAATGTTTGTGACTCTGAAAATAGAGCTTCGGAAAGGTGGCGAGTGATATGAACCGCGAAATGTTGATGCTGATCGATGCCATCTCACGCGAGAAAAACGTCGAGCGTGACGTCGTGTTGAGTGCTGTTGAGCTGGCACTGGCCTCGGCCACCAAAAAACTCTACAAGGGCGATGTGGACATCCGCGTGGCCATGGATCCCGACAACGGTTCTTACGAAACCTTCCGTCGCTGGTTGGTTGTGCCCGATGAGGCCGGTCTGCAGAATCCCGACGCCGAAGAGCTGCTCACCGATGCCCGCGACGAGATCGCCGACATCGAAGAGGGTGATTTCATCGAGAAGCCGGTGGAAAGCGTGCCGATTGGCCGCATCGGCGCCATGGCCGCCAAGCAGGTCATCCTGCAGAAAATCCGCGATGCCGAGCGCGAGATGCTGCTCAACGACTTCATGTCGCGTGGTGACAAGGTGTTCGTCGGCACTGTCAAGCGCATGGACAAGGGCGATCTGATCGTCGAGAGCGGCCGCGTTGAAGGCCGCCTCAAGCGCGGCGAGATGATCCCGAAGGAAAACTTCCGCACCGGCGACCGCGTGCGCGCCATCATTCTGGAGGTGGATCTGACGCTGCGTGGCGCGCCCATCATCCTGTCGCGTTCTTCGCCTGCCTTCATGATCGAACTCTTCCGCCAGGAAGTGCCGGAAATCGAACAAGGCCTGCTGGAGATCAAGACCTGCGCCCGTGACCCGGGTTCGCGTGCCAAGATCGCCGTGCTCTCGCACGACAAGCGCATCGACCCCATCGGCACCTGTGTCGGTGTGCGCGGTTCGCGCGTCAACGGCGTGACCAACGAGCTCGCTGGCGAGCGCGTGGACATCGTGCTGTGGTCGGAGGACCCCGCTCAGTTCGTGATCGGCGCGCTGGCACCGGCCAACGTCGTGTCCATCGTGGTGGACGAAGAGCGCCATGCGATGGATGTGGTGGTGGACGAGGAAAACCTCGCGATTGCCATCGGTCGCGGCGGCCAGAATGTGCGCCTGGCGTCCGAGTTGACCGGCTGGCGCATCAACATCATGACGGCCGATGAGTCGGCCCAGAAACAGGCGGAAGAAGCCGACGGCATTCGCAAGCTGTTCATGGCCAAGCTGGACGTGGACCAGGAAATTGCCGACATTCTGATCGAAGAAGGTTTCACCAGCCTCGAAGAAGTGGCCTATGTGCCGCTGCAGGAAATGCTGGAAATCGAATCTTTCGACGAAGACACCGTCAACGAATTGCGCACACGTGCCAAGGATGCGCTGTTGACCATGGAGATCGCACGCGAGGAAAGCGTTGAAGCGGTTTCGCAGGATCTGCGCGACCTGGAGGGTTTGACCCCCGAACTGATTGCCAAGTTGGCAGACGGTGGCGTGCACACCCGTGATGAACTGGCCGATCTGGCCACCGACGAATTGACCGATATGACCGGCCAGACGCCTGAAGAGGCAACGGCACTGATCATGTTGGCCCGCGCTCACTGGTTCGCCGGTGAGGAAACGCCTGCTTCCCATTGAACCGCGCAGGCCCGAGCGGAGAAAAACACCTATGACCAGTACCACCGTCGCCGAATTGGCTGCCGAGCTGAACAAGCCCACCCATACCCTGCTGGAGCAACTCTCCGCCGCAGGGGTGCCCAAAACCGAGGGGACCGATCGGGTCACCGAGTCCGACAAGCAAATGCTGCTGGGCCACCTCAAGGCCAGTCACGGCACGGCCAGCGCCGAGCGCAAGAAAATCACGCTGGTGAAGAAATCCACCACCGAGATCAAGCAAGCCGACGCCACCGGGCGTGCCCGCACGATCCAGGTCGAGGTTCGAAAGAAGCGGACTTTCGTCAAGCGGGACGACGAAGTCGCCACGCCCGATGTGCCTGCAGAGCCCGCTGAGCCGGCCGTGCCCGTGATCGACGCTGCCGAGCTCGCTCGTCGCGAAGAGGAAGCACGCCATCAGGCCGAATTGCTGCGCCGCCAGGAAGAAGATCTGGCCCAGAAGCGCCAGGAGCGCGAGGCCGAAGAGGCTCGCCTGGCCGAGCAGGCGCGCCAGGCGGCAGAGGCGGCGGAAGCCGCTGCTCGCGCCCAGAAGGAAGCGGCCGCTGCCGCGCCGGCGCTGGACGCACCGGGTTCTGCCGTCGCACGCATTGCCGAACAGGCCGAAGCCCACCATGCCGCCCTGGAGCGTGAGTCGGCTGCCCGTGTGCTGGCAGACAAGAAGGCCGAGGTCAAGAAAGCCGATGACCTGCGTGCGCAAGACCTGCTGGACCGTCGCCGCAAGGCCGAAGCCGAAGCAGCCAATATCCGCGCGATGATGGCGGCGCCTGCGAAGACGATGGTGGCCAAGAAGCCTGAACCGGTGCCAGATCCGAAGGCCATCAAAGGCACGCTGCACAAACCCGCCGGAACGCCGGGCGCCAAGCCAGCGGGCACGACCGCTGCGGCGGCTGGGGCGGCGGCGGGTGGCAAGAAGGAAGTCAAGTCAGAGAATCTGTCGTCGACCTGGAAGGACGACGCGGCCAAGAAAAAAGAAATCAAGACCCGTGGCGACACGAGTGCGGGCCGCTCCAACTGGCGCGGTGGCCCTCGCAGCGGTGGTCGTCGCAACGACCGTGACAGCCGTGACAACTCGGCGAGCACTTTCGTGGCGCCGACCGAGAACAAGGTTATCGAAGTGCACGTGCCGGAAACCATCACGGTGGCCGAGCTGGCGCACAAGATGAGCTTGAAATCGTCCGAGGTCATCAAGCAGTTGATGAAGCTGGGCCAGATGGTCACCATCAACCAGCCGCTGGACCAGGACACCGCCATGATCGTGGTGGAAGAACTGGGCCACACGGCCGTGATCGCTGCGCTGGACGACCCGGAGGCCTTCACGGAAGAGGAGGGCACCCAGCAACAGGCCGAAGCCTTGCCGCGTGCGCCCGTGGTCACGGTCATGGGTCACGTCGACCACGGCAAGACCTCGCTGCTGGACTACATCCGCCGTGCCAAGGTGGCCGCGGGCGAAGCCGGCGGCATCACGCAGCACATCGGCGCCTACCACGTGGAAACCCCGCGCGGCATGGTGTCCTTCCTCGACACCCCGGGTCACGAGGCGTTCACCGCCATGCGTGCCCGCGGTGCACAGGCCACCGACATCGTGATTCTGGTGTGTGCGGCCGACGACGGCGTGATGCCCCAGACCAAGGAAGCCATCAAGCACGCGAAAGCGGCGGGTGTGCCCCTGGTGGTGGCGCTGACCAAGATCGACAAGCCCGGTATCAATCTGGAACGCGTGCGCTCCGAGCTGGTGGCCGAAGAGGTCGTCCCTGAAGAGTTTGGTGGCGATGTGCCGTTCGTGGGCGTGTCCGCCAAGACCGGCGAGGGCGTAGACGCTCTGCTGGAACAGGTGCTGCTGCAGGCCGAAGTGCTGGAGCTCAAGGCACCGGTGGATGCCATGGCCAAGGGCCTGGTGATCGAAGCCCGCCTCGACAAGGGTCGCGGCTCTGTGGCCACGGTGCTGGTGCAGAGCGGCACGCTCAAGACCGGCGACGTGGTGCTGGTGGGCCAGACCTCCGGCCGCGTGCGGGCCATGCTTGATGAAAACGGCAAGCCGATCAAGTCCGCGGGTCCTTCGATCCCGGTGGAGATTCAGGGCCTGTCGGAAGTGCCTCAGGCGGGCGACGACTTCATGGTGATGCTCGACGAGCGGCGTGCGCGCGAGATCGCCACCTACCGCGCTGGCAAGTTCCGCAACACCAAGCTGGCCAAGCAGCAAGCGGCCAAGCTGGAGAACATGTTCACCGACATCTCGGCGGGCGAAGTCAAGGTCTTGCCGATCATCGTCAAGGCCGACGTACAGGGTTCGCAGGAAGCGCTGGGCGCCTCGCTGCTCAAGCTCTCGACCGACGAGGTCAAGGTGCAGCTGGTGTTCTCCGGCGTCGGTGGCGTGAGCGAAAGCGACGTGAACCTGGCCATTGCCTCCAAGGCGGTCATCATCGGCTTCAACGTGCGGGCCGACGTGGGCGCACGCAAGCTGGCCGAAGGCAACGATGTCGATCTGCGCTACTACAACATCATTTACGACGCCGTCGATGAGTTGAAAGCAGCCATGTCCGGCATGCTGGCGCCCGAAAAACGCGAAGAGGTCATCGGCTCGGCCGAGATCCGCACCGTGTTCGTGGCAACCAAGATCGGCACCATCGCCGGTTGTATGGTCACCTCAGGCATGGTCACCCGAAACGCCCATTTCCGCCTGCTGCGCGAGAACGTCGTGGTCTACACCGGCGAGATCGACACGCTCAAGCGCCTGAAAGACGACGTGCGCGAAGTCAAGGAAGGCTTCGAGTGCGGTATCAAGCTCAAGAACTACAACGACATCAAAGAAGGTGATCAGCTGGAGTTCTTCGAGATCAAGGAAGTGGCTCGCACGCTGTAAACCATGGCCCGCAAAGCGTCCTCCGTCCCCAACCGCGGTTTCCGCGTGGCCGACCAGATTCAGCGCGATCTGGCCGAGTTGATCGCGCGCGAGCTCAAGGACCCCAGGGTGGGCATGGTCACGATCAACGCGGTCGAGGTCACGCCCGACTACGCGCACGCCAAGGTGTTTTTCAGCCTGTTGACCGGCAACCCGGACGAAACCCAGCAGGGCCTCAACGCCGCCGCTGGTTTTCTGCGCACAGGCTTGTTCAAACGCCTGCACATCCACACCGTGCCCACGTTGCATTTCGTGTTCGACCGCACCACCGAGCGCGCGGCCGACATGAATGCACTCATCTCGAAGGCCGTGGCCTCTCGTTCAAAGGACGAAGACTGACCATGCAGGGCCAACGCACAAGGGTGCCGCGGCGCCCTTTGCACGGGGTGCTGCTGCTGGACAAACCGCTGGGACTTTCCAGCAACCAGGCTTTGCAAAAGGCCAAGTGGTTGCTGCGCGCGGAGAAAGCGGGCCACACCGGCACGCTGGACCCGCTGGCCACCGGCGTGTTGCCGCTGTGCTTTGGCGCCGCGACCAAGTTCAGCCAGTTGCACCTGGATGCCGACAAGACCTATGAGACCACGGTGCGCCTGGGCGTGAAAACGTCGACGGGTGACGCCGAAGGGGCTGTGATTCACACGCGTCCGGTTGCCTGCACCGCCGGCCAGGTGGTCGAGGTGCTTGACCGGTTCATGGGGCCGATCAGCCAGGTGCCGCCGATGCACAGCGCCCTGAAAAGAGATGGCAAGCCGCTCTACGAATATGCGCGCGAAGGCGAAACGGTGGAGCGAGAGGCCCGGCACGTGGTCATCCACGATCTGGAGTTGCTGGACATGCGATTGCAGGGCGACGAGCCACAATTGCGCCTGCGTGTGACCTGCAGCAAAGGCACCTACATCCGGACCCTGGGCGAAGACATCGCCGAGGCGCTGGGATGCGGTGGGCACCTGGTGGCATTGCGCCGTGTGGCCACCGGTCCTTTCAGCGAGGCGCAGTGCATCACGATCGACGCGCTGGAGGCAGCCAGCGACACGGAGCGGCAAACGCACCTGCTGCCGCTGGAGTGCCTGCTCGACCGTCACTCCCGACTCACGCTGGGCACAGAAGATGCAAAGCGATTCCTCAACGGTCTGCGCCGTCGCGGGGACTGGTCCGATCAGCCGCTGGTGGCGGTGTACGGGCCCTCCGACGCCGTCTCACCACATGAACCCTTGTCCTCGGTCCTGCTGGGCAGCGCCCGCACCGAGGGTGGCGAACTGATCCCGGGGCGGCTGCTGAGCCCCATCGAAATACAGCACATCCTGGAAACCTCACCGGAACTCACATCATGAGCAAACAAATCCGCAACATCGCCATCATTGCCCACGTTGACCATGGCAAAACCACCATGGTGGACCAGTTGCTGCGCCAGTCTGGCACCTTCGCCGAGCACGAAAAAGTGGTCGACACGGTGATGGACAACAACGCGATCGAACGTGAGCGCGGCATCACCATCCTGGCCAAGAACTGTGCCGTGAGCTGGGAAGGCACGCACATCAACATCGTTGACACCCCCGGCCACGCGGACTTCGGTGGTGAGGTGGAGCGCGCACTGTCCATGGTCGACGGCGTGGTGCTGCTGATCGACGCGCAGGAAGGCCCGATGCCGCAGACCCGTTTCGTGACCAAGAAGGCGCTGGCTCTGGGGCTCAAGCCGATTCTGGTGGTCAACAAGGTGGACAAGCCCGGCGCCCGTCCGCAGCACGTGGTGAACGCCGCGTTCGACCTGTTCGACAAGCTGGGTGCAACCGACGAACAGCTCGATTTTCCCGTGGTCTACGCCTCGGGCATCAACGGCTGGACGTCGCTGGAAGAGGGGGCTCCGGGCGAACAGTGGGGACCGGACATGTCGGCCCTGTTCAACACCGTGCTGCAACACGTGCCAGCCCAGAAGGGTGACCCGGCTGCACCGCTGCAACTGCAGATCTCTGCGCTGGACTTCTCCACCTTCGTGGGCCGCATTGGCGTGGGCCGCATCAGCCAGGGCACGATCAAGCCGCAGATGGACGTGCTGGTGATGGAGGGTCCTGATGGCAAGTCCATCAAGGGCCGCGTCAACCAGGTGCTGACCTTCCAGGGTCTGGACCGTGTGCAGGCCTCCGAAGCCGGCCCCGGCGACATTGTGCTGATCAACGGCATTCCCGAGATCGGCATTGGCGTGACCGTGACGGACGTGACCACCCCCGCCCCGCTGCCCATGCTCAAGGTCGACGAGCCGACGCTGACCATGAATTTCTGCGTCAACACCAGCCCGCTGGCCGGCCGCGAAGGCAAGTTCGTGACCAGCCGCCAGATCTGGGACCGCCTGCAGAAAGAGCTGCAATCCAACGTGGCGTTGCGCGTGCGGGAAACCGACGAAGACGGCATCTTTGAAGTCATGGGCCGCGGCGAACTGCACCTGACCATCCTGCTGGAAAACATGCGCCGCGAAGGCTACGAACTGGCGGTGTCCAAGCCACGCGTGGTGTTCCGTGACGTCGACGGCGTGCGCCACGAGCCGATCGAGCTGGTGACGGCCGACATCGAAGAACAGCACCAGGGTGGCGTGATGCAGGCCCTGGGCGAACGCAAGGGCGAACTGGCCAACATGGAGCCGGACGGCCGTGGCCGTGTGCGCCTGGAGTACCGCATCCCGGCCCGTGGCCTGATTGGGTTCACCAACGAATTCCTGAACCTGACACGCGGTTCTGGCCTGATCTCCAATATCTTCGACAGCTACGAACCGCACAAAGGCGAGATCGCCAGCCGCAAGAACGGCGTGTTGATCTCCATGGACGACGGTGAAATCTTCACCTACGCCCTGGGCAAGCTGGACGACCGCGGCCGCATGTTCGTGAAGGCCGGTGATCCGGTGTACGAGGGCATGATCGTCGGCATCCACAGCCGCGACAACGACCTCGTGGTCAACGCCACACGCACCAAGCAGCTGACCAACTTCCGTGTGTCCGGCAAGGAAGACGCGATCAAGATCACGCCGCCGATCGACCTGAACCTCGAATACGGCGTCGAGTTCATCGAAGACGACGAACTGGTCGAAATCACGCCCAAGTCGGTCCGTCTGCGCAAGCGCTTCCTGAAGGAAAGCGACCGCAAGCGCAACCGCGACTGATGACTCCTTCAACACGGCCTCGCGCCGTGTTGTTGTGTCAACCATGCCCTTTCGTGCCCTGAGCCGCCTGAGTCACACCCAGGCGGTGTTCATGATGATCGCGGTGACCCTCATGTGGTCCATCGCGGGGGTGGTGTCTCGCCAGCTCGAATCGGCCGCGCGCTTTGAGGTGACCTTCTGGCGCAGCGCCTTCACTGCGCTGTCGCTGCTGATCATCCTGCCGGTCTGGCGTGCGGCCGATCGGGCCTCTGGCGTGCTCGACGCGCCCGCAGGGCAAGGCCGTCTGCAACGCCACTGGGGGGTGTTGGCCACCTCGCGCGCGTTCTGGGTCTCTGGTGTCTGCTGGAGTGTGATGTTCACCGCCTTCATGCTGGCGCTGACCTTCACCAGCGTGGCCAACGTGCTGATCATCATGTCGGTCGGCCCCCTGTTCACCGCCCTGCTGGCACGCTTTGCCATCGGTCAGCAACTGCCGCTGAGAACCTGGACGGCCATCGTGGCGGCCGGTGCGGGCATTGCCTACATGTACGGCAGCCAGATGCTTCAGGCCTTCGCAGAACCCAGCGCCAATCCGTCGGGACTGCTGATCGGTTCGATTGCGGCGCTGTGTGTGCCCGTCGCCGGTGCCATCAACTGGACCGTCGTGCAACGCAGCCAGTCGCACGGGCAGCAGATCGACCTCGTGCCTTCGGTCTTGCTCGGCGCGGTCATTTCTTCGCTGCTGACCTTGCCGATGGCTGCCCCATTTGCAGCCACGGCCAACGACGTGGCCTGGCTGGCCATGCTGGGCCTGGTGCAACTCGCCATTCCCTGCGCGCTCGCGGTCGTCTGCGCTCGTTCGCTCAAAGCGCCCGAGGTCTCGCTGCTGGCCTTGCTGGAGGTGATCTTCGGCATCGTCTGGGCCTGGCTCTGGGCCAACGAAACACCCGGGCGCGAAGTGCTGCTCGGTGGTAGTGTGGTGATCACCGCGCTGCTGCTCAACGAGCTGTTGGCCTGGCGCGACCGCAATGCCACCCCGATGCCGACCCAACCCGACGAAAGCGGCGCCATGCCGCATTGATTCTCTCCAGGAAACACCGCCATGAGCCCGACGCCCGTTGAACAGCATGTCATCACCGAAGTCCGTGGTCGCGTTGGTTGCATCACCCTGAACCGGCCCAAGGCGCTCAACGCGCTCTCGCTGGGCATGATCCGTGACATCGCCGCGGCACTGATCGCCTGGCGTGACGACCCCCAGGTGCTGGCGGTGGTAGTGCGTGGCATGAGCCGGGAAGGCCCGTTCGGTGCCTTTTGTGCCGGCGGCGACATCCGCTTTTTCCACCAGGCGGCACTGGCCGGCAATCCCGAACTGGACGACTTCTTCACCGAAGAATATGCACTCAACCACCTGGTGCACACCTACGCCAAGCCCTACATCGCCTTGATGGACGGCATCTGCATGGGCGGAGGCATGGGTATCAGCCAGGGCGCCAGTCTGCGGATCGTCACCGAACGCAGCCAGCTGGCCATGCCCGAAACCGGCATCGGGCTGTTCCCCGACGTCGGTGGTGGCTACTTTCTGAGTCACTGCCCGGGTCGGGTCGGTGAGTACCTGGCACTCACCGGGCTGGTGCTCAAGGGCTCGCAGGCCATGGCAGTGGGCCTGGCCGACGCCCAGGTGGACAGTGGCCGTTTGCAGAGCCTGTGGGACAGTCTGGGGCAGACCCCCTACGAGACCGGCGAGGCGGTGCAACGCTGGTGCCAGAACCACGTGCAGAAACACGTGGAGCCCAGTGACTTGCCTCTGGCTGAGATCGACCGGGTGTTCTCGCTGGACAGCGTTGGCGCCATACTGAGTGCGTTGGAACTTGGTGACAGCGACTGGTCACAACAGACCGCTGCGGTGCTACGCAAGCGTTCGCCGTTGATGTTGCACGTGGTGCTGGAACAGATCCGCCGCGCACGGCACATGGGGCTGACCGACAGCCTGCGCATGGAGCGCGACATGGTACGCCGCTGCTTCCACCTGCGGCCCGGTGCCGCCAGCGAAACGGTGGAGGGCATTCGGGCGCTGGCCATCGACAAGGACCACGCACCGAAATGGAATCCTGTGAGGTCAGAAGACGTGACGCCCGCCATGGTCGCTCCGTTCTTCGACAGCCCCTGGCCAGCCCACGCCCATCCGCTTCGACCGCTTGGCTGACAGCTCAGGCTCCTCCTGTGGTCGGCCGAACGCGCATGGCAGGAGTCAGCGGGTGCGGCTTTTCATGACCCGCTCGACTTCGCGCTTGCCTTCACGCTCCTTGATGGTGTCGCGCTTGTCGTGTTCGGCCTTGCCTTTGGCCAGCGCCATTTCGCACTTCACCTTGCCGTTCTTCCAGTGCAGGTTCAGCGGCACCAGCGTGTAGCCCTTCTGCTCGACCTTGCCAATCAGACGGCGAATCTGCTCACGGTGCAGCAACAGCTTCTTGGTTCGCACCGAATCCGGGCTGACGTGCGTCGAGGCCGTGTTCAGCGGGTTGATCTGGCAGCCAATCAGGAACAGCTCACCTTCGCGAATGACCACATAGCCATCCGTGAGTTGCACCTTGCCCTCTCGAAGGGCTTTCACCTCCCAGCCCTCGAGCACCATGCCGGCCTCGAAACGTTCTTCAATCGCGTAGTTGAAGAGCGCTTTCCTGTTGTCGGCGATGCGGCTGTCAACGCCCTTGACGGGCGCGGTTTTGCTGGGTTTGGTGGCCATGGGGTGTCAGTTGCGGCCGTTTCAGGCCAATACAATGGCAGCGAAGTAGCTGCCGGGCGGCGTGCCGAATGTGGCGTGTTGCCTTGAGTGCCCGCCCGATTGTATGAAAACGATTCAAAAGTCTGTTTTGCTCTGGCACAGCGCGCACGAAATGTTCGCGCTGGTGACCGATGTGCACCACTACCCGCAGTTTTTACCCTGGTGCGACCACAGCGAGGTGGTCGAAAGCGACGACGCCGGGATGGTGGCCAAAGTGGGCATGTCCATCAGCGGCCTTCGCCAGAGCTTCACCACCCGCAACACCCATGTGGACGACCGCCAGGTGCAGATGGAGCTGGTGGATGGACCGTTTTCCCACCTCGAAGGGGTCTGGGACTTCACCCCCCTGGGGGATGGCACGCAACGGGCCTGCAAGGTGGAGTTTCGCCTGACCTACGGTTTCTCCAGCCAAGCGCTGGCGACGCTGGTCGGCCCCGTTTTTGATCGCATTGCCGGCAGTCTGGTGGACGCTTTCGTCAAACGGGCCGACCAGGTGTACGGGGCATGATGGACATTGTTCTGGTGTTCGCGCCCGCGGCGCGCGAGGTGCATGACATGCGCCTGTCTGTGCCAGAGGGCACGTCGCTCAAGGAAGCGCTGCACCTGGCGGGGTGGCTGGAGCGCTTTCCCGCCATCGAGCAAGCGCAGATGGAGGTCGGTATCTGGGGACGCAAAGCCTCGGCACGCACGCCGTTGAGACAGGGGGACCGGGTCGAGATCTACCGGACGTTGCGCGTGGACCCGAAAGTGGCTCGCCGTGAGCGCTTTGTGGGCCAAGGCTCCCGGGGCGCAGGCTTGTTTGCCCAGCGCCGCCCAGGGTCCAAAGCCGGTTACTGAACGGTCGCCTGCGGGCCGGCTGCCTGCGGCATCGGGCCACAATCGGCGCGGATGATCTCGTCGAGCCGCTTGGTTTCAGCGCCTCGGGTCTTGTCGTCCATGATCTCGCGCTCACCTTTGGCGTTGGTGGTGGCGATGCGGATGCCGGAGTCGAACGTTGTCTTGGCGCGTTTGGCGCGTTCACAGTTCTCTGCGCGTGCCTTGGCCAACTTTTCAGTCTCGGCCTTTTTCTTTGCTTGAGCGGCATCTTCCGCCTGCTTCTCGGCTTGTTTCTTCTTGGCTTCGAGCTGTTCGTCCCGACCCGTCAACTTGGGGGCTGGTGCGGCAGCGGGTGCCCCGGCTGCAGCGTCGGTGGCAGGCTCCGGGGTCTTGACTTCGGTTCGCGCGCCCGGCCTTTTGAGGATGTTCTTGTCAGGGATGCCCGGAGGTGGCGCTGTGTCGCTGAACACTTTGGCGCCAGAGCCGTCAATCCATTGCCATTGCGCCTGCGCCCCACCGCTGGCCAGGACGGTCAGCAAGGCAAACGCGACGGGGCGCCAGAGTGAGAGGGAGGTGTGACGATGAGACATCGGGCCAGTTTACCTGCTGACCACCTCCAACGCACCCCTGTCCTGCTGCCCAGCGGTGAACAAGTTGCGTTTTGTGCGAATGGAGGCATCGCCTTGTCACGCAGAGCCAGGGCCATGTGGCTGGTTGGCCCCGGGTACAATCGTGTTTTTGGAGCTTTACCCCATGCGCCTACTCGGCAAAGCGCTCACCTTCGACGATGTTTTGTTGGTGCCAGCGTACTCCCAGGTCCTTCCCAAGGACACCTCCCTCGCCACGCAGTTCTCCCGCAACATCAAGCTGAACCTGCCCTTGGTTTCGGCCGCGATGGACACCGTGACCGAAGCACGGCTGGCAATCGCCATTGCCCAAGAAGGGGGCATCGGCATCATCCACAAGAACCTCACCGCGCAGGAGCAGGCCGCCCACGTGGCCAAGGTCAAGCGCTACGAATCGGGCGTGTTGCGCGATCCGGTGGTGATCACGCCCCAGACCACGATCCGTCAGGTGATGAAGCTGTCCGATGACCTCGGCATTTCCGGCTTCCCGGTGGTGGAGGCCGGCAGGGTGGTGGGTATCGTCACGGGCCGTGACCTGCGCTTCGAAACCCGCTACGACCTGCCGGTGAGCGAGATCATGACGCCGCGCGAGCGCCTGATCACCATGCCCGACGGCACCACACCGGCCGAGGCCAAGACCCTGCTCAACAAGCACAAGCTCGAACGCCTGCTGCTCGTGAACGACGCCTTTGAGCTCAAGGGCCTGATCACGGTCAAGGACATCACCAAGCAGCTCAACTTCCCCAACGCCGCGCGCGACGCCGCCGGCCGCCTGCGGGTGGGCGCGGCGGTGGGCGTGGGCGAGGGCACCGAAGAGCGCGTCGAGGCGCTGGTCAAGGCCGGCGTCGACGCCATCGTGGTGGACACCGCCCACGGCCACAGCAAGGGCGTGATCGACCGCGTGCGCTGGGTCAAGCAGAACTACCCGCAGGTCGACGTGATCGGTGGCAACATCGCCACCGGCAGCGCTGCCCTGGCGCTGGTGGAAGCGGGTGCCGACGGCGTCAAGGTCGGCATCGGCCCCGGTTCCATCTGCACCACCCGCATCGTGGCCGGTGTGGGCGTGCCCCAAATCATGGCGATCGACAACGTCGCGACGGCACTGCTGGGCACGGGCGTGCCCATGATCGCCGACGGCGGCATCCGCTACAGCGGTGACATCGCCAAGGCCATCGCGGCCGGCGCCAACACCGTGATGATGGGCGGCATGTTCGCCGGCACCGAAGAGGCGCCGGGCGAGATCGTGCTGTACCAGGGCCGCAGCTACAAGAGCTACCGCGGCATGGGCTCCATCGGCGCCATGCAGCAGGGCAGCGCCGACCGCTACTTCCAGGAAAGCAGCACCGGCAACCCCAACGCCGACAAGCTGGTGCCCGAAGGCATCGAAGGCCGTGTGCCCTACAAAGGCTCGGTCGTGTCGATCATCTTCCAGATGGCCGGTGGCATCCGCGCCTCCATGGGCTACTGCGGCTGCCCGACCATCGAGCACATGCGCGCCAAGGCGGAATTCGTCGAGATCACCTCGGCTGGCATCCGTGAAAGCCATGTGCACGATGTGCAGATCACCAAAGAAGCCCCGAATTACCGAGCGGAGTAAGCACACAAGCTCCGGTGGCCGTCCTGATGGACGGCCTTTTTGCTTTCTGAACAGCCCAGCCAGACAACGCCATGCAACACCAGAAAATCCTCATCCTCGATTTCGGTTCCCAGGTCACCCAGCTCATCGCCCGCCGCGTGCGCGAAGCCCATGTGTACTGCGAAGTGCATCCCTGCGACGTGAGCAGCGACTGGGTCCGTGAATTCGCCGGCGACGGCCAGCTCAAGGGCGTGATCCTCTCCGGCAGCCACGCCAGCGTGTACGAGGTGGACGACAAGGCACCCGATGCCGTGTTCGAGCTGGGCGTGCCGGTGCTGGGCATCTGCTACGGCATGCAGACCATGGCGCAGCAACTGGGCGGCAAGGTGGAAGCCGGCAAGACCCGTGAGTTCGGCTATGCCGAAGTCCGTGCCCGTGGCCACACCGCCCTGCTCAAGGGCATCGAGGACTTCCACACCCCCGAAGGCCACGGCATGCTCAAGGTCTGGATGAGCCACGGCGACAAGGTCACCGACATGCCGCCGGGCTTCAAGCTCATGGCCAGCACCGACAGCTGCCCGATCGCCGGCATGGCCGACGAGGCGCGTGGCTACTACGCGGTGCAGTTCCATCCCGAAGTGACGCACACGGTGCAGGGCAGGGCGCTGCTGGAGCGCTTCGTGCTGGAGATCTGTGGTACGCGACCCGACTGGGTGATGCGCGACCACATCGAAGAGGCGGTGCAGAAGATCCGCGAGCAGGTGGGCGATGAGGAAGTCATCCTGGGCCTGTCCGGCGGTGTCGATTCGTCGGTGGCCGCGGCCCTGATCCACCGCGCCATCGGAGACCAGCTGACCTGCGTGTTCGTGGACCATGGCCTGCTGCGCCTGAACGAGGGCGACATGGTGATGGACATGTTCGTCGGCAAGCTGCACGCCAAGGTGATCCGTGTCGATGCGGCCGATCAGTTCCTCGACCACCTGGCCGGCGTGAGCGATCCGGAAGCCAAACGCAAGATCATCGGCCGCGAATTCGTCGAGGTTTTCAAGGCTGAAGCCGCCAAACTGATCTCAAGTGGTGCATCAACAAAAGGTGCCAAGTGGTTGGCACAAGGCACTATTTACCCGGACGTGATCGAGTCCGGCGGGGCCAAGAGCAAGAAGGCCGTGACCATCAAGAGCCACCACAACGTGGGCGGCCTGCCCGAGCAGCTGGGCCTGAAACTGCTGGAACCGCTGCGCGACCTGTTCAAGGACGAGGTGCGCGAACTCGGCGTGGCGCTGGGCCTGCCACACGACATGGTCTACCGCCACCCCTTCCCCGGCCCCGGCCTGGGCGTGCGCATCCTGGGCGAGGTGAAGAAGGAATACGCCGACCTGCTGCGCCGGGCCGACGCGATCTTCATCGAAGAACTGCGCTCCACCATCGACCACCCCAGCGGCAAGAGCTGGTACGACCTCACCAGCCAGGCCTTCACCGTGTTCCTGCCGGTGAAGAGCGTCGGCGTGATGGGCGACGGCCGCACCTACGACTACGTGGTGGCCCTGCGCGCGGTGCAGACCAGCGATTTCATGACCGCCGATTGGGCGGAGCTGCCGTACGCGCTGCTCAAGAAGGTGTCGAGCCGAATCATCAACGAGGTGCGCGGCATCAACCGCGTGACCTACGACGTGAGCAGCAAGCCGCCAGCGACCATCGAGTGGGAATAAGAGCACCTGCGCGAAAGGCCATGTGGCGGTCGTCGCCGCCTCATGGCCTCGAGTTCGTGCTCGGCTTCGTCTTGGGCTGGCCCACGCTTGCGGTGCCAGCGCCTTATCCAGCCAAGGGCACCCCGAACAGCTGCAGCGCCGAGCCGTGCAGTGATCTGATCAGGTCCAGTGGATCGACAGCTTCCGCCACCGCGAGCGCGCCACTGCGCCCGTACGAGGGCGCCAGCAGGCGCAAGGCGACCTCGGTCACGATGGGTGCTGTGACAGCGTAGATGTCCTGCCCTCGCACGCCGGCCGTCGTGGTCCGGCCGTGCTGCACAAGGCGGACCATCAGCTCGAATCGCTGCGCCGAACGCCCGAGGTCGTCCGCTGCCGTGGGCGGGGGCGTCGAGGCATCACGGATGTCGGCCAACGCCGAGCGGTTCAGCAATGAACGGACCTCTCGGACCTTGAGGTGATGGGCCAGCGTGATGACTTCGCTGAAAGGCATGTCGATCATGGCCTGTTGGCCCAGCGGCTCGGAGAAGACCCAGTCCGGTACCTCGGCCGAGGGCTGCAACGGGACCAGGAGCCCATCCTTGACCACCAGCCGCGGCGCCTTGTTGCGCTCGCCGGTCTTGCGTGTCCCTTCGGTGGGCCACCAATGGTCGAGCGCGATCGCGACCGTGATCTCGTCAATCTCGCCCTCGGTGGCCAGTGCGCTGGCAAGCAGATCAGCCAGTCCGCCGTAGAAGGCCGCTGCCGGTATCGCCACGCGGCCGGCGTCGCGCGCCGGCGCATCGAGGCCGGCAAGGCTGGTCTGCGCGCTGGGCTGCTCCGCCGTCACGTCGATGTAGTGGCAGTTGGCGCGCAGCGCCGCGAGCGCCACCGGAGTCGCGGTGTCCAGAAAAGGCCCCGCGCAGTTGATCACCACCGCGCAGCCTGCGAAGGCCTGTTCAAGACTGGCTGGATCGTCGACCGCGGCAACCCGCCGGATCACACCCACTGGCATGGTTTGGTCGAGCCTGGCGGCGCTGCGCCCGACGGCGACCACCGAGAGCCCGCGGCGCAGCACTTCGTTGACGACAAATTGGCCGGTGTGGCCCGTGGCGCCCACCACGGCGATGCATTGGTTGCTGGACATCATGAAAGCTCCTTGGATTAGATACAGACCTGTCTGTTCTTTTAAGATTACAGACAGGTCTGTAGCATGTCAAGCATGCGCACACCCTTTGTTCCTCTCCCACCCCAAGTCCTGTCACCCGCGGCCCACTCAGGTGCGACGTCGAAACCCCGGGCAACGCCGATGCCCCGCACCGCGGGCGCTGCGGCGGTCGAACCCGCCCCAGACGTCCGGGCGCGCATCCTGGACACCGCTTCCCGGCTGTTTTATGAGCGAGGAGTGCGCGCGGTCGGCGTCGATCTGGTGGTGCTGGAGGCCGCGGTGGCCAAAACCAGTCTGTACCGCCATTTCCCCACCAAAGACGACCTCATCGTCGCCTTCCTTGAGCGGGAGGACCTTGAGTTCTGGGGGCACTGGGACAGCGTGGCCGAGCAGTTTCCCGACGATCCCGCCGGTGAGTTGGACGCCCACATGCGCTGGATCGGCGAACGCCTGGCCCGCTCTAACTACCGCGGCTGTCCCCAGATCAACGTCGCTGCGGAGTTCGCCGAGCAGGACCACCCCGCTCGCCTGGTGTCGTTGCGACACATGCATGCACTTCGGGGGCGCCTGCTGAAGATCGCCCAGCGGATGGACGTCGCACAGCCCGACCAGCTTGCCGCACAACTCGCCGTGCTCGTGAACGGCGCGTTTGTCAGCTCGGGTCTGCTCGGCCCCGACGAAGCCACCGGTGTGCTGCGAGCGGCGCTGAAGGCTTTGCTGGCCGGGGCGCGGACCGGGCAAGGATAGAGGCGGCGCCCATGGGCAGGTGGTCGGGCTGGCAACCCCCCAAGCGAAGGGCGGGGCTTCCCAGGTGGGTGTTGCGCCGTAGGATGTAACATAACTGTACAAATAAACAGTATGCACTGCAAAATGCCGTCTTCAAGCGCAACCCAAGGAGCTGTGGCATGGGCACCCGACACGATCTCTACGTCATGTTGCACCTGCCGGAGGACGTTGCCCAGGTGATCGTGCACCTCCAACGGCAGCTGAAAGCCACGCACCCGAGTCCGTCCAAACCCATGGACCCGGACCGGCTGCACGCCACGCTGGTTCCGCTGGGGTCCTACGAACAGCGCATTCCGCTCGACGTCTTGCGGGTGGCCCAAAAGACCGGGTCCTTGCTCGATGAGATGCCGTTCAGGGTCAGTTTTGACACGCTGCAGTCCCGTGGGCCGCAGCGCGAGTTCGGAACGGTGGAGCTGGCGGGGCATGGCAGCGGGGTACAGCCCCTGCGCCGTCTGCGCCGGCAACTGGTGGAGGCGCTGCGACAAGCTGGCTGGCCTCCCGCGTGGATCCGTCACAGCTATTACCCACACATCACCGTGGATTACCGCCATGAGCCGGTTGGCGTGCGTCGCATCCAGCCTTTGACTTGGGAGGTGACCGAGGTCCAACTGATCGACAGCCACTACGGCGAAGGCCGCCACGAAGTGCTGGCTCGCTGGCCGCTGCAGGACCGGCAGCCGTCGCTGTTCGACTGAGCAATGCCGCACGGCGAGTGCGGGACAATGGCGCCATGAACGACGCCGACTACATGGGCCTTGCACTCCAGGAAGCGCGTGCCGCCGCCAAGGCTGGCGAAGTGCCGGTCGGGGCCGTGGTTGTGCATCAGGGCCAGGTGGTCGGTGTCGGCCGCAATGCGCCGATCAGCGCGCACGATCCAACGGCCCACGCCGAGATCGTCGCCTTGCGCGCGGCGGCCCAGACCCTGGGCAACTACCGCCTGGATGACTGTGAGCTTTTCGTGACGCTGGAGCCTTGCGTCATGTGCAGCGGTGCCATGTTGCATTCGCGGTTGCGACGCGTTGTGTTCGGTGCACGCGATCCCAAGACCGGCGCCGCTGGCTCGGTGCTCCACCTGTTTGACGAAGCACGGCTGAATCACCAGACCACCGTGCAAGGTGGTGTGCGGGCCGAGGAGTGCGGGGCGCTGCTCAGTGGCTTCTTCCGGGAACGGCGTGAGACTCAGAGGCGCGACAGTCACCCGCTGCGCGACGATGCCTTGCGCACGCCCGAGGAACGCTTCAGCGGTCTACCGGGCTACCCCTGGTCTCCCCACTACCTCAGCGACCTGCCGTCGCTCGCAGGGCTGCGTCTGCACCATCTCGATGAGGGGCCCGCCGATGCGCCACGCACCTGGCTCTGCCTGCACGGCAATCCGGCCTGGAGCTACCTGTATCGCCAGATGATTCCGGTGTTCACGGCCGCAGGTGACCGGGTCGTCGCGGCGGACCTGATCGGTTTCGGCAAAAGCGACAAACCCAAGAAAGATGGCTTCCATGGCTTTGACTGGCATCGTCGGGTGCTGCTGGAGTTCATCGAACGCCTGGACCTGAAGAATGTGGTGCTGGTGGTTCAGGATTGGGGGGGCTTGCTTGGCCTGACCTTGCCCATGGCCGCGCCAGATCGCTACAGCGGCCTGCTGTTGATGAACACCACCCTGGCCACTGGGGACACGCCGTTGTCGCCCGGTTTTCTGGCGTGGCGCGAGATGTGCGCCAAACAACCCGAGTTCGATGTGGCCCGCCTGTTTGCGCGCGGCAACGTGCAGATGAGCGCTGCCGAATGTGCCGCCTACAACGCGCCGTTCCCGGACCGCGGTCACCGCGCCGCCTTGCGCGCGTTCCCGGCCATGGTGCCCGAAGGGCCCGACGACGAAGGCGCGGCGATCTCCCGTGAAGCGCGGCATTTCTGGCGCGACCAGTGGCGAGGTCAGACCCTGATGGCGATTGGCCAGAGGGACCCGGTGCTGGGCGAACCGATGATGCGCGCACTGCAGCGCGACATTCGCGGGTGCGGCGAACCTTTGCTCTTGCCCGAAGCCGGACATTTTGTGCAGGAACACGGCGAACGCATCGCGCGAGAGGCCTGCGCCTTTTTTGCGCGATGATCCAACCCATCGCTTTTCAAGTCATTCCATGAGCCACATCTACATCTACTCTCCCTCCAGCGCCGTGCGCGACAAAGCGGCCTTCCGCCGTGGCGTGGCCCGGCTCAAAACCTTGGGCCACGAGGTGGAGATTGACGAAGCTGCGCTGAGCAGCCACATGCGTTTTGCCGGCGACGACGCCACCCGCCTGGCTGCGATCACCCGCGCAGCCGCCAGCGGGGCAGACGTGGCCCTGATCTCGCGTGGTGGCTACGGCCTGACGCGCATTCTCCCCGAACTGCCCTACAAGAAAATCGCGCAGGCCACCGAGCGCGGCACCCGATTTGTCGGTTTGAGCGATTTCACGGCCCTGCAATGCGCGTTGCTGGCCAAGACCGGCGCGGTCACCTGGGCGGGGCCGGCGCTGGGCGAAGACTTCGGCACGGAAGAGACGCCAGACGACATCATGGAAGCCTGTTTCGATGACCTGCTTTGTGGGCAAGGGGAGGGCAGTGGCTGGCAATTGCCGAAATCCGATCTCCCGGCGCTGTCAGCCTGGCAAAAGAACCCTCCGGTGGAGGGGCCTGAATTGAGGGTGCGCAACGCCACCCTCTGGGGCGGGAACCTCACAGTGCTCTGTTCACTGGTGGGGACACCCTGGTTGCCCCAGGTCAAGGGTGGTGTGCTGTTTCTGGAGGATGCCAACGAACACCCGTATCGCATCGAGCGGCAGCTGACCCAGTTGCTGTTGGCCGGGGTGCTTGATCAGCAGAAGGCGGTGGTGCTGGGTGCTTTCAACCGCTTCAAGCTGGTGCCACACGACAAAGGCTTCAAGCTGCAAACGGTGGTGGACTGGCTGCGAACGCAGACCCGAACCCCGGTGCTCACGGGTCTCCCATTTGGCCACGTCACCACCAAGGTGGTGTTGCCCGTGGGGCAGAAAGTGGAGCTGATGGTGCAGGGCAGGGATGCCCTCTTGTATTGGGGTTGAGGCTTCAGCGCCCCATGCGGTGTGATTCCATGAGGCTCTTGGGAATCAGCCCTTCAAACACAGGCGTCAGGCCCCTCACGGCGTCACCGGCCTTGGCTTCGCCATGCAAGCGGCTGAGCACCGCCATGACTTCGGAACGGGCAAACCACAGCGCGTGTGCGTCGTGGACATACAGCAAGCGGTGCTTGAGACGTGGATTCATTTCTGCCCCCTCGGTCCCCAGCGTGGCCAACATGGCCTGTCGGACCGGTTCCAGCGATTCTGGCGAGTGCTTGCGCACCTCCGTGCCCAGCAGAGCGGAAATGCTGTGGCGTAAAGCGGGCTTGATCCAGCGCATTTTGAAACCCTCAACGACGTTTTTGTCTGTGCCCGCAGAATACGCCCTGATACAGTCCGCGCGCAAGGCGCTGAACCTGAGTAAAGTCAAGAAAACAACAGGCAAATCAAGCGTTTAACAAGACTGTTTAAGATAGTGCCTGCAGTGATTGAGTACCTTGGCGATACATTCCGACACGCATGACATGCAACGGGTGGTATCGGTAGGTCCTTTGAACGAACCGTCTCAACCTGGATGAATTGACCGGGAAACCACGGGAAATTTCACGCTTAGCTGTTCGAAAGTGTGTGTTAAACCACACAATTGTGTGTCGCGGACGGCCACCTTTTTTGCCTTGATTGAGCCCGTTTCACCGCATGTGCCCAACACGGAAGACCTGACTGACCCCATGGCCGAACTGACGATTGCCTTTGTGGACCTGACCGGGAGCGTGTCGGTATTTGAAACACTGGGCAACGACCGTGCCGCGAAGGCCGTCACCAAACTCACCCAGTGGATCGGTGCCGTGGGCCTGGAGCACAACGGCAAGGTGGTCAAGATGCTGGGCGACGGCGTCTTGCTGTCGTTCACCAACAACCGTCTCGCGGTGGAGTGCATGAGCCTGATCCAGCAAGAGCATGCCCAGCGAGTGGCGCAGTGGCCGAACCGGCTCAAGCTCATGATGCAGATCGGCATGGCCCGCGGGCAGGTCGTGCAGGTGGACGGCGACTGTTTCGGCGATGCGGTGAACGTCGCCTCCCGCCTCAGCGACCTGGCGGGTCCGGAGCAGATTCTGGTCAACGAAACCGTGATCCGCAAGCTCGGCAAAGGCCCGAGCGTGCGCAGCCGCAGCCTGGGACCCATCCGCATCAAGGGGCGGGTGGAACCGGCGGAGGTGTTCCGCATCGAGTGGCAGACCGAGATGCTGTCGGAATTTCTGACGCTCCCGGCCGACCTGCACGCCTTGCGCAAGACCGCCGAGTCGGTGTTCGGGGGCATTGAACTGGGCTGGCTGGACGCCAGCCAGTCGTTCAATCTCACCGACCTGCCATTGAAGATCGGGCGCGTGCCTGAGGCGAGTTTCGTGGTGAACGACCCCCGCGTGTCCCGCCTGCACGCGAGCATTGACATCCGGTCTGGCAACTACCTGCTGGAAGACACCAGCAGCTACGGCACCTGGGTGCGCTTCGCTGGTGGCGAGAACACGATCGCTCTTCGGCGGCAGGAGTGTCTGCTGCACAGCGATGGCGAGTTCGCCATGGGCGCCCCCTTCACCGACATCAGCGCCCCCACTGTCAGCTTCCGGCTGGTCGACGGCCAGATGGTGCTGGGCCACGGGCTGCCGCGCTCCTGAGCGATGTCGTTCGGTGGACACCGCAGCGGCGCTGCGGCATGGCACCATGCGGGCACTACAAGGAGTCCGACGTGCGCTGGTTGAAACGTTCTGCACTGTGGTTTGCTGGCTTGCTGGTGATCGTCCTCATGGCCTGCGCGCTGTATGCGTGGCGCAGCCTGCCCCAGGTCGACGGTGAGTTGAAGCTGCCGGGTCTGCGCGCGGCGGTGAAGGTGCAGCGTGATGCCAGCGACGTCACCCACATTCTCGCCAGCGACCCCCGCGACGCCTGGATGGCGATGGGCTATGTGCATGCGCAGGAACGCGGCTGGCAACTGGAATTCAACCGCCGCGTCATGCGCGGCACGCTGTCCGAGGTGTTTGGCCCCTCAACGCTCGACACCGACATGCTGATGCGCACGCTGGGCATTCGCGAAGCGGCCAAGGCGCAGGTTGCCGGGGCCAGCGACGAAGCCCGGCAGGCGTTGCAGGCCTACAGCGATGGCGTGAACGCGTTTTTTGCGTACCGGGAGCAGGCGCTGTCGCCCGAGTTCCAGATCCTGCGCATCGACCCACGCGACGAAGCCGCCGAGGGCCGCTATTGGGATGCCGAAGACAGTGCGGGCTGGGCGCTCATGATGGCGCTGGACCTGGGCGGCAACTGGGGCAACGAGCTGGCCCGTTTGTCCGCACTGCAGGTGCTGGACACCCAGGCCCTCTGGCAGCTCTTTCCTGCCTACCCGGGCGAGACACCCGCTGCCACGGCCGATCTGGGCCGCTTGTACCGGGAGCTGGGGGTGTTCCGCGCAGCACCGCTCAAGACCTCGGCCGCCAGCGATGCCAGTGCGTCGGGCTGGCGCACCCAGCTCGCCTCGGGTATCCAGGAGTGGACCCGGTCGCTGGGCGACATCGAAGGCAAAGGCTCGAACAACTGGGTCGTGTCCGGAGCGCGCAGCGTCAGCGGCAAACCCTTGCTCGCCAACGACCCCCACCTGGGCCTGAGCGCTCCCGCGATCTGGTACTTCGCCCGGCTCCAGGCACCCGACGTGGACGGCATCAAGGGCATGGACGTCATGGGCGCGACCTTGCCCGGCACGCCTTTCGTGGTGCTCGGTCGCACCAGCGAAGTCGCCTGGGGGTTCACCAACACGGGGCCAGATGTGCAGGATCTGTACCTGGAGCAGCTGAACCCCACCGATCCCCAGCGCTACCGCACGCCCGCGCCACAAGGCCAGGACGCCTGGGCCACTTTCACCCAGCGGACCGAGATCTTCAAGGTCAAGGGCCAGGCCGACGTGACCCATGTCGTGCGCAGCACCCGTCATGGCCCGGTGCTCAGCGACATTCCCGGGCGCACACGCAACCTGATCGACACCGACCGTTATGCGGTGGCCCTGCGCTGGACGGCGCTGGATGCGGACAACCGCAATGTCATGGCCACGCTGGCATCGAACCGGGTGCGTTCGGTCGACGAGCTCATCACGGCCTACCGCGATTTCCATTCACCGATGCAAAACGCCGTGATGGCCGACCGCAGCGGCCGCATCGCGTACAAAGCGGTGGGCCGCGTGCCCCTGCGCGCGGCGGACAACGACATCCGGGGTGTGGCACCCGCGCCGGGCTGGGACCCGCGTTACGACTGGACGGGCTGGCTGCCGTACGAGAGCACGCCGCAAGACGATGGCAACAAGGACTGGATCGCCACCGCCAACCAGCGCATTCACGCACCCGACTACCCCCATTTCCTGACCCAGGACTGGGCAGCACCTTACCGGCAGGAGCGCATTGAGTCGCTGTTGGACCAGACGCCGAAACACAGCATCGAGAGTTTCCAGGCCCTGCACGGTGACCAGTTGTCGGCGGCCACCGTGAAGCTGCTGCCGTTCCTGGTGAGGGCGCCGTCGTCCCACGCCTTGGCCGCCGCGGCCAGGGCCGAGCTGGAAGGTTTCAAGGGCGAGATGCTCGCCGAGCGGGCCGCACCGCTGATCTACAGCGTGTGGGTGGACGAGTTCACCCGGGCGGTGATCGGCGGTCGCTTGGGCAAGGACAAGTTCGAAGGCCTGTACGGCAAACGGCTGTTTCGCAACGCGGTGGAAGACCTGCTGCTGCGCGACGACAAGGACTGGTGTGGCGCCCAGGGCTGCATGGCGGCCAGTGGTGCGGCCCTGGACAGGGCGCTGGACCGCATCCAGGCGCAACAGGGTGCTGACGTGAAGCGCTGGCGCTGGGGCGAGGCGCATCCCGCCATTTCGATCCACCGGCCGTTCAGCAACGTGGGCGCGCTGGCGCCGCTGTTTGAGGTGCGGCGCGCCACCGGCGGGGACCCGTTCACCGTCAACGTGGGCCAGTACCACCTGGACAAGGCGGATGCGCCGCTGGCCAACCGGCACGCTGCCAGCCTGCGGACCATTTACGACCTCGCCGATCTGGAGAACTCGCTGTTCATCTACCAGACCGGGCAGAGCGGCAACGTCTTTTCAAGCCGCTACCGCGACATGAGCGAGGACTGGGTGGCGGTCAGGTACCGGCCCTTGCAGATGCGACCCACGCAGTGGGCCAGCCGCTTGAGCCTGCTGCCTTGAACCCGCTCAAGCCGTGGCGTTGAGCGTGCTGGTGCTGGTGGTACCGGTTCCGGCCAGGGCGGTTTCGTTGTAGCGGCGGGTCGCGGCCTCTGCCTGGGCGCTGATCTGGGCCATGAAGGTGTTCAGTTCGGCACCGGAGATTTCGCCATCGCCGTCTGCGTCGACCGAACTCATCAGGGCCTGCAATTGCTCCTCACTCACCGCGGCCTGCGTGACGCCGGTGCTGTCGGCTTCGGGGGTGGCTGCTGCTGTATCGACAGCGGTGGATGCCGCGGGCGCGGCTGCGGCCACCCCTGTGGTTCCCTCGGTCCCGGTGATCGGCTCGTGGATGGTGCTGACCACCGTGGTGGTCGTCGTCGTGCTCACCACCGTGCCTTCGGGCAGCGAGGCCTCGGGGGTGATGCCGAATTCGGCCATGGAGATCTGGCCATCGGCGTCGGCGTCCAGTTCGGCAAAACGCGCTTCATCGCCCCGGGACTGGACGAAGGCCTGGGTGTCTGAAGGGGGGGTGAACAGCTGTTGCAGCAGCTGGCCCACCTCGCTGCCATTGAGCGAGCCGTCGCTGTCGGCGTCAAGCGACGCGTACAGCGCTTCGGCGCCTTCACCCGCATCGACGCCCAGCTTGCCGGCGACCTTTTCCAGGGCGGCTTTGAATTCGGTCTGGTCAACGCCGCCGCTGCTGTCGGTGTCCATCTTCTTCAGCATCTTGTCCTGCAGGTGCGTGGACAAGGCAGAACTGATGGACGACAGGGTCTGGGCCCAGGCGCTGGTGGATTCGACGGTGCTCATGGGGGTTCCTTTCTGGGGACTTGCCGTACAGGTGACGACACAATGGTCCGACAAAAAGAGCCCCTCCAAGCCGGGCAACAAAGGGGCGGGAACCCCGCTGTTCCGGCGATTGCCGGTGCGCCCCTCGCGCTACTTGAGCTTGCCCGAAAGGAACTGCGCCAGGCGCTCGGACTTCGGGTTGACCAGCACCTCGCGCGGATTGCCCTGTTCCTCGATACGCCCCTGGTGCAGGAACAGCAGGTGGTTGCTGACCTCGCGGGCGAAGCCCATTTCGTGGGTCACCACCACCATGGTGCGGCCCTCTTCGGCCAGGGTGCGCATCACGCGCAACACTTCGGTCACCAGCTCCGGGTCGAGCGCGCTGGTGGGCTCGTCAAACAGCATCACCTCGGGCTCCATGGCCAGCGCGCGCGCGATCGCCACGCGCTGCTGCTGGCCGCCGGACATGTGGGCCGGGTACTTGCCTTCGACATCCCGCAGCCCGACCTTCTCCAGGTACTTGCGGGCCGTGACCACGGCTTCTTCCTTGGCTTTGCCCAGCACGTGCATGGGCGCCTCGATGACGTTCTCCAACACCGTCAGGTGCGACCAGAGGTTGAAGTGCTGGAACACCATGGCCAGCTTGGCGCGGGCGCGCTGCAGCTGTTTGTCGTCGGCGGCCTTGAGCATGCCGTCTTTCGCGGTCACGAGCTTGAGCTCTTCGCCGGCCACGATGATGCGGCCCTGCTGAGGGCGCTCCAGCAGGTTCATGCAGCGCAGGAAGGTGGACTTGCCGGAGCCCGAGGAACCGATGATGCTGATCACGTCCCCGGCTTGAGCGGTGAGCGACATGCCCTTGAGCACCTCGTGCGAGCCGTAGCTCTTGCGGATGTCGATGGCTTCGAGTTTGGTGGTCATGGCGGTGCTCTGGAAATCAGGGGCTCAGCAGGTTGCCAGAGCGGATGGGGGTGCGGCCGGCGACACGGCAGAGTTCCATGCCGGTGGTGGCCCAGCGCAGGTTGTGTCGGGCATACACCACGCCTTCGATGGCGGCGTGGATGGCCGTTTCCTGGGTGGACAGTGGGTCGATCACACGGGCGAGCAGCTGACCCGCCTGGACCACTTCGCCCACGTCGGCGGCAAACACGATCACGCCCGCGTGCGGCGCGTGGAGGGACTCGGTGCCGGCCAATGGCGTGGCTTCGCACAAAGGATCGGGCAGGGCAGGGGCCGGCCCGGCCAGCACGCCGATGTGGCGCAGGTAAGCCACGATGGCCTCGCTGTCTTGCGCGGCGAGCGCATCCGACACATCGGTCTGCCCACGCAGTTCGACGGTCGTGCTGGCACAGGCCAGCGGCACGGGCGCCTTGTCGGCGAAATGTTCGCGCAGCCGCCACCAGGGGCCCGAGAGCGCCTCGTCAAAGGAGATCAACGGCCCGGAGCCCCGGGCCCAGAGCAGGGCGCGGGCACCCAGCAGGCGCGCCAGCGGCTCCATCTGGTCCACCATGGGCTGCTCCACGTACAGGTGCATCACCGCTTCGAAATCGCAATGCAGGTCCAGCACCACGTCGGCGTCGCAGGCCAGCGTCATCAGGACGTGGCGCAGGCTCTGCAACTCGGTGGTCGGCGTCTGCGCCTGAAGTGCGCGGTGCATCGCTGCGCGGATCAACCGCTTGTTCGCGTCGGCATCGGGCCCCAGCTCGGCGGCAACCTCGTCCTTCACCAGCGCGAAGAAATCCGGGTAGTTCCGGTTGAAGTTGTCCATGCTGCCCAGTTCGAACCGGCCCATCTGGTGGTGCATCACGCTCTGGCTCAGGCCGATGGGGTTGCACACGGGCACCAGCACCACCTCGCCCACCAGCTCGCCGCGCTGTTCGGCCGCTTCCAGCCGCGCGCGAAGGTGGTGGGCGGTGAGCATTCCCGGCAGTTCGTCGGCGTGCAGGCTGGCCTGCACATAGGCCTTGGGGCCAGCGCCAGGCGTGCCGAAGTGCAGGCTGGTGACCTGACGCTGGGTTCCGATCGAGGGAGAGAGAAGAGGGTGGTGAACCTGTTGCATCAGGCAAATAAAAGGTCAGTGCGTGCGGGGACGCAGGTAGGCGAGGAATCGGCGCTCCAGCAGGCGGAACACATACACCAGCGCGAAAGTGAGGATGAAATACAGCACCGCAACCACGATGAAGGGCTGGAACGCGAGGTAGTAGGTCTTGTAGATCGCATAGGCCGCGTTGGTCAGGTCGTACAGCGACGGCACCACGCTGGCCAGCGAGGTGGCGTGCAGCATCATCACCACCTCGTTGGAGTACCCGGGCAAGGTGCGCCGCAGGGCACTGGGCAGGACCAGCCGGAACATCATGTTCCATTTGCTGTACCCCGCCGCCTGGGCGGCTTCGATTTCGCCGGCAGGGGTTTCCTTGATCGCGCCGGCCAGCATTTCGATGGTGTAGGCGCAGGTGTTGAGCGTGAAGGCCAGCACGGCGCAGAAGAAGGGATCTTTGAACCAGGTGAACGGCCAGTGGGTGTCCCACAGGCCTTGCACCCATTCGAGTTGGGCGATGCCGTAGTAGATGAAATACACCTGGATCAGCAGCGGCGTGCCGCGCACGACATAGGTGAACAGCCAGACCGGTCCGTGGACCCAGCGGTTGCGAGACACGCGCATCAGCGTGAGCGGCAGGGTCAGCAGGCCACCGGCGATCAGGCTGACCGCGAGCAACTCCATGGTGGCGACAAAACCGGTCCAGTACAGGGCCAGGTTCTCTGGCTGAAAAATGATGGCGAACTTGTCCATCAGAAGTCGCCCCGTTTCACGCCCACCGAGTAGCGGGCCTCGGCCTTGCGCAGCAGGAGCAGGCTGATGGAGGAAATCAGGAGGTAGAGCACACCGGCAAACGCCATGAACAGGATGGCCGCGCCCGGAATTTCGCCGCGAGCGGCCGCGCCGGCCTGCTTGGCGAGGTTGGTGATGTCGGCCAGACCGATCACCGAGACCAGCGCCGTGGCTTTCAGCAGCACCAGCCAGTTGTTGGTGAAGCTGGGGAGGGCGAAGCGCACCATTTGCGGGAGCACCATGCGCCGGAAGGTGTAAAGGCGGCTCATGCCAAACGCCCAGCCGGCCTCCGACTGGCCCTTGGGCACGCTCATGATGGCGCCGCGAAAGGTCTCGGTCATGTAGGCGCCGTACACGAAACCGATGGTCAGCACGCCAGCAACAAAGGGATTGATCTGCGGACCGCTGCGGTAACCCAGCAATTCCGCAATGTCGTTGACCAGGATCTGCCCGCCGAAATACAGCAGCAGCATCCACACCAGGTCCGGGACACCCCGGATTACGGTGGAATAGATGTCGCCGACCCAGTTGAGCCAGCGGTAGGGAGAGAGTTTGGCCGCCGCCCCGGCCAAGCCGAGCACGGCGGCGAACACCAGCGCGCCGAGCGCGACACCGAGGGTGACGAACAGGCCTTGAAGGATGTTCAGCAGGTAGGTCGTCATCGGTGCGCGCCGGCTCAGTGGATCAGGAACCCCAGATGTCCACGCCGGGCACGTGCTTCTCGGACAGCTCTTTCCACTTGCCGTTGTCGCGGATGGCCTTGATGCCGGCGTTCAGCGCATCGCGCAGGGCCGTGTCTTCCTTGCGCAGGGCCACACCGGCGCCAGCGCCGAAGTACTTGGCGTCGAACTCCACCGGGATGCGGGTGCCGGCGCAGCTGTAGTCCTTGCCGTCGGGCGTGGACAGGAAACCGCCATTCACTTCCACGACGTCGGCCACGGTGCCGTCCAGGCGGCCCGACTTGATGTCGAGGTAGACCTGGTCTTGCGCGTCGTAAGGCACGATGGTCGCACCCGCGGTCTTCAGTTCACCCATGGCGTACTTTTCCTGGGTGGAGGCTTTCAGGACACCGATCTTCTTGCCTTTGAAGTTGGCCGCTTCGGCGCCCAGTTTGAGGGCCGTCTTCACGACCACGCAGGACGGCGTGTTGTAGTACTTGCCCGTGAAGTCCACGGCCTGCTTGCGCTCTTCGGTGATGGACATCGACGAGATGATCACGTCGTATTTCTTGGCCTGCAGGCCGGGGATCATGCCGTCCCAGGCCTGTTCGACGAACACGCACTTGCTCTTGAGCTCGTCGCACAGCGCCTTGGCCACGTCCACGTCAAAACCGGCCGGCTCGCCCGCGTCGGTCTTGTAGGTGAAGGGCTTGTAGGTCGGGTCGATGGCGACACGCAGCTCGGGCCATGGGCTCGCTGGAGCCGGTGCGGCAGCGGGTGCTTCGGCGGTCGGTGCGGGAGCGGCCGGCGCAGCGGGTGCGGGCGTCTCGGTCTTGCCGCAGCCAACGAGGGCAGCTGCGCCGATGAGGCTGAGCGAGAGGAACAGGTGTTTCATGTATGTCCTTGAACAGGTTGAATGAAGGTGGCCGGATTGGACTCCTGCCGGTGGTCAACATTGTAGGTCTGGGCAGTCCAATTTCCGGATGCACCATGCTGGTGTTTCCCCGGATGCGGGGCGGTCGCGGGGAATGCATACGCAACATTCGGGCCTTCCTGCAGATTGTTCATTATTAACATAATATACATCGTGGAATGTCAAAAACATCTAAAAAAGCAGGCGTTGAGCCTGCAAGTCTTTTCCACGAATATGTCTGAAGCGCGATGATCTATGCCGATCCCGCCTGATGCACGTGTGCAATGTATCCATACTGCAGCCAAGTGTCAAACTTTGCTACGCATCTCCTGTCAAGTCATGCAATATGTAGAACCGGGTTGCTGGGTGGCACTGGCATAACCCAGCGCTCCGGCCTGATCAGGACGACCGCACTGAGCTTTCCGACTGGCACGCCACCGCGACCGAGCACATGATATTTAAGGATGTTTGACTTGCCTGGCCCCAACAAGTGCCAGCTTGCCTTGATGACCTCGCGCTGCACCTGCAGCGCCTTGGCTTCGGCTTCGGAGTCGTTCACCGACTCATGATTTGCCACGTAGGCTTTGAAAACCAGCGGCGATACCAAGGCCATTCCCTCGGCCGTGAAGTGGATCATTGCACCCGTTTCGTTGTACTTCAGGTCACGGCTGGCCAACCCCTGCTGCAGCCAGGTCACAAACGCCAAGGCGACGGTGGTGGGTTCAACTTGCTTGCCCGCCGACTCATGTGGGAGTTCTGGCAAGAACGGTGTCAGGACCACCGGCGCGTGTTGAATGCGCGGTGACGAGGACGTGTCCGATCTGTCGGTCATGGAAGGACGACAGGTTCGTGACAGCAATGGACGGTGATCGGGTGGCTCCGGCATCGGCGGCAGCTCGGCCCTGGTGCTTTCTGCCTTCACCTGCGTTTTGGGTGACGTGGTTGTCGCAGGTTTGGATGCGATGGGAACGATTGGCGCAGTCGTCTTGGCCGCTGATGTGTTTGCACTCGCTGGAGGCGCCTCGGCTCTTTGAGGGGCCTTGGGTGCCTCTTTGAACAGCGCTGCATCGTCCTCAAAGTCCAACCACTTGTTCTTTGCATTGAAACCATCAGGTCCACCCATCTGCAGCGGTTCAAAATCTGTGGCAACTGGCTGCGATGGAGGTGCTGTGACAACCTTGTGGTGGGTTGCCCCCTTCGTGTTGACATCAACCTTGGGCAGTTTGGTTGCGACAGCTTTGGTCCGATTGAACGCAGGAGCACGCAGGGCTGGTATAGATTTGTCGCGAAAGCCTTTGGAGCCAGTGGAGGGTGCTGTAACTGCGCCAGTGTGCTCAACAACTGGTTTTGGCCCAGCTTGAGGTTTGCTGTCGTCAGGGGCTCGTGTGGGCGCTGAATATGGGTTCTCGTGACCCTGCGGTTGAAGGATTGCGCCAGCAGCATGTTCGGTCGAGGTTGCGACACGCTTTTGCTGGATCTCGATACGCCCCACCATGGCAGGTGGGTACTGGTCTGCGTCAGGAAACAGCTTGTCCAGCGGAAAGCGCAACATGGTGAGCGAGTGGGAATAGGTTGCCCCACCCTCTTCCTGCTTGTCTTCATGGTTGTGACCCTGCAATCCACCAGCAGATGCGCCAGTTGAGGATTCGCCATGCACCTGCACATACCAGACAGCTTGTCCCGAATGAGGATTCAACTGGATGCAGCCGTATTCCTGCCATGTATCAAAAAGGCGGTCGTTTTTGTTCTCACCAGGGATGGATTCTTCGGGATGGTGCAGCTTGATGTGTTGCCTCACGCCATCGGCCAGGCGCTTTGCCACAAACCAGATGGCGCCTTCGTAGACCCAGCCTGCCGCGCCACTGCGGTTCAGCGGGAGCGCCGTACCGCTTCTGAGCATGTCCTTGATGGATTGCATCAGCAAGTCGATCAAGGGCACGCTTGTTGAGGTCGCAAATCGAGCACGGCTGCCACTGGTCAAGGCTTGTTGGGTGGAGGTCTGATCCGCTTTGCGGATGAGGGTGGCGAGCAAGCTGGTCTTGTCGCATCCAGACAGGTACTGCGCCAGCGAATCGAAGGCAAGCGGGCGGCGAGCCAGAAAGCTCAAGGCCGATGGCGGTGCAATCTGCTGCAACAACCCCATGGAGAGCTTGGAGTGGGCCTGGTAGTCGCGTGCTGATTTCGGGGTGAACTCGACCAGGTACTCGCCGCCTATGCGGTGCTGCGCCATCTCGGTGAGCGGGCCAGTCATGGGCACCCACCGCAACGGTGAATCCATGTCGCCGCAGATCCAGGAAACCCGAAGGTCGGTCATGATCTTGCCGACATCGTGGAGCAGGGCCGCGAAGAAGACCACGTAGGTCCATTCATCGCGTTGTGCGTCCATTTCTTCAACAGGCGCACCCTCAGGGAAGAAATGCCCGTTGCGCCAGGTCATGGCCGCAAGCGTCATTTCCAGGGTGTGTGCAAGCAGGCCACCGACGTGAGCGTGGTGGTGGCTCTCTGATGCGGGCATGAGCTGCACATACTCTGCGTAGCGCTGCACAGCGGGCTGTAGATCGCGGCGCCAGACCTGTGAGGATAAGCGTGACTGCCGCCACATCGCCTCCATGGCTCTGGAGCTTTGCACCAGCTCCAACAGGTCAACGGCGCTCAGGATTCGCAACCAGCCGTCGGCGTGTCCACGACATTCAATCTGCTTCCTGGGAGCTTCTTCCAGCGCGGCCAAGGCGCTGGCCGAAGCGGAAGGGCTTGCAGGGGCAGCCAATGGTGCGGGTCTGGGTGACCTAGGGTCCCACCGCTTGATCCAACGCATGCACTGACCAAACATGGGTGTTTCAGCGCTCCATCAGGTATTCAATCAAGCTCTGCGCAGAAGCGCGGTACTCGCAGGGGCCGGAGAGATACAGGCGTGTGTAGTCGGGCAGCGTTTCACGCTTTGCAAGAAAGGACAACCAGGATTGTTCCAGTGGGTTCCACCAGATCGACTTCATCGGATCATCCAGGTTGCGCTGAATTTTGAAAGCAGCTCCATAGCTGGCAACGGGTGCGTTGGCCATGGCCACCGCCAGTCGAAAGCGCAAGGCACTCACGTCATCCTTGGCTTTCCGCTGCACCTCTTTGAACAGCAACTGCCGCACAAAATCGACCGCTTCGATGTCACCCGGCTCAAGCCAGGACTCGATGCCGTCGTACATGCGCAGGTAGCCCATGACGCGGCACGTCCAGTCTGCGAGACCGAGCTGCTCCAGGTACAGGGCCACCAGATACGGTCCGTGCTGCTGATCCAGGAAGTGCCGTCCATACGCCAGATCCAAGCTTGATGGCAACTGTTCGCGCTCTGGATACGCATGCGACATGTCGGACTTCCCTGTGTTTTTGACGTCACGACTCTAGGCAGGCAAACCCTTTCGCACAACCGGAAACCGGTTTTCGTTCAGGCAGGTTTCCGCTTGACGCAGGAGGGTTGTTTTGCTAGCGCATTGAGGGCGTCTCAATGCCCCGCCATTGAGACGCCCTCCCCTTGCCTGTATCACCCGAATCCCCCGTTCCAGTAAGCCCTTTGCCACCGGAACCTTGGAGGTGGCGCCCTTTGGATAAGGCCATTAACCGGTAGAGAACCGTTACCCCGTCGTTGCCCGGCCCTCCGGGCAACCCGCCTGCGCATCAGCGTGATACGAATAAGGAATGCTTCGAAACGTGCGAGCCTCTTTCTGTTCGTTACATCATTTCAACTACACCGTCAAGCCGAAACCTGCCCGCGAAATGGCAGGTTTCCGGTGGAGTTCTTCAACCCCGAATCTGACACTGCATGCACTGGCGACGCATCTCATGGACGCGTCACTTTTGCCCTAACCCTCGTCTTCATAGGCGATGCGCAGGGCGTCTTTTATGCAAGGTGTCTCGATGAAACAGGGCTTCTTCTTCGGCTTGATCGCCATGGTGATGTTGGTGCCGTCGGTGTGGGCGCAGACGCGCGAAACCGCTGGCACTGATCAGGTCCAAGTGGGTCGATACACCACCCAATCGGCGCAACCGACCGCCGAACTCGCTGAGCCGCTGTCGGTCAACGCACAGCTCAATTTCCCGCGCCAGACCGTCTCCACGGTCGGCCAGGCGCTGGACTACACACTGATTCGCACGGGATACCGGATGGTGGACCCAATGGCGCTGAGCGACCAGGCGCGCAGCTTCCTGAATCTGCCGCTGCCTGAGTCTCAGCGGCGCATGGGACCGTATCCCGTAAGAACCATCCTCCAGATTTTGCTCAGCAAGACATGGTCCCTCAAGACGGATGCGATCAGCCGACAAGTGTGGTTTGAACTGGCGGACACCACCAGCGCTGCGAGCGCGCCTGTCGTGGCTCGAACGGTCAGCAGAGAGCCAACGGAGCAACTGGTGGAGCCGGTCACATCGAGTGATGTCGACGCGAAGCGCGATGCAAAGCTCATGTACCGGAAGTGATCGGGAGCAGCGACATGGACGACCTGCAGGAACACCAACGCCGCCAGGATGAAGACGAATTCTGGGAAGACAAGCAACGGGACGCGACGCGCCCAAGGCACCTTCGACCACGCGACCTTTCCACCCCCAACAACGACGCACCAGTAGCAATGACCTCACGACCTGTGCAAGAAGACCTCCGCAACGAAGCGACGGCTCACCACGCTGCTGATGCCCCAGTTTTCAGGGAATCGGTTGCTCAGCAGCCAGCACGCAAGAAGAGCAGCATGGGCATGCTGCTGATCCTTGCGTTCTTGGTGCTCGGAGCCCTCGCCTACCAGGGGTACCGGATGTGGCAGAAACGCAATGCCACGGCAACTGAAGCGGGCGGCGAGCAGTCTGCCGCGGCACTCGCTCCGGCGCTCCCGCCAGTTCTAGGCGCAGCACCGCTGCCAGCGACGGTGGGCGTTCCCATCCAGGTGGTGGCACCGGTTGAGCCAGCTGCTCCCACGCCCGAGCAGATCGAACTCAATGCGCGGCTGGACCGCATGGAAGCTCGGATGACCGAAGTCATCGAAGGCTTGCGCGCACAGGGCTACATCATCGGCGACGCTGGCGCGAACGGAGCACCGCTGCCCGCCACAGCCTTTGCGCCGCGCCAGGTCATCCCAACGGCACCTGTGGTTGCGAAGCCAGTGCGCCGGGTGTCTGTTCGCAGGTTCAACCCAGCTACTTCGGTTGCCAAGGCGCAGCCAGCAGTCACGCGGCAACAACTGCTGTCGGTTGACATGTGGGATGGCCGTCCTTCGGTGGTGGTCGGCAATGGCGATGCGAAGAACCCGCAGGTCAAGGTTCTCCAGCAAGGCGACACCTTCAACGGCGTCACCCTGAATACGGTGGATGTCGCTGGCCAACGGGCGACCTTCATCGATGGCGCTCGCTCCATCTCCTTGGACGTTTCCAACTGAGCCGCGCCATGAAACACCAACGCATCAAAACGGCCCAGGCCGTGGCGATCACGCTGATCAGCGCGGTTCTGTGTAGCGGAGCATTGGCGCAATCACGCTTCATGAACCAGACGCAGGAGCAACAAACACAGACGGGTGAGTCGTCCCAACAGCGTGTCGCGCGCCTGCACTCCCAACTGGATGCCAACGACCTCCTGGTGGCCCAAATCTGGGGTCTGAGCACGGAGGAGATGGTCCGCGCCAAGGTGCTGCTCAAAGGGCCGCGCGCATCGTTCTCCGTGGAGAACCTCTCGCCTGTCGAAGCACTGGGCATCCACGCCCGCGATGAAAAAGAGCGCACGAAGTACGCGGAGATGTTCGCCCGTGCCCTGCAGGCCGATGTGGAACGCAGCCTGGCATGGAACCGGACCTTCATGGAGGTCCAAGGTCGCTTGTTCCCGAATCAGTCGGTGATGGACTACGCGGGACAAGAGCCCGTGGCAGCGCCGACAGCCACCGCCGACATGCTGGGTGTGCCACGCACGCTGATCAGAGACCCCTCGTCGCCAGCTCGCGCAGTACCCGCCAAAAAGCGCTGATCCAGTCATGTCGCAGCAGTCCATCATGTCCAACACTTGCCAGGCACTTCGCCTGTGGCGGGTGTCGCGCACGCTTGCCGTGCTGGTGGCTGTCTCGGTGCAAGGGATTTCGGCACGTGCCCAAGGTGATGGAACGTCCTGGATTGATCCAGGACTGCACACCAAGACCATCTACCCTGCAGCATCCGGCGCGGTGCACCGCACACCCACCTCCATGGTGATGTCCGGTCCTGACACAGAAACCGACACCAAGGTGATCTGGCCCAAGGCACTGAGCGAGACAGAAAGAGCCATCGTCGCCCGCCGCTTGCTGCCTCAGGCATTCGAGGCATCCGCTGCGCAAAGGCCAGAGGCCGTCACACGTTCGTCCAGGGCCACTCCCTTGATGCTCAAGACGCTGGTTCAGGCTGCTGAGCGGTTCCAGGTCGATGCCTACCTTGTCAAGGCGGTTATCCACGCTGAGTCAGCCTTCAACCCGCGTGCCCGCAGTCCCAAGAATGCCATTGGCCTGATGCAGGTTTTGCCAGGTACGGCGCGTGATCTGGGCTTGTCGGCCCAACCCACCGCATCGGTCGAGCAGCTGCTAACCGATCCGCGAGTGAGCATCGTGGTGGGCACCAAATACCTAGCCGAACAGCTTGAGCGTTTCGGCGGCAATGTCGAGCTGGCCGTCGCCGCCTACAACGCTGGCCCGGGCGCCGTGATCAGGGCAGGGAACAAGGTGCCGCCCTACGCTGAAACACGGGCCTACGTCCAGCGGGTGATGTCGCTGGCACGCAGCTACCGGCAGCGCCAAACTTTGCAGGAGGTGCAGTCATGAGCGCCCTGCATTTTTGGTGGGTCACCCGCGTGCTCGCACGGCTGTCGCTCGTGGCTCTGACTGCCCTGCCCTTGGCAGCACCCTGCGCCGATCTGACAGTGATCCATGACGGCGCGGGCAGTGTGCCGCTGGGCACCTATTACGGCCACCTGGTTGCCGGTGTTGACCAGCCTGGCGTGTTGCCCGGAACGAAGTTCCCCTTGGCTTCACGGCTCCAACCCGGGCAGTTGGCAAACGGCAAAGTGGGCAAGGGTTTGTTTGAAGCCCATTGGCTGGCACACCCGATTTTTGTGCTGGGCACCGACAAGTTGAGCTTTCAATGGTTGCAACTGCACCGCCAGACACTGACGGAACTGGGCGCATCAGGGCTGGTGATCGAGGCCGGTTCTGAAACCGACTACAAAGACCTGCAGGCGTTTGCGGGTGGCTTGTCGTTGGCACCCGTGCGGGGTGATTGGCTGGAGCGAAAGCTCATGTCCGCAGGCATCACGGTATACCCACTGGTGGTGATGCCCGATGGCTTCATCACCAACTCCCCCAGCAGCCCATCAGCGTTGGGTGTGCAATGAAGAACGACAACGCACTCGAAGCGCTCTTGCGCCCGCCAGTCGAGCTGTGGAGCACGGCCATGGCATGGGGTGTGGCGTTGGTGGCCATCGCTGCGCCCTGGGCCTTGATGATGCCGCCCGTGCTGGGCTGGGCCATTGCCGTTCTCGCTGGCTACTTCGGATGGGTCCGCTGCAAACAGGCTATCGAGATCCTGCGCTACCAGCACGGGATGAAATATTACAAGGTCACCAAGGTGGCCCCGCACAAGATTCCCGTAGGCGCGGGCCAGTATTACCTGGGTCAAGGCTTCGAATGGACCCAGCAGCACACACAGCGCAAGCGCGATGCCACGCGAACGGATGCGGAGCGGTTTGTCAGGCCGCAGCCACGCGAACTGGCCTTGCGCAAGGTGGGCGTGCAACTTCGGGAGTGGTCTGTATCGGTCCCTGAACTGCCCTCAAAGCTCAAGGCAGTGAAACAGGTCGCTGGCGTGATCGCGAATTACGACAGCTGGCTGAACCCCTTCCAGGCCCATGCCGATCTGGGAGGTTCGCCCATCCTTCACGGTGTCGGCGCGCTGGCTGAGCGGCCCATCACCATGCGCCAGTCATCGCGCACGGGTCACATGATCGTGCTGGGCACCACGCGGGTGGGCAAGACGCGCATGCTGGAGATGCTGGCCACCCAGGACATCCATGCGGGACACGTGACCATCGTCATCGATCCCAAGGGCGATGCTGACCTCATGCTGCGGCTGTATGCCGAGGCGCAGCGCGCCGGGCGCGCCGATCAGTTCTACCTGTTTCACCTGGGCTACCCGGACATTTCCGCGCGCTACAACGGCATCGGCAACTTCAGTCGCATCACCGAGGTGGCAGGCCGTGCCACCAACGCCCTGCCCTCGTCGGGCAACAGCGCGGCGTTCAAAGAATTCTCCTGGCGCTTCACGAACATCGTGGCGCAGGCACAGGTCGCGCTGGGTCGCGTGCCGACCTACGAGACGCTGCTGGCCGACGTGACAGGCATCGACCCCCTGTTCATGGACTACGCCATGATGGTCTTCCGGGCCAAGGCCGCAGAGGGCCAGTTCACCGACTTCCAGGACCGTCTGGAGCACCTGGCCGGCCTGATCGAGAAAAAGAAGGCGCCCGTCCCGCGCAGCCTGGCCGACCGCCCGGTCGAGCTGGTCGCCATGTTCCTGCTCATCAAGGAAGCTCGGATCGTTGACAAAGTGTTGACGGGCCTGGCCGCAGCTTTCTCGTATGAGCGCAGCTTCTACGAAAAGATCATCGCCAGCCTGGGGCCGTTCCTGGAGAAGCTCACCTCCGGCGCCGTGGGCAAGCTGATCTCTCCAGACTATTTCGATCCCGACGACAAGCGCCCGATCTTCGACTGGATGACGGTCATGCGCCAGGGCGGCATCGTCTACGTGGGCCTTGATGCCTTGTCCGATGCGGTGGTGTCCTCAGCGGTCGGCAACAGCATGCTGGCCGACCTGGTGTCCGTGGGCGGCAAGCTCTACAAGTCCGGGCTAGATCCGCACCACCCTGAGGGCAAGATCATCCTGCCGACGGTGTGCTGTCATTTCGACGAGGTGAACGAAATCTGTGGTCCCGAGTTCGTGCCCATGGTCAACAAGCTGGGCGGCTCCGGGTTTCGTATCACGGCCTACACCCAGTCGATGTTCGACATCGAGGCCAAGGTTGGCGACAAGGCCAAAGCGGGCCAGATTCTGGACAACTTCAACCACCTGGTGATGCTCCGGGTCCGCTCGGTCACCACGGCCAACCTGTTGGCCGAACAGGTGCCGCAGGTGGATGTGGTGCACCTGACCCCCATGAGCGGCGTCAGCGACACCGCTGCCGAAGGCACTGGCGTGGACTTCACCAGCCGCAACAACGACATCGTGACCACCACCAAGGTCGCCATGATCGAAGCGGCCGATGTGCTGGAGCTGCCGCAAGGCCAAGCATTTGCCTTGCTTGAAGGCAACCGGCGATTCAAGCTGCGCATCCCGTTGGCCGACACCGCCAACGATCCGTTCGTGCCCGAGTCGCTCAAGAAGGTCGCGACGGACATGAAAGCACGCTACCGGACATCCGAGCAGTGGGCTCGCGAAACCGATTGGCTGGGCAATCAACCTTTGGGTGCCAATGCCACAGGCGTGATCGACACCAACCTGGCCTTCGGCGAGGAAGATGAATCCGTGGCTGAGGGCAGCGAAGCCGCCCATGCTGGGACGGAAGCACGCAGCGCTGCACAAACCGTTGAAGCCAACACGGCCTTCACCGAGATGGCTGGAGGTCTGGGATGAGCGCGGCACCGAGCAAAGGGCCAGCCCGTGCCCGCACGCGGGGACCGGTCGAGCTGGGCCTGGAAGTGGCTTTCGGGTTGTTGTTCGTCACCCTCTTTGCCTGGTTCATCGGCGTCCTGATCGAGATCGTGGGCTCGTACACGCTGTGGCGGGAGGAAGGTGAGCTTCACTCCCAGGAGATCGTCGCCCAGGATCTGGAGTACATCGCCATGGCGCCGCGCAGCTTGCTGGTGCGTGACACCGTTGAATGGTCCCACCGCGTGGTGGGCTGGGTCGAGCTGCCTTACGAACGGGTGGGCCTCAAGCGCTGGTACGAGCGTTTGCACGGAGAGAACGCGCCCGTGCTGTCGCAGCCCTCGGCCCAACAGTCGATCCTGAGCCAGCGCGTGGGCAAGGCCAATGCCTCCCTGCAGCACAACCTGAGCAAGTGGGTGCTGATGTCCATGTACGTCGCGCAAGACGTGCTGTTGCGACTGAGCGTGGCCGCTTTCGCCCTGCCCGCTTTTGTCCTCGCCTGCATGGTCGGCATCGTCGATGGACTGGTGCGCCGAGACCTGCGGCGATGGGGCGGTGGACGGGAAAGCTCCTTCGTCTACCACCACGCCAAACGCTACACGCAATGGGCACTCACAGGCGGTTTCGGCCTGTACCTGGCCTGGCCGTTTGGCGGCTTCAACCCGGCCTACATGGTGTTCGTTTTCACGATGCTCGTCGCTTTCACGATGTCCACAGCAGTCGCCGCCTTCAAGAAATATGTCTGACCCAACCCATCAACCCACTGGAGCCTCTATGTCCCACAAGCAAGTCCAGGCCGCGCCGCATGTGGTGCAGCCCACCGAACAGCCCAAGGCGCACCGCGCATGGTTGATCGCCATGCTGATCGCCTGCGCCAGCGCGGCCCCCATGGCGCAGGCCGCATCGGGCGATACCGACACCGAGCGCGAGAACCTCGCTCGCATTGATTCGGAGCTGGAGCGGGTGCAGGTGATGGTGAAGGACGCTGCAGACCGCGCCCCGAGCGGGCAGCGCGTCAAGTTCCGCTACGACTGGTTGCTGCAAGACCTGCAGTTGCTGCGCAAAGGCGTGGCGGACCACGTTGACGCGCCGCGCCAACCGCGCCCGGTGCCGCCGCTTCGCGGCGACTACCGCCAGTAAGGCCACGGGAAATCACACGATGAATTCCACCATGGCCGCCGCCTTCGAGGTGGGCTCGGGGGTAGACCCCAGCGCACTGAGGGTTTCGATTCAGGTGATCGCCATGGGCGTGATCTTTCTCGTGTTTGCCTGGGTCATGTCCCAGATTTTCAGCGCCTATCAGAGCGACCGTGCAACGGTCTCTGAGGCAGTCACAAGTTCCCTCAAAGCCACCGTGATTTTGTGCTTGTTGGTCACGGTGATTTTCTGGTGACGCAAGTCGCCATCTCGGTGCCCTTGTTCCTCAACTTGCTCATTTGATTTTTTAACCAGGAGAAATGTCCATGTCACCTCATCCCCTCGTCAACAAGGTGCGTGCTGCGCGCAGCAAGCTCAGCCAGTGGGCACTTGTCCCCGGCGTTGCCCTCATGTGCAGCCCGGTGTTCGCCGCGCTACCCACCATGCCCACACCGGGCACCGACATGAACGGCAACGCGGTCGCAGCCGGCGACTGGATGGGCTCCATGAGTGCCTGGTTCAAGGCCGGTCTCGCGATTCTGGGCCTGGTGTTGCTGGCTTTCATGTTCTTCAAGGTCGTCGGCGGCGCCGTCACCAAGTGGGGTGAGTACACCAAGGGGCGTGCGGACATCGGTGACCTGAAGGAGTACCTGATCATGGGCATCATCGTGGTGGGCTTTGCCATCCTGATGGTGACCTATGCGTTCCAGACCATCGGTCAGACCTGATCGGCGCTGAGCGAGAACCAGCATGAACGCAGAAGCCGAATCAGAACGCAACGCTCAGCAGGAGGCCGACCCGACGCGCTTTCGTGCGCCGGTCACGGACCGTGTGAACGTCGAGCCCGCGATCATTCGCGGCATGACCGTGACGGAGGCCAAGGTCATTTCCTGGGTGACCGTTCCGCTGTTCCTACTGCTCGGCGGCATCTTGTTGCTGATCACCGGCTTCTGGCAGTTCATCCTGGTCCTCGGCGTCGCAGGCCCCTTGGTGTCTCTCTGGTACGCCTCGGCGTACCTGCAAAAGGCCAAGCGCGGTCGCCCGGACGGGTACTACACCCAGGCCATCCACCTGTGGCTGGCCAAGCGCGGCTTGGTCACCAACAAGTTCCTCACCCACAACGGCCAGTGGGATCTCGGACGTTCCTTGGACCTCAATCTCGCTCATCCGTATGAGCTGAATGCGAAATCCGCCAAGACGCACACCACCACCCAACGCAAGACACCATGAGCAGCCAACAATCCCTGGACGCCCTCGCCAATGAGCGCGCGAGCCACGCCAACACACGGCGCTTGTTTCTGGGTCTGACCATCGTCTCGGTGGTCGGCATGGCGCTCCTGTGGGCCAAGCCCAAGCAGATCGACCTGCACATCAACCCGGACCTGCGTGCTGGTGAGCAGGTGACCGTCTCGAACGGTACGGCGCCCGTGCCCAATCCCAACGTGTACAGCTTCGCTTACTACGTGTGGCAGCAGGTCAACCGCTGGCAAACCGATGGTGGCGCCGATTACGGCACCCAGATCTACAACTTCCAGTCCTACCTGACACCCCGTTGTCAGGCCCAGCTCCAGGGCGACATGGATGCCCGCAGCCGCAGCGGCGAGCTGCGCATGCGCACGCGCCAGATCACAGAAATCCCTGGCCTCGGTTTTCAGGACAACCGCGTCCTCAGCGAAGGCCCTGCCGCATGGAATGTGCTGCTGGACATGCAGGTGATGGAAACGTTCCGTGGCCAGGCCGTCAAGGACACCTTTGTCCGCTACCCCGTTCGGGTGGTGCGCTTCGATGTGGACCGCGAGCGCAACCCATTCCGCCTGGCCTTGGACTGCTTTGGCAGCAACAAGCCCGCCCGCATTGACGTGAAGGACAGCGCCGTCAGCGGTTCGACCGCAGCCAGCGTGGCACCCGCGTTGCTGCCCGGCCTGAGCGATCAACCGGCCTCGGCCCTGGGTTCACAGAACCGGGACATGCCTGCGGTCGCTGTGCCCCCTGCTGCTCCAGTGGCACTGCCTGCAGCCGGTGCGCTCTTGAAACCTTGATGAAGGAATCTGAACATGACACAACCATCACGCTTCCGTCTGATCCAGCGTCCAAGCCAAACGGCACTCACCCTGGCCATGGGCCTGGTGAGCTGTATCGCCTTCTCCGCTTTTGCGCAGGTCCATGACCTGGGCACCGTCGGCGCAGCGCCTGAACTGATCGGCACAGCACCGGTGAATCCACCCATGGTCGCAGCGGCACCCGCAGCCGCATCGGCCAAGTCCGCGCCCATGGTGGGCGATCTCGACCTTGGGCAGAACATGGGTGAAGCGACATCCGGGAAAGCAGCCGCCGCAGCTGTCGCCGGGGTCGCCCGCAAGGCCGCTCAGGAAGCCGAACAGGGCCGTTCGGCTTCCCCCAATGCGCGCAAAAAGCCGGTGATCAATGCCTTGCCCGCCCACCGCGAGGGCGTTGAACGCGCCGTCTTTGCCCGCCTGCCGGTGCGGGTGGGTCTGCCGGTGAAGCGCGAACGCCTGATCACCCTGCCCTCTCCCGCAGTCCTGCATGTACCCAGTGACATCGAGGCCGTGGCCCGTGTGGAGGCCATCGACCGAACGATCTATGTCACGGCACTGGTCCCGTTCACCTCCATTCGCATCGTGGCCGAGCTGATCGAAGGCGGGCAGCAGATTCCGTTGGACCTGGTGGCCAATGCGCAAACCGCCGCCGCCAGCCAGGAGCTGGAGATTTTCATTGAACGCGGCCGGGGCACTGCTGCTGAGGCTCAGGCTGCGGCCACCGCCGATGAGACACCGGCTGCGGACATGGTGGAACTGACCCGGTTCGCCTCACGCATGTTGTACGCACCCCGGCGTCTCGCCGTGGGGCAACCGGGCGTCAGCCAGGTGCAGGTGAGCAACCGCCCTGTGGTGGGTCTGGTGCGCGGCGCTCTCGTCGAAACCGTACCGATGGGCCAGTGGCGCTCGGCAGGTCTGTATGTCACAGCCGTTCGCATCACCAACAAGTCCAAGCAGCCCTTGGAGATCCCGTTGGACAACCTGCGCGGCAAATGGATCGCTGTCACCGCCCAGCACGGACGGCTGGGCGCGGCCGGCAGCGAAACCGACACCAGCGCGCTCTACCTGATCTGCGACCGGGCGTTTGACGCCTGCCTCTGAGGAACACACCATGGCAGTCAAACAAAACACGTTGCTTCCGGTTCTGGGCGTTTTGGGCTTGGTGATCGTGGGCACCATCCTGTATCAGCAATTCACCTCTGACGGCGCTGAGAAGCCGGGCGACCCCATCGCTCAAGTTCCCAAGCCTGCGCCATTGCCCGCTGAAAAAGGCGCCGATGGGGACAACCCCACCGAAACCCTCAAGTCGGTGGTGGCCAGCAATGAAGAATTGCGCAAAGATGTCCAAGCGATCCTCAAGCGCAACGAGGAACTGGAGAAAGGCGCCGCCACGGGGCATGCGGTTCCGAAAAGCGCTCCCGAACAGGGCACGGGGGGAATCACGATGGACGCTGCAGGGCGTGCCGCCGACAACCTGCTCAACGGCATGCCTTCCTTCAACGGCCCTGCGCCAAAGAATCTGCCCGGTTCGCAGGTGGGCCGGGTGATCAACGCAGCGCCCATCGTTGGCGACATGGCGCTCGATCCCGCTGAGGGCATGCCTGGTGCAGTGGCCTACCAAAAGAAGATTCCGCTCGGGTTTGCCGCCTTTGAAGACACCCGAAACCGCAATCAGGGACCGGTACAGACCCAGTACGTCCGCACCACGGCCACATCGGGCGGTGCGGATGGTGCCGCCATGCAGGCAGGCGCAGGGCGCGGTGCGGCGCAGGCTCGCGCCAGCGAACCCGTGGACGAGGCTTACTTCACCATCCCAGAGAACGCCACGCTGGTGGGCGTGAAGGCCATGACCAGCATCATCGGCCGGGTGCCAATCGACGGGCGAGTCACCGATCCGATGCAGTTCAAAGCCGTCGTTGGTCGCGAGAACCTCGCAGCCAACGGGTGGGAGTTGCCCGACGACCTCGCCGGCATGATCGTGACCGGTGTGGCCATCGGCGACATGGCACTGTCCTGCTCAGAGGGAAAGATCCGTTCGGCCACCTTCGTGTTCAACGACGGCACGATCCGCACCGTCTCCTCACGTGCCCGAGCAGGGTCCGGTGGAGGGAGCGGAATTTCGGGTGACCTGGGGTTCATCAGCGATCCACACGGCAACCCTTGCATCGCTGGCAAGTTCGTGACCAATGCACCCGCCTACCTGACCGACATCGTCGGTGCACGCACCTTGGGTGTCGCAGCCTCAGCGTTCGCAGACGCGGCCAAGCTGGTCACACAGAACAGCTCCACGGGTTCCACCACCACCCAGATCACCGACACCAACCGGTACGTCCTGGGCCAAGCCGTATCGGGTGCCAGCGACGAGTTCACGACCTGGTTGCTCAGCCGCCTCAAGAACAGTTTCGATGCCGTGGTTACCCCATCTGGCCACGAGCTGGTCGTTCATCTGGATCAGGAGCTTCGACTGGACAAGTTGGTCAACGCCCGGAAATTGACCCACCGTCAACAAGCCTCACAAACGTCTACCCGTGGAGCACTCTATGGCCTCGAATAACTTCACCCACCTGACCCGCATTGCATCCGTTGCGGCATGTGTTCTGTCTCTCCTGGCACTCACTGCGTGCTCGGTCAGCGGACCGCGTGAGTCCCCCCTCAATGAGGTCACAGCGGGCAGTCCCACGGTGTCTGAAGTCTTTCGTGGCACCGATGGTGCGCAGACGGACAACAACCGCGCCAAAGAGCGATTCAACGTCAGCGGACGCGCGCGACCTGTTGGGCAGCTGGACGCGCAGCAAAGCCCGTACTGGACCCCTCTGCAACCGATGCAGCAGCGTTTCTCCCGCGTGCCCAACCCGGACATGGTGATGGTGGTCTATCCCCACCTTTCTCGTGGCAAGTACCCGGTGCCGGGCTATGTGACGGTGTTCCCGATGTACGAGCAAACGCAGTACGCCCTCCCTGGGGAAGTCGAGCAGGAAGACGGCGAGGCGCGCGAGCGCTACATGTCCGCCCCTCCGGGCAAGACGGCCACGCGCTGATCACCCACTCGAACCGCCTTTCACATCTTCAATCGACGCAGAGCAAGAGAACACAACCATGTGGATGAACAAACTGGGCTTGGGCTTTCTGGGCGAAAAGCTGGGCTTGGCCCCCGATGGTTCGGGCGGTCAAGCCAAGACGGGCAAGGCGGGTGGTCAGACCAAGGGCGAACGCCAACGCATGGCGCATCGCCCGCCCTCGTTCACGGACATGCTGCCCTACGTCGCCTATGCACCCGAGGACAAGGTGTTTGTGCTCAAAGACGGGACCACGCTGGGGGCGTTGTTTGAACTCGGCCCTGTTCCCACCGAGGCCCAGGCCCCAGCCTACCTGGCCGAGCGCGCCAGAAAGGTCCAGGAGGCCCTGCAGGCGATTCCCGAGTCCGAGGGTTCTCCCTGGATCGTCCAGTTCTTTCTCTCCGACGACCGGGACATCAGCAGTCTGAATTGCTACCTGGCCGACTACATCGCCAAACAACACGCGAAGTACCCCGAGCGCCGGGACGCCATCCTGAACTCGCCCTACACCCAGGCGGTGCTCAAGCAGTTCGAGGAGCACCTGGCCCTGGTGTCCCGTCCCGAAGGCCTATTCGTGGACACCCTGGTCAGCGGTCAGGAATGGCGCGGGCAACAGCGCCGTGTGCGCTGTGCCATCTACAAGCGCTTTGCGGGTCTGGCCGACAACTCGGCACCGGCACGCGATCAGATGGAGGCCGTGGCCATCACGCTCATGGCCACCTTCGTCGAAGCCGGTGTCACGGCCAAGCGTTGCACCTCCATCGAGTTCTACGAGTGGCTGCTGCCCTTCTTCAACCGTGCCGTGCCTTGGGCCAGCAAGCACTCGGGCGATCTGTTGGCCCAGATGCCCTATCCGGGCGATGTATCCCCTTTGAAGGATGCCGATGGGCGCGATTGCGCACCGATCTTCGGCTGGGACATGTCGGACATGCTCAACATGACGCCGCCCGTGTCTGACGTCGAAGCTGGGCTGTTCGAGTTCGACGGCGTGCCGGTCAAGGCACTGACTTTGCAGAGCCTGCGCACCCAGCCCAACATCGGCCACTTTTCGGCAGAGCGCACCAGCGGGAAAGAATCGTTCGCACGCTTTGACCGACTGCCAGCCGGGTGCATGTTGTCCATCACCATGACGGTGGAGTCCCAGTACAAGCTGGAAAACCACATCACGCGCATCCGCGATGCGTCGCGGGCGCGCACGCCGGCAGCGCGGGAGACGTTCAACGAATGCGACATGGTGCTCAAGCGCATGTTGAACAACGACAAACTCTTTCCCATGCTGATGACCTTGTACGTCACAGCGCCGAACCGGGAAGAACTCAGCGCGTCGATTTCTCAGGTCAACGCCTTGTTGGTCCCATCTGGCCTGCGCTTCATCGACACCCGTCAGGATCTGGTCCCCCTGGACTCGTTCATGCGTGGGTTGCCGTTCAACTTTGATCCCGCTTTCGACGCCAAAGCCCTGCGGCGCAGCCGCCTGACCTTTGCCTCCCAGATTGCCGCACTGCTCCCGACCTACGGGCGCTCTCGCGGCACACCCAACCCGGGCATGTGGTTCTGGAACCGTGGCGGTGAACCGATGTGGCTGGACCCGCTGAACAAGGACGACCGAAAGAAGAACGCGCACATGCTGGTGCTCGGCCCGACGGGCGCGGGCAAGAGCGCCACGCTGAACTACATCTCCTTGTTGACGATGGCGGTTCACAGGCCGCGCCTGGTCATTGCCGATGCCGGCAAGTCGTTTGCGCTGCTGCTGGACTATTTCAAACTCATGGGCCTGAGCACGTACAGCGTGACGCTGACCGCCGAAGCCGACGTGTCCTTGCCCCCCTTCTTTCATGCCCACCGGCTGCTGCAGGACGAGGACGTGATGTCCTCCTACCGTGCGGCCGAGCGGCAAGCTCGCATGAATGCGGGTCTGCCCGAAGACGCCAGCCTGGACGCCTTGCTCGGAGGCGAGTCAAAGGTGAAGGCCGCTGCCGACGGCGCGGAGGCCGACACAGCCGACCAGGACGACGAAGACGGAACAGAAAAGCGTGATCTGCTGGGTGAAATGCTGATTGCGGCCGTCATGATGATCACGGGCGGCGAAGAGCAGGAAGTGCAGCGCATGTCGCGGGCCGACCGCTACCTGGTCACGAACGCCATCATCCGTGCGGCTTCCAAGTCCATGGCCGAAGGCCGCAAGCACCCCTTGACCCATGACGTGGCCATCGAGCTGATGGGCATGCACAGCGAAGGCACGCTCTCCCCCGCTCGCCAGGTGCGGGCCGAAGAGATGGGGCAGTCGATGATGACCTTCTGCCAGGGCCTGCGCGGCAAGCTCTTCAACCGCGAGGGCGTGGACTGGCCCGATGCCGACGTCACCCTGGTGGAAATGGGCACGATGACCCAGGACGGCTATGGCGACGCGCTGGCCTTGGCCTACTCCAGCCTGCTCGACTCGGTGCAGTCTCGGGGTGAACGCTTCCAGGCCGAGGACCGCCCGTTGATCATGCTGACCGACGAGGGTCACTTGATCACCACCAATGATCTGCTGGGGCCAAAGATCGCCAAGGGCACCAAGATGTGGCGAAAGCTGAACATCTGGTTCTGGCTGGCCACCCAGAACTTGAAGGACTTCCCAGATTCGATGAGCCGCGTGCTGTCGATGTGCGAGTACTGGATGCTGCTGACCATGGACCGCTCGGAGATCGAGGAGGTGGCGCGGTTTCGGAGTCTCACGCCCGAGCAGCGCGCCATGATGGAGTCGGCCCGCAAATCGCCTGGCCAGTACACCGAGGGTGTGCTGATCTCAGCGTCCGACCAGATGCTGTTCCGCAATGTGCCACCGGCATTGCCGATTGCCCTGGCCATGACCGAAGGCCATGAAAAAGCCCATCGCCGCCGCCTGATGGACAAACATGGCTGCACCGAAATGGAAGCTGCTCAGCTGGTCGCGCACGAGCTGAACGCCAGTCGCTCCAGGCCTGAAAAGAAGAAAGAGGCCACGCGATGAGCAGCGAACTGGTGAGCTTTTCAGAAGGTCGTTGGAGCGACATGTGCGTCACCCTGGCCGCACAAGCGGCTCGAAGCTGCGGCACTTCCCATGAACTCTACGTCCAGAGGTTCAGCGAACTCATTGACACCAAGGTCAACGAGCTGCCGGATGACTTTCGAGGGAAGGCCATCGCCCAGGCTGAGCGTTGGGACTACGTCAGTGCTGAAGCGCGTATGAAGAGGATCTGCGCATGAGTAACCCGACATTGGGCAGGCGCTGCCTGGTGCTGCTGGGCTTCGCGGTCGCTGCGTTGCCGGCCCTGGCTCAGGCACAGGATCTGTACCAAGGCATCACCAAGGTCGAGGTGTTTGCCAATTCCGCCATGGTGATCGCCCCTATCCAGGCTGATCGCTACCAGCTTGTGATCTACCGCCTTGACGCCCTCAAGAACGTCGAGGCAGCCATCAACCAGAACATCCCCAAAACAGAGGCCGCTGCGCGGGCCTACTTCGCTGCGAACCAGGCTGAGATCAAGAAACGGATCACGCCCTCTGTGCTCAATGGCGCCAACGGGATTGCGCTGGCGCGGCACTACAAGCTGGAACGCATTCCGGCCATCGTGATCGATGGCGTTTCTGTGATCTACGGTGTGACTAACGTCGATCAGGCCATTGCGATGGTGCAAAAGCACCGGGGGCGCTGACATGAGGACAGCTCTGGCCAGATTCCTCGCTGCTCTGGCGCTGACATGTGCCACAGGCCTTGCGAACGCCCAAACCAACACCATGGGCGTGGTGTCGGCAACGCTGGCCTCGGCGCCGAGCTGCATCTCGTACAGGGTGACTGGCGTTTGCTTTTTCCTGCGCTGCACACCCTTCGGCTGCACGGTGGAGACCAGCATCCGCGTGAGCCACTACATGCCCGACGTGGTGGTCAGCACCTTCAATGACCAGTACATCCACCCGTGGCGCGATGTGGGTGGCGCAGTCTCGAACATCGGGGACAGGGTCGGCAGCGCAATGCTCAGATCTCCATTGGATGCCTCAGGCAACACAGGGGAAGCCAAGCAGTCCACGGCAGAACCCACCACCAACAAGAACGCGGACGCCATCGGGAATCCGGTGGTCTTGGTGAACAACGTCGGGACCAACCTGGTGGTGCCCGGCGTCACCGAGTTGATGAATTTCCCGTCCACCTTGCCGCAGATCATGCGGGAGTGGGCCACCGCTCCCGCATCGCTGATCACGAACGTGCCCAGCGAAGTGGTGGGCTGGATGACCAATCCGAGCACCTTGCTCAACACCGTCACCGGCGCGAGCAACCTGGTCGGCGGGATGATGCCCGACATCGGCTCGATGTCACCCACCGCGAGCAGCACCGGGAATCAGTCGTCGTTCCAGGGCCAGCTGCAGCAGTTCAAGACCATGCTCGATGGTGCGGCCGCTTCAGGTGGTGACAACGACCTGCTGTGCCCGAGTTCCGCCGATGCCTTCGGCGTGTACTTCCAGAGCGATGCCGACAGCTACTTCTGGCGCTCGATGATCCCGCTCGATCTGCTGTACGTCGGTTCATGGTTGCCCGGCTACAGGGAGGTGTCGCAGACGGGCGGGCTCAACACCTGGGGCAGCATCTACCCCCGCCAGGGCCAACTGGTCCAACAGCACCCTGTGAAGGCCTCAGCGGTGTTTGCCAAGCGCGTCTCCACCATCATTCTGAATCCTGCCCAGCCACACATCTATTCCCGCCTGAGGGGCAAGAGCCCGCGCTCCTACGTGTGGTTCGCTCAGGTGGCCGACCCGAAGTTTTCCATGGTTTATCCCTTGCCTACGGGCTGCACGACCTTCGGTGAAAACGACAGCGTGAGTCTGGTCTCCTACGGCGACGGCCGCACGACACCCACCAACGGTCATGTCTGGAACATGTGGACCCGCTACGAATGCTGCAAACGCAAAACCGAGATTTTCCTGTTCGCTGTTCCCTGAACGTGGAGCCACCCATGAAGCACCTTCCTTGCCCACCCTCCCCTGTCTCCCTTGCATCAATGAAAGCCACTGCATTCGCTGCTGCTCTGGTCGTGGCCACGTTGATGGCCACCGCCCAGCCAGTGCAGGCCCAAACCCGCAGTTCGGCCCTGTACTACCAGATGGGCGGTAGCTCACCGGGTGGGTTGGCCAACTACAAGTCCACGATCCCCATCCAGATCGGTCTGGCTGTCGATCTGCGCCTGAACTACTCCTGTGGCAAGTTCGATCTCGGTCTGTCCTGGACCACGCTGATGAACAACGTCCGCAACCTGGGCCAGACGTTCTCCAACGCGCTCAGGGCGGGCATCGCATCGCTGCCCATGTACATCTTCCAGCGGGCGCAGCCTGGGCTGTATCAGCTCTTTCAGACCTACTCGGCCAAGGCCGACGCCATCATTGAAGCTTCACTGAAGACCTGCGAAGAAATGGAAGCGCAGATCAAGGCCGGTGGCAACCCCTACGAAGACTGGGTGAACAACGCCAAGGGCGAGACTTGGCGCGCAAAGGCATCGCTCCAGGGCGATGTGGTTCAGGCCAAGACCGACATCAACAGGAATGAAGAGGCTCAAAGGAACGGGGTGTCGTGGATCTTCGGTGGTGCCAAAGCCGGTGGTGTGGGCACCCAGCCGCTGCGACCGGTCCGCGACCTGTCGGTGGCGGGCTACAACGTCACGTTGAACCGACCCACGACGTCGGGTGCCGGGTCGGGAGGCCCTGCCGGCACACGACTGACGAACGCCTTCGCGACGCCAGAGACACTGGCGGAGTGGACCACCAAGGTGCTGGGAGACCAGCAAATCTACCTCTGCGAGGGCATCGTCAATTGCCCTGCGGCCACGTCCACCTCTACCGCCTCTGGCCTGGGCCCACGGCTGGACGCCGAGCTGGACATCATCCGTCCCAGACTCGCCGCCCTGGTCGCTGGCACCGCCACCAACAATGCGGTGGCCTTGAGCGAGATCGCTGCACCTGGCCTGGCGATCACGCCCCAGCTCCTGCAGGCACTGCGCACCATGCCACCAGACAGCCAGGCGCTGGCCATGGGACGCCTCGCCCACGAGCTGGCGATGCAACGGGTGATCGACAAAGCGCTGGTGGCGCGCAACGTGTTGCAGTCCGGTCTGAGCCTGCCGGAGGTGACAGCCGCTGGCAAGGTCTCCAAGGACATGCAGGAGAAGGTGGACCGGCTGACGCAGCTGATCGAAGACCTGATGTTCGAGCACCGCGTCCGCAAGGAAATGACCTCGAACACCGCGCTCACCATCATGGACGACGCCACCCAGCGCGACAGCCAGGCTGCGCGCCTGAGCAGGACGCAGCGCGGAGAGTCAACGCCCGTGGAAGAAGGACGGGTCAGGCCATGACCGTCGATGTGGGCTCCACGCTGGTCACCAGCCCTGAAGCCACCGGCACCACGCCCCCGAAGCCCAAGGGCCGTTGGCGTCGCATCCTGATGACCGCGCTTTGGGTGACGCTTGCCATCGCTTCGATGGTCCTGGGTGTCGTTGTCTTGGTCAACAGTGGTCTGGACATCTTCAAGGTCCAGTCGGTTGTCTCCCAGCTGCGTTGGGTGGGTGTTGCGCTCCAGATGCTGATCGTGGCCCTGATCGGCCTGCGCTGGCGTGCGCTGGTGCGCTGGGGTCAACGGCGCAACATGGTCCAACTTCCCGAGGTGGAGCGTGCGATGGCATTCCGGCCCAAGGCGATGGCTTTCTTGTGCGCCTACCTGGTGCTGATCCCCATCGGCCCGCAAACGCTCTTTAAGCTCCTGGGCCTGATCTGAGCGCTCGATCCCGACACCCCCACCCATTGCGCTCCTGGAGCCACAAATGCAGCTCGACAGCTATCTCGAAATTTTCACGACGATGTACGGGTGGGCGTTCGCCAACATCTTTGGCGAGATCATCACCGGCACCGGCCTGGTGGTGATCCCCTTCATGCTGATCGTCTTCAACGCCTGGCGCGAGGCCAAAGAGCAAGGTGCGGAAACCGTTGGTGTGTTCGGTGTCATCGACCGTATCGGCACACAGTTGATCGCGGCTCTTTTCGTGTTCTCGGTCTGTTTCGCCACGCTCCCGGTCACTTCGTTGCACTCGATCAGCCTGTCGTACAAGCCGCGGCCGACGGCCACAGACCCGAATCCGGCACCGGTGACCCGGGACGGTGGCACGGGGTCCACCTTTGACACCGCCATGGTCGATGCCATCGACGGCAGCATGAGCGGTGCCGGTGGATCGTTGTCCAACGTGCCCGCCTGGTGGTTCACGGTCATGTCGATCTCTGCGGGCATGAACACGGCGCTGCGCGCCGGCATCAACAACAGCGAGAGCGAGATCCGCGCCATCGAGGAGCTGGCCAGGATCGCCACCATCGAAGACCCGGCCCTGTTGCACTCGGTTCAGCGCTTCTACAGCGAGTGTTTCAAGCCTGCCCAAAGCCGGTACATCAACACCGTCAGGACGGACATTTCTGCGTCGGGACAGGCCATTCTCGCGATCACCAACACCAACTACGGTCCCAACGATGTGGGCTGGATGGGCAGTCAGTTGTTCCGCACTGAGCCTGGCTTCTACGCCGACATGCGCGCGGCCAATCCAGTGCAGGGGTTTCCCATCAACTTCGCGCGGGATGGGGACTACTACAACCCGTCTGCTGGTGCGCCGCCACCCTATGAGGGCTATGTGAACCCCGACTGGGGTCGCCCGACCTGCAAGGAGTGGTGGGAAGATGCCGCTGGGGTACGTGAGGCCATGATCAGGCAAAGCGATCGCTGGCAGAACCTGTCTAACCGGATTGCCCTGGTTTTCACCGACCCTGACAGGGCCAAGGACCAACTCGCCATGCTGGCCGAGCACCTGGCCAACCCCTCGTTCGTGGACACGACACGCGCATTGGGCTTCGATGCCTCCATCCAACAGAACGTGGGTGGCGCGGTGTCCACCATCGGGGTGTTCCTGACCCAGTTGTTCTCCTACGTGACGATCAACCCGCTGCTTAACGGCTTGCTCATGATGCAAGCCATCATCTTGATGGGCATGTACATGTTCCTGCCGCTGATCACCTTCCTCTCAGGCTACAACCTGAAGGTGATGCTCTACGGTGCGGTGGCAGTTTTCACGGTGAAGTTCTGGGCCATCTTGTGGTCATTCACCGTCTGGATGGATGCTCACCTGGTCAATGCGATGTACCCGGAAGGCTTCAAGGTCACCGACTTCATCCGGTCCACGGGCAACGACTACAAGCTGACCCTGATGGCCATGCTCATGATGACGATGTTTTTAGGACTGCCAGCGTTGTGGACTGTCATGATGAGTTGGATCGGCATCCGCATGGGGACGACTTTGGACAGTATGGTTAGCTCTACTTCAAAGACCGCAGAAGGTGCGGCCAACCGCTCAGTCGGGAGAAGGTGAAATCACCCTCTATCACCGTAATAGGCTTCCCACTGAGCGTGGCTTGAGTTCTCGTAGTACGGTGTCCCGTCAGGGTAGCAGCCGTACTCCCTATCGCTTGTTTGCGACCGGCCAGTAGGGGCACTAGCAGCAAATGCACCAACCACTGCGGGAGCCAGTATTCCGACAGCTCGCAGCAGGAAGATGCCGCCGTGCTTGAGCAGCTTGAAAATGAATTTCAGGATGTCCATCGTTGTTGCTTCCCTATCGCAGTTCATTCCACGCAGACGACTTTACTCTTCTCCTCGTCGCCTGTGACACTTTTGAAATGCCGCCAAGCCTCTGCCGGAACCGCAGTCATCGCGGCAAAGCACCAATATCTTCGGTCACTCTCTGTGAGCGCATTCCACCAGGCCATGCCTCGCTCGCCATTAACGTCCACTTCCGTCGGTGTGCTCGGCTCATTTTTTTTCATGCCCGACCTCCCAGGGGTTGATGAACTCACAGCCAGCAGCTTCAAACGGACTGGTGTCCCGGGTTGCCACAACAAAGCCGTGCGCAACCGCCACGGCCGCGATGTACGCATCGGCTGTACCAATGGCTTTCCCTGCAGCTCGGGCGCGTGCACGAACCTCGGCATACGCCCTCGACGCACGATCATCGAACGTCAGGACGCGGCCCTCAAAAAGAGGGATGACCTCTTCCTCCAGTCGCCGCTGCAAACCAGACTTGCGCTTACCGTCGGGCATCACCGCGACGCCAAAGCGAAGCTCAGCCAAGGTGATGGTCGATACAAACAGCGTCTCCACGGTCTGCGCGTCTATCCATGCCAGTACGTTGGGATCGCGGCCCGGTTTCAGCGGTTCGGAAATCACATTCGTATCGAGCAGGATCATTCAAAGCTCACCGGGTCACTGGGGGTTTTGTCGCGCACCTGGTCGAAGACGATGCAATCCTTGTCCGTGAGCCCGACCTCTCGCCCGATCTGTGACAGCAATGAGCCCAGCTTGACGCGCTGCGCCGGTTGCGTAGCCGCCTCCAGGATGTCTCGGATCTCCGCCTCGGTGCTGCGGCCATGTGTCGCCGCTCGCACGCGCAATGCCCGATGCACAGCATCAGGCAGGTTTCTGACAGTGACGTTTGCCATGCTGGCCTCCTAGGCTCATTGATTGCAATGAGATCATTTTACAGTCATTGATATCGTTTTCCGAGCTTGGTGCTTTCAACTATTGCTCCGGCCCTGTGAACTATGAAATTCGGCTTGCGGACACACAGGGCGCCGAGAGCAGAAACGGTTAAGACTTCACATTCCCGGATCAATAAAGTAAGGGATGTAGGGCGCCCTCCCGTGCTGGTGCGCCGACTCCACGCCTTCCACTGAGGGAGTGGCTTTGTACAACCCGTTACTGGAAGGGGCAACGCATTTGGAGGGCAGTTGTGCAGCGA
>NZ_JADMKB010000066.1 GCF_018780075.1 Hydrogenophaga sp.
AAGGGCTACGCCACCGCCACCGACCTGGCCGACTACCTGGTGAAAAAGGGCCTGCCCTTCCGGGACGCGCACGAAACCGTGGCCCACGCCGTGAAAGCCGCCACCAGCCACGCTTGCGACCTGTCCGAGCTGCCGCTGACCGTGCTGCAGGGCTTCAACGCTTCGATTGAAAAAGACGTGTACGAGTGCCTGAGCCTGCGCGGCAGCCTCAACGCCCGCAACACGCTGGGCGGCACCGCGCCGGCCCAGGTGCTGAGCCAGATCGCGCGCCACCGCACCCGGCTGGCCTGAGCGGCGCCACCGCCGGCAAAGCGCTCAAGACCGGGCGCGAAATGCCGATTCAAAGGACAAAGAAGTCTGTGTGCCGCACGGACAGCACCCTTTGAACGGAGGTTCGTCGTGCCCATGTTGATGATCTGGATGGCCGCGGTGCTCGCAGTCGCCGTGGCCTGGTGGTGGTTCCGCCGCGGACCGGCGAGGGCAGCCCCGTCCCCCGTGACCACGCAGCGCACCGCCGCGCCCCAGGGTCGCGCCACCTCCGTGCCCACCCTGCCAGCCACCGTCGCACCGGCGCCCGAACCCGAGCCGGCCGAGCTGCGGGCGTTTGAGTGGCTGCGCGAGCAGGACATGGACCCCGCCCAGCGCGAGACCCTGGTCGCGGCGATCAAGGGCATCCCCCGCCCTCCCCGCTCGATGCAGCAACTGCTGTCGCCCGAGTTCGTCGCCAGGGCCGGCTCGTCCGAGCTGAGCGAGCTGGTGATGGGCGAGCCGCTCATCGCCGCCAGGGTGCTCTCCACCGTCAATGCGCCGTTCTACGGCCTGCAAAAGCCGGTGACCAACATCGGCCAGGCGGTCACCTTTCTGGGCATGAACACCTTGCGCAGCATCTGCCTGCAATACATGCTGGCCGAGGCCTTCAAACCCAAGCTGGCCGAGGCGCAGCGCAGTTTCGACACCATCTGGCGCGCCAGCGCCGTGGCCAGCGAGCTCTGCGTTCGCCTGGGCAAGGCGCTCAACCTGCCCGACCAGGGCTCGTTGTCCACCCAGGTGGTGCTGAGTTTCGTCGGCCAGCTCGCCACGGCCTCGCTGCTGCCCGCCTCGGGCCTGGAGCACTGGCTCTCCCGCGGCCGGCTGGAACGCGCCCGGATGGAGCAGGAACGGCTCGGCCTCAACGCCAGCGAGATCGGTTGCCTGTTGATGAAGACCTGGGAGCTGCCCGCCGGCCTCGTCAACGACGTCAGCGGCCTGGGCCAGCAACTCGTGACCTCGTGCATGACCACCGATCCGGTGCGCGCGCCCCGTCTGGCGCTCGGCTACCTGTGCGCGCGCCTGGGCGAGCGCCTGGCGCTGGGCCAGCTGGGCACGCTGGAAGGCTACGACGTGAAGCTGGACGCCAATGTGGACACCTTCCACCTGCGGGCCGCCCTGGCCCACCCGAGCCTGGCCCGACTGGACCAGGCCCTGGCCGCGCCCGAGCTGCAGACCGCGGTGCTGCAGATGATGGGCCGGCAGGCGGCCTGAATCCGGCCCGCCCTTACAGGGTGGGCGCCGGGCCGAAGGCGTTGTCGCCTTCGCTGGGCTGCACGGCCCAGTAAATCAGCACCAGCCAGCCGATCAGCGGGATCAGGGCAATCAGTTGCCACCAGCCGCTCTTGCCGATGTCGTGCAGGCGGCGGGCGCCCACGGCGATCGAGGGCAGCAGCGTGGCCAGCGAGAACAGGTTGCCGATCGTGCCCAGCCTGAGCACGCCCATGACGATGGCCACCGCAAACACAAACAGCACCCACCACCAGTATTCCGAACGCGTGGCGCGCCCCTCGAAGCCCACGTATTTGCTGAAACAGGTCTTGACCGCGTCGACAAAATTCATCTCGTCCTCCAGACGGTGTTGGTGAGCCGGCATGATAGTCCCGAGCCCCCGGTGGCCGCCTCCCGCTTGACCTCCATCAAGCACCGCCCATCCCGAAACCGCTACAGTCTCGCCCCATGGACACCACCGCCACCCCAGAAGCCCCGATCTCGGCCGCCACCGGCCTGACCTGGAACCCCCAGCTGCACACCGGCGATCACCGCATGGACGACACCCACGAAGAGTTCGTGGACATGCTCAACCGGCTGCTGGCCACGCCGCCCGGCGAACAACTGCCGCTCTACCGCGAGTTCGTGGCGCACACGGTCGAGCACTTCGCGCAGGAAGAGCGCTGGATGCTGGCCACCGGCTTCTCGGCCGACAACTGCCACGCCTCGCACCACGCCACGATCCTGGAAACCCTCAACGCCGTGGTCGACCATTACCAGCAGGGCGACACCGAGATCATCAGCCGCCTGGCCGAGGCCCTGGTCGAGTGGTTCCCGCAGCACGCCGCGAGCATGGACGCCGGCCTGGCGCTGCACATGAAAGATGTGGGCTTCGACAGCCGCACCGAAACCCTGGCCGACCCGGACCGTGTCAAGCCCGCCACCATGAGCGGTTGCGGCAGCGTGAGCTGCAGCTGAGCGGACTGCGCTCCCCCGCCGAGCCACCCCGCGGGGTGGCTTTTTTGTGGGCGTGCCGCCGCTGGCTATAGTCGGCTCAGCGACCGCACCCAGCCCCTCGGCCGGGTGGTCGGCCCCGCAGGGAGCCCCCGATGAACACCCCCACCGAAACCAGCCCTCCCTCCGGCAGCCGCATCGCCGGACGCCTGGAGGGCGCCGACTTCTTTGACGCCTGGTCCATCGACGCCACCGACCCCTCGCTCAGCGCCCTCCGTCAGTTTCTCAAGGCCGTGCAGGCCACGCCGCGCTGGGTCGACGCCTGCATGAGCCTGCGCAACCGCGCGGTGCAACTCGTCGGCCTCAAGAACCTCGGCGAGCTGTCGGAAATCAACCCCGCCAAGCCCGACGCCGACTACCGGCCCGGCGACCGCGTGGGCATCTTCACGCTGATCGAAAACACGCCCGACGAGGTGCTGCTCGGCGACCGCGACAAACACCTGGACGTGGTGCTTTCGGTGCACTGCGCTCGCCCGACCGGCCAGCCGGTGCGCGTCACCGTCACCACCGTCGTGCACACCAAGAACCGGCTCGGCCGGCTCTACATGCTGCCGGTCAAGCCCATGCACCGGCTGATTTCGCCCAGCGTGCTGCGGGCCATCGGCGCGCCGGTCCCGGCGGCGGCCTGATCGTTTCCTGCCCGGATGATGCCCACCGAAGATGTCGAGCGCGCGGGCTTTGCCTGGGTCAAGGCCGTCCTCTCGCCAGATGAGTGCACCGCGCTGGGCGGGCGTCTGCACGGCGCCTCCAGCGGCCCGGGTGCGCGCGAGCTGATCAGCCAGGGTTGGTGCGCAGCACTGGCCGACCGGCTGCGCCGTCACCCCGCGCTGTCGCCCGCCATCGGCAGCGACGCCGTGGCCTTGCAATGCCTCTTCTTTGAAAAGTCGGCCGAACACAACTGGCTGGTGGCGGTGCACCAGGACCTGGGCTTTCCGGTGCATGAGCGGGTGGCGCACCCGGACTGGCGGGCGTGGTCGGTCAAGGGCGGCACGCCGTATGTGCAACCACCGGTGGCCGTGCTCGAACAGCTGATGGCGGTGCGCCTCCATCTCGATCCCTGTGGCCCCGAAGACGGCCCGCTCTGGGTCGTGCCGGGCACCCACCGCCAGGGCATCGTCGCGCCGCAGGCTGCGGTCGAGCTGCGTCCACACGAGTTGCCTTGCCCCGCGCAACCCGGCGACGCCCTGCTGATGCGCCCGCTGCTGCTCCACCGCTCGTCCAAGGCCACCGGCCAGAGCCGGCGCCGGGTGCTGCAATTCGTGTTCGGCCCCCGCCACCCACCCCACGGCGTTCGCTGGCGCCACACGGCCTGACGCCGCCACAAGGCACCCATCCAGTGCGATGCGCACCATAGTGGAACGATTGGCCTGATTTTTGCTACTGCTTGGTGCGATTCGCCATGCAGACCCTGTTTTGGCGCTTTCAACGCACCAATACCAGCTTTTCTGCACGGAGACACTTCATGGACGCACTCAAACAGGGCGCTGACGCCCTGTTCATCCTGCTCGGCGGCATCATGGTCCTGGCCATGCACGCGGGGTTCGCCTTCCTCGAACTCGGCACGGTCCGCAAAAAGAACCAGGTCAACGCCCTGGTCAAGATCCTGGTGGATTTTTCGGTCTCCACCATCGCCTACTTCGTCGTCGGCTACGGCGTGGCCTACGGCGCCTCGTTCTTCGTGGGCGCCGAAACGCTGGCGCAGAAAAACGGCTACGAGCTGGTGAAGTTCTTCTTCCTGCTCACCTTCGCGGCCGCCATCCCGGCCATCATTTCAGGCGGCATCGCTGAGCGCGCCAAGTTCTGGCCGCAACTGATCGCCACGGCCGTCATCGTCGGCCTGGTCTACCCGTTCTTTGAGGGCATCGCCTGGAACGGCCACTTCGGCGTGCAGGCCTGGATCACCGCCACCACCGGTTTCGCCTTCCACGACTTCGCCGGCTCCGTGGTGGTGCACGCGGTGGGCGGCTGGATCGCGCTGCCCGCGGTCATCTTCCTGGGCGCCCGCGCCAACCGCTACCGCAAGGACGGCGGCATCTCGGCCCACCCGCCGTCGAGCATCCCCTTCCTCGCGCTGGGCGCGTGGATCCTCTGCGTGGGCTGGTTCGGCTTCAACGTCATGAGCGCACAGACGCTGGACAAGATCTCGGGCCTCGTCGCCGTCAACTCGCTCATGGCCATGGTCGGCGGCACACTGGCCGCGCTGATCGCCGGCAAGAACGACCCGGGCTTCGTGCACAACGGCCCGCTGGCCGGCCTGGTGGCCGTGTGCGCGGGCTCCGACCTGATGCACCCGATGGGCGCGCTGGTGGTGGGCGCGGTGGCGGGCGCGCTCTTCGTGGGCATGTTCACGCTGACGCAGAACCGCTGGAAGATCGACGACGTGCTGGGCGTCTGGCCCCTGCACGGCCTGTGCGGCACCTGGGGCGGCCTCGCCGCCGGCATTTTCGGCCAGCAGGCGCTGGGCGGCCTGGGCGGCGTGAGCTTCACGGCGCAACTGATCGGCACCGCCCTGGGCGTGGCCTGGGCGCTGCTCGGTGGCGTGGTGGTGTACGGCACGCTCAAGACGGTCATGGGCCTGCGCCTGAGCCCGGAAGAGGAATACGACGGCGCCGACCTGACCATCCACAAGATCAGCGCCACGCCGGACCGGGAAGTGAGCTGGTAAAGCCCGCCTGCGGCGACAGGCTGTCGAAAACAGGGTACGGTGGCCGTCGTGGTGTGTGGGGGCCGTCCCCGAACCCACCACGCCGACACCATGACCACCACCGCCACCACCCACACCGGCAGCTGCCACTGCGGCCGCATCGCCTTTGAAGTCCAGGGCGAAATCGACAGCGCCCTCGCCTGCAACTGCTCCATCTGCTCGCGCAAGGGCTCGCTGCTCTGGTTCGTGCCGCGCGCCAGCCTGGTGCTGAAGACGCCCGAGGACGCGGCCTCGACCTACCTGTTCAACCAGCACGTGATCCGCCACCGCTTCTGCCCGGTCTGCGGCATCCACCCCTACGGCGAAGGCACCGACCCCAAGGGCAACGCCATGGCGGCGATCAACCTGCGCTGCATCGACGGCATCGACCTCGCCGCCATCCCTGTGCACCACTTCGACGGCAAAAGCCTCTGAACGCCGGGGCACCCGTCGCCCACCGTCCCTGCCGCCCCCTTCCGCACAGGCCACCGCCAGCCGCCCCGGCTGAACCAGGCCCGTGCCCAGCCGCCGATCCCATGAGCCATTCCCCGCCCACCCTGCTGGATGCCCCGCCCGCCAAGGCCACCCGCCGCGAGTGGTGGGGCCTGGCCATGATCGCCCTGCCCTGCCTGGTCTACGCGATGGACCTCACGGTGCTCAACCTGGCCGTGCCCGCGCTCAGCCGGGCGCTGGCACCCAGCGCTTCGCAGCTGCTGTGGATCATCGACATCTACGGCTTTTTCGTCGCTGGCTTCCTGATCACCATGGGCACGCTGGGCGACCGCATCGGGCGCCGCCGCCTGCTGCTGATCGGCGCGGCCTGCTTTGCCGTGGCCTCGGTGCTGGCCGCGTTCGCGCGCACCCCCGCCGAGCTGATCGTGCTGCGCGCGCTGCTGGGCATCGCCGGCGCCACGCTGGCACCGTCCACGCTCTCGCTGATCCGCAACATGTTTCACGACGAGACGCAGCGCCAGTTCGCCATCGGCGTGTGGATCACCGCGTTTTCGGTCGGCAGCGCCATCGGCCCGCTGGTGGGCGGCTGGCTGCTGGAGCACTTCTGGTGGGGCTCGGTGTTCCTGCCCGCCGTGCCGGTGATGGCCCTGCTGCTGGTGCTCGGACCGCGCCTGCTGCCCGAGTACCGCGACGAGAACGCCGGCCGCATCGACGCGCCGAGCGTGCTGCTCTCGCTGACCGCCGTGCTCAGCCTGATCTACGCCGTCAAGGCCATGGCCGAACACGGGCCGAGCGGGGGGCGGCTCGCGTTGCTGCTCGCCGGGCTGGCTGTCGGCATCGCGTTCGTGCGGCGCCAGAAGCGCATTGACTACCCGCTGCTCGAACTGCGGCTGTTCGCCATCCCCAGCTTCCGCACGGCCATCATGGCCTACGGGCTGTCGTGCCTGGCCATGTTCGGCATCTACATCTTCATTGCGCAGCACCTGCAGATGGTGCTGGCGCTCTCGCCGCTGCAGGCCGGCTGGGCCACGGTGCCGTGGGCGGGCGGCTTCGTGTTCGGCTCCATGGTGCTGACGCCCTGGCTGGCGCGGCGTTTCGGGCCCGGGCCGGTGATGGTGTGGTGCCTCGCGGCGGCCGCGGCCGGCATGCTGCTGATGGTGTGGGCCGACGGCCCCTGGGCGCTGTGGGTGCTGGTGGCCGGCATGGTCGTGGTCAGCCTGGGCATGGCGCCGGTGTTCGCCATCGGCACCGAGCAGATCATCACCTCGGCACCACCCGAACGCGCGGGCGCCGCCTCGGCCATCGCCGAAACCAGCTCGGAATTCTGTGGCGCACTGGGCATCGCGCTGTTCGGCAGCGCGGGCACGCTGATCTACCGCCAACAGCTCGCGCAGACTGCCGGCCAGGGCCTGCCCCCGGAAGCCATGGCCACCCTGGGCGGCGCCCTCGCGGTGGCCGAACGCCTGCCCGCCGAAGCGGCGCAAACGCTGACCTTGATGGCCCGCGCCGCCTTCACCGACGCGCTGCAGTTCACCGCGCTCACCGGCAGCGCGCTGGTGCTGCTGGCCAGCGTGCTGGCGGCGCGCATGCTGAGGCGGCGGTAGCGGGGGCGCTGGCATCCCGCCAGCGGGTTGAGCTGCGTCCACCCGCACAAAAACAATGGACAAAGGGAGCCGCTCCCTCCACACAGGAGTGAGCGGCCCAAGACAGGGTGCCTACACCTCAACAAACCCCTCCCCCCGAAACGTGCGGGTCGCATTCCCGCGCTCCACGCCGTGGTGCTGGCGCCAGCGTTGGTGGCGGGCGGCGCTGGCGGCGTCGTCCGCCTGGGCCGCCAGCTTGTGCGCCAGCAGGGCGCGCGCGAGGCGCTTGTTGGCGTGCTGGCTGCGCTCGGTCTGCACCTTCACGCTCAGGCCGGTGGGCACGTGCGTGGCGCGCACGGCCGAATCGGTCTTGTTGACGTGCTGGCCGCCCGGCCCGCTGGCGCGCAGGGTTTCGAAGCGCAGGTCTTTGTCGTGCAGCGGCTCGCCGGTCGCACCCGGCGCATCGGTCTCGAAGACCTCCACCCCGATGAACCAGTTCTTGCGCTTGTGCCCCGGCCGGTAAGGGCTGGGGCAGCTCCATTGCACGCTGCCGCTCCAGCGCGAGGCCAGGGCCAGCGCCTGCGCACCTTCCAGCGCCAGCAGCACCGAGCGGAAGTTGCCGGGCACCTCGCTGGGCACATGCTCCAGCAGCTCGGCGCCGACCCCGGCGTTCTCGCACTCGCGCAGCAGCTGCGCCAGCGCCTTGCGCACGGCCAAGCAGCATTCTTCAGGCCCCGTGTTGGCGGTGAGTTGAAGCAAGATCATTCGCAACACTCCCCACGGGTCTTGTAGGTCAGCACCGGCTTGGTCCGGGCCAGCAGCTCGATCAGGCCCGCCCCCACCAGCGACTGCACCACGCTGTCGATGCCTTTGTAGGCCTGGGGCGCTTCCTCGTAGATCAGTTGCCGGTCGTTGCAGATCACGCGGCTGCCCAACGCCGTGCGCCCCATCTGCGTGGGCGTCATCAGCTTGAACAGGCGGTCCTTGCAGGCCGAGCGAATCCACTTGCGCCCCGCCCCGTGCGCCAGCGACAACAAGGTCTCGTGGCACAAGCGCGTCGGCCGCACCAGGTGGCTGTGGTCCCCGCGCGAGCCGGGAATCAACACCGGCCCGGCGTCCGACGGCGTCGCGCCCTTGCGGTGCAGCCAGCCCGCCTGCCCGTCGATGACGGACGGCGCCACGAAGTTGTGGTGCACGTCCAGCAGGCAACGGCCCTCGGCCCGCACATTGCCCAGCAGCCGCTGCGCCACCAGCTGGCGGTTGCAGCGCGCGTAGCGCAAGGCCGCGTCGTGCTGCGCCAGGCAGGCGGCAGCCTCGGGCGTGTCGGCCTCCAGACCGCGGTGCCCGAAGGCATCGACATGCTGGCGCAGGACGCGCTCGCCCAAGCCCCGCGAGCCGCTGTGCACCAAGAGCAGCAGCCGCTGCCTGTCGATGCCCAGCGCGGCCAGGGCCTCGGGCGCATGCACCATGTCTACCTGCTGAAACTCAGCGAAGTGGTTGCCACCGCCAATGGTGCCCAGCGAGGCCTCGTGGCCACTGGGCTGAACCCCGGTGTCCGACATGGCTTGCGCCCGCGCATCCGCGTCGTCCATCGGACCATCGATGTTGCCCACGCGCTTCTCCAGCTTGTCCAGCCGGACCGTGCTCGCCTGCACGTCGGTCTGCCACAGCGCCATGCCGCAGCCGATGTCGTTGCCCACCAGCGCGGGATAAAAACGCTGTACCGAGAAAAACGCAGCGCCCACCGGGTAGCCGCGACCGGGGTGCAGATCGGGCATGCCAGCGACGCGCTGCATGCCCTCGAGTTGTGACGTGGTGATCAGCTGCGCCATGGCAGCGTCTTCCATCCACGTCGTGTCGGACGCGACCACGCAGGCGCGGTCCGACAGCTTCTTGACAAAATTGCCCATGAAAAATCCAGATTCAAAAAACGTTGAAACCGGACCGGGACAGACGCGCGCACACCACGACCGCGCTGCCGACGCTTTTGCGTCAGGCAGCGCCGTGGGGCGCGGAACAAAAAGTGGGGGAGGCTTAACCGACGGTTAAACCGAAAGCCCCGCCACCGCTGACCCAGCCCACAGGGAGGTCGTGTTCTTATGCATGTTGTGCTCCTGGTGGGGTGGAAAAAAGGGTGGGGTCGCCGCGCTCGGAAGGTCAACGGGGACCTCGGCAAAACGGCGAGGGACGAACTGTAGCGGGAGTTGCGTGCATGGGGGAAGCAACGTCTGCGGGGACTGACGCCTTTTTGCGACAGGTGAGGCGCGACCCATCGCAAGGTGAATTCAAGGCCAAACGCACCCGCAAGCACAATGCGCCCTCAGGGAGGAATCTATGTCAATCATGGACGAAAGTACGGCAATGCCGTATAGTTGCGCGACACGAACCGTGGCCGAAACCCCGGTGTTCCAGCGCTACGCAGCCGATGTGTGGAGCGATGACGAACGCATCGAGTTCATCAACTGGATCGCCGTCAACCCCACCTCGGGCGACGTCATTCCGGGCAGCGGCGGCTGTCGCAAGGTTCGCTGGGCCAGTTCGGGGCGCGGCAAGCGCGGCGGAGCCCGGGTGATCTATTTCAACGCAACCGATCAAACGATCTGGCTGCTCATCGTGTACGCAAAGGCCAAGTTCGACAACTTGCCAACCGAGTTCCTGGCTCAACTGAAACAAGGAGTTGAAGATGCCCACTGAAATGGAAACCTTCCAGCGCGATCTGCTCGAATCCGTCCAGCAGATGCGCAAAGGCAAGGCCGCGCGGGTGACCAAGGTTCAGTTGCCGCAGGCCGCCGAAGCACGGTCCAAGGTCGGGTTGTCGCAGCAAGACTTCGCCACCTTGCTGGGGGTGTCACCGCGCACCCTGCAAGACTGGGAACAAGGCCGCCGCGAACCCACCGGTGCAGCGAAGACGCTGTTGCGCGTGGCCATGGCGCACCCTGAGGTGCTGATCGAAATGCAACGCTGATGCGCTCGGAAAGGAAACCGCCTGCGCCACAGACAGGTTTCCTTTCGGCCTGTGCGTGGCATCAAGCCATCGTATTGACCTGCGTCCCCACCGATCCACTGCCCGCCAGCGGCAGATTGCCCGCCACGGCGTTCAGCAACGCCGCCGACGCCGACTCCTGCATGTCCAGGGCTTTTTTCAGCACGTTGATTTGCACGTCCTGCGTGGTCTGGTTGTTGCGCGTCTGGAGCACGCGGTCCACGAGCAAGGCGGGTGAGACATCCATGGTGAATCCTTGAGAGGTGTTGAGTGCTTATCGGCCCGCAAGGCGGGCAGCTTGAGCAGCCCGTACTGCGGACACCTCCGGGGACTTGATGTGCGCCAACGCGGGCGGCCATCCATCGCGCTGGCCAAGCCAACCCCGTCCCCAGCAGCGGTATCCTTTCCCAACATTCACATCACAGGGAGATTCACCATGAAACTGCTTTCGCGCGCCATCGCCGCCATCGCTCTCGTGCTCGCCGCTGCGTCGGCCTCAGCTCAGGGCGTTCCGACCATTGAAGATCTCAAAAAGGCGACCGACGCCGCCATGGAAACCGTGGGCCGTGGCGACCTCGCCGGTGGACTCAAAAGCATTCAGCCGCTCTTTGTGGTGAGCAATGCGGAGTTCGAGAGCACAGCGGGGCAGGCGAACCTGGCGTTTTCGGTTTGGTCCACCCGTTTCGGTGCGTCAAGGGGCCACGAATTCATCGAAGAAAAGCGCCTGGGCAGCTCCCTGGTGCGGCTGACCTACATCCACAAATTCGACTTGCACGCCACCCGATGGCAGTTCTACAGCTACCGGGGAAAGAGTGGCTGGACCATCAGCACGCTCAATTTCGACGACAAGCTTCAAGACCTGTTCTGACGACCCATGGCGCCCTTGACCGCCACATTCTGGAATGAGTCCCAAGGCACCTGCGACTGCTGTGGGCAGACCACGAAAACCATCTGGGGCGACCTCTCGGACGACGATGGAACGCACGCCATCTACTACGTCCAGTGGACGGTCGGCTCACCCCAGCACTTCCCGAACATCGACCTCATCATTGGCCCCTGGGGCGAGGGCACCCAGGCCAGCCAGCGGCAACTCGTGTGCCTTCGCTTCCGCCCCTCGCCCAATGGCGGTTCCTTCATGGTGGTGGACGGAGGCGACCGGCACCACTCCAGGGCCGGACTCTGTGGCCGTGGCCTGGGCAGAAACGAGATCGTCGGCACACCGCTGGCTCCGCAGGTGTTTCAGCTGGTGGACACGCTGTGGCTCACTGAGCCGCGCATCGAAGACATCAAGGCGCTCTGCACCCTGTTGCCTCCTTCGTAACAAACCGTACACAATGGCCGCAGAGCCATCAGCCCACAGCAACGCCACCCAGGGAGGGAACCCACATGAACGACGCACAGCCGCGCCCGTTCCACATCCGCATCGACCGCGAACTCACGCACCCGCAGGTGATCGCCCTGCTGGAGGAGCATCTCGCCGGCATGCGCGCCGAGTCGCCGCCCGAGTGCGTGTTCGCGCTGGACCTCGACGGCCTGCGCCGGCCGGAGATCACCTTCCTTACCGCCTGGCGCCCCGCGCCTTCTGATTCACCCGGCGGCGAAGACGAACTGCTCGCCATGGGTGCCATCAAGGAACTGGCGCCCACCACCGCGTTAGGTGGCGGCCACGGCGAACTCAAGTCCATGCGCACCAGCGCGCGCCACCTTCGCCAGGGCGCCGCCCAAGCCATCCTCACCGAACTGCTCGCCCTCGCGCGGCAGCGCGGCTACGCGCGGGTGAGTTTGGAAACCGGCAGCACGCCGGCGTTTGAACCGGCTATTCGCATGTACCGGCAGTTCGGCTTTGTGGAATGCGGGCCGTTTGCGGATTACCGGGAGGATCCGTTTAGTCGGTTTATGGCAATACAACTGGAGGAACTTTGAAAGTGCGCCAACGAACCCCGGGACCGAAGAGTGCGACGCAAAGTTATACCCTAGCTTGCCGATAGTCGGTTCATCATTCTCTGACCAAAAATTAATGCATACGATGTCGTATTGCCAAAGATAAACCAATATCTCCTCAAAATAATTCCATGGAAACGAAAATTTTTATCCTCCCAAGAGAAAACGGCAATACAGAGTCCATTCAGACAACACAAAGTATTTTACTTGTTGGCGCCAATGGTTCTGGAAAAACACGGTTAGGCACTTGGGTTGAAATAACATCTCCACAAAGGGAGTTGGTGCATAGAATTTCTGCTCAAAAATCTTTGACCATGCCTGACTCAAGCACTCCTCAGTCAATCGAACAGGCGGAAAAAAATCTTCTTTTTGGGAATCCCGGCTGGGGCTATCAGCAAAAAACTAGCAAGTGGAACAACAAACCAGCGACAGGCTTTTTAAGCGACTATGAAAAACTAATGGTGTATTTATTCTCCGATGAAACAGAAGAGAATGCAAAGTTTAAAATTGCCTGTAAAGCTCAAGAAATTAGGGTGGAGCCACCGACAACCAAAATTGATCGCGTCAAAGAGATCTGGGAAAAAATACTCCCACACAGAGAGTTAATTATTGGCGGCCTAAGAATTCAAACAAAAATAAAAGGACAAGAAGGAAATATATACAACTCTTCCGAGATGAGTGATGGTGAACGTGTTATTTTTTACCTTATTGGTCAATGCCTAGCCGCCCCAAGAAATGGGATAATAGTAATTGACGAGCCTGAACTACATCTTCATAAGTCAGTACAAGCTCCTCTCTGGACTGAGATCGAGAAACTTCGCGATGATTGCCTTTTTGTATATTTAACACACGATGTTGATTTTGCAGCCGCAAAGGAGGCCGCTAAGATTGTTTGGCTAAAATCCTTTGACGGACAGAGTTGGCAATGGGAAATCATCAATGAAGACGAAAATCTACCTGATGCGTTATTAGTCGAAGTATTGGGAAGTAGAAAACCCGTTGTCTTTGTTGAGGGCGAAAACGGTAGTTATGACGTTAGTCTTTATAGAGAATTGCTCTCGAACTATCTCGTGATTCCAAGGGGAAGCTGCTCCCAAGTAATTCAATCAGTCAAAGCATTGAAAGCAAACACTCAGCTTCACCATTTGGACACCTTTGGAATTATTGATCGAGACAGAAGAGTACAAGCAGAAATCGGCAAACTTGAACAAGACTCAGTTTACGTACTCGAAGTTGCCGAGGTTGAAAACTTATTCTGCACAAGAGAAGTTCTTGAGATAGTTAGCAAAAGGTTAGGCCGTGACGCTACAGAGGACTTTCAAAAAGTCTCTCATGCGATTTTTAGCAAACTGCATACCGAGCTCGAAGCACAAGTGTCAATGCGAGTTGCCAGCGAGATTAAATTTCAATTAAATATGTTTGATGCAACCCAAAAAGGCGCAGCCAACATTAATGCAGCACTTCAAAGTCTGATAGCCAATATTGATGTCAATCAGATATATTCCAATACATTAGCTTTATATAGTCAAGCACTTCAGAACAAAAACTACGAAAGTTTACTTTCACTCTACAATCGAAAGTCACTTTCATCGCAGATCAGTAATTCTCTAGGACTTGCCAACGGCAGCCTACCAGAAACGGTGGTTAGGCTAACAAAAGGCGACTGTAGAGAAGCAATTAAGAATGCATTGAAGCCATATTTTGGGAATTTTCAGCAGCATATGGAATAAGTTTTCGTGCGTAATGCGCAACGGGGTCAGGTCTTGCCTTTTGCCCCATACCCTGCAAGGCGATCCGTCAAACCTCGGCCACAATCAGCTCACCCCGCCACCGGCGCCAGCCAAGCGCGCAAGTAAGGCTGCAGCCGAGCCTTCATGGACTTGTCTTTGTGCAGCGCACAGAAGTTCAGCGCCAGGGTCTGCACCAGAAAGGCCTCCAGGCCTTCAACCAGGATCTCGACCGGCACGTCTTTGCGGAACGATCCCTGGGCCAGCCACGGGCCCATGAGTTCGCCCAGCCGGCCGAAGGTGCTGGCAATGGGGCCGATCTCTTCCACCGCCATGGCGCCCGAGCGGCGCAGGATGACGTCGAACACATAGCGCTCGGACGACATCAGCTCCACCAGAGGCATCAAGCACTGGGCCAGCTGGTCTGTGTCGCGCGGCGCTGGGCCGGTCGCCATGCCGTCGAGCAGGCTGTTGATGCGCTCGCCGATGAGCAGGTCCATCAGTTCGTCTTTGTCCTTGAAGTGCGCATAAAACGTGCCCTTGGCCACGCCTGCGCGCTGCACGCCCCCTTCGATGCGCAGGGCCTCGAAGCCTTTTTCGGCCACGAGTTGATCCGCCACCGAGGTCAGTCTGGAGCGGGTTTCGAGGGTTCGCTGCTGGACGGCTTTTTTCATGGTGCGTGGGCGGCCATAAAGTGACCTCGGGCCAACAGGATCAAGTCTTGCCTTTTGCCTTAGCGCCCACGCCGGTCCTGTGATACCCCCTTGGGAGGGTTGTGTCTTCCAGGGGGCCCGTCATCGGCCGCCAGGCTTTTCAAGCGTGGGTGGCCACCAGCACTGCCGCCCACAACAACAGCGCAACGCCGAGCGGTGTGCTGAGGCGCCGACCCCAGGACACGTTTTTTTCGATGGCCATCACGGCCGCGAGAAGGAGCATCCAGCCGAGGCTGCCGGTGCCGACCGCGAACATCAAGAGCATCAGTGCCCAGCAGCAGCCGACGCAGAACAGGCCGTGGTGCGCACCCAGCGCGAACGCCTGCCGCGCCTGCGCCTGCCCGCGCCAATGCTCGATCACGAAGCTCAAGGGCGTGCGGCACTTTTCAAGGCAGCGGTATTTCAGCTTGCTGAACTGAAAGGCACCGGCCAGCGCAATGGTCGCAGCACCGATCAGCCAGCCGTGCCAGGCCAGCGTGGGCACGCTGGCCAGCAGGGACAGCACCGCGCTGTGCAGCGCGTGCGCCAGCAGCCCGAAGGCGCCCCACACCGCCATGTAACCCAGGCCCAGCAGCAGCAACAGGCGGCCGTGGTCCGGGCGCTCGGCCGTCAGCCGGTCGAAGGTGTTGAACAGGGGCAGGGTGGTGGGCAGCATCATGGCCGTGGTCATGAGGATCCACGCTGCTGCGTAGAGCACCATGGGCACGACCACATCGCCGGCGGGCACGATGCGGCAAAGAAACGCCGCCGGACCTGAGGCCGTCCAGTCAGCGTGTTCGAGATAGCGCCCATAAGGGCTGCCTGCCCACGCCCACAGCGCCATCCACGCGAGCGCAATCAGCGCGACCAGCACGGGCA
>NZ_JADMKB010000001.1 GCF_018780075.1 Hydrogenophaga sp.
CGTGCAGCGCATCTACGGCGGCACCAACGAGATCATGAAAGAGGTGATCTCACGCAACATGGGCCTGGGAGGCCGTTGAGGTGCTTTCTATCGGACGGATCGCCGGGTGAAATCCATGCGGGCCAGGTCCGGGACCGGCAGGCGACTCACTGGCACTGGTAGTCCACAACCGAGGCGCTGTTCCGGAACGGGTTGACCAGGTCAGAGGAGTATTGCCCCATGAGCAGGCGCTGCTTGGGCAGGAAGTTGCTGCGGAAATACCGGCTCGCGTTGGCGAGCTGCTGGCCTTTGTCGGTCAGCTTCACGCATCCGTTGTGAATCACGATCGTGCCCGAGGCCAGCTGTTCGGTCAGGCGCACGTCGACCAGACGGTGCTCGTGCATGTATTCCTTGGTGAAGACGTCGGCAAACCGGTCGTGCAGGATGCCGCCGCCGCGCTGCTGGATCTTTTCCAGGATGTAGAAAGACAGCGAACGGTCGATCACCGTGGGCACGCTGATGGCCATGATGTAGCCGATCAACACGCAGCTCATGAGTTGCTGGAACTTCTCGAACCCGCTGAACCCCCGCAGTAGCGGCGTGAGCCACACCAACACCGCGAGGATCAGGGTGGCGGCCACGGCCGACCAGATTGCGGCGTAGAACACCACGTCGACGCGGAGGAAGTTCACGGTGAACAGCCAGGTGCCACACAGGATCGCGACGTACAGCAAGGTGGCCAGGGCCAGGTGGAGGAGTTTCATGACGATGCAGTCCCGTCGGTGCGGGGTTTTTCCAGAATGCAGACGATGCTTTTGCCGAGCCGGTGGCCGGTGAGCACGTCCAGCCAGCGCGATGCGCGCACCATGATCGAGTCCCAGAGCCTGATCTGGGTCGGGCTGGGGGAGTCGGACTTTAGCACCAGCCTGTTGGCCAGGCTGGCGAGCATGCCCACGCTGTCCAGGTAGTACAGCTGCCGGACGTTCAGCGGGGCCGGCACGATGGCGCGAAGCATCGCCTTGTCGTAGCGCCGGTGGTGGCCGACCTTCCTGTCGAAGTCGGAGTAGAGGCGGTTGTGGGCCGGCGCCACGATGATGAGATGGCCGCCGGCCACCAGGTGGGCGCAGGCCCGCTCCAGCTCGGCGCGGTCGTCCTCGATGTGTTCGAGCACGTCGATGTAGAGCACGGTGTCGAACCGCTCGTCGGGCGCCAGATCGACCGAGGTGCCATGTCGGATCTGGTAACCCACCGGCATGTCCCGACCTTGCCGGGCGCGGACCGTGTCGCACATGGCCTGGTCGGGTTCGAGACCGAGCCAGCGCCGGTAGGGTTTGTGGTTCAAGGTCCGGGCGGTGGCCCCCAGACCCGCGCCCAGTTCCAGAACCTCGTGCCCCACATAGGGGCGGATCTGGCTCGACCAATAGGCCTTCCAGTTCACCGCCGCAGCGAACATCTCCAGTTCGTTGCCGCTGTAGGCGAAATTTTCAAGGTGGTCGGGCATGAGGTGTCAATGGGTGGTTTTTGGCGGCGGTTGGCCAAAGACCAGGTACTTGCCAGCGAGGTAGCCGAGCACGACCTGCATGCCGACGGCGATCAGGAAGCCGACGCTGTAGTTCAGGCGCAGAAGGTCGGTCCAGGCGTAGAGCAGGCCCCCGTGCAGGGCGGCGATCGCGGCATACAAACCCAGGAACCGCACAGCCTGCTGCACGATGGCCGTGTCCCGGCGTTGAAAGACGTAGTAGCGGCTGCCCAGGAAAGAGGTCGCGATGCCCACCGGGGCCGCCAGCATGTTGGCCAGCCCCGCAGAGTTCATCTGCAGCACCTCCAGACAGAAGCGCAGCGCGGCGTAGTGCACGGCCGTGGCGACGAGGCCGTTGACCACGTACCGGACCAGCTGGGGCGAGACGCGGAGGCTCATGGCTCGGCGCACGGCCCGCTCACGGCGCTGTTTCCAGGATCTCGTCGATGAAGTCGCGGTGGGCCACAGCGGTGACCACGCTGCCGCTGCGCATGACACCGGTCAGCATCAGCGTCATCAGCGCCAGCGCAGCGGTCTGCAGGAACAGCAGCACGAAGATGCCCAGCACCAGCGAGAACCAGCCGGGCGTCGAGTAGCCCATCAGCTTGAGCACCACCGCCGCCACCGAACCCACCACCGCGAAGGTGGCGATCAGGGCACTGGCGATGCCCACGCGCACCAGCACGTCTTCGGCAAACACCATCAGCGCCTTGAAGCCGTGCAGCGCCAGGCCCACGAAGTTCATCTTGGACTGGCCGGCGTAGCGCGGACCGCGGTCGAGCGGACACACGCCGGTGCGCAGCTTCGAGGCGAGCACGGCCGCGGCGACATGGATGGGCAGCTCCTGCATGGACACCAGGCGTTTGACCGCGGCCGGTTTGAGCGCCATGAAGTTGCCGAAGCTGATCGGGCGCCCGGTCATCACGCTGAAGAACCGTTTGTAGACCTGGTAGAAAGCCTTGAAGCGGAAGGTTTCGACGCGGCTCTTGCGCTGTGCGACCACCACGTCCACCGCTGGGTTGTCTAGCTGAGCCAGCAGGGTGGGGATGGTGGAGGGCAGGTCTTCGCCGTCCGAGTCCATCACCACCACCTGCTGTCCGGGCACCAGGTGTTCGGCCGCGTAGCTCAGGCCGATGGCGATGGCGCGCTGGTGGCCGACATTGCGGCGCAGCTTGAGCACGGCGCCCGCGATGCCCGCGTTGCTCAGGCTCTCGACCGACAGCGGTTGGCGCACCGAGCCGTCGTCCACCGCGACCACGAACACGCGGTCGCCGAACTGTTGGCCCAGCTCCTGAAACAGGCGGCCGCTGGCCTCCAGGTCTTCATAGACCGGCATGACGATGACGATGGCGTGCTGCGAAAGGCTCATTGCTGCAGGAAGTGGCGGAAGTAGTGAATGGTCTTGTCCAGGCCGGCGTCGAGTTGCACGGCCGGTTGCCAGTCGAGATGGGTTTTGGCCAGGCCGATGTCGGGCTTGCGCTGCTTGGGGTCGTCCTGCGGCAGCGGGTTGAACACCAGCTTCGACGGGCCGCCGACCTTCTTCAGCACGGCCTCGGCCAGCTCGCGGATGGTGAACTCGTTCGGGTTGCCCAGGTTGATCGGGCCGGTCACCTCGGCCGGGCTGGCCATGATGCGCACGAAGCCTTCGATCAGGTCGTCCACGAAGCAGAAACTGCGCGTCTGCGAGCCGTCGCCGTAGATCGTGATGTCTTCACCGCGCAGGGCCTGCACGATGAAGTTGCTCACCACCCGGCCGTCGTTGGGGTGCATGCGCGGGCCGTAGGTGTTGAAGATGCGGGCGACCTTGATGTTCACCTGGTGCTGGCGGTGGTAGTCGAAGAACAGGGTTTCGGCGCAGCGCTTGCCTTCGTCGTAGCAGGAGCGGATGCCGATGGGGTTGACCTTGCCCCAGTAGCTCTCGGGCTGCGGATGGATCTCCGGGTCGCCATAGACCTCGCTGGTGGAGGCCTGGAAGATGCGCGCCTTGGTGCGCTTGGCCAGGCCCAGCATGTTGATGGCGCCGTGCACGCTGGTCTTGGTGGTCTGCACCGGGTCCCACTGGTAGTGGATGGGCGAGGCGGGGCAGGCCAGGTTGTAGATCTCGTCGACCTCCACATAGAGCGGGAAGGTCACGTCGTGGCGCATCAGCTCGAAATGCGGGTTGCCCATGAGGTGGGCGACGTTGTCCTTGGTGCCGCTGTAGAAGTTGTCGACGCAGAGCACGTCGTTGCCCTCGCCGAGCAGGCGTTCACACAAGTGCGAGCCCAGGAAGCCGGCGCCTCCGGTGATCAGGATTCTTTTTCTGTTCGAGATGCGCATGCGGGTCTCCGTGGTGTCTTGAGGGGGCTCAACCTTGAATTGTCGCTTGCTTTTCAGGGCCTCCCGCTGGCCCCGGCGGGTGCGGACCGGGTGGCCGCTTCAGCGCGGTACCGCTGGCAATAGGCCGTGGGCCGGAAGTCGTGCAGAAAGACGGCGGCCCCGTCCATGGGGTAGGTGAACAGCGGTGGCGCCAGGTTGTTCAGAGCCGCCAGGAAATGGCGGTTGTTGGAGACGATCTGGTTGGTCGCGACCACCCAGGTTCTTCCCGCATGGGGGTCCAGACAAATTCGCCGCACGGTCGCCCGGATGTTGTGCACCTCGTTGATGGTCGGCGTGTACTCGAACTGCGGCAGGTCCCCCAGGCCCAGCCGCGGGGCATAGAAGTTGTAGAAGTGGTGGGTCCAGCTGCTGAGCATGACGTGGTCGCCGGGCTCGCGATGGGCTGCGATGTATTGCAGCGCACCCCTGAGGTCCTGGTAGTTGTTGGGGTGCACCAGCGTGTGGGCACTCAGTCGGACGGGCATCGCCACCGTGGCGATCGCCAGCGCGGCGGCCAGCCACGGTCCGGCCCACCGGCGGGTCAGGTCATGCACCTGCTGCACGAAGGCTGCCAGCGCGAGGAACACGAACGGCACCAGGAACAGGATGAGGCGGGCGCGGAACGGGTACAGGTGCAGTGCCGAGGCACCCAGCACCGCCATCAAAGACACAGCGCCCATCATCGCTGCGCGTCCGTTTTGGTGTGCCAATGCGGCGCTGCCTGCCACCGTGAGGGCGAGAAGCAGGACGATGGGGGCACTGAACCAGCCTGGCAGCACTTCGCGAAATGCCGTGCCCATCTGGTGCATCCCCAGATAGACCAGGCCGAGCGCCGCTTCTCCAAACCAGCGCAGGTCGTCCAGGCTGGACGGTGGGATGGGGGCAAAGCTGGTGGCCCAGAAGCCAGAGAGGTACCCGTCGTTGGGCAACAGACTCAGCGAAAGAACGTAGTCTGCGGCAAAACTCGTGAGCCAGACCATGCCGACCGCGGTCATGGCCAGCCAGGCGGACCTTTCACGGCGTCGTGCCATCTCCAGCCAGAGCACCATTCCGCTGCCAGCGAGCACGAAGTCAATGGCATGCGAGAGCCACACGCTGGCTGCCCCGGCCAGCCCGAGCCAAATGGCATCGCGCACGCAGTGCGCTGGCTTGAACCGGATCGTCAGCCACAGGATCAGCATCGTGCACAGCACGTCGCCCTGGTACTGCTTGAACTCGGAGCTGTAATAGACCAGCACCGGGGACGCCGCCATCAGGCCCACGAAGGTCGCGCGGGCCGCAAACGACGGAAACAACCTGCCCGCGACGGGCAGCGCCAGACCCAGCGCCGCGATCCCGCACACCAGGGAGAGCAGCCGCAAGCTCCACTCGTGCGTGCCGAAGAGGCCGGTGATCGCCTTCACCAGCACCAGAAACGCCAGAGGTGCCGCCTGGTTGTTGCCCAGTGGCTGGAAGATCAGCTCGGAGAAGCCGCGGTCGACGAAGGTGCTGACCAGCAGGATTTCGTCGTGCCAGAGCGACCGGTTGAACAGATACTGGCGCAGCCGGAACACCACGCCCACGGTGACCACCAGCCAGAGCCACAGGGCCGGAGATCGCATGGGCTCGGGGCGCAGCCAGGAGGTTGTCTTCATCGATCTTTGGGGCGTGAGGTGCAGGTGGAAATACCTGCACTGAGAAGATGGGATTCTATGGCCGGGTCCTGAAGACCGTTCTGGCGCCGAAGATGGGTCGGCTTGGATCAGCTCCAGATGCCGCGATGCGGCCGATCACAAGCCGCCGCGCAACCCGGACCTGGGTGGCTCAGCGGTAGCGCTGGCAGTACGCCGAAGCGCGAAAGTCGTGGAGGAAAGCGGCCGCACCATTGGCCTCCCAGTGGTCCAGCGGCGGCGAGATCGAACGCACCAGATCCAGGAAGGCGGCCTGATCGTCCAGGCGGTGGCTGATGACCAGCCAGCTGCGTCCCGCCGCCGGATCGAGGCAGGTGCGCCGCACGGTGGCGCGGGCGTCGTGCACGGGGTTGGGCGTCTGCCGGTAGATCACCACCGGAAGGTCGTCGATGTGAAAGGTGGGTGCGTAGAAATCGTAGGCCTTGTGGGTCCATGACGAGAGCACGACCTGGTCGCCAAGCTGGCGGTGCAGGGCCATGTGGGTCATCGCCCCTTTGATGTCATGGGCGTTGTCCGGCTGGCGCAGCACCCGCCAGCTGGGCAGGGCCACCACACACAGCAGCCCCAAGGCCAGCGCCGCTGCCACGGGTTGGGCCATCCAGCGGTGTGTCTGGCTCCAGACCAGTTGCACCAGCGCGGCGAGCGCCAGGTACACCAACGGCAACAGGAACAGGATCAGGCGCGAGCGAAACGGGTACAGGTGCAGGGCGGACGCGGCCAGCACGGCGATCAGCGTGACCAGAAAGATGCCCGCCGCCCGCCTGGACAGCCGCGCCAGGGCGACGGCACCCAGCAGCGTGAGCACGAGCAGCCCCACGTTCAGCGCGTCGAACCACCCGGGCATCTCGCCGTGGTGAGCCACGCCGGTGTGGCGCATGGCGAGGTACACCAGACCCAGCGCGCTGTTCCAGTACCAACGCAGGTCTTCGAGGCTGTGTGGCGGGACGGGCGCATACGCCGCCATCCAGAAGCCGGTCAGGCTGCTGCTGTCCGTGAGGTGGCGCAGCGAAAGCAGGTGGTTCAGGCCGAAGCTCAGCAGCCAGAGCAGACCCACGGCCGTGATCGCCAGCCACGCCGCGCGGTGTCGGCGGTGGGCCATCTCCAGCCAGAGCACGGTGCCGGCCCCGGCGAGCACAAACAGGCTGGCGTGCGAGAGCCAGATGCAGGCCGCACCCGCCAGCGCCAGCGTCCAGCCGTCGGCTCGCCACCGCTCCGACCGGAAACGCAGGCTCAGCCACAGGATTAGCAAGGTGCACAGCACATCGCCCTGGTACTGCTTGAACTCGCTGCTGTAGTACACCAGCACCGGCGAAGCGGCCATCAATCCCACGAACACGGACCGGGCCGGCGCGCCCGGCAGCACCGACCGTGCCACCTGGGCGGCCACCACGAGGCTGAGCAGGCCGCTCAGCAAAGGCACCAGGCGCAGACTCCAGTCGTGGGTGCCCAGCACCGAGGTCACGGTTTTGACCAGCAGCAGAAAGCCCAGGGGCGCCACCTGGCCGTTGGCCAGGGGTTGCCACAGCAGTTCGCCGACATCGCGGTGCACAAAACTGGTCGCCAGGTAGGCCTCGTCCAGCCACAGCGAGCGGTTGAACAGGTACTGCCGCAGACGCAGGACCACCCCCAGGGCCAGCAGCATGGCGGTCCACGACGCGAGGCCGTGCAGGCGCCGATTCAGGAGCTCGTGGCGGTTCATGCCTGGACCACGCAGGCCAAGGTCAGCCCCTCGGGCGCCTCGTGGTCGGCCAGCACCCAGGCGCGCGTGGGGTGTCGGGCGGCATCTCGCAGGCACTGCTTGAGGAAGCGGATCGAGGGCATGTCCAGTGCGGCAAAGGGCTCGTCCAGCAGCGTCACGGCGGTGCCTGCCGCGAGCGCGGCACACAGCCACACCTTGCGGCGGCTGCCCGTGGACAGCATGTACAGGGGTTTCTGAACGTGGGCGCCGAGCGAGAAGCCTTGCACCAGATCGGGCAGGGCATCCGGCCTGAAGTCGGGGAATTGCCGGCCCATGGCGGCGAACCAGTCGCTAGGCGTGACGCCGTCCGGCATCTCGCCGCGAGGGTCGGTCCGGAAAACCTGCTGGCGGTAGGCCTGGGGTTGGGTGTCCAGCGCAACGTCCCCGATGGTGATGCGGCCCCGGCGTGGTGAGAGCTCGCCCGACAGCAGCTTCAACAAGGTGGTTTTCCCGCTGCCTTCGGCGCCCTGGACCAGGCTCACGCCCGGCGGAATGTTCAGGTTCAGCCCTGTCCAGAGGGTCGCGCCATCGGGCCACGCAAATTCAAGATCCCGGGCCGACAGGGCGGGAGACGGGTGGGGGTGGCTGTGTGCTGCTTGCATGGCTGGCGGAGAGCATACCGGGGGGCCGGCGAGGGCCCGAGCAGGGCGTCAGTAGTTGATGTTGAACCGGCTGCCCTGGTGGTTGAGCACGGCGCTGTGCGGGGTGATCACTTCCAGGGTCAGCCCGGGCTCGATCTGCTGCCCTTCCATCACGATCTTGCCGTTGACGATCAGCATGCGATGGGCCGGGTTGTCCGAGTAGGTGGCGCCCGTGACCTTCACCGGCGGCGCCGAGGCCGGAGCGCCGGAGGCCACGGGTGCGCTGGGCGCCGCGGTCGCGCCAGCGGGGGGCGGTGGGGTGGGCGCGGGCGGGCGTGCGACGGCGGCGGGCATGGGCGGCACCGGGTCGGGCCCGAACGCCGAGCCGGTCGCCGCCGCAGCCACCTGTGCCGGTGCAGGCGCAAGTGCCGGTGTCGCGGGTCGCGCGGGCACGGGTCGCTCCGGCAGCAGGATGGGCGCCGGGCGGCCTGGGGCCTCGGCGGCGGCGGGTGCGCCGGATGGCGGAGCGCTGCTGGCGACCACCGGCGCGGGGATGGATTCGGTGCGCGGTGCGACGGGCACGGTCGCTGTGGCCTGGGGCGCTGCCGGGGGCGCGGGCGCAGCGGCCACATCGGGAGCCGGTGCTGGAACCGATGGGCCGGTGGATGCGGTGGACGCAGGTGGGGGTGCGGCAACCTCCCCCGATGGCCACCACAGCGCGGCCAGGCCCGCCAGGCACAACAGCGCCAACCAGGCGATCACCGCGGTGCCCGAGCGCCACCAGGGCGCGGATGGGGGACGCCTGTGGGTCCGTGGGGCGACGTCGGCGGGGGCCGCACCCGCGGTCAGTCCGCGCTCGGCGTCGGCCCGTTTCAGGGCATCAAGGATGTAGGACATGGTGGCTCAGGGGGTGATGGGGGCCAGGCGCGGTTCGTCGACCCCGCTGGCCCGGTTGAGCAGCATCAAGGTCGTGGTCGTGGCGCGCCCCGTGACCTCGACGCCTTTGGCGCGTTCAAACGCCTCGACCTTTTCGCTCAGCGTGCGTGCCGCGGCCGGCAGCTGGCCCTGGCGTTGCAGTGCCGTCAGTTGCTGCTCCATCCAGGTGGCGGCCGTGTCCCGGTAGCCGTCGACCAGGCGACCCGATTGGCCGGGCGGCGTGCGCCACAGCGAGACGTATTCGCCTTGCCAGAGGCTGGACAGCTGGTCGGTGGGCAGCGTCCAGCGGTGCTCGCCCGCGCTCAACGTCGCCTGGCGCTCGTCCAGCGCCTCCAGCACCGCGTGGCCATCGCCATCGGGCAGGCGCAGGCGGAGCACGGCTGGCCGGTCCATCTGGCGCAGGCCGTTCAGGGTCATGCGCGACGTGCGGTAGCACTGCAGTTGCTGCGTCAACGCCGCCGCGCATGGGTCCTGGCCGGGGGCGGTCATTTGCCAGCGGGGGCCGATGGCCTGCAGGCCCGCGTTCTCGCTGGGCAGCAAGCGGCTGGCGGTCATGGCGACGGTGGGCTGAGCGGGCGCTCGGGCAGGCTGTGTCGGCGTCGCGGCGGCGGCCGCTCGTGATGGGGCGGCCGCCGCCGCGGAGGCCGAGGGGGCCGGCATGGCGAGCGCGGCGGGCGCGGGTGAGGCGGATGTCGATCGCTGCCAGAGCCAGACACCGGGCACCGCCGCCAGGGCGCCGACCATCAGGCCCAGGCCGAGCATGGCCTGCGGGCGGCGCAAACTGCTGCCTGGGGCTTGCGGGGCGAACACCTCTTTCGCCGCCTGCTCGACCACCGCCGGGGTCACCTGATGCAGCCCCTGGGCGTAGGCGCCGAGCAGCGCGCGCCCGCAGAGCAGGTTGATGCGCCGGGGCACGCCACCGCTGAGCCGGTGGATGCGGCGCAGCGCACGCGGCGCAAAAGGCACGGGGCCGGTGTGGCCGGCCACGCCCATGCGGTGCTCGATGTAGTGCCGGGTGTCCGTTTCATCAAGGGCGCCCAGGTGGAAGCGGGCCACCACACGCTGCGCCAGTTGCTCCAGCGCGGGGCTGGCCAGCAACTGGCGCAATTCGGGCTGCCCGATCAGCACAATCTGCAACAGCTTGCGCTGATTTGTTTCGAGATTGGTGAGCAAACGAAGCTGTTCCAGCACCTCGATCGAGAGGTTCTGGGCCTCGTCAATGACCAGCACCGGGTTGCGGCCGGCCGCGTGGGAGGCGAGCAGAAAGGCATTGAGGGGATCGAGCAGGGCCTTGACGGTGGGTTCGCGGTCGTGGTCCAGGGCGGTCTCGATGCCGAATTCATCGCAGATGCTGAGCAGCAACTCGATGACGTTCAGGCGGGGATTGAAGATGTAGGCCACCTTGCATTGGCTGGGCGCCCGCGCCAGAAAACGGCGCGAGATGGTGGTCTTGCCGGTACCGATGTCGCCGGTCAGCAGCACGATGCCGCCGGTCCCTTGCACGCCGTACTGAAGGTGGGCCAGCGCTTCCCGGTGGCGCTCGGTCATGAAGAGGAAACGCGGGTCTGGCGAGATCGAGAAAGGATCCTGCTTCAGGCCAAAAAACGCGGTGTACATGCGCAGAGCATAGCCTGCGCAGCCACGGTTTCAACCACCCTCGCCGGAGCCGATCCCGGTCCTGCCGGCGGGGGTGGTTCTTCGTCAGGCGGCCAGGGCCATGGCCGGCTTGCTGACCGTGCTGGTGCTGTTGCTGGATTTGGCGGCGCTGCCGATCGAGCACTCGATGTCGCCCGAGAGCTGGCCACCTTCTTCGATCACGACCTTGCCGTAGCGGATCTTGCCGGTCACGCGGCCGGTGGCGTAGATCACGAGTTTCTGGCGCACGGTGAGGTTGCCGTCGAACACGCCGTGGATTTCGGCGATGTCGATCTCGGCCGAGCCCTTGAAGGCGCCTTGTTGGGCGATCTGGATCACGCGCGAGTCCATCGTGGCTTCCACCAGACCCTCGACCACCAGCGTGTCGCAATCGGTGATCTCGACGCCCTTGAGCTTGATGTTCGGGCCGACGGTCAGCTTGCTGCCGCCTTCGGGCACGGTGGAGGCGGCAGACGCCGTGCTCGTCGGCACGGGGGCTTTGGGCTCGGGTGTTGCCACGGTGGCCGAGGCTGAGGAAGGTTGGCCGGTGGCGCCGTAGCGGGGCGCGGTCACGCCCGTGTTGAGCGGGCTGGGTTGTTCGGTTTCGCGTTTTCCAAAATGCAGTGCCATGCGAGCTCCTTCTAAAAATGAAGCGCCCATGCTACGTGGCGTGCGGCTTACATTCGGGTGGGTCCGGTAAGAGCGGTAACGAGATGAACGGGGCTTTGCGCGAGCGCTGCACTACAGTGCCTCGCATGCCACGTCACTGGGTCCTGGGTTCGCTCGCTGCCTCACCACTCAGCCTGGGTTTGCCCCAGGTGAGCGCGCTGCTGGCGCGCCTGGGGCTGGCCGGGCGCCACGCGGTGGCCGAAGACCTCTTGCAACTCGTGGGCGCCCATGTGCCGTTGGCGCAGTGCACGATTTTCGCGTTCGAGGCTGGCCGTCGGCCCACCATCGTGGCCGTGGGCGACCGCTCGCGCACGCAGGAGCTGCCGCACATCGCCGAGGCCTATGTGAGCCGCTTCCACCGCCTGGACGGCAGTGCGGCGGTGATGCGCGACGAGCTGGCCGTGGCGCAGAAAGCCGGCAGTGCCGCGCCGCGCATCGTGTTGCACCGGCAGCGCGGAGCCGACATTCAACACGCCGACTACCGGCGCATCTGTTACGAGCAGCCGCAGGTGGCCGAGCGGCTGGCGGTGATGGCGCTGTACGAGGGGCGGCGCTGGCTGTCGGTGAACCTCTACCGGGGCATCGAACACGGCCCGTTCGACGACGCGGGCATCGCCGTGGTCGAGGCGTTTGCGCCTCTGATCGTGCACGCCGTGCGCCTGCACCACACGGGCCAGGCCGTGCACCAGGACCTGAGCGGCCTGCTGCTCGCGCGCCTGGTGCGGCGCTTCCCGGCGCTCACCCAGCGCGACCGCGACGTGGTGGCCGCACTGATGGACGGCCTGTCCACCGAGGCCCTGGCCCTGCGCCTGGGCCTCACGCTGGCCAGTGCGCAGACCTACCAGAAACGGGTGTTGCGCAAGCTGGGCGTGGCCGGACAGCGCGAGCTGCTGGCGCTGTTGCTGGACGGCGGCGCCTGAGTGCTTCGGGTGGGGCTTGCCGTGTTCCCACGTGGGGACATCTCCGACGGTCCCGGTGCCTACACTGCCTGCAAAGCACAGGAGACAAGACATGCACCAGCCCCACGCCGAACCCCGGCGCTCCATCTATTACGACTACCAGGTGTTTGACGCCTGGTTGCCTTCACAGCACCTGAAAGAACCGCGCACCCCGGTGGTGATCGCGGGCGCCGGTCCCATCGGTCTGGTGACCGCGCTGGCGCTCGCGCAGCATGGCGTGTACAGCGTGGTGCTGGAGTCGGAGCGCCAGGTGTCTGAAGGCAGCCGCGCCATCGCGTTCACGCGCCGCTCCATGGAGATCCTGCAGCAGGTGGACGTGGCAGACCGCATCACGGCGAGCGGTCTGCCCTGGAACTGCGGCAACTCGTTCTACCGGGGGCAGCGCGTGTTCCGCATGGAGAACCCGCACGACCCGGACGACCGCTTCTTCCCGCTGATCAACATCCAGCAGCAGTACATCGAGCAATACCTGGCCGAGGCCTGCGCCGCCAGCCCGCTGGTCGAGCTGCGCTGGGGCAACAAGCTGCTGTCGCTCGCGCAGGATGCGAACGGCGCGACGCTGGAGGTGGACACCGCCGAAGGGCCCTACACCCTCAAGACCGACTGGCTGGTGGCGGCCGACGGCGCGCGTTCGACCGTGCGCACGCTGATGGACCTCAAGCTCGAAGGTGCGTCCTACGAAGGCAAGTTCGTCATCGCCGACATCCGCGTCGACCTGCCGCTGCCCACCGAGCGGCTGGCCTTTTTCGACCCGGGATGGAACCCGGGCAACACCATCCTCATGCACCGCGAGCCGCACGGACTGTGGCGGCTGGACTACCAGCTGCCGCCCGGCGAGACGCCCGAAGAAGCCCTGAAACCCGAATCGCTCAAGGCCCGCATCGACGCGCAACTGGCGATGATTGGCCACGCCGGCGTGCCCTGGGAAATGGACTGGTGCTCGGTGTACTCGGCCCGCGCGCTCACGCTGCCCGACTACGTGCACGGTCGCGTGCTGTTCACCGGCGACGCGGCCCACCTGTTGCCCATTTTTGGCGTGCGCGGCGCCAACACGGGTTTCCAGGACGCGCAGGCGCTGGCCTGGCGGCTGGCGCTGGTGGCGACAGGCGTGGCCCGGCCCGAGCTGCTGGCCAGCTACAGCAGCGAGCGCGTGGCCGCCGCGCGCGAGATCATCGACGAGGCCGGAAAAAGCATCCGCTTCATGACCCCGCCCACGCGCGGCTTCCGTCTGCTGCGCGACGCCGTGCTATCGCTCTCGCTGAGCCAGCCTTTCGTGGGGCCGCTGTACCACTGGCGCACCTCTCGGCCGCACGAATACGGCGCCTCGCCGCTCAACGCTGCAGGCGACGACAACGACAAGTTCGAGGTCGGCCCGGGCCACGGCGCCCCGCCACGCAGCGTCCGCCTCGGGCCGGACGACTTCCTGCTCGATCACCTCGACCACCGATTTACATTGCTGTGCGCCACCGAATGCGCCATCCCGTCGACCATTCCAGCTGATCTGCTGGCCGTGTTCGATGAACTGCGCGCCAACGGCGTGCCGCTGCAGGTGATCGCGGTCGGCGCCAGTCAGGCGGTGGGGGGCGCCGACCAGACCCTGCCCGACGCCAACGGCCACCTGCGCGAACGCCACGGGCTGAAGGCCGGAGGCGCCTACCTGCTGAGGCCCGACCATCACATCTGCGCGCGCTGGCTGCATCTCGATGCGCCCCGCCTTCGCGCAGCCCTGATCAACGCCGCCGGCCTGAACAAGGAACTTTGAACATGAGCCCGAACGCCCTCACCGTCCCCGGCCTGGAGCAGGTCTACGACGCACTCGCCACGGCCATCGACCAGGTCGGCCCCGAGCACACCGAGCGCTTTCTCGTCAAGCTGGCGCTGATGAACGCCCACGCGCTGGCCGATCCGGCGCTGTTCCAGGCGCACATCGACGTGGCGCTCAAGGACCTCTGAACTCAACCGGGCTCGACGGCGGTGGGCGTCGCCAGCGGTGGGCAGATGTCGGTCAGCAGGTCGGCCGGTGCCGTGTCGCGCTGTTGAGGTACTCATCTCGAACACCGGCTGATCGGCCAGGCGGTCGTGGATGTGGGCGGTGACCCGGGCGAGTTGGGCCCGGTGGTCGGTTCATGGGGGGCGGTGGGGTCATGGCGCCCCGGGTTCGGCTCAATGCCGATGCGGACCATCCTGCGGTCCTGCGCGCCGGTGCTCTATGGATGGACAGCGCCCTGCGGGGTGACAGGGTTGATGGTCAACCCCTACACTCCCGGGTCATTTGGCGACAGCCCCACGAAGGCTCCGTGATGCCTCCTGTTCGGGAGATGAGGGTCGGGACGCTCGCCGCGAACGCTGCCCATTTGCACCCTGAAACGCGCATGAATCTGCTCCACGACCCGGGCTATCACCCCGACGATCTCGTTGTTCGAGTCTCCGAGCTGCTGGTCGCCACGGCCGACGCCTCGGACGAACTCCTTGACCAGTCCATCTCCGAGGTGCTGCGCCTGCTGCGCGACAGGATGAAGATGGACGTGGTGTTCGTGTCCGAGTTCACCGAGGGCCAGCGTGTCTTGCGGTACGTGGAGGCGTCGCCGGGCGGCCCGTCGGTGGCGGTCGGCGACGCCGATCTGCTGGAGGCCTCCTGGTGCCAGCGGGTGGTGGACGGGCGGCTGCCCGAGTTCATCCCCGACGCCCGGCAGCTGCCTGCCTCCGCCGAGTTGCTGAAGAAGCTGCCGTTTCCCATCGGCACCCACATCAGCACGCCGATCGTGCTCAGGGACGGCGAGGTCTACGGCACCTTGTGCACGTTCAGCATGGCGCCCAAGGACAACCCCGATCCCAACCACCTGAAGGTGTTGCGTTACACCGCGAAGCTGGCCGCCGAGAAGATCGAGGGCCGGCGCGAGAAGGCCCGGCAGCGCACCCAGCCGGCGGATCTGTCGCTCGTGCCGCTGGACAAAAAGCCGCTGTCTTTCTAGACACCGCCCGTCCGGCGGGAGGCCCCGATCACACGAGGGGCAGGGCAGGGCACCTACACTCTCGGGTTATCCCCCGATTGCCCTCATGAACGCCCCCGTCGACGTCTCCTTTTTCGCGCGCGCCGCCAAGCCGCTGACCAGCTACCGCCCCTACTGGGCCAAGCGGTTCGGCGTGGCGCCGTTCCTCCCCATGAGCCGGGCCGAGATGGAGCAGCTCGGCTGGGATTCCTGCGACATCGTGCTGGTGACGGGCGACGCCTATGTGGACCATCCCAGCTTCGGCATGGCCGTGATCGGCCGCGTGCTGGAGGCGCAGGGCTTTCGCGTCGGCATCATCGCCCAGCCCGACTGGCAGAGCGCCGAGCCCTTCAAGGCGCTGGGCAAGCCCAACCTGTTCTGGGGCGTGACCGCGGGCAACATGGATTCCATGATCAACCGGTACAC
>NZ_JADMKB010000138.1 GCF_018780075.1 Hydrogenophaga sp.
CACGTGATCTTCCCGGACGGCAAGCGCATCATCCTGCTGGCCAAGGGCCGTCTGGTGAACCTGGGCTGCGGCACCGGCCACCCCAGCTTCGTGATGTCGTCGAGCTTCGCCAACCAGACCATCGCGCAGATCGAGCTGTTCACACACAGCGATTTCTACGAAGTCGGCAAGGTCTATGTGCTGCCCAAGCACCTGGACGAGAAGGTCGCCCGCCTGCACCTGAAGAAGGTCGGCGCGATGCTGACCGAGCTGAGCGACGAGCAGGCCGCGTACATCGGTGTGCCGAAGCAGGGCCCGTACAAGCCCGACACGTACAGGTATTGAGTACCCCCCGCGCCGCCTGCGGCGTCACCCCCCGGGGGGCGGCGCTGGCGGCCCGGCGGAGCCGGTTCCGCGGCGCCCTGGCGTCACGCGGCCTTCGGACCGCTCGTTTCGCGCCGGCGTTTTGTTCGGCTTGTTCACTGTCCACTCATGCGTGCTGACCAACTTCTCGTTGAACGCGGCCTCGCCGCTTCGCGTTCGCAGGCCCAGCGGCTGATCGCTGCGGGCGTGCGTTGGCGCGTGCCGCCGGGCGACTGGAAAGTCGTCACCAAAAACGGCGAGGAGTTGCGCGAGACGGTGGAGCTGGAGCTGCTGGACACGGCAGAGTCCCGCTTCGTGTCGCGCGGCGGGCTCAAGCTCGACGGCGCGCTCACGCACTGCGGTATCGACGTGACCGGCCGACGCTGTCTCGACGTGGGGCAGAGCAGCGGTGGTTTCACCGACTGCCTGCTGCAACGCGGTGCGGCGCGGGTGGTGGGCGTGGACGTGGGCCAGGGCCAGCTGCACCCGACGCTGAGGGCCGACGCGCGCGTGGTGTGCATGGAGAAATGCAACGCCCGCGAACTGACGGCCGACCAGCTGGTGGAGGCCGCTGGTGAATCGGCGGCCGCACCGTTTGACCTGATCGTGGGTGACCTGTCGTTCATCTCGCAGACGCTGGTGTGGCCGGCCATCGTGCCGCTGTTGAAAGACGGCGGCCACCTGCTGATGCTGGTGAAGCCGCAGTTTGAACTGCAGCCCGAGCACATCGGCAAGGGCGGCCTGGTCAAAGACACGGCGAGTTACGCGAGGGTGCGCGAGCGCATCGAGCGGGCCTGTGCGGACCACGGCCTGGCGCTGCGGGACTATGTTGAAAGTGCCATCACCGGCGGTGACGGCAACCGCGAATTTTTCGTCTGGGCGCAACGGTCGGATTGACCCTGCAACGCGCCCAGCGACGAACACAAAGGAATCACCATGGCGCTGCCATTGAGTTTTGAGTTCTTCCCGCCCAAGACGCCCGAGGGCGCCGAGAAGCTGCGCGCGGTGCGCCAGCAGCTCTACGTGCAGAAGCCCGAGTTCTGCTCGGTGACCTACGGTGCGGGCGGCTCCACCCAGCAGGGCACCTTCGACACGGTGGGCGAAATCCTGGCCGAGGGCGTGAGCGCCGCCTCGCACTTCTCGTGCATCGGCGCCACCAAGGCCAGCGTTCGCGAGCAGCTCGCCACGCTCAAGGCCATGGGCGTGAAGCGCCTGGTGGCGTTGCGCGGCGACCTGCCCAGCGGCTACGGCATCGGCGGTGAGTTCCACCACGCCAGCGACCTGGTGGCCTTCATCCGCGAAGAGACCGGGCGCGACTTCCACATCGAGGTGGCGGCCTACCCGGAGATCCACCCGCAGGCCAAGTCACCCGAGGCCGATCTGCGGGCCTACGCGAGCAAGGTCAAGGCCGGCGCGGACTCGGCCATCACGCAGTATTTCTACAACAGCGACGCCTATTTCCGCTTCGTGGACGACGCGCACCAGCTGGGCGCCGCCGTGCCGGTGGTGCCGGGCATCATGCCCATCGGCAGCTCCACACAGCTGATGCGTTTTTCCGACGCCTGCGGCGCCGAGATCCCGCGCTGGATCCGCCTGCGCCTGCAAGGCTATGGCGACGACATCGCGTCCATCAAGGCCTTCGGCCTGGACGTGGTGACCGACCTGTGCGACCAGTTGCGCAGCGCCGGGGTGCCCGCGCTGCATTTCTACACCATGAACCAGAGCGCGGCCACGCTGGAGATCGTGAAGCGGCTGCAGCTGGGATAAGGTGGCCGGCTGTCCGACAACACCGGAGAGGACCGCCATGTCCATTCACCCCCGATCCCGAACCCGCTGCGGCCGCGCACTGACCGCGCTGCTGTGGGTGGCCTTGCTGGCCGGTTGCGCCGCACCCGTTCCCGCGCCGGTGGGTGCGGTCCGGGGCGCAGACGGGGTGGACGGCAGCCGACCCGCGGTCGCACCCCCCACGGCCCCGTCCGCCTCGGTGCCCCCGGTGGAACCCCCTGCACGCGGGGACGCTGCCGCCGAGCTGGCCTCGCCCGCGGTCGCCCCGTCGGCCCCCGACCAGCTGATCGCCCAAGGGTTGGCGTCCTGGTACGGGCGCCAGTTTCACGGCCGGCGCACCGCCAGCGGTGAGCGCTACGACATGCACGGTTTCACCGCCGCGCACAAGACCCTGCCGTTCGGCACCCGGGTGCGCGTGCGCAGTCTGCAGACGGGCAAGGAGGTGGTGGTGCGCATCAACGACCGCGGCCCTTACCGGCACCGTCGCATCATCGACCTGAGCCAGGCCGCGATCACGGCGCTGGGCGTGCGCCACCGGGGCGTGACCTTGGTGGAGTTGCTGAGAGAATGACGCCGGCTGCGCGGCATCCCTGGCGCGGCCACCCACCCAGGAGACCCGCAAGATGAAAATCGAAACCATCGCCGTGCACGGCGGTTACACACCCGACCCCACCACCAAGGCCGTGGCGGTGCCGATCTACCAGACCGTGGCCTACGCGTTCGACGACACGCAGCACGGCGCCGACCTGTTCGACCT
>NZ_JADMKB010000161.1 GCF_018780075.1 Hydrogenophaga sp.
TCGGCCACGTGGCTCTTGTAGTTCAGGCCCACGCAGATCAGCTTGCCGGGGTTGGCGATCACCGGCAGCAGGCGCACCTGCTCGGGTGCCAGGGTCTCGCCGCTGGCCCGAGCGGCTTCGGCAGCGGCCGCCAGCGCGTCGCCGGCGATCACCGCTTTCAGGTCGGCGAACCGGGCCTGGAACGCGGCGGGCACGCGCCGGTAGTGGCCCGATGCCTCGACCAGGCCGTAGCTGGCGTGACCCTCTTTTTCAAAGCTGACAAAGCGCATGTGGTGTGTCTCCATGAAGGCGCTCTTGGGGAGCGCGGTGTTGATGGGGCTGGAGTCTAGGGAGGCACCAGTCATCTGAATAGAATGCAAACTGGCATTTCAGACATACCTTGATTGGCATATCAAAACCTGTGGAGCACCCGCATGAACCCGAACGACTTCCGGCTCTTCCTGGAGGTGGCCGAACTCGGCAGCTTCACCAAGGCCGCGGCACAGCGGCAGACCGTGCAGTCGCACATCAGCCGCCAGATCAGCGAACTGGAATCGGCCTGCGGGGGCGCGCTGTTCCGGCGCACCGGGCGCGGCGTGGTGCTGACCGACCTGGGGCAGCACATCGAAACCCGCGTGCGCGGCTGGGTGCGCGACACCGACCAGCTGCTGGCCGACATCCGCACCGACGCCGGCGTGCCGATGGGCGAAGTCAAGCTGGGCATCCTGCCCTCGGCGGCGCACCCGCTGATGACCCGGCTCTACCTGCGCCTGCAGGCCGAGTTCCCCAAGATCAAGCTCAACATCCGCGAAGGCCAGGGGGGCGAGCTGGACGCGCTGCTCGACACCGGCAGCGTCGACATGGCGGTGCTGTTCCGCTACCAGAAACCCGCCAGCGAGGACGAAAAGCTGCTGGCCACCGTGGGCACCTACCTGGTGTCACGCCCGGGCGACCCGCTCACCCGAGGCGAGACGGTCGACTTCACGCGCCTCGAAGGGCTGCGCCTGGTGCTGCCGCGCCGCCCGGCCCACTGGCGCTCGGTGCTCGACGAAACTGCGCGCGGCAAGGGCTTCAGCCTTCTGGCGGAGGTGGAGGCCGACTCGCTGCGGGTGCAGAAGGAACTGGTGGCCCACACCGCCCACCTGTATTCGCTGCTGGGCCCGTTTTCGATCGCCGACGAACTGCGGTCAGGGCGGCTGCAGGCGGCCCGCATCGTCAACCCCGATTGCCGGCGCCACGTCACGCTGTCGCTGCCCAAACAGGGTCAGCTGACGCCGGCCAGCAAGATCGTGGCCCGCCTGATCAGGGAAACGGTGGAAGGCTGGGGCCATCAGCTGAGCGAGCCGGGCTGATGCAAGTCGGCGTTCCAGGAACCCTCAGCGGCCCGACTGCAGGTCCGCCGCCAGCCGCCCCAGCGTCCTGATCGCCCCGTCAAACCGCGCATCGCCCGGGTGCCCCACGTTCAGCCGCAGGTGGTGGGTGAAGCGGTGGTCGGCCGAGAACAGCACGCCCGGCGCGGTGCTGATGCCGCAGGCCCGCGCGCGCTGGTGCAGCGCCAGCGCGTCCACCTCGGGGGGCAACTCGACCCAGATGAAGTAGCCCCCTTCGGGCCGGGTGACGCGGGTGCCGGCCGGGAAGTGCCGCTCCACCAGTTTCAGCGCGTGGGCCTGCTGCGTGGCCAGGGCTTCGCGCAGGCGGCGCAGGTGGCGGTCGTAGCCGCCCTGGGCCAGGTAATCGGCCACCGCCAGCTGCGGCGGGATGGCGGTGGCCAGCGAGGTCATCATCTTCAGCCGCTCCACCTGCGGCGCGTAGCGCCCAGCCGCCGCCCAGCCCACGCGGTAGCCCGGGGCCAGGCACTTGGAAAACGACGAACAGTGCAGCACCCCGCCCTGCTGGTCGAACGCCTTGGCGGGCGGCGGGCGGCGCACGCCGGCGTGCAGCTCGCCATACACGTCGTCTTCGATCAGCGGCACGCCGTGCTGCGCCAGCAGCGCCACCAGGGCCTGGCGACGTGCCACCGGCATCAGCGCGCCCAGCGGGTTCTGGAAGCTCGGCATGAACCAGCAGGCCGCCACTTTCTGGCGGGCCAGCAGCTCGCCCAGCGCGGCCAGGTCCACGCCCTCCTTCGGGTCGGTCACCACCTCCACCGCCTTCAGGTGCAGGCGTTCGAGCGCCTGCAGCGCGGCGTAGAAGGTGGGCGACTCCACCACCACCACGTCGCCGGGTTTCGTGACCGCCTGCAGGCAGAGGTTGAGCGCCTCCATGGCGCCGTTGGTGATGATGAGTTCGCTGTCCGCCAGCGCCACGCCCTGCAGCGCGTAGCGCTTGCGCAGCGCCAGCCGCAGGCCCTCGTCGCCGGCGGTCAGCGCGCCCGTGATCTGGCTCGCCTTCAGGCGGCGCATGGCGCGCGCGCCACTGCGCGCGAGTTCGTCGAACGGGAACAGGTGCGCAGCCGGAAAGGCCGAGCCCAGCGGCACCACGTCGGCGTCGCGGGTGGAGCCCAGCAGGTCGAACACCAGTTCGCTGATGGCCACCGGCGTGGCCTCGCTGCGCGGGGGCGCCGGCTCGGGGCCGGCTCGCAGCGGGCGGCGCGTGGCGCGCACGAAGTAGCCTGAACGGGGGCGCGCCTCGATCAGCCCCAGCGACTCCAGGTGCCCGTAGGCCTGGAACACGGTGGACGGGCTCACGCGCCGCTGCTCGCAGGTGACCCGCACGGAGGGCAGGCGTTCGCCCGGGCGCAGCAGGCCGGCGCGGATGGCGTCGGCCATGTCTTCGGCCAGCTGTTGGTATCGGGTCAGGCGGGTGCCGTTCATCTGAGCTTCCCAGGTCCAGGTTCCTGGGAATGTTACAGCGCAGATGGCGGGTGCAGTGGCCGGAAAGCCACCCGGCGCCAGCGGTGGGTCCGCCGGCAGGGCATCCCGCAGCGGCCCCCTCACAGCCAGCGCGACAGCACAGCCAGCACCAGCGCAGTGGCGACACCGTTCAGGCCCATGGCCAGGGCCGCGAAGGCCACGCTGCCGGGGTGCGTCTGCAAGACCCGCGCGACGCCGATGGCGTGCGCCACCAGGCCGAGCGTGAAGCTGCGCACGACCTCGCCGTCCGCACCGCCCTCGGGCCCCTCCTCCACCCGCAACCAGCGCAGCAGCGGCCCCGCCAGCAAGGGGCCCAGCACCCCCGTGGCCACCACGGCCATCGCCGCCACCGCGGGCACACCGCCCGCGCGCTCGGCCGCCAGCAAGGCCATGGGCATGGTCGCGGCCTTGGGCGCCAGCGACAGCGCGAACGACATCGGCGTGCCCAGAAGGACGCACAGTGCCACGGTGCCCAGCACCGACACCAGGCAACCCGCCGCCAGCGCCGCCAGCAAGGGCAAGGCCAGCCGCCGCAGCAGGGTCGCCTGCCGGTACAGGGGCACGGCCAGGGCGATGACGGCTGGCCCCGCCAGCCAGCGCAGCACGCGCGTGGCCTCGGCGTAGACCGGGTAGCCGGTGCCGGCCAGCGCCAGCGCGGCCAGCACCAGGCCCGTGCCGGTGAGCACGGGCAGGCACAGCAGGTGGTGGCCGCTGCGCCGGTACAGCCACAGCGCGGCCAGGTAGGCCGCCAGCGTGATCGCCGACCAGAGCATCAAGGCCGCACCCGCTTCAGCAGCCGCTGCAGGGTCCAGGCGGTGGCCACGATGGTCAGGGCCGTGACCCCCACGGACACCAGCAGGAACGCGACCGCGTGCTGCACCAGCAGGCCGGCGTACAGGCCCACCGCAGCCACCGACGGGATGAGCAGGAGCATCAGGTGGCGCAACAGCGGCGCACTCACATCGTCCAGGGCCTGGGGCACGCGCCCCCACAGCGCCAGCCCCGCCAGCAGCACCAGCAAGCCCACCAGCGAACCAGGCACCGGCCAGCCGGTTCGCGCCACGAAGGCATCGCCAAGCCATTGCAGCGCCACCAGGCCGGCCATGGCCAGCAAGGCTTTGAAGGGTCGGGCGGGCCAGTGCCGCCGCGGAGTGGGTGAATCAGACATGGCACGAGTATCCGCGCGCCACCCACGGCTACCCGACACAGAAGCGGCTCTTTTTTCCCGAAACAGCGGATCAGATGCGAAGGACAGCCCCATCTGATCCGGTCTGATTTCATTTCAACTGAATCTGTGCAATCAGATGGCACAAGGCCACCATCATGGCCATGCTCACCGACACCGGACTCCTTGGCACCGCTCCCGTTGTGAACGCGCTTCAAGCCTCACGCTCTCCCCTGCAGCGGGTGGTGGACTCCGGCCTGCTGCGCTGTGCGGTGCCCCGCCATCTGGGCGGCAACGGCGGCGGCCTCGACGATCTGGCGCATGCCGCCGGGCTTCTGCAACGGCAGGACCCGGCCGCCGCAGCGGTCCTGTGGGCGCAGCGCCTGGCCATCGAGGCGCTGGTGCAGACCGCCAACGTGGGGCTGCGGGAATTCTGGCTGCCCGATTTTCTGAGCGGCACCCGGGCGGCCACGCTGCCCCCGGGCGGCAGGGAGCTGGCCGCTGAAAACACGGGCCGGGGCTGGCTGCTGAGCGGCGTTTTTCACGGGGTGCCCAACCTGCCCTGGGAAGGTTTTTCACTGGTCGCCCCGGTGCGCCTGGGCGACGGCAACGCGGGCTGGGTGCTGCTGCGCAGCGAGGAAGACGGCCTGTCTGTCCTGCCCCCGCCCCTCGGACACGCCTTGGCCTCGCTCCGCCTGAACCGGGTCTTCTTCCGGGAAGACGAGTGGCTGGGCGCACACGGCCTGGCCGACCTCCTGGCGCCTGTGGCCGAGGCCCTGGCGCCCTGCCGCCCCCGCACCCCTGCCTTGAACATCGGAACACCATGACCTCCCGCACCATCCCTATCGTCCCGGTCAACAACCGGCCCGCCGAAGACAAGATCCAGGTGCGCTCGATCACGGGCATGTTCACCCGCTGGCGCTGGGCCATGGTCTGGATCACGCAACTGGTGTACTACGGCCTGCCCTGGCTGACGGTGCACGGCCGCCAGGCCGTGCTGTTCGATCTGGAGGCCGGCCGCTTCTTCCTGTTCAGCGCGGTGCTCTACCCGCAGGACCTGATCTACCTGGCTGGCCTGCTGGTGATCAGCGCCCTGCTGCTGTTTTTTGCCACCACGGTGGCCGGTCGCGTGTGGTGCGGCTTCGTCTGCCCGCAGACGGTGTACACCGCGCTGTTCCAGTGGATCGAGCGCCGCACGGAGGGCGACCGCCAGGCCCGCCTTCGGCTGGACCGCGGCCCCTGGAACGCGCAGAAACTGCTGCGGCGCGGCGGCAAACACCTGGCCTGGGCGCTGCTCGCCCTGTGGACCGGCTTCACGCTGGTGGGCTACTTCACGCCCATCCGTGAACTGGCCCTCGCCGTGCCCGGTCAACTCGGCCCCTGGGAAAGCTTCTGGATCGGCTTCTATGGCCTGGCCACCTACGGCAATGCTGGCTTCCTGCGCGAGAGCGTGTGCCTGCACATGTGCCCCTACGGCCGCTTCCAGGGCTCGCTGATGGACCCACGCACGCTGAACGTGGCGTACGATCACCGCCGGGGCGAGCCGCGCCGGGCCGGCGCGGACAGCGACACCCGCGCCAAATCCGCCGGACACTGCATCGACTGCACGCTCTGCGTGCAGGTCTGCCCGACGGGCATCGACATCCGGGACGGCCTGCAGGCGGCCTGCATCGGTTGCGGGCTGTGCATCGACGCTTGCAACCAGGTGATGGACAAGATCGGGGCGCCCCGGGGCCTGATCCGCATGGCCTCGCTGCGGGAGCTGGGTGGCGACACCTCAAAGCCCGGGTGGTCCTTGAACCGGTTCTGGCGACCGCGCGTGGTGGTCTACGGATCGCTGCTCCTGATCGCCATGGCGGGCATGACCACCGCCTTCCTGACGCGCGCCGAGGTGCGGCTCAACGTCGTGCGCGACCGCAGCGTGATGGCGCGCACGGTAGAGCTGGGCGCGGTGGAGAACGTGTACATCCTGCAGCTGATGAACGCCTCGGACCGCGCACGGTCGTTGAACGTGGCCGTTGAGCCGTCCAGCGGGGTAGGCCTGCTCGGTCCGTCCACGGTGGTCCTGCCACCCGCCCAGGCCCACACCTTCACGGTGACCGCCCACATGCCCCAGGCGGTCGCGGCCCCGAAGGCGGGCGAGATCATCGACATCCACTTCGAGGTGAGCGATCCGGCCCATCCGTCGCTCCCGCCCGTCCGGGAGCCCTCGACCTTCATCGTGCCGCGATAGGCCGCCAAGCGAGGTTCAGGGGGCCTTCACCGTCGTTTCCATCAGGCTGCGGGTGACGCGAGGCGGCTCCTCGCCCAGGTGGAAGGCCAGCTTGCGGTCGCGCAACGCCACGTCGGCTGCGGTGACGCGGTCAAAGCGGCGCAGGTGATCGTTCCAGGACTCGTCGACGATGACCTCGACAAAGCGGCTGGGCTCGTGGATGTCGTGCAGCAGCTCCCACGACAAGGCGCCGTGGCGCAGGCGGCTGCGGCGCCCCTCGCCCAGCATCAGTTCCCGGAAGTCGGCCGCGCGCGCCGGGTCGATGCGGTAGTCGATCATCACCATCACATGGCCCCGGGGTGGGGGCTCGTGGATCTGGGGCGCGGGAAAAATGCGCTTGGGTGTGAGGTCGTCTTCCAGCCCGGAATCGGGCATCAGGCGGTTGGCCAGAAACATGGCGATCAGCCCCGTCCCGGCCGCGATGCCCAGGCTCACCGGCACGCTGGTCCAGGTGGCCACCTGGCCCCAGATCGCGGCCCCCAGGGCGCTGGCGCCCATGATCGACATCTGGTACATGGACATGCCGCGCGCGCGCACCCAGTCGGGCAGGCCCATCTGGATCGAGACGCTGAGCGTGTTGGCGGTGGTGATCCAGGCCGCGCCGCCCAGGAACATCGCGGGCACCGCCACCCAGACCAGGTCGGTCCAGGCCATCGTCGCCATGGCGGCGGCTTGCAGGGCCGCGCCGCGCAGGATGAGACCGTCGCGTGGATAGCGGCGGCGCAAGCCGGGCAGGAACGCCGTGGACGCGATGGCGCCAGAGCCCATGGCGGCCAGCAACAGGGTGAAGGTGCCGGCGCCGCCGCCCTGCATGCCGCGCGCCAGCAGGGCCAGCAGCGCCATCAGGGCGGTCGAGTGGAAGAAGAAGATCGAGATGCGCAGCAGCACCCCCTTCAGGTGGTAGGACTGGGCCACGTACTGCAGGCCCACACGCATCGCGGAGCCCAGGCGCTCGCGCCCCAGCGGGTGTGACTTGTGCTCGTGCTTCCAGCGGCTGATGATGACCGCGGCCACCACGGACAACACCGCGTTGAGCAGGAACACCCAGGCACTGCCGGCGCTGGCGATCAGCGCGCCGGCCGCCAGCGGGCCGATGATGCGCGACGCGTTCATCGACACCCCGTTGAGCGCCAGCGCCGCCGGCAACTGGTTCCGGGGCACGATCGTGGGCACGATGGCCGAGAACACTGGCCAGCGCAGCGCCATGCCGATGCCGTTGACAAACGTCAGCGCCAGCAGCAGGGCCGGGGTCATCGCGTCCAGGAAGATGAAGGCGCTCAGGATCGACGCCACCACCGCCACCCACAGCTGCGTAAAGAGGAAGAACCGCTTGCGGTCCAGGCTGTCGGCCAGCGCGCCGCTGGGCAACCCCAGCAGGAACACCGGCAGGGTGGAGGCCGTCTGCACCAGCGCGACCCAGAGCGGCGTGGTGGTGAGCGAGGTCATCATCCAGGCCGCCGCCACGTCGCTCATCCACATGCACACATTGGCCATGAGCCAGGTGGTCCACAACATGCGGAACACCGGCAGGCGCAGCGGCGCGATGGGAGACAGGTCGTCGTCGGTTCTGGGCATAGGGACCACACTGTAGGGGGCGCGCGCGCCTTCACGCTGAAACGGATTGAATCACCCCATGGCGTCGGGCGCCAACGGGCACGCACAGACGCGGTCCAGAACACACGGCATCACGCTCAGCGGGACCCGGCTCAAGGCGACGCACTGACCCAGTTCTGCGTGAGGTGTGCCAGCGGTCAGGTTGTCCGGTGCGGGAGCACGCGCAGCGCCGGTGACGAAGTCGCCCCCTGTGGCGAGGCCGCGGTCACGTCCCCGCCTCCATCCTCCAAACGCGTCACACCCGCCTAGGGCGCAGCCCCATCGTCGGGCGGCACACCTTCCGGTGCGTTCGCGAGCTCGCGCGCAAAGCGCTCCAGCTCTTCAGGCAAGGTCCCGCGGCTGCGGAAGTGGCGGTGGGCCTGGGTGTACCAGTATTCGGCGTCCTCCAGGTCGCCCTCCACGGTGTGCACGATGCCGTGCAGCCAGGCGCCGAGCTCGGAGCCGTCGCTCTGAACCAGGTTGTGCGCTTCGGTCCAGCGCCCGGCGTGCAGGTGGTCCAGCACGGTGTGAAGAACGCCCATGGTTCGCTCCTTCAGCCGGCCACGATCTGGCCGATCAGTTGATCAACGTCACCGTACAGCGTTTGACCGCCCAGCAGCCGGTCGCCCGACGCGCGGTGCACCACCAGGCCCGGCACACCCTGCGCGCCCAGCGTCCGCATCAGGCGACGGGCCTGGCCCAGGCGCGCCGCGTGGCGCTCCCTCAGCGCGGCGTCGGGTGCAGCGAGCCGGTCGGCCGCCGCCTCCAGGCCCAGACCGCGCAGCAGCGCGCCGACCACCGGCGCATGGCCGGTGTCCAGTCCCGCCACGTACCGCGCCTCCTGCAGTGCTTTCAACACCCCCAGTTCGCGCTGCGGCTCGGTCAACGACACGGCGGTGAGGGCCAGCGTCATGGACGTCGAATCGAAGGGGCTGCCGTGGCGACCCAGCACGTTCTGGCGGTAGGCCTCGGTGAAGCGCTGGCCCGTGAGCTGGGCGATGCGCTGGTCGTTGGACCAGGCGAACTCGGCAAAGGCCGCGTCCATGCGCCGGCCGCCATCGGCAAACAGCCCCGTGGGGGCCAGCTCCAGCGTGATCCCGCTGTGCTGCCCCAGCCTCTGGATTGCAGGCGAGGCGCCATAGCACCAGCCGCACAGGGGATCGAACAAGTAAGTGACGGTGGTGCCCACTGGAATACCTTCGCCCTGCGGGCTGCGGTGCGAGCTGGCTTGGGAACGGCCCGGCGCGTCGCTCATGGTTGATCTCCTCACCACTTCATCTCGCCCTTGTTGACCTTGGCGCCGATGTCCAGCGACATCGCACCGTCGGTCACCTGCGGGTAGGACTTCTTCATGGCGTCGATCAGCTCGGCGCCGGTCTTGCTCGCCGCCAGGTTCTTCTCGAAGGTCTGCAGGTAGTCCTTGGTGAAGGTGATGGCGCTGGCGTCCACGGCGGTGCCAGCCTTCATGTGACCGGGCACCACCAGCTCGGGCTGAAGCGCGGCCATCTCGTCCAGCTGGGCCACCCAAGCGGCGCGCTCGGCGGCGCTTTGCGTGTCGGCGGTCCACACGTGCACGTGGCCGAAGAGGCCGATGTTGCCCACCACGGCCTTGATCGACGGGATCCATGCGTAGGGGCGATGGGCCAGCAGGCCTTGCGTGCCACGGATCTCGATGGTCTGACCTTCGAGCGTCAGGCTGTTGCCCGCGAGCGCGCGCGGCACCACCGGCTTGCGCGGCGCGTTGACGCCCATCTTGGGACCCCAGAACGCCACTTTGCCCGCCATCTTGGCGTTGAGTTTTTCCAGCACGGCGGGCGTGCTCACCACGTCGGCCTGGGGGAAGATGTCCTTGAGCGTTTCGACGCCGAAGTAGTAGTCCGGGTCGGCCTGGCTCACGTAAATGGTGGTGAGCCGCTTGCCGCTGTCGAGCACATTGGCGGCGATACGCAGGGCGTCGGCGCGCGTGAAGCCGGCGTCGATCACCATGGCCTCTTTTTCGCCATAGACCAGGGTCGAGTTGACGTTGAAGCTGTTGCCGGCGGCGTTGTACACCTTGACGCTCAGGGGCTGGGCGGCCTGAGCGGCGGTGAAGGCGATGGCCAGCGAGGCAGCGACGACGGTGGTGCGGATCATGAGAGGCTCCAGTTGAATGTGATTGAGGGGCACTTTTCAGCGCTGGGATCAACTGTAGTTTCAATATTCGAACAGATAAATCGCATAATCCGGCCATATATGTTTCACAAATCGATCAAATCATGGACCGATTGACCGCCATGCGGGTGTTTGTGGCGGTGGCCGAGAGCGGCAGCTTCAGCGCCACGGCCGACCAGCTGGAGATGTCGCGCGCGATGGTCACGCGCTACGTGGGCACGCTGGAACAGTGGCTGGGCGCGCGCCTGCTGCAGCGCACCACCCGCAGCGTCACGCTCACCGACGCGGGCGAGAGCTGCCTGCGCCGCAGCCAGCAAATGCTGGCGCTGATGGACGATGTGGAGCAGGAAACCAGCCGCCACGACACCGCCTTGCGCGGACAGCTGCGCGTGACCTGCAGCATTTCATTGGCTTATGCGCAGATGGCGGCCGCGCTGGCCGATTTCCTGAAGCTGCACCCTCAGCTCAAGATCGACCTCAACGCCAGCGAAGGTGCACTCAACCTGGTCGAGGCCCGCGTGGACCTGGCCATCCGCATCAGCGCCGAGCCCGACCCCGCCTTGATCGGTCGCGTGCTGGCGCCTTGCGCTTCGGCGCTGGTGGCCTCTCCGGCCTACCTGGCGGAACATGGCACACCCACCACGCCGGCCGATCTGGAACACCACCGGTGCCTGAGTTTTGTCAACTTCGGCAAGAGCGTGTGGACCCTCACCCGTGGGGAGGAACAAAGCCGGGTCGGCGTGCGCAGCCAGCTCAGCGCCAACGAGGCCACCGCCTTGCTGCAAGCGGCATTGGCGGGCGGCGGTGTGGCACTGCAGCCGACCTACCTGGCCAACCCGCACCTGGCCGATGGCACGCTCGTGGCGGTGCTGTCCGACTGGCAACCACCCGACATGGCCATCCACGCGCTCTACCCTTCACGCAAGCACTTGTCGCCCGCGGTGCGCGCCTTGATGGACTTTCTGGTGCAACGGTTTGCCACCCCGCGCTGGTAGGAGCAATAAAAAACCCCGTAAGTCCTGGAACTTACGGGGTTTTCCGTCTGGTGGGCGGTGCAGGGTTCGAACCTGCGACCCCTGCCGTGTGAATGACGGGAAATAGGACTTTCTGGGACGTTACGGGACATCGCTTTCATAGGTAAACCGTCCCAAACTGTCTCTATAATTCCATCGAAGTTTTTCCCACTTTTTCCCCACCAGATCTCGTCCATTTCGCTGTTGTCGTGAGACTTGATCTCACTTGAATGGAGACCCAGGATGCCGGCACTTGGCGTCGTTCAGGCAAGAGACAAACTGAAGCCTCAGCACGAGCCGCACTGGTTGAAGCTCAGCAATGGCTGCTACCTTGGTTTTCGCAAGATGACTCCGACATCGACCGGAACTTGGTTGGCTCGTTTTCGGGACGACAAGGGCAAGCAGCAGAAGCGCAGCTTCGGCGAGTACGCCGAGATGCCACCTTCGCAGCGTTATGACACTGCAAAGCGAGCGGCCGAGCAATGGTTTGCGCATCTCGGCAAGGGCGGAACTGCTGAGTCCGTGACCGTCCGAACGGCTTGTGAGCGCTACGTGAAGCACGTTCGCTCCACCCGCGGCGACAAGCCCGCCGACGACCTCGACATGCGCTTCAAAAGGTGGGTCTTCTGCAACAAGAATCTGGCTGCGCTTGATCTGGAAAAACTGAACAAAACCCGTATTGAGACTTGGCGCAATGAGATGGCGAAGACCCCCGTCGTCGTCAACCGTGACAAGCGCGATACCCCAATCACACGTCCCAGGTCCGCTGCCAGCGTTAACCGCGACATTGCGGCGCTACGCGCTGCGTTGAACTTCGCTCACGATGCAGGCAGCGTCACCACCGACATGGCGTGGCGGGTTGCACTCCGACCTAGCAAAAACGCAGATGGACGACGTGATGTTTTTCTGGACCGGGACCAACGCAGGTCGTTGATCAAACACGCTGCCCAAGACGTTGCCATCTTTTTGCGAGGCCTGTCGTCAGTTCCCTTGCGGCCTGGAGCCTTGGCGGCACTGACCGTCGAAAAATTCGATCTGCGCCTATCGGTTCTCACGATTGGAAAGGACAAGGCCGGGAGAGATCGAAAGATCAAGCTGCCCGAGGCCACCGCTAGCGAGTTCGCCGATTTGTGCAGAGATCGGCTCGCACTGTCACCGATCTTCTGCCGCGCGGACAGCAAAGCGTGGAACAAGGACTCATGGAAGGGGCCGATCAAGGAGGCAGCAGCTGCGGCCGATCTATCGTCCAACGTGACCGCCTACACCATCCGCCACAGCGTTATCACGGACCTCGTCACAGGCGGCCTTGACTTGCTCACCGTCGCTCAGCTTAGTGGGACCAGCGTCGCCATGATTGAACGCCACTACGGGCACTTGCGTGCCGACCACGCGGCAGCAGCTTTGGCGCGACTGACGCTCTGACCACTTGCCCGCTTGGCGCCAGTTCGGACTCCGTGTCCCGACTCGTTTCCGAAATTGCTCGGCATGCTTGGCTTGTGTCCCGGTTGCACCACCACTTGCAGCTCCGGGTGAGCGTGCTTGATCCTGTGGCAGCGTCACATAGCATCAATGTTCTGCTGAATCCTTTCCAGAAGCGATTCGAAAGGCGGTTGACCCTGGTAATACAGGGCTGTGGTCTTGCGGTACTCCTGGGCAAAGCGCTGTCGCTGGGCAGGATCTGCGAGAACAAAGGCGGGGTTGCGGGCAATCACTTGCTCGTCACCGGCACGAAAGCGCTGCCCCTTGCGCACGCGATAGGCGGGCTCCCGCATGAAGTCCTGCACCTCCTCCAGACCCAGAAGGCAATAGACATCGTAGTAGTGGCGCAGGAAGTTGCCCGGGAAGGTTTGTGACTCGCCCAGCCGGCGGTACTTGGTCGAAATGGTCTGGAGTTTTTCGACGAAGGTGTGTGTGGGCGCATAACAAAGCACGCCGGCCGCCCGGTTGTCGAACACAGACACCCCACGCTCTCTTGCGGTATCCCAGGCCCATGAGGAGATAGTGACCGGTCGATTGGGCGCCGTGTCATCGAATCCCAGTTCCAACAAAATACCGTCTTTGACCCCGGCCAGCGCGGCAGTGTGCGGCCCATAGACCAAACGGATGCCAGCGCTGCGCAGCTTCTCATCGTCAAACAGCGTGTCGCGCTGCACGCTGTCGATGCCCGGAATACGGATCCTTTCGGCCAGCGCCTCGTAGTAGTCGCGGCGCGATGCCACATGAGCCGGCTTGTCCTGATTGCGGCCCGTCTTCACGGCCATGCCTGCGGGTGGCTCGATTCGGATATCGATGTCCTCGGAGAAACGGTGGATGACGCCGAAGCCTTTGGACAAAGAGGTGCCGCCCTTCAGCTCGAACTGAAAGCCCTGCGCTTGCAGACCCCAGAGCACATGCATGATCCAGTAGTCCTTCTCCACCAGCGAAGGGTCGAGTCCGCGTGCATCAGCCACCACTGCCAGAAGCTGGTCAAAGTCCCGCCGTTCGTGCAGAAACTCAGGCACCCTTCCACTCCCTGACGCGCTTGCGTGTGGCCATGCTGCCAAAGCTGTCCACGGCACGTTGCAGGCGTGTCATGTCGTAAGACGGCAGTTTGTTGCGCGCCTGCTGCAGCACCGCATCGCGGTCTTCAGCCAGTTCGTCCAGGTTGTTCAACAAGTCCACGAACAGGAATTCCGGCGTCAACTTCTTGGGAAACCGCGGCTTCACACGAAAGTCGAACTGGCGATTGCCCAGCCTGAAAACGCCGTGGCGCTTGTGGTTGTAAACCAGGGTGCGGTTGTAAAGCTGCGTGGTGCCCAATCCCACGGTGTTGTAGGCCGATGGCGAAAAAACCAGAAAATCCTTGTCGCGCAGAAATCCGCCCACGACCTGCTCATCGGCCGGCGGGATTGGTCCAAAGCTCGAAGCCTTGGGTGCGTGATACAGCCCCTGCGCCAGCTTCTTGAGTGCACCGCTGGCCACCAACTTTCGCAGATGCCTGTCCACCGCCGTGGACAGGTGGGCAAGATCCTCCCGCCGATAAACCCGGCCAGCATGCAGCTCGCCCGCAAGCTGGGCGGCGGCACCACGAAGGGCTTCTGGAGAATGAAAAACGGTGGTCATAACAACTGTAATTTCATTGAAATTTCATGCATTTTAGGTCAGTCGATGGGCTTCCACAAGCGATGGACAAATGGCCATCCCAGCGACATCGCAGGTTCCATCTGGGGCGATCTCTTTGCATTGGTGTGTGAACACCTCAACGATGAAATTCCGGACCGGTTGAAGAATCTGCGCGCCATGTTTCCCTGCCGACATCGGGTACGGACTTCGAACGCTCCGGTGAAGCAGATGCTTGCCCAACAATGTCGTCAATCGACCTTGCAACAATCGGCGCTGAGCGCCCAGCCCCTCGACCCACTTCCTGACCAGGTCTGGTTGGTGCCCAGGTCGCCGAAGCATCCTGAATGAATGCTGCGATTGCGGCAGCCAGCTTCACATCTCTGGTATCCGGTGACTTGGCCAGGGCCTGGCCAATGTGCAACCAGGCACGCAGCGCCTCTGTACGGGTGGTCCGCGATTTCGGGCTGCTCTTGTCTTCAGGTCTGGCTTTCCGCAGCCGCCCGTCCTCCCTGGCCTTCAGCCGCCAAAGATGTTCCGAGTTCCTGGTCTGGAACCGTGTGGCCTGCCGGGTGGCTTCGGCCTCCACCCCATAGCCACGCAGTTTCTCGGCAAAGGTCTCGCGCCACCGTTGCAGGTCGGCCTTGCGCGGGTTGAGCCGTTTACCGTAGATCGACTCTGCCCTCACGCTGAGGTGCACGTGCGGGTTCGCCTGGTGGTCGTGCAGCACCATCACATACTTGTGGTTGGCCAGCTCGGCCTTTGCAAACTCGCTCGCCGCCCGTTGGACGATCAGCGGGTCCGTACCGCGTGGCATGGACAGCATGATGTTGAACGCCTCGCGCCGTTGTCCTTCGTCTCCAATCAGGCTGCCGCCATAGCGCCACTCGTCGCTCAGCTCGTAGACAGCGGACCGTCCTTGCAGGACCTCGCCCTGTTCGTTCTCCATGCCGAGGAGGCCGTTCTTGCTGATGTACCGGAAGTGGGCCGCAATGGCCAGCATGCCCCGCCCTCCCCC